>SDZD01000018.1 GCA_004172935.1 bacterium | reverse complement strand
GCCCCGACACTACGGTGCCATCGACAGGACAGATGTCATGCGGATAAATGACCAACAGGTCGTTCACTTCCACATCTTGAAGCGCGACCTCCACAATCTCAGCATCACGCTTGCGATGGGCCACCGAAGGCACTCTTTTGGCGAGGGCCGACAGCACCGAAGAGGCGCTGCGAAGCGCGTAACTTTCCAATGCCTCCCCGCCAGAAAGCATCAGCACCACAATGGCCCCCGCCAGATATTCGCCCAGTAATGCCGAAGTAACGATGGAGATGCCCGCCAGCAGATCGGAGCCGAACTCGCGCCGCCACAGCTTTTGCAGCAGCTCAAAAATCAGCGGCACTCCGCCAACTACGAGTGTCGCCAACAACGGAATTTGGGTGGTTTTCGCTGGGGCGTGGAAACCGAAGCGAAGCAGTAGGAACAGAAGGATTGCTGTTGCCGCAAAAAAGGCGATGAGCAAAGATCGGCGCTGCCCGATGGAAGCGAGCAAACCCCGAAACCTTTCGAGTGGGACTTGGTGCCGCAGTTTTGGCTTGAGCTCTGGACTGCGAGCGGTAATCTGGTGTTCGAGGTTCGGTGTCATAATAGCTGGTGAAATTTGAGGCGGCTGTGGCTCATGTTTTTGGAGCCCCTCACTACCGGGCGCTCGATGACACTTAAAACACTCGCGGCTTCGCCTGGTAGAACAGAATGGCGATCAGCAGTGCCGCCACGGGGAAAAGACCCGCATAGCCAATGATTCCAATGTTGCGGAGCTGCATCTTGTGAAAGGCGACCCCGCTCAGTCCGGCCAACGCCAGCACACCGCTGGCCGTCAGCAGCGCGCGAATAGAAAGGGCAAGACGGCTCCCGCCAAACACGGGCGCGGCGAATAGGGCGGACACCGCGAAAAACACGTCCCAGGCCAAGATGTCGAGGGCATAGGGAATCGAGGGCCACCGGAACGACAGGAAAAGCGGCATCCAAGTAAAATTTGCGAATGCGGCCTGGCGACTCATCGTCAGCAAAACGAAGTGGACTGCCAGAGTGAGTCCGGCGAGCAGACTCCCAAAGGCAAGCGCCATCAGGCTGAACGCTTTGGTTTCAGCAGGCGACCAAGCATGAACCGCCACCATGAGTCCGACCATAAAAGGCATCAGCACCAGGATCAAGATTTCCAGAATCGAGAACAACGGATCGCTGATGGGCTCCTGCGGCGACTGGAGCGATAGAATGCCAGCGACGAGCGCGGCATCGTAAACCGCGCTCACAATCACAGTCCCTATCGCGGAAATCATCCCGAATCTGCGAGCACTTCCGGTGAACGAAACGCCGGAATTCTCAGGCAACAGGTGAGGAGGCAAAGGCATTGTCCGTCCAAAGGTATTGTCCATCCAAATGCAGCGATCTCCCGAAGATCACAGAGCGCTTTTCACAAACCAACAAGGCATCAAAAGTAATCGCTATGGCAAAAACGCAGGAGGCTCAAGCCGTCGTCTTGCCTGCGCGTTTCAAATCGCGCAGCGACTGGTACGCCGTGCCAAGTTCGGCAAGGGCAGCTCTGGCTTCAAGAAAACGCGCCGGGTTGCGCACGATCTTTTGGCCTTCATGGTCACTGAGAACCGCCCCCGCGTGTGAAATCTGACTGAGTTTGTGCAGCTTGGCGTGAGCCTGTGTGACGCTGGCCTGCAACTCTTCGACTTGAGGGGTCAGGTGAGGTCGAGTCCTTTTCAAAATATCTGCTAAGCCTTGTGCAACCCGCACGGTCGAGCAATAACAGGAGGAATTCAGAAGATTTTGCATGATTTTGCTTCGCTATTGGAGTCCCGAACGGGAGCCTTCGCTCAACATGTATTCTCTGTCGCCCCTTCCTCCCTGCTTTGAGTTTCCCGTCCATGCGGCCATTTCCAATCGCGGATTTCGGGCATGTCGTCGCCGTGTTGCCGGATATAAGCTTTGTGCTCCAGCAACTTGTCGCGCAGCATTTGCTTGAGATAAGCCGCGCGATACCCTAGCCCCGGGACACGATCAATAACGTCTCCGACGAGGTGGAAGCGGTCGAGGTCGTTGAGTACCGTCATATCGAACGGAGTTGTCGTCGTACCTTCTTCTTTATAGCCGCGCACATGAATGTTATGGTGGTTGGTGCGCCGATAAGTCAGGCGGTGAATGAGAGTTGGATAGCCATGATAGGCGAAGAGAACTGGCTTGTCGGTCGTGAAAATCGTGTCGAACTCTTGATCGCTCAATCCATGGGGATGCTCGATTTGCGGTTGCAAGGTCATCAAATCAACCACGTTAACAACGCGCACTTTGAGTTCGGGACAGTGCTGGCGCAACAAATCGACTGCCGCCAGAGTTTCCAGCGTGGGGACATCGCCCGCGCATGCCATCACCACATCCGGTTCGCTCCCTTGGTCGTTGCTAGCCCACTGCCAGATGCCAATACCCGCCGTACAATGTTTGACCGCCTCCTCCATGCTCAGGAATTGCAGCGCGGGCTGTTTCCCAGCCACAATCACGTTCACATAGTTGCGCGAACGCAAGCAGTGATCGGCCACCGAAAGCAGGCTGTTGGCATCGGGCGGCAGATAAACGCGCACCACATCGGCCTTCTTGTTGATGACGTGGTCGATGAAGCCGGGGTCTTGATGAGAAAAGCCGTTGTGATCCTGGCGCCACACATGGGATGTGAGCAAGTAGTTGAGGGAAGCGATGGGACGCCGCCAGGGAATGTGACTACTGACTTTGAGCCACTTGGCATGCTGGTTGAACATCGAGTCGATGATATGGATGAACGCCTCGTAGCACGAAAAGAAGCCGTGACGCCCCGTCAGCAAATAGCCTTCGAGCCAGCCCTGGCAGGTGTGTTCGCTCAAAATCTCCATCACCCTCCCATCGCGCGAAAGATGCTCATCGTCCTCTGGCAACGTCTCGGCATCCCAGGCGCGTCCCGTCACTTTGAGCAGCGCCCCCAAACGGTTCGATTCGGTTTCATCTGGGCCCACAACACGAAAATTCCGTGTTGGCCCGTTAAGCCTCATCACATCGCGCAAAAAGTCGCCCAAAACGCGCGTCGCCTCAGCATTCTCCGTACCCGGATGAGTCACATCGACGCCGTAATCGCAGAAATCCGGCATCTTCAAATCGCGCAGTAATATCCCCCCGTTGGCGTGTGGGTTCGCTCCCATGCGCCGCTCACCTTTGGGGGCCAGTTCGGCCAGTTCGGTAAGCAATGTCCCGTTTTCATCGAAGAGTTCTTCGGGATGGTAGCTCTTCATCCAGTCTTCTAGCAACTTGATATGTTCCGGCTTGGTGGCCATTTCCGAAAACGGCACCTGATGCGAACGCCACGATCCTTCAGTCTTATAACCGTCCACTTCTTTCGGACCCGTCCAGCCTTTGGGAGTCCTTAAAACAATCATTGGCCATTGCGGGCGTGTCGTGCAACCTTGCGTGCGGGCATCCTGTTGGATGTCTTGAATTTCCTCAAGGCAAATATCGAGCGTCGCCGCCATTTGCTGATGCACCGATTCCGGGTCATCGCCCTCAACGAAGTAAGGTTTGTAACCGTAACCAATCATCAAGCTCGCCAATTCCTCGTGACCGATGCGCGAAAGCAGCGTCGGATTGGCGATTTTGTACCCGTTGAGGTGCAAAATCGGTAAAACCGCGCCGTCATGCGCGGCGTTGAGGAATTTGTTGGAATGCCAACTCGCCGCCAGTGGCCCCGTCTCCGCTTCGCCATCACCGATCACGCAGCAAACCAGCAAATCGGGATTGTCGAACGCCGCTCCATAGGCGTGAGACAGCGAGTAGCCCAGTTCACCTCCCTCGTGAATCGAACCGGGCGTTTCCGGCGCGACATGCGAAGGAATACCACCGGGGAAAGAAAACTGCTTGAACAGCTTTTTCATCCCGTCTGCTTCGGAGGAGATGGTCGGGTAAACCTCGCTGTAAGTACCTTCCAAATAGGTGTTGGCGACCAGCCCCGGCCCACCATGACCGGGACCCGCGATATAGATCGCATTCAAGTTGTGCGCCTTAATGAGGCGGTTGAAGTGAACGTAGATGAAGTTCAGGCCCGGCGTCGTGCCCCAATGCCCAAGCAAGCGGGGCTTGATGTGCTTGAGAGTAAGCGGTTCTCTGAGCAGGGGATTATCGAGCAGATAAATTTGCCCCACCGAAAGGTAATTGGCCGCGCGCCAGTAGGCATTCATGCGCCGCAGTTCATCGGCACTCAATGGCCGGTTGAGGGGACTGGTGAGCTCCATCGACTCCCGCATCAGACTGAAATTGTTCGCGGACCGAGAAAGCTGCGCCGAGCCCGTCGCTAACTGATCGAATGATGTTGCAGCAACGCCATCCATATCATTTTGTGGTTCCGAATTGAAATTAGACATAAATTTGTGTTTGCAATCGCTTGGATAAAGCCGAATTGGGGGAAATTAAGCGGGGTAACTACATCGTGGCTGGGACGCTTGGTTTTTCTGGCGGCTTTTGTGAATGCGTGACGAGAACCGGGCAACACGAGAGACGAATCACTTTCTCGGCGACGGAACCAAACATCAGGTGCCGCCACCCACCGAGTCCGTGCGTGGCAATCACCAGAAGATCGGCCTTCGACGCGCGAGCTGCCTCCACGATTTCGTCGGTGGGATAGCCGTGACGCAGCAGTGGACGCACTGCGATTCCCTGGAGGTGTTGCCGGGCGATGATTTTGCCCAACTCCTCTTCTGCACCGTCGCGCACTGCCTTTTCGTAGCCTTCCATGTCCCACGGTAAAGAGCCCGGATAAGGGGAGAGCATGGAGAGGTTTTCGAGTGATTGCGTGACGTGCAAAACATACAGCTCGGCGCCAAAATGAGCGGCCAACTCGCCCGCATCGCTCAACGCTTCACAGGAGAAGTCACTGAAATCAACGGGGCAAAGAATTTTTTTGATGGGTAACATGGTTTTTGATGGGTGACTTCCTTTTGTGCCCCAAGTCGAATTGTGTGTATTCGTTCCTTCCCCTCCATACAGTGAATTTCCCCTCCGGTAAGTGCCATGCGACTTCTCCAGTGGTGGGAATTTGCATTCCATTGATTTCCTGATAATCGCGGTGATACCCTTCCCACGGCGTCAGTTCAAAGCCTCCCTGCACTTCCCTGTAGCGTCCAGGCGTATAAATGCTCGTTACCTCGCCAGACCCGCCGAAACCAAATTCCAGCGAAACCGTTGTCGCTCCTGCCGTCAATGTTGCGAGAGCTCTTTTCTCATCAATGGCGCTCCACACAATACCTGCTGATGAGGGCAAAAGCGCAGTGGGAAACCAGACCGCCTCGGCCAGGTAACGCATCAGCGCTGCTTCCGAAAGTTCGGTTTTGTCTTCCACCTGAGCCACTGTGACCAAAGACGCGACATCCACTTGACCCAAACCATGTCCCGAATAGGCGTCGCGCACTCGAATCTTTATCCCAAGCGGCATCGAAACATGTGCATCCCAAACAAAACCGGGAGCGTTGGGCGAGAAGAATTGAACTGCTCGAAATTTCCGCCACTGCTTGTGTGTAGGCGAAATTCGCAGCTCCCCGCTCTGGGTAATGCGGACGGAGTGAATGAAAGGTTGACCCTCGCGCAGTGCGAAACGCAGGTATCTGGCAACCGGAGCGGGAAGCCCCCCGAACCCGGCAAAGCTCACTGTTTTCTCGTCACTTGTGCCCTCGTTCTCCTCTAACATTTCCACAAGGCGGAGTGTCTTTTTTCTCCACTGGGCGCGTTTAAATAGCATCCGCCAGCTAATTCCCATACTTGCCAGAACTACAAACGCTGCTACAATTCGTTCGCGTGCAAATGTTGCTGTCATTGAATGGACACCTCTTGCTGAGAACTCTCGCTCTTTCACCAGTGTTTCTCCCCCTGGCTCATTTCCGAATCCGCCTAATGGCCGATTTCAAGCTAAAGGATCGTCGTGTATATTGGTCACTTCTTCCACCGGTCGTCGTGGAGTCCCCGGAACGGGTTGGGCATAACCCAGGCGAAACACCAGTTGAGGGAAATGATGAGAGCCAGCGATTTTATACAGTCGGACCCACATCTCATCGACCTCAACGGGTTGATTGAAAAAACTGGCCCACACGCCCTCAGCCCGCGCACGTAACAACACGCGCCCCAACGCCTGGCCCGCTGCTAACCACGCTTGCGAACCCCCTTCTGGAGTACAAAGCACAACCAACACTGTAGAGTTATCCGCCAATATTGCGTCGGCTTCGGCGATAAGCTCGCCCCGGTTGAACAGGCGATGTGACAGCGGCGCGAGGTGCGACATCAAATCGCTGATGCCAAGCGCGCTCGCCGGAATGCCATCCTTGCGAGCCCCTTGAGGTGCGATCCAATCAGCGACATCGCGCCGTACGGCAGCGTCGCTATTCTGGATTAAATCGCTGTTCTCAATGAGTTTGGTGATGGCCCCACGATCTTCGGGCGTCTGAGCGAAATACAACGAAGCCCCTTCTTGCCCCGCTTCACTCTGCAAGATGTCCAGCAATTCGGTGGGGAGCGGGCGCTCCTCGAACTCTCCACGGTGGGTGTGCCGCTCGGTGATGAAGCGAAACAGCAGACTATCATCCGCAGTGGGCGGGCGGTAAGACGCAAGCCGAACACGCGCCAGCAAATTGGGTTGGTCGGTGTCCGGAAAAGTCTGCACAAGGGCTGCGTAACCGAACGCGCGGATTGCCAGGCACAGATGTTGAAGCGCCGCACCACAACTGATAATCATCTCGCGACCCTGTGAATCAAGCGCGGGCATAAGTCGCCTTTCATCGGCGCGTAGCGTGACTTCATCCTCCTCAATTTGCCACAGCCATGGTTGGGTATTGTGACTTGAAGGCGCCAGAATCGCGTAGCGCAGCAGAAAACGCAGTTGTTCTTCGGGAGGACCAAAGCGCGGGAAATCGGCTGGTTGGATTTGAGTCGCTATTGCATTGGCATTCATGGTTTGGGTGTCCTTGCGCTAAGCGCGTTTCTAGTCGCTCGTGATAATAACTTTGAGCGCACATTCTTTCATGGCATTGCCGAATGTCTCGTAAGCCATCATGATATCGTCGAGGTGGAAGTGATGGGTTATCAGTTGTTTGGGTTCGACTTTGCCCGCCAGCACAGTCTTGAGAAGCATTGGCGTCGTCACTGTATCCACAAGGCCCGTCGTGAGTGTGATATTATGGCTCCACAACGTCTCGATGTTCAGCTGAACTGGTTTTCCATGCACTCCCACGTTAGCAATGTGTCCTCCCGCCGCGACGATTTTCTGGCAAATATCAAACGTCCCTGGAATTCCAACCGCCTCAATGGCCACATCTACCCCCAGGTTTTGCGTGAGTTCCATGACCCGTTCGACAGCTTGGACACTGCTACTATTGACAGCGTGTGTGGCTCCTAGCTTGAGCGCCACCTGAAGCCGGTTTTCGTCCACATCGACCATAATGATCGCAGCGGGTGAATAAAACTGCGCGGTGAGAAGCGCTGCCAACCCAACCGGACCAGCTCCAACAATCGCCACGCTATCGCCGGGTTTGACCTTCCCATTCAAAACCCCGCACTCGAATCCGGTCGGCAAAATATCGCTCAGCATGACGAGAGCTTCTTCATCGACCCCGGCGGGAATGGCATGCAGGCTGGTATCGGCGAAGGGAATGCGGACGTACTCGGCCTGTGTCCCATCAATGAGATTGCCCAATATCCAGCCGCCCTT
Organism: bacterium; assembly: GCA_004172935.1. Lineage (GTDB taxonomy): Bacteria > Armatimonadota > Abditibacteriia > Abditibacteriales > Abditibacteriaceae > Abditibacterium. The sequence continues at coordinate 93,804 of SDZD01000018.1, read as the reverse complement.
GTCGCAGTGCGAATACATGCCCTTCTTACAGCTGCTGCACTTGCCGCACGAGGTAATACACGAAATCAAAACGTGATCGCCCACGTTGAAACTCGAAACGCCCGTGCCGGTACTTTCCACAATCCCGACCCCTTCGTGTCCTAAGATGCGGCCCCTCAGAACGCTCGGCACATCCCCCTTGAGGATATGGAGGTCGGTGCCACAGATGGTGGTGTGGGTAATTTTGATAAGGGCATCGGTAGGCGCCTGAATTTCCGGCTTCGGACGTTCTTCGAGGGCGTATTGGCCGGGGCCGTGGTAAACGAGTGCTTTCATGGAATTCCTATTGCGTATGCTTGGCTTGAGTTCTCACACGTTTTAATAGCGCAGAATAAGCGCGATGCCACCGTTTGCTTCCAGACTGCCATTGTCCACGAAAACAACCCGACCGCTCTTGCTCAACACCATTTCAATAAGGTCATCCACGACATCCACCAATGTCTCGTCACCAACAGGATTTTCCGTGGTCGCCATCAGCATCCCATTGGGGCGCACCTCGCCCATATAATGGAAATCCTCTTCGACTAGTAGCGTTGCGCCGCGCCCTTCGAGCGCCAGCGTCCACAGCTCATCCATTCCGCCCGCATATTTTTGAGCGCCAATGGCTTCGCCGAGTTCATCGAGGATCTGGGCGCGGTCGCGGGCCATGAACTCCTCCATCACCGGCCACACTAACTGGCCCAGTTCATGCGCGTGCGTGTCCTCATAGCTACCACCCAGCGTGCCCGCCAATGAAGCCTTATTGCTCGAGAGTTCGTCCCAGAGCGCCAGAGAGCGAGTCACGCCCGTCACCACGACGGGCAATGGGTCATGTTCCTGCATTTTGGAAAGCTCTGCATCAATATGGTGGAAGAAGTGCCGATCCGACTCGTCGCGGTAGCCCGCTTCATGCACACCATGACCACCGGGCAGGCCCCTGACCTCCTCCGAACCTTCATGCTCAAGAGGGAACCCTCCCACTCGCGATTCCCGTAATTGATCGCGCACCGCCTCAAACAAATGCGTCCGATGCTCGCTCAGCACCAGAACATGGTAACGCGGGCTGCGATTCATGCTGAAAACCAATTCGCGCGTGCCAAAGCTTTCGTCCACGACAACGCGCTCCGTGACCGGAAACGGCAAGTCGAAATGTCCCCCGAAATCCTTGCTGACAAAAAGGGCCATGCCGTCCAGCGTGTGGTGCCAATCGATCTGCCCAACCAGGGTGTTCAAACGTTCTAAAAGTGGCTCAACTTCGCGCTTGGAAAATTGATCGTGCAGCTGGTTGGTCGCCTCGGTGACGAGGTTTTTTACCCGAATTGGGTCTTGCAAATTGTCAGGCGAAGTCCGGTGTGTAGGGGTAATGATAGAAAGCGACGGATAGTCGCGCATTGCTTGAAGTTGATGAAGATCGCTGCGGTTCATATGAGTTCCTTAATGGGAGAAGTCGGGTAGGGCAGTGCGCTTCGATGATTGCCTTCATCGAAATCAGGTGCGCTCGAAAGGTTCAAGCATTTGCTTTACCATTCTGCTTTACCGTGATTGCTCCCTAGTGGCTCCGAGTCGTCCTCGTCACCAGGGATTATCCTCCTCCAACAATGGGCGGGCATCACCTAAATGGGCGATTGTCGAATGGCTGATCGGGAAAGTACGCTATAGTTCTCCTCTCCAAGTTACACGATGAGATTGGACGGCAAACGCACTGTGAGAATCGGGCAATGCGCCAGCCGCATCACGTTGGTTGCCACCGAACCAAACCATATTCTGTCAACTAAAGAACCGGAGGCAATGTATCGCCAACCGCTCAATCCATGGGTGGCGATAACGAGCATGTCCACGTTCTCCCGCTCCGCGCTGGCGGCAATCTCGTCAGCGGGACTGCCAATCGCCACAATCGGGTGAACCGAACCAATATCCGCGAGATGGTCCCCCACGACTTCGTGAAGCCGCCGCAAAGCCTCAATCCTCATGGATACCTCGATTTCTTCTGTGGATAGAATGAGGCCAGGGTTTTCCATCGACTCTACCACATGAATCACGCACAGCTCGGCGCCGAAGTGCTTCGCCCATTCCCCCGCAATTTTTAGCGCTACAAAGGAAGGTTCGCTAAAGTCGGTCGAACACAAAATTTTATGCAGAGGTAACATTTCAAGTGGCCTTTATCGGTTACTATGGGTTCAGAACTTGTTGGATTTGCAGTTTCAGTTCGCTCAAATCGCCGCTTTTTGAAACGAATGCCGCCGCTGGCCAGGGCCGGAAACTATCCGTGCTATATCCACTGTTGATGATAATTGGCAATTTGGGTGACTCCACCAACATCTGATCGAACCTATCCATTCCCGGTAAGTCGAGTTCGAGCACTACCAAATCCAGGTGATGATGCGCCATCTGTTGCGAAGCCTCATGCCCATTGCACGCGCATAATGTGCGATAGCCAGCCTCGCTCAATTCTTCCTGGTACAATACGCCCAGGTTCGGGTGATCTTCCACCACTAAAATCGTTTTCATGTCTCGCCTTGGAATTACCATTTATTCTGTCCGCCACAGCAGCCATCCCTTCGCGCAGGATGCCTCACGCGACTTCTAATTCGGTGATGGCACTGTATGCTGTTGCCGTATGAAGGGGAATAAGCAGAATGGGGCAGGGGACTTGACGCACTACCTTTTGTGCGACCGAGCCAAGTTTCAAACGCTGCCACGCCGTACGCCCTTGCGTACTCATCACGATGAGATCGACGCCTTTCTCTACCGCGATTCGAATGATTTCCTCCGCCGCGACGCCGTAGCCGATCAGTTGCTGAGCCTCTTTGGCTTCCGGCTTACGTGCGCATAATTCGCGAAAACGCTCTTGCATTTCAGCGCGTTGCCGTCTCTCCCAAACCAGCGGTTCCATTTCCGGGGGTTCAAGCACATGCAACATCAGGAGTTGCGCCCCATGCCGCGCGCTAATGGCAATTGCGTCATCGAGCGCACGCTCCGATGGTTCACTCCAATCAGTCGGCCACAGCACTTGCTTGAATGGAAAGCCGAAACTGGGATTTCTTACTCCTTCTCGTGTTTCATCCTTGGCTTGACGTGTTCCAGTCGGACCTATCACAAAAATCGGGCATGTCGAGCCTAGTAACACGGTCTCGGCAACCGAACCAAATGCCCAATGAGCCCAGCCAGAGCGACCATGAGTGCTCATCACCACCACATCCACTTGCAAAGCTGCCAGATGAATTTCATCGGCTTCCTCACCTACGCGGATAAGCGGATACACCCGCACGTCAGAGGGCACGCACTCAGCGATGAGAGCCGTCAGTTTTTCGTAGGCCTCATGCTTCATGGCCGCTCCCAGAGAGGCCGCGGAAGAAATGCCACGCACTAGGCCCAGCGATGGCAGAACATGAATTACCAGCAAGTCTGCCCCCTCCTGAAGAGCCAGCTTTGCGGCAGTCTGTAGTGCCACCCGCGATGGTTCGCTCCAATCGGTCGGGCACAGAATCTTTTTTATCCGCGACATGCGTATCCCCCTGATTTCGATCTCATGCTTTCATTGTCGCTAAGTCCCAAGGGGCAAACATCACCCAAATGGGCGATTGTCGAAGGCAAACGAGCCAAACAGGTGACTGGTTGACATTTAAAGCGGAAGAGGTTGCTGGTCTCTATTTACGCATAAACCAATCAACGGGTCGCCGCAATGAAACTGGTGGCGGATACTGGTTCACGTAACCTGTTCGCAGAAGAAATTGGATTGGTTCTACGATTCCAACCGATTGCTGCACTATTTTCTGAGTTGATGTCTCCTCCAATATCTGCGTCATCGGGTGGATGGCTATGTTTTTCTCGCGCACTTTGAGAAAAACCCTTTCCATTCGTTTGCCCGTTTCTAGCAATTCCTCCACGGAATCATTTCTGCTGGTAATGACAATCCATCCCGCCGATCCCGCGACTTCTTTCTGGATGTTGTCAATGTTTTTCTGTCTAAAACCCGGCTTCATTACATCGCTTTTTCCATAAAAATTCCGCACTACCCAACCGGATACTCCTTCTATTTCCATGCTCGCTGTTGTTAATCCATCCCGGTGTTTTTCGGCATCTCGGCTAGCGAACCGCGTCCAACTGGCTAACTCTTGTTGAGCCGCATTACGGGAGGATTGAAGGCGGTTCGCTTCGAGAGTCTGGTCGTTGATGAACTGGCTTTCTTTGCTCCCACTAGGCAGATAATAAACCCATTGCTCTTCCAAGCCAAGCAGATGCTCGACATCTTCCTTGCGAAGCGATTCACTTGAAAAATGAGAGCGAACGGTGCGGCGTTTCACAATTTTCGTGCTATCAAAAGTAGGTGTCAACGCTTTTTTCGCCAGTTTGACTTCCATGACTTGCTCAGCTTGAGAAGTCGTAGCCAGCAAATTCCAATTGCAGATGTAGCCAAGAGAACTGGCCGCATATTCAAGATTTTGGAGAAACGCGCCGATGGACAGCATCGTTTCCCTTTGAGTCGGGGCCACAGCTGGCAACCATCTGCTCCGGTCATTGCCGATAATCCAGTGATAGGGTTCAAGACTTCGCACAAACCACGGTTGCGTGTTGTGACCGCTCGGCGCAAGCGAAGCGAGAAATAAAATCTCTCTTTCGTCTGCCTGGAGACTTGAGCTGTGATCGTCCTCTGCTTGAATATCTTCTCTCGAAAGGTTGTTCCTGTCACTTAACCAGTAAGATGTCGTTCCCCCAGCCAGCAACGCTCCCCCGCTAATACCGATGAATTTTCTTCGATTCATAACCTGTGTACTCCAACGTTCAACATTCCGTGCTGTGTAATTTGGGAGAGGCCGCTGCTACCTTGCATCACCCAATTGAGTGATTATCGAAAGCGTCGGCTGCTGGGCGGTTTTATCTGGGAGAACTTGTCCCTTCCAATGAGATATTGAATCGGTTACACTGAAGGCAATAAAATGAGAAGATTGAATCTTCGCTCGTGGTATTTTATCAATAAGGCGTTTTCATTGGAAAACTTTGATTAACCAATCCCGAAACCCCAATTCTACGCTTGAATCCAATCGCGTTTCCTCAATTAATCAATCTTTTCGATTGAATAAGCCCCAAAAAAGATTGATAAAGCCCTCTAAATCTTTGATAAATCGCCCATTCAATTCTCATTAAGAGGACAGACGCCAGGTGATTGGTGACATGGCGCAGACCTCATCTCTACAAATTTCATTTCCGATAATCGCTCAATTGGGTGATGTTATGGGGCGAGGCTCACCCGATAATGGTACTCATAGGAAGAGAAGATATGATGAAAGACAGAGAAATCTCGAAACGCGAACCGCAATATAAGGAACTTATCTCCGGTCAATCCCCTCATCTGGGAGAGTTGGCAACACTGCCACTATCCACTATGACTTCACCGCCCAACAACAAAACTGACCCATACGATGACCCCACTTACAATCAGCCCTCTGGCCTCATCGAGAACCAAACAAACGAGCCCGTTCCAACAAAACCACGCTTGCGCGAAGCTCCCTCCACTCGCTTCAGTGGTCAGCAACACCTCTTCGACGTCATTCCTTTAAGCGCGCACCTACAGGCCGAGACGCATCTGGGAGCCAACGGCCATCGCCAGATGACGATTTTTCATCAAGGTGCTACAACCATCGTACTCTTTGTCTTTGAGGCGGGCGGCAAACTGGCCGATTATAAAGCCAATGGCCTTGTCACCATTCACGTCCTCGACGGCGCCCTTACAGTCGAAACCTACAGCGAAGCGAAACGGCATGCGCACGATTTGCGCGCACAGCAAATCCTAGTTCTTGGCCCCGGTGTCCTCCACAGCATGATAGCCAGTCAGGCGAGCCGGATGCTACTCACCATTTATCTCGATAAGGACGCGGCTGTGATATAACCAGTCAACAGGTACTCCATGCCCCAATGACTCGTTAAAAGTACAAACATATGCCTGAAAACGAGCATAGCATAGCATTTCGCCGTTCTATAAATGGGGGAAGCGTCGAAATGCCCATTTACTTCCGCTTTATAGGGCTCGCCGATAAGCAACGCCTGGTGGACTTCTTTCATTCGCACACTGAGGAGACCATTTATTCGCGCTATGGCATGATGGTGCGCGAGATGTCGCCTCAGCGGGCGCTGGAGTTGGTACAGTTGGATGGTCACGAACAGTTGGCGATAGTGGGATTAGATGGCCACACGGATGCTGCAAGAATTGTTGCCATCGGACGCTACGCCTTGGACCCCGCAACGAACTTGGCCGAAGTGGCATTCGTGGTCCATGAGCAGTATCGGGGAGTCGGAATCGCCAAGCATTTGCTACGTCACCTGGCTCAACTTATCTACATCAAGGGCTTCTCCGGCATCACGGCGCAGATGCTTTCGAGCAACAGACCTATGCAGCAAGTGCTAAGCGATGTGCTGGGACACGCCGAGAAGACAACTTCCATTTGCGGTGAGACGACAATGATCTATCGCTTCAAAGAAGGCGCCGCAGGCTTTAGTCGAGCTTCCGCCCAATAGTACGGGCCCTTTTTCATTCATGCCTTATTCTCATCCGCAACCTCTCGATAAAACGACTGTTGTCGCTGAGTGGAGGCACATTCTTCCCGCTATGATGGCCTTGAGCGCGACGGCGGGTTACATCAATTCGGTCGTGCTCGGCTTTTTCGATACCCCGGTTAGCCATATGTCAGGTGCCGTGTCCCGCTTGGGGCTCAGCATCGCCGCAGGGCATGTTCAGAGCGCGTTGGGTTCGTCGCTTGTCATTGTGGGTTTTGTTCTGGGCGCTCTGCTCGCTGGTATGTTCGTCGGGGCGACCCGGCTTTTGCCCTCGCGGCGCTACGGCGCCGTTATGATGTTGGAGGGAGTACTGCTGCTCATCGCGACGTTACTTCTTCTACAAAGATCGGTGGCGGGGCCTATGGTCGCAGCTGCCGCGTGCGGCCTACAAAACGCGATGAGCAGCAGCTACTGCGGTCTAATGATTCGCACCACACACGTCAGTGGTATTGTCACTGATCTAGGTGTTATGCTCGGTCACTGGCTGCGTCACCGTCGCATCGTGGCATGGAAACTCAAATTTCTGGTCGCGCTACTCTTTTCTTTTGCTGGCGGAGGTATCGTTGGAGCCTTTCTCGATATCCTTTATGGCCCGAAGTGTTTGCTGCTGGCAGCTATAGCCTGTTTCGGAGCGGGCCTGGTTTTCTTCATGGTCTTGCACCACCAAAATACTGCTGACAGCTATGCAAATGAGGATAATGTGCCCCGCACCAGCATCTTTCCCAATAACTAACAACACAAAGAATTTCCAGTCAACCCAACCATCGTTGCACCCATATCCTCTGATTCACGATCTGATTCTATGCGTCTGGACCGTAGCTGGTGTCTTGAACCACCCTCTATCCGCCACGCCTACACACAGCGGTTAGTGGAGGCAATAGATATGGCTTAGGTGAGATGATCAATATCGAAGACCTGACTTCTGCCCTAAAGGCCCCAATCGTTCTGCCAGGAGTGAAAGCGCGTCAACATGAACGTGCCCTCATTTTGGACACCGCCCGCCTTATCGCGCTAGAAATTCTCCCGACCCGCAGTGGCGTTGAAGCTCTGCGCTACCTTGCTGAAGCCGCGCGCGAGCTAACGGGCGCGCGCTATGCCGCGATTGGTGTGGCGCGCGACGATGCAGCAGGCTTTTCCGACTTGGTAACGGCTGGGTTTTCACCCGCAGAACAGGCCGCCTTTTCAGAATCGCTCCCCGGCCCTCACTCTGAAGCCGATGGCGTTCTGCGCTTGCTCCTTGAGCGCCAGGAGCCACTGCGCCTTCAGGTGGCTCCCGAAAGTGGCGGTGAGACTTTTCTGGGGGTTCCTTTGCGACGCGCTCAGACCGCTTTAGGCGCGCTCTACGTGACTAACAAAGGCGGTGGTGAAGCATTCTCCGATGTTGATGAAGCCAATGTCCAGGCGCTGGGCATTCATGCCACAGTTGCCATTCACAACCTTCATGCCCTCGAACGCGAGCGTTCTCTTGTGGCTGGACTTTTGACCGCGCACGAAGAAGAGCGCCGCGCCATCGCCTACGACTTGCACGATGGCTTGGTGCAACACGTCTTAGCCGCACATATCCACCTGGAAGCATTCAAGTATTCGCAGCAGAGCGGGAACTCTGAAAAAGCGGCACGCGAGTTAGCTCAAACCTCTCGCTATTTGCAGGAGTCCGTCCTCGAATCGCGCCGCCTCATCAAAGGATTGCGCTCCCTGGCTCTGGATGATTTGGGACTGGCTGGTGCGCTGGAACTTCTAGTGAACGAGGAGAAAGAACACGCTGGTTGGAACACAGTCGAGTTCAGGTGCAACATAGGCGGCCAACGCTTCGACAAAATGCTGGAAACAGCTGTTTATCGCATAGCCCAAGAGGCATTGACCAATGTACGCAAACACGCCGCTACGCAATGGATCAAAGTGCTGTGTAATCGCGAAGTGAATAGCGCGACGGGGCAGTGGCAACTTCGCTTGGAAGTGACTGATCGAGGTTGTGGATTTGATTCAACAGCGCGTGCCCAATCACTGGCGGCGCGTGATGGCATTGGCCTTTACAGCATGGCCGAGCGAACGCGGATGTTGCATGGGAGCTTCAAATCCTATAGCGTTCCTGGCGAAGGAGCCTCGGTCACGGCACTTTTTCCTCTCCTTGGAAAAACGGGAGATAAACCTGATGGCGACTGAAACCATGCCAATTCCCAACGATGAATCTCTATGCCGTGAATTTAGTGTGCTATTGGTGGATGACCATGCCATCTGGCGCGACGGCATCCGCAGCCTATTGGAAGACACCGAATTCCGTGTCGTTGGTGAAGCATCCTCTGGCAAAGAGGGCGTCGAGATCGCGCGCACATTGCACCCACAAATTGTCTTGATGGACATCCGTATGGCTGGGGGCGATGGTCTAGATGCTCTGCGGACGCTTAAATCTCAGCAACCACAAACAGCGGTTATCATGTTGACCTCTTACGAAAACCCAACTTACATGTCGCGTGCAGTGGCGGGCGGTGCGGCTGGCTATCTCCTCAAGGGGCTCAAGCGCGTCGAACTCATGACCGCTCTGCGCGCCGTTGCCAATGGCGAGATGCTGTTGTCACGAGAAGATTTAGCCCACTCGTTGCGCGGATTGAGCGCAACTATATCTATTGCTCAAGACCTCATTCAACCACTCACCGAACGCGAGATCGAGGTGCTGCGTCTGATGGCGACTGGTCTTGGGAACCGCGAAATTGGCGAATTGCTCTTCGTTACCGAAAATACAATTAAGACTCATGTGGTTCATATCATCAGTAAGGTAGGCGTATCTGATCGTGTGCAAGCCGCCGTTTGGGCTGCACGGCACGGAATCTTGGAAGCTTAAATTTACGTTGTGAACATGAGACTCAATCTCCGTCTGGAAGCCAGCGTTTACGCTAATTGCTCCAGTTCTTCTTTCACTTCACGAAGTCGGAATTTGCATGGATGTCCGTGCGGTTACCTCCTGGGTGGAATGAAAACCGGCGCGAACGGCGCCTCCCCCGTCTGCACGTGCACCGCACCGCAGATCCGAAGATATTTGGCGAAGATAAGCGGTCCCTTGCTAGATCGCATCGACATCCACATCGAAGTGCCCAGACTCTCTTCGGAAGAATTGATGTCCAAACGAGTAGGGGAAAGTTCAGCAACAGTTCGGAGGCGAGTCATAAAAGCCAGAGAAAAGCAGTTGGCGCGGATGGGGACGTGCAACGGCCATATGAAAGCCAAAGAACTGCGCGAACACTGCGACATGGATGCTGCCACCAAAGACCTACTCAAAGCGGCTATCGCCCAGTTCAATCTCAGCGGACGCGGCTACGACCGGATTCTTAAGGTGTCGAGGACGATTGCCGACCTCGAAGGTGAGGAGAAAATCGAGATGCATCACGTCGCTGAAGCGATCAACTACCGCGCGTTCGATAGAAAATTGTTTGGTTGAATCGAAACGAAGAGAGGACCGAGAAGAAATTCGAAAGGGGGCAGGGGCGCCAATGTAGCCGCCAAATTCCAAGAGAGCTAGAAAGATAGTTTCGAGAGCCGAGAAGAACTATCAGTAGTCGAGGTCGTGACCTTGAGCGGTCGCGTGTCACCAATCAGTCAACGAACGCATGTTCGAAAAAAGCAAACCGAGCGAAAAATAACCCGAGGGGCGAAGAGAGAAGCCGTCATATGACAAGCCGTATTCCCAAATTTTGAGGCTTGAGAACACGGCTTGTTTTGATATTTAGGAGTCGCCGCCCGAAAAGCCTCTGGGGGCTGGCGAGGCGGCGAGCTTGGCGAAGTCCATGCCGCTCACATTTTTATCTTTGAGGGTGACATTGCAACTGGAGGGATTGAACTTTCCAGCGCTGGCCGTGGGGGCGACCCGGTACGCTCCTGCCGGTAGCCCGTCGAATTGATACATCCCATTCTTATCCGTCACCACGGGCGAGATGTTGGAGCCGAGCAGATCGATTCGCACGTTCACCAGAGGAGTACCTGAGACATCGGTGACGCGACCACTGAGCGACAAGCCCTGCTGCGCATCGACACGAGCGTTGGGCGAAACGCCTGCTACGCCAGTGGTGGGCAGAGTGACGAGAGAAGACTTGGGCGAGAAGGTGTCGCCAAAGATGATGGTGAAAGCCGCTTTGCCCAGTCCCTCGAAGCGGTAATTGCCGTCACGTCCGGTTTTGACGCTCCTATTCAGTTCGCTCAAAATTACCAGTTGATTCGCCAGCGCTTTGCCGCCTAGATCTTTAACTGTGCCGGAGATGGAGTAGGTCGTGAAATCCACGCCCGACACGGTGGGTTTGCTCGCGGAGACCGCCACACCCCGCGTTGCCGGGGCGAACTGCGTATCGAATGTGCCGGTTTTCGAGGACGGTTTGACCGTCCAGGTGCCATCGGGAACACCGATAAACAGGTAGTTGCCATCGCTATCTGTGCCCGTCACTTCTTTGACGACGCCCTTGGAATCGAGGCGCTCGATGCGGACGTTGACCAGACCCTGTTTGATGGTCGCCTTGGCGTTTTTGGGATCGGTGATGGTGGTGTACACCTGCCCGGTGATGGCGCGTGAGATGCCCGAAAACTCGCTGGTGTTACCTTTGGCATCGGTGGCCGTCATCGACAGGAACTGCGTGCCCGATAGTACAACGGAAAGTGTCGCCGATAATTTGGCTGTTCCCTTTGTATCGGTGGTGATGTTGGTTGCCGAAATGAACTTCTGCCCTTCGCCATAGCCTGAGGAGTCACGCGCCGCGCTCACGAAGAACTCAATACGGTAAGTCGCTTTGGCGGCGCCTTTCAATAGCCCAGCCACTGTAGTTGTGCCACCCACCACTTGCGCCGACAGCAGTTCGGGGAAGTTTTGGCCGAGGTTGGGCAAAGCCGTGTTGGTTGCCCCCGTCGCGCTGTTGAGGGTGACACCGTCACCTTTGAGGTCAATGCCCAATAGTTTGTTCGAGTAGATGGCGTTAGTCGTGATGGTATTGGTACTGCCCGAAAGAACCGTCACCCCGTCGCCGCCGTTGCCTGTAATTGTGTTATTGGCGATGTTCAGACCTTGACCAAACTGCACGCTGATGCCTGATTTGGTGTTGCCAATAACGTTCTTCGCGCCGACGTTCGTGCCGATAAAGTTGCCTCTGATGGTGTTAACTCCAACAGGTGAGGCGCTGATCCCAGCAACAAGAATACCCGCGCCCACATTACCCACGATGACGTTGCCCGCACCAACAGCAGTGCCACCAATGGTTGCCCCTTCACGCCCGAAAAGATCACGATGCCTCCCCCGCCGCCGCTCGTCGCTGTCGCGGTTCTGCCATTGGACAAGGCGGCAGTTCCGGTTCTGTTGGTGCCGATGAAGTTGCCCGTCAGCACGGCGTTCACTGGTAAGTTGCCGTTGCCTATATTCGAGAAAAAGGCATCGGTGGGCACTTTGCCCGCCAACATTACGCCCGCACGCCCGTTGCCGGAAATAGTGTTACCGCTCAGCACAGAGTTCTTCTGCGAGAGCAACATGATACCATACAGGCCGTTGGAAAGGGCTTTGGCTCCCGTCCAATCGACACCGATGAGATTATCCTGAAGCGTGGTCCCTTCGCCCTCATCCAGGTTGGTTTGCCCTTTGGTGACGACGACCCCCACGCTCGTATTACCCGAAACGACATTGCTCTGGAGGCTGTTGAACGCGCCGCCTTCCACTAGCACACCAAAAGCGTTGGGCAAAGCCTTGGTGCCAGTTGCGTCGGCGCCGATGAAGTTGCCACGAACAAGGTTGTTGGTGGGGACGCCTTTGTTGGTGCCAAACCCTGCCTGCCGGTTGACCACGAAGAAAACGCCTTTGCCTTTGCCATCTGTGCCTTTGTTGCCCGAGATGATGTTGCGTTGCGCCGCGCTCGGGCCACCGATGAAATTGCCCGAAGCTGCCATCACCGTGATACCTTCGCTCCCGTTGCCAAGGGCTTTCAAACCAGTTCGGTCGGTGCCAACCAAGTTGCCTTCGATATGGTTGCCACTGGTTTGCGCGCCGAACAAACGAATGCCCGCGACCACGTTGCCAGACGCGACGTTGCGCGCTGCCGCAGTCGTGCCTCCGACCTGGTTATTGGTGGAGTGCGCCAAGCTGATACCGATGCCCCCGTCATCCTCGCCGTTGCCCAGCGCCTTGAGGCCCGTTTTGTCGGTGCCGACAAGATTACCCTGAATGACACAACCCGAAGCCGACTCGGTGTTGATACCCGCTAGGATGTTGCCCGAAATGACGTTGCCGGCCCCAGTAACTGTGCCGCCGATGGTGGCTTTGATGGCGACGATTTTGGTTGTCGTTGTATAGGTCGCTGGCCCGACATAGACACCGAACTGTTGTTTGCCGATTTTGCTGGTGCCCGACAGGTTGGTGCCGATAAGGTTGCCTTGCACGAGGTTACCCGTCGAGGCGCCGTCTTCGATCCACACACCGTACTGGGTGTTGCCGGAAATGACGTTGCCTTCTCCGGTCTTAATGCCGCCGATGAGGTTGCTCGGCGATTTGAAGGTGTGGATGCCGCTTTGCCCGTTGCCCTGCGCCGCCGCGCCTTTAACGTCGGTACCGATGAAGCAATTCTGAACCGTGTTACCGCCTTTGGTGCGAAGCAAGATGCCATCCGTTTTGAAGTTGCTGACCACCAAGTTCGTGAGGGTCGTACCGCCCTCGTCCACGATCAGTCCAGAAGACGTGCCCGCCGCCACGCCGTTGATTTGCACGCGCTTGGTGGTCGGCTGGGTTTCGCCCCTGATTCTGAGCGGAACGGTAATGGGGGGCAGTTGCTTAGTGATGCTGATGGAAGGGACTGCGTTGCCCGTCACGGCGATTTTGAATTTGATGTCGTTGAGGGCAGGCTTAGCATTGACCTGCTCGATGGCGGCTCGCAGCGTACATTCGGGAGCGCCATTGACTGTGCCGCCCGTGTTGCACGCCCCATCCGATTTATTGAGATCGGGTTTGTCGCCCGTCGAGTTGACCACGATTTCGGGTGTTCCTATAATGGTCAAAAAGCCATTGATGTTGTTGCCGATGAGCGTGGCTTGGATGGGATTTACAACAGGGAAATCAGCAGAGGACGTTGAGCCTGTAGCAACCAATTCTCCTGCGGGGGTTAAGGCCACATCGCCGAACAAATCTTGAAGCGAGCCGCCCAAACGAGTTGAGTACTGGATCTGACCAGTAGAAGCCAGTTTTATCAAGCAAGCATGGGGGTAATTCGGATTCGTACCGCTGGTTGGGGGGATAGCATCGCGAACCGGAAAATCGCTTGAAGTTGTCTGGCCGCCTACATACGCATTGCCGTCGGCATCGACCACGATCCCTTTGGCCTCGTCGCGACCACTTCCCCCGACCAGAGTAATGGAGCGATAGGAGGTGGCACCAGGATTAAGACGCGCAATAAAAATGTGGTAGTCGCCACCACTGACTGGCCCCAGGGTAGAAACGGTTTGTCCTGGAAAACTTTTGGGGCCAACATTCCCAGTGACGTAAACGTTGCCCGTCGCGTCGCACGCGACTCCTAAACCTCGCGCCGCTGTATCAACAGTGGCGACTCCCCCAAGAAACCTGGAGGAGAGTAGGGACGTATCGCCCTTCAGGTCAAAATGAGCTAAAAAGCCATCGTTATAATAGTCACTGTCCGCTCCGACTGTAATCCGACCAGTTCCTACAACATACAAAGTTCCATCCGGTGCAAAAGCTGACTTGAATGCATCCGCATCTTTAACCAAATAGGTGAGTATCGAGACGCTACTCCCCTTCATCACTAGAACGAAGCCATTGCCTGCAATAGAGTAAGAGCCATCCGCATCGCGGGTGTAATCAAGTTCTGGCTGGCTGGCATTAACCGTTGGCAATTCGACGTATCAGTACCGCCCGTAATAGCGACCACACCGTCGCTTCGCACAGCGACATCATAGCAAGTGGTGCGACCTCGCATCTGGTAAAACCTGTCGTCCTGAGAACATTTCTGATCTGGTGCCAATCCACCAATAAATGTCCCATAGGTGATGTTGTTGCCCGCCGCGCTGAGAGTGGCGTAATAGCCAACTTGAGTGTGTGTATCAGAGCTACACGCTCCCGATGACTCAGCAGGTGTGTTGATGGTGGTTTGAAAGCCTCCCGGTGTGGGAACAGTTGGATCGTAGGTCACGCCCACGACATGAAGCTGGCCACTGCCATCGGCGGCTATAGCTGTTGAATCGGTGGAGTTGGTGGAACCTGAAATCCACGTGAGGTATTGTAGGCCGGACAGATCGCTTTTGAACTTGGCGACAAAAAAGCCGTGGTAGGCGAGATCGGGGGTGGTACCAAGCACAGTGGGACTTTTGCCAACGAGTGTGAGTCCCGCCACATTATTTCGATGGCCGGTAATGTAGAGGTCGCCATTTTTATCCACAGCCACGTCTCTGATCTGGGTGTACTCGTTATTCTCACCGCCACTCAAAAAAGTAGAATATTTGATGACCGGGTCAATGACGAGTTCGGAGCGAGTGTTGTAATACCCAATCGAAAAGCCAACATGGTTTTGGGGAAGCAACACATAACGCCCCTCGATATGGCGCCGCTTTCCTGCCAGCATTTGATAGATAACGGGCGCGTGTTGGGTGACTGTGCGCTTGCCAACGTGCAGTAACAACTCGCCACGTGAGTTCAGTTCGAGTCGCTCCATGCCGTCGAAGTGCATTTTAATGCGACCAGGATTGGCACCGGGCGCGACGACAAAGTCGTATTCCAGTTGTCCTTGCTTGCCATAGTAGACGAGGTCAATACCGGAATACACGCCGTTGTACTTCACTTGTCCTACCGTTTTGATGTCGCGCTGCCACTTTTTCGGGTCTTTTCCGATGAAGTAGTTCACTCGGGTTGCCAGCGGCTGTTGACCTCGCATTGGCGCCCGCTCATTGGCCCCCACCAGAGTCATGCGAAGCATCTTGGGCGCAGGGACAGAAGCCGATTCGGAAATTTTCGCCCCACAACTCACTGTATCAATAGCTTTTGGAGAAGGCGGTTGCGCTTGAGATGGTGCGGATGAAGCAAGCCACAGCGTGGCTTCATGGGGAGACAATGCCAGACTGTAATCAGCCGCATGAGCGATGTACTGGGCGGGCGAGGCGAACTGCCCCTGATTGCGTTCGAACATCGTTGGCAACGCCGGCATCGCATTCTGGACTCGCGCTTTTTGGGCGGCTGAAGCGTTGGCGGTTTGATTCGATGCGGAATCTGGAGAGTGGATGAATGGAACGGAGGTTGGGTGCGGTCGCAAAGCGAGGGAAACTATTAGTGCCAGCACTCCGACGGGGATGAGTCGTAATAAATTTTTCACGGCTATTAGTGCGCCATTATAGCACAGGAGCCTATGCAAATACTGTACAGAGGAGCTTGCGATATAGCCGTGGCCCAGATCATAGGAGTTTTCCGTCTGCACCTGTACCGCCCCCTAAATCCCAAGGTATCTGGCAAAGATTTTGGGGCCTTTGCTGGATCGCATCGACATCCACATCGAAGTGCCCCGGCTCTCTTCGGAAGAGCTAATGAGCAAACGGGTAGGGGAGTCATCAGCGACCGTTCGTCGAAGGGTAATACGTGCCCGAGAGAAACAGTTGAGAAGAATGGGAACGTGCAACGGGCATATGAAAGCGAAGGAGCTTAGGGAACACTGCGATATGGACGAAAGAACTTCTCAAAGCCGCCATCGCGCAGTTCAATCTGAGCGGACGTGGGTATGATCGAATACTCAAAGTTTCACGGACGATTGCGGATTTAGAAGGAGAAGAGAAGATCGAGATGCACTACGTCGCTGAAGCGATCAACTACAGGGCGTGTGATCGAAAATTGTTCGGATGAGGGCGGGAAAGAAAGGGCCACAGAGGAAGTTAGAAATGGGCTTTGGGCGCTGATGTAGCCGCCAAATTCCAAGAAGGGCAGGGAAATAGTTTCGGGGACAAAGAAAAACTATTTGGTCAACTTCCCCAGCAAAATGCGCTGTGCCGCAAACTCAGGCGACTATAACTAAGCAGGAAGCATTGGCATCGCGGCTGGAGCTAATATGGGAAATGTCTTTTGCGGTGGTGGAAGAGCAATTTGTCGCTCGTGCTGACGAACATACACGAGTCGTGGTGGGAATTCTCGACCGAGATGAGACTTTGTATGTGCGTCTGATGCTTGAACAGGAAGATGAAGGGGAAATCGCCTCGCTCACTTTCTCTCCTTATCGGGGAATCCAGATTTCGTCCTTCGTCGCGGCAGACTCGCCTCTGATCGTTTCCCATGTGCGCCCCTTCTCACAGAAATGGTATGCCCTCTTCCGCCTCAACTGCTGGCTTTCTGGCTGCAATGTTCGAGTAACCCCCGCTGAGAAGGCGGAGTGTATACAGGGGATCAGCCGTGAGGAAATTGATGCATGGAACTTGAAAGTTTGAGGGAGGCGCGATGGCTTACCAAGGTTTGAATTTTGTAGAGCAAGCCCTTCGTTGTGTACGAGCGACTCTGTGTTGATCCGTTTTTATCCATGAACGAATGACGAAGGAGAGAATCGCCAGCAGGATCGCGGAACGAAGTTCGACGGCGCTCAGGCCCTGCGCAAAGGAAGTGAGTTTTTCTTTCCAGGAAAGCAGACCCGCAACGACAACCCAGGCCACGACGGGGGTGAATGTGTGCCCTTTACTACATAAAATGCCGATAAAGCCGGTAACGAGCAAGGCAACCGAGGTCGTCAGTTCGTTGGATTGTTGAGTTTGCAGACGCTGCCAATTCAAAAAGCAGACCAGCACTCCCAGTAACACCAAACTCAGCAAAGCGAAGTTGTCACCGGCTAAACCTCCTAGGCATCCCATCAGCGCGGACAGCGTAAATGTCCGTACTCCCGCTTCTTTGCCACGCCATTCGCGTTCTAACCCGACGAAAAAGCCCTATGCCAAGGCCAACGCCAAGCGACTGATGACCTAGGCATAGGGCCAATGGACGGCGAGAGCAAAAACATCGGGAGCATCGCGCATTTTTTAGGGTTTAGCGGCTTTGTGTTTCCTCAGGTCTCGTTACACACTACCTACCGTCAAGATAAGGGACAACGTCTTTATTTGGTGCCTTTGTTCTTAGCGTCGAATCTCAGCGCACATAGAGATCTTGCTTGTTGTTGATGTGCGAACCGGGGATGGCGGGCAATCCCAACAATTTGAGAACCAGGTTGCCCCCATCGCCATTGCGGATGGGCTGGCCTGTGGGGCCATAAAGTGGGCGCCCCTCGCCAGGATTGATGCGAGTCACGGAATTGAGCGTATAAAGGTCCACACCTTTAGGAATAGCGTGGCCCCACACCAGAAACGGGATGGTGTAGTCGTAGGGGTCAGTGGCATCCGCGTGATTCTTCGTGCCCGGCTTACCGCCATGATCGGCGCTGAGAATGATGATGGTGCGCTCTTTCCATTCCGGGTCTGTAGTCACCAAATTAAACAGGTCGCCCAGATAGCCATTGACCGCTTTGACGGCATTGCGGTATTCGGGGCCAAGATAGCCGTAGGCGTGGCCCGCCGCATCAGGATCTGGGTAATGCAAGAACGTATAGCCAGGATGGTGGGCTTTGAGGCTAGCCAGTGCTTTGGCATGAACGCCATTGCCGATTTCGGAGAAATCGACTTTATTACGCCCCCTGGGGTTTTCAGCTCCCAGTTCGGGACCATCGCTGATGGTGAAAAGGGCGAATTTGGTTTTGCCAGAATACAACGCCGTTGTGAGTCCATTATCGTGCGCTACGTCGAAGCTGGTGGCGGTGTAGCCGTGTGTTGGGTTGGTGGCATGTAGCGAAGCGGGAGCCTCGGTACTGGGAACCTCGCCATTCCAAGTCCAGTAGTGCCCCAGAGCTTCGGGCCATTCGACGGGCGTTTGAACGGGCCGTCCCGTTATCATGGAGGTGTGATTGGGTAGGGTGATGGTGTGGGTGTAGTCGGTACGGGCGTTGAGTGTGGTTGCGCCTTCCTTGATAAAGCGACCGAAGTTATTGAACTCTTCGGGGGATTCTTGAAGAAACTTCTCCAGGTATTTGGCGCCCATCGCATCCACGCTGATTTGAATCACATGGGACACAATCGGTTGGGGATTAGGGAACGTCGTCCGAATTTGCGCCGCCTGAGCGTGGGCAACTCTGGCAGGTAGGCTTAGGGAAAGCAATGCGGCGCACAGAAAATTCGTTGCGGTTCTAGGCGACTTGCATTTACTATTTTTCTGTTGAGAATGGGATAGTACCGTTTTGTTACTACGCTTCTTTTTGTATTTCGGGAAAATGAGTTGCATTCTTTTGGTTTAGCATTTTCCCAGAATCTTGCTTGTTGTGATGCCAAGCCTCGTGATTTGTAAGATGAGTCCCTTGAAAAATTTGGACTGGGCAAGTTCGGATTTCGCAACTTGAGCGGGGACATCTCAACTCCTTCGAGATATTGGTAGTTCGTCAAGGAGATAGTTTGCCCTTGAGTCTGCGTTCTCCTTCTGCGGCCACTATGCCTCATGAGTTCCAGATCTGGCGCTCTACAAAGAGGGAATTTCTATGCTGAGTTTTGTTCCCTCATGGTCTTAATGATAAGTTAACATTGGCTCCCTTCATGAGAGAGCTTCTGGAATCGCTTTCAGACGGTCGCTTTCCAGAAGAGTCTGTGCTCTTTTGACAGGACTCGTGTTTGATTCATTTCGCTATGCGTATCACCCTTTTAGGCAAGCTTGTCATTTTCATATTGGTGGCGGGGTTTTCGGTCGGCGGCTACAAGTGGTGGCGTCAACAGCAGAATACCCGACAGGTGCCGCCCCTCAATTCCAACTCTGCTACTAACGATGGACGAGGCACTGGCACTACGACAGCCAATGCCGCCGACTCTGGTGATTCCACCCCTTCTAACGCTTCAGCCAATCAGATCGAGTTTGTTATCACGGCGGCCAAGAAGGATTGGGTCGGCGAGCAGGTGGATCGCTTCAATGCCCAAAATGGTGGCAAATGGAAGATCGTGACAAAGCCCATTCCTTCGCGCGAAGCGATGCACGCCATTTTGGATGGTAAGGAGCAACCCGTCCTGTGGAGCCCCGGCAGCCCGATTTGGCCACAACGTTTGTCCGAGGCGTATGCTCCCGGTCACGACAATCAGACCATCGTTGATCTGGCTGATCCAACGGGCTACCGCGTTTTTCTGCGCTCGCCGTTGGTGTTCCTGACCACGCGAAAGAAAGCCCAATTTCTTCGGCCCCTGTTGGGCGGAACCAAGCCCTGGCAATCGCTGCGCGAAATCAGCCTGGGGAAGATAAAAACGCCGTGGGGCGGTTTCCGTTTTTCCCATGCCGACCCCATTACTTCCAGCAGTGGCATGATGACGCTTGGCCTGATCATGTACGATTACGCGCAACGCACCGGTCAATCGGGAACCATGAGTCGCTTGGCCACCAGCAAGGAATTCTTTGCCTATTTGAAGGAGATGGATAAAAGTCTGGTTTATGACAAGCCCGCAGTTGGCGGAACGACCAAGCTAACGAACGCTTTTCTGGAAGACACTTCGCGTTATGACGTGATTACGGCCTACGAAAGTGCCGCGCTCGAAGCCGCCTCCAAAGACTCGGATCTGGCTGTCATTTATCCCAATCCGACCTCGGTGTCGGAACACGCTCTCTCTTTGCTGAGCGCTTCGTGGGTATCGCAAGACCAGCGCGCCGGGGCTCTGGAGTTCATGAAATTTCTGGGGGGCCGTGAATCTCTACAAGCGGGACTCAAATATAAATTTCGCCCAGCGCAGGCCAGCAGCACGCTTTCTCTCAACTCCGAATTGGAAAAGTTCTCCGTTCAGGGCTTTCAGCAGAACTATACCAGCACCGATCTGCCGCCCTATGAGGCGCTCAATGCCGTTGCTTTTCGCTGGAAAAAGGAAATTGCCAACGCCCGTCAGTTCTAAGCCCCGTCACCTATATGCCCGTACATTTTTCATTTAGAGCTGCTTTAGGCGTTCTTTTGCTGTCGCCATCGTTGATTACCCCGACGCTTGCCCCCCACGTTGCGGCGCAGGAACGACCCATCAAAAAGCCAAAGCTGGCCATTATCCTCGTCATGGATCAGGTGCGAGCCGAGTATCTGACCCGTTATGCCCCGCTTTTTGGCGAAGGCGGCTTTAAGTCTTTGATGCGCACTGGTGCAACTCTCACCAATGCCCACTATGGTCACGCGACGACTTATACCGGTCCTGGTCATGCCCTTATTGGTTCCGGCAGTTACGGCCATACCAGCGGTATCGTCGGCAACCGCTTCTACAACTCTGAAAGTAAGCGGGTCGAGTCGATGTTTTTCGACGAGAACGCGAAATTGTTGGGCCTGGAGGCCGTTCCTAAAGACGATGACACCTCGCCGCGTAACTTTATGGGCAACAATTTGAGCGACCAGTTGCTGTTGTCCAATAATTTCAAATCCAAAGCGGTCGCAATCGCTAATAAAGACCGCGCCGCCATTATGCTGGCGGGTAAATTGGGTAAAGCCTACTGGTACCATGAGGGGGCTGGTGGTATTGTTTCCAGCACTTTTTACGCGCGCGAACTGCCCGCGTGGGTCCAGCAATTCAACGCCCGCAAAATTCCCGACAGCTACTATGGAAAAACTTGGACGAAACTATTACCCGAAGCGGCTTACAGCCTTTCTCACGCCGATGACTTCGCGAGTGAGACCGATTTCAAGGCATTGGGACGAACCTTTCCACATGTTCTGACGGACAAAAGCGGCAAGCCAACGGCTGATTTCTACGAAGCCTTTACCGCAACCCCGTGGGCCAACGATTACCAATTTGAATTGGCGCGTACGGCCATCGCTGCGGAGAAGCTAGGCGCTGACGAATACACCGACATCCTGGGTATTAGCTTGACCGCGACCGATATCGCCGGGCACGCTTACGGTCCCGACTCGCATGAGGTGCAAGACATCATGGTGCGGCTCGACCGCCAGTTGGAAACGTTCTTGAAGGACATCAAGTCCCGTTTCAAATCCGATGAAGTGCTGATCGCACTCACTGCAGATCATGGTGCGAGTCCGCTCCCGGAATATATGGCATCGCTGGGTATCGAAGCTGGGCGTATCAAGCGCAAAAGCATCAGTGATGCCATCGAAGTTGCGCTGACTGCGCGTTACGGGGCGCCTGCCAATGCCGCCACCTGGGTTCGCGTTGTGGAAGACCCCTCGGTTTTTCTAGATCAAAGCGTTATCGCACAGAAGAATCTCGATGCCGCTGAGGTGCAACGCGTGGCGGGTGAGGCGATGCTAACGGTGAAGGGCATCGCGCTTTACTACACGCGCGAGCAGATGCTGTCCGGTCAATTACCGGCCAATCGCTGGGCGGCCATGCTGGAAAAGGCTTTCCACCCTCTGCGCAGTGGCGATGTGCTTTTCATCACGAAGCCATTTTACTTCAACGGCACCTATGGTGACCGCGACACCGGAAGCACTCATGGCACGCCTTACGAATACGACACACATGTCCCCATGATAATTGCGGGTGTGGGCGTGCGTCCTGGCAACTACAGCATGGCCGTGGACGTTGCGGATTTTGCTCCCACCTTAGCCGGATTGTTGGGAGTGGATGCTCCCGCTGGTAGTGAGGGACGACGCTTGACCGAAATCCTGCGCTAATTCAGCAGGATTCAGCCAAAGTCAGAAATACCGTCGCCATCTTTTTACTCTGTTACTAGTGGCAAGCGCCCGCACTTGGCCGTGATGGGCCTTTGGTGCTCTGGGTATTCCACTTGTTTGCCTATTTTGCTCGCGGAATATCGGCTAATATTCTCACAGGCGTCGGCGTGTAATAACATTCGGGAACAGCTTGAACTTCGCCTCTCCATGTTCCGTACTGCGTTTTCAACAGAGGGGTGAGGTAAAATGGTGGCATGAACCGCGTCTCTCTTTCCCTTGGACTTTTCTTTGGTCTTTGCTTCGCGGGGTGTGGCGGCGGCGATAGTGGTCCATATTCTATCATCGACCGCACGGAGGGGCCTCGGGCTACAGCGGTGTCTGTTGAGGTGGCAGCCGGTGCGAGCCAAGATGACATGACCACGTGGGGGCGAGAAATTACCAGCCGTGAAAAGTTGGCAGGAAAGACAATCGTTGTGAACTTCTATCACGGCGGGAAAGACATTCACAATATCAAGGGCACATTTCAGGGCGGCATTCTGATACCAAGAATGGAGTTTGTTCCCCAATAATCTGTGATTTCGCAATGCGGCGTCCTACTTCGCATAACGCTTCCCTCGAGCGTCCCCGCCACAAATCAACTACTCAAAATCGGACGCAGAGATGAACCTGGCTAGCCAAGCCGGATAGCTCATGGAGGAATACTGAGTGAGCGGTATCGGTGGAGGCTGTTGGCTGCGAAAAAAGTTTTCTACTGTCTGCTCCAGCGTTTGCGAAAGTCTGGCGTGGGGACCGAAGGCTTCAAAACCCACGGTGAGCCACGGCGCGGAGTGTGTCCCCACTTCTACGACCGTTAGCTCCACGTTGCATCCCATCGCAGGGACTATAGTTGGGTCGGACGTTATCTCGACAATTTGCCCACCGTCTGCCGATAATTCGCGCAAGTAGCGTCGCTTGGCAACGCTCACCCACTGCCCCGACTGGTGGAGGTCCGCTTGCAGAGCTTGGAGCCACAGGCTATCAAATGACCATTTCGTCCACTGATCAGTGAATCCCGCTACTTCGGTGTTCACAACCAGCCGTTGAGGGGGCGAGGCGAGCGCCTTGATCTCGAACTTTCGTCCGGCCCGCAGTTTGACTCCCACGCTCTGGCAATGGGGGAAGACCAGATATTCATCCTGGCGAACTTCCGGCACTAATGCTTCCGGCAAGTGATCATGAAACCAGGCGAGTATGGGATCGGAGACGGCTTGTGGGATGAACCAACGAACTTCAGCACTGCGCAGCATAGGCAAAATATCTCACCGCAGTTTGATGCGTCTTTGAGTTTTTAGTCCGGTGTTGCACGATAGGTAATTGTGTTCGCGACATTATAGGGCGAAACGAAAACGCCATCCTCGGTTCGTTGCGATTGGATGAAGTTGGAGGCACTTTATCATCATTAATGATGGTGACTAGAGCACCGGGACGATGGCTTTTGTAACCCAGAGTGGAGAAGTTCACCTTAAAGATTTCGTCCCGCTCCACCTGCACGTCTCCATTGATTGGAACTTCGATTGAGAACGTCTTGGTATTGGCGGCTACCGTAACCGAGTTTTGTGTCAGCACATAATCTGAACCAGCTTCAGCGGAGCCGTCTGCTGTGGAATACAAAATCTTGAGTGGGTTCGTCGGGGCAACAGAGAGTGTGACGATGATTGTTGCCACGCGAGTTCCGCTGTTGCCTTCGATCAGGCTCACGTTGGAGGCTGTGAGTGTGGGGGAGGCCGCAAAAATGACTGCTTCGGCGGGGACGAGCCCTTTCATGGCAAAGCCACCAAGGAGCAGGAAGAGAGAAAGACGTTTCATCGAAGTTGGAGTCATAAACGGCTACCTGTGACGAGAGTTCGAACTTTACCATGCTCAGATAAGCTCTCGCGAATGACCAGCAGTATTAAAGATGAATCGCCATGCCAAACGCCTGTTCCGTGGCTTCATACACAGCTTCGCTTAATGTGGGATGAGCGTGCATGGTGGCCTTGATTTCTTCGTCGGTCGCTTCCAGCGTTAGGGCTAAATTCAGCTCGGCAATCAACTCGGTCGCCTCACTGCCAATGATATGGGCGCCCAGCAATTCGCCATAAGTTTCGCCGAAAATGAGTTTCACAAAGCCTTCTGGTTCACCGATTGCGCGCGCCTTCCCACTGGCAGAAAAAGGAAATTTGCCGACTTTATACGCGATGTTTCGCTCACGAGCCGCTTGTTCCGTTAATCCCACGCTGGCCACCTGTGGTTGGCAATAGGTACAGGCCGGGAAAAGCTTGGCCTGACGCGGCTTATGCTCGCTGAACATGCCCTCGACCGCCTGTGTCGCCTCAAAACTGGCGACATGCGCCAACCAGGGCGGCCCGATAATATCCCCTGCCGCATACAGGTTAGGACGACTTGTTTGATAGTTGTCGTCCACCTGAATGTAGCCACGCTCGGTTAACTCGACGTTCGCCCCCTCTGGTAACACTGGTTGAATCCCAACTGCGACCAAACACATCTGCGCCTCAACTGTATGCCGCTCCTGTCCCTCCAAAGTCAGTCGCACTCCGTCCTCGTCAGCCTGAGCATCGAGCAACCTGGTGCCCGTATGCACGCTTATGCCCTGCTGATGAAAGGCTTTATTGAGCGCCTCCGAAACCTCGGAATCTTCCTGCGGTAACAGGTGCGGCTGCATTTCGATGAGCGTGACTTTAGTGCCGAAAGCATTGAAGAAGTAGGCGAATTCGCAACCAATCGCCCCGGCGCCGATAATCGCGATGCTGGTCGGTTGCTGCTCTAACGCCAGTGCGTCGCGACTGCTCAGCACATTGTGGCCGTTGAAGGGAAGTTGTGGCAATGGGCGCGGTTTAGCCCCGGTCGCCAACAATATCTTGTCCGCTTTCAAGCTGTGGGCTTGCCCCTCAGCGCTTTGAACCGTTACTTCGCCTTCGACTCCCAACTTCGCTTCGCCACGGATCAAATCAATGCGGTGCTTTTTCAACAAAAAGTCGATGCCCTGAACGTTTTGCTGAACCACCTTGCGAGAGCGCCCTATAATGCTGCCCCAATCGTAAGCCACCTTTTCAAACGAGAAACCGAACTCCGTGGCCCGGTCGCGCATCAGATGGAAGAGTTCGGCATTGCGCAGCAACGCCTTAGTGGGAATGCATCCCCAGTTCAAGCAGGTGCCTCCGACTTGCTCTTTCTCGACGCAAGCCACTTTCTTGCCCAGTTGGCTGGCTCGGATGGCCGCCACATAACCTGCGGGGCCACCACCGATTACCACTAAGTCATATTGCTTCGTTGTTTGTTCTACAGAGGTTTTCATAGCAGCACCAATAGAGGGTTTTCGAGCAAGCGCCGCAGCTCGCCAAGGTATTTCGCGGCGACAGCGCCATCGACGACACGGTGGTCGGCACTGAGACCAATCGACATGCGTTGCCCTACAACAATTTCGTCTTTGTCGTTCACGACGGGCTTTTTCACGATGGCTCCCACCGAAAGAATCAGCGCTTGCGGCGGGTTGATGATGGCGGAAAAGCTTTCGATGCCATAGGACCCCAGATTAGAAACCGTCAGCGTGCCATTCTCGTATTCATGTGGCTTGAGTTGCCTGTTTCGGGCGCGCAACGCCAAATCCTTGACTTCGCCACTGATTTGCCCCAACGATTTGCGGCCAGCATCGCGCACCACCGGAGTAATCAGTCCATCATCGACGGCCACCGCAACAGCCAGATTCACATCATCAAATTCGACAATGGCGTCGCCATCGAAAGAAGCGTTCACACGTGGCACTCGCGTCGCGGCGATAGCTGCTGCTTTCAATACGAAGTCGTTAATCGTCACTTTTGGCTCATCTGTGCCCTCGGTCGCTTTGTTGACCTCGACGCGCAGCGCCAGCATTTTGCCGACATCGACTTCGATGTTGAGGTAAAAATGCGGGATTTGGGTTTTGCTGCTCAACAACCTTTCGGCGATGACCTTGCGCATCCCCGAAAGAGGAACGCGCGTTTGCCCCAACTCCTGAGTTGCCACCACTGGCAACGTTTGAGGAGTGACCGCTTTGGCTTCTATAGCGGGCGTCTCATCGGAACGCGAAAATTTTGCTTCGATGTCGCTCGCCACGATGCGCCCGCCGGGGCCACTGCCCTTTACTCTATCGAGTTCCAAACCCTGCGCCCGCGCTATCTTCTTTGCCAACGGAGAAGCCTTGATGCGAGTAGGGGAGAGGGAAGGTGGGGGAGCAACTTCGACAGGCGCTAAAGGCGCAGCACTATCTGGCGCACTCTCCCCGGAGGCAAGCAGCAAGGCCAGGCGTTGCCCGATGGCTGCTTCGCCACCTTCGGTCACGTAAATTTCGTGGAGAACGCCTTCATCGAAGGCTTCCATCTCCATGACGGCTTTATCTGTTTCGATTTCGGCGATAACATCGCCAATATCTACGGTGTCGCCAACGGCTTTATGCCAGCGGGCCACTGTCCCTTTGCTCATCGTGTCGCTGAGCTTGGGCATTTCGATATATGTACTCATAGGAAGACTCTTTCTCAAGTGAGGCTCAGCACTTTTTCCACAACTCGCTCAGGAGTGGGCAGCTGCAATTTTTCGAGCGGAGGGCTATAAATAGCAGGGGCATCGAGCGTGCAAACGCGCAGAATCGGAGCGTCCAGCTCATCGAAAGCCTGTTCCTGAATGGTAGCCGCCAACTGAGCGCTGACACCGCAGAACGGGCGATTCTCATCGACCAGAACGACGCGATGGGTTTTGGCTACCGATTGTAAAACCGTGGCTTCATCCAACGGACGAATCGAGCGCAAATCCACGACTTCGGCAGAAATGCCATGCTCTCTGGCCAGAATGTCTGCCGCCAACAGGCTCGTTATCACGGCGCGTCCGTGGGCGATAAGCGAAACATCGCTCCCAACCCGTTTCACGTCGGCCACTCCCAGTGGCACGATGTATTCGGTGTCCGGCACCTCCCACGTCTCGCCATAAAGCAGCGTGTTCTCCATCACGAAAACCGGGTCGTTGTCACGGATAGCGGCTTTCATCAGCCCTTTGGCATCGTAGGCTGTGGCTGGACACACCACTTTCACGCCGGGGTTGGTGGCTAGAATATTTTCGGGAGTGTGCGAGTGGGTGGCACCAACGTTAGTGCCGCCATTGGCTGGACCGCGAATAACGAGCGGACAGTGAATCTTGCCACCCGACATATAGCGGACGCAGCCAGCATTGTTAATGATTTGGTCGTAGGCGACAAAGGCGAAACTCCAAAACATCAACTCGATCACGGGACGTAAGCCCATCATGGCGGCGCCAACTCCCATGCCGATAAACCCAGCCTCACTGATGGGAGCATCGACCAGACGCTTGTCGCCAAAGCGCTCCCACAAGCCTTCCGTCACTTTATAGGCCCCGTTGTACTGAGCCACTTCTTCTCCAATGATAACGACGTTTTCATCGCGCGAAATCTCTTCCGCCAGAGCCTCATTGATGGCTTTCCGATAGGTAATTTGTGGCATGACGATTAAGTGGGGTTAGTTGTTGAAAAAGTGCCTGCCGGTTTTCCCTGCCGGGGTTTGATGATCGACCTCGTAATAAACGTTGGTGAAAATGTCGGACTCTAGCGGCAAAGGGCTTTCGGCGGCAAAACGGGCCGCTTCGTTGGCTCTGGCTTTTGCCGCCGCGTCTAACTCGGCAGCTTGGGCCTCGGTCAGCACGCCTTCTGCAATCAACTGTTGCTGCCACAGGCGAATCGGGTCGTGTTGCTGTTTATAGGTTTCGATTTCTTCGGCTGAACGGTACTTTTTCGCGTTGGCATCGGCGACCGAGTGCCCGTAATAGCGGTAGGTATCGATTTGTAATACCGTGGGCCGCGATTCCTCATGAGCGCGCTGAATGGCTTTCCATGTCCCGGCCCGCACTGCGTATATATCTTCGCCGTTAATCAAGTCCCATTCGATGCCGTAGCCTTCGGCGCGGGCCGCCAGATTCTCGGAGTAGGCCGAGGAGCGCGCCAGACTCGTTCCCATCGAATAACCATTGTTCTCGATGATGTAAACCACGGGCAGATTCCACAGCGACGCCAGATTGAGTGACTCGTGGTACACACCTTGATTCACGGCTCCATCGCCGAGATAGCACAGGCAGCAGCCCTTTTGCCCTCGATATTTGAGGGCAAAGGCGATTCCAAGGCCAAGTGGAGTCTGTCCTGCCACGATGCCATGCCCGCCCCAGAAGTTTTTGTCGGGGGCGAAGAAGTGCATGGAGCCGCCTTTGCCCCCCGAACAGCCAGTGGCTTTGCCAAACAACTCGGCCATGCATTCGTCCATCGACATGCCCATCGCCAGGGCGTGTCCGTGGTCGCGGTAGGCGGTAATAACATGGTCGTGCTCTCCGCAAAGCGAAGTGCTGCCAACCGCCACCGACTCCTGCCCAATATAAAGATGCAGGAAACCTCCCATGTCGCCTCCGGCCTGATAATGCTTGAGAGCGGTTTGTTCAAAGCGCCGGATGTCCATCATCTGGCGCAAAATATTGATTTTTTGGTCGGGTGTCAATTGCCGATTGATTTCAGCTTGAGCGGCAAGCGAAGCAACTTGTTGGTCTTTCATGGTGAAAGCGCGCAATTTTCCCGTTTCTTCTGCTCTGGCTAGATTCGCAGCATATATCGATTCAAGAGGAAGGGGCGCGTTGTATTTAAAGGTTTAGGGCGCCAATTAACACAATGGAAATACTTTCTTTGAAGTCTGGTTATTCTTAAAAGGAATCGTTCGACAAGAGCCTTATGCAATTGCGTCAAATAGAATGTTTTTTGGCGGTCGCGGAAGAACTGAACTTCTCGCGCGCCGCCAAGCGGTTGCGGCTCTCTCAACCGCCCCTCAGCAAGCAAATCAAACAGCTGGAAACGCAGTTGGGCGTTCAGCTCTTTGTTCGCAGCCATCACTCCGTATCACTTACTCCCGCCGGAATCGCCTTTCGCCAGCATATCCAGCCCGTTATGGAATTGATTGAGTACGCGAGCGTGGCAGCCAAACGCGCTCAGGCGGGTCAAACCGGAGAACTGCGCATTGGCTTCCTCAGCGCGCTATTCTACGATTTCGTGCCGCCTTTGCTGCTCCAATACCGCCATCTATACCCCGATGTTCAGGTCACCATCATCGAAATGGTGCCATCAGCCCAGACGGAAGCACTCGCCGAGAAAAAGATTGATGTCGCTTTTCCTGGACTGGCCCCAGGGCGTTTTGGGTCAGGTTTAGAGTCGCGCATAGTGCGCACCGACCCCTGGTATGTGTGCCTCCATAAAGGCCATGAACTCGCCAGTCAGAAGGCCCTTTCGCTGTCGCATCTTCGCTCTCAGAACTTCGTTTTCGTTCAAAGCGCCATGTCGCCTTCCATGAACGATACCATCATCCGGCTTTTTAGTCAGGCTGGCTATCTGCCCAATGTTGTCCAAACCACAGCACGCGCTCAGGGCGTCTTGACTCTCGTTGCGGCTGGAGTTGGAATTTCCATCTTTCCTAAATCTGTGAGTCTGCTCCCCTCGACTGGATTAGTATTTCTGCCCTTAACCGACGATTTTCCGCCCTACGAACACGTGATGGTGTGGAATGCCTCAAATATCTCTCCAGTTCTCCAATCGTTCCTCGATTATCAAGCCCAATTCGGCTTAAGTTCCCTCTGACCCGGCGGTGCGTCGTTCCCAACACGCCAGAAATACCCGCGTAACACATTCTCAAACTTTTTTTAATTTCTCCCTGTTGCAAACGGCGCGTTTTGGGTATAATCGTCTTATGCAAACGTTTGCAACAAGCGTTTGTAGTCCTATATTTTTGAATGCGACGACATGAGCGTTACCCTTGAGGACGTTGCCAAGCGTGCGAATCTGAATATCGGATCGGTTTCTCGCATCCTGAATGGAAAGGGCACTGGCTATTCCGACCAGACCCGCCAGCGTGTATTCGACACCGCCAACGAGTTGGGCTATCGTCCCAACATGCTGGCACGGGCGCTCCAAACCGGGCGAACCAACACCATCGCTCTTTGCGTTCCCTTCACTGGGAACTACTCGCCGTATCTGGGTTACTTATACCACTGCTTGCAGGCTCCCAGCACTCAGTACCACTACCAACTCATCACCGAAATAATTCCAGAACCAACGGCAGAGCCCCTGAAAAAGCCGCAGTTAATGAATTGGCCTGTCGATGGTATCATCTGCTCCTACATTGCAGATTCGTCTGTTAACTACCTGCAATCGCTGGTGAAAAGAGGCTGTCCCATTGTCCATGTGCAACAAAGCCACATGGCGAGCCTTGAGCACTACACCAACATCGACTATGTATTAATCGATCTCTATAGTGGTGCTCAACAAGCCATCAAACACCTGTTGGAGTCGGGATGCCACCGCATCGCCTTTGTTGGTCAACAGTACATCTATGAAGAAGATATACGTGCCCGCGCTTACCGCGAGTTAATGTCGGCAGCAGGTAAGCAACCCGAACACGTAGTCACCGAGGGAGGAACTCGCATCTGTGGATACGAGGGCCTCAAAGCATACATTCAAAGTCATGGTTGCCCCGATGGGATTTTTTGTCCCAATGATGAATTTGCTATCGGGTGCTACTTGGCTATGCAAGAAATGGGCATTCAAGTGCCCAACGATACGTTATTGGTCGGTTTCGACGGGCTGGAAAACGCGCGGCTGTTTAGTTGCCCCATTAGCAGCGTTGTTATCCCGGTCGAAAAAATGTGTGCATTGGCCTGGGAGATGTTAGTCGAGCGCATAGAAAATCCCAGCCTACCGTCGCGCCAAATCCAACTGGAAACCTCCCTGGAAGTTCGTGCTTCATCGAAGCGCGACAATCCCTGAAGCGGGCGAACGGAATCAGATACGCAACCTGATTGGAATGTGGCTCAAGGTCTGACAGACAAATCAGAAAACAAACACATTTCAATTTTGTTTAAGAGAATCTTTTGTTTTAAAGACGTTCACATGAAAACTCGAACCACTTGTTCAAAGTCGGCCCTCTCTGTACAGGCCATCGCTTATGCGCGCGCTGCATTTACCCTCATCGAATTGCTCGTTGTTATCGCCATCATCGCGATTCTGGCCGCGATTCTGTTTCCCGTCTTCGCTCGTGCCCGTGAAAACGCGCGCCGCTCGTCCTGTCAATCCAACCTCAAGCAGATTGGCCTTGGTCTCATGCAGTACACGCAGGATTACGACGAGATAATGCCGCTCAATAGCTATGGCTGGAGTTCGACGAGTAGCCCCACCGACTGGATGGACATGGTTCAGGCTTATACCAAGAGCTATCAAATCTTCAAATGCCCCAGCGACTCCAGAAGTTTCGACCCAGCCGACTATCTCAGCCCCTACCAGTACAGTAGCTACGGCGTAAACATGGTGGGCTGGGGCGAGGGTTCCGGTAACCCTAACGGCCCCTCGATTAGCCAGACCGGAAAGCCCGTGGCGATGGCCTCCATCGATTCGGTTTCCACCTGCGTTTTTGCTCTCGATGCCAATGGATTCCAGCAGGCCAACGTGTGGGCCGACCTCAATGTCATCACCATCAATAACACCAGCCCACGCACTCTGGAAGGCGGCGGCATCGAACGCCACCTGGAGACGATCAATGTCCTCTGGTGCGATGGCCACGTCAAGGCCATGAAATTGAACGCCCTGCTTAAGCCCGGTACAGGTGCTAACGCGGGCAAAGCCACCTACTTCACACGAGGCGCCGACCCCGAATAAACGCAACTCTCGCGTACTGACAATTTATTTTTACACCACTCCAAGGCAGTGCGATATACGAGATTTGCCAACTTAGCCCGTCAGTCCAGCGCGTGTAGCGCCCCTGCAGTGTTCCCCTCCTTTCAAAGGAGGGGCTAGGGGGGCACCAGCAATGCCACTAACGTATTAAATTCGCAACCATCATAACTCCCGCACTGCCTTTCCATCAAACAACATCCTGACTCCGAATCCGTTATCGTTAATGACCACACGCAAGAAACTATTACCAGCCGTTGCGACTTTCGCGCTCGCCAGTTGCTCCATGGCCCAACCGTATTCCGTCCTCTGGTACAACACCCCAGCTAAAGTCGGCATGGGCGAAGCTCTGCCAATAGGCAACGGGCGCATCGGCGCGCTCATCTACGGCGGTGAGACCGAGCGTATCGTCCTCAACGATAGCAGTCTGTGGACGGGGGACGAAAACACTTCCGGCGACTACGGCACGATGGGTTCGTATCAAATGCTGGGCGAACTGCTGCTGCAACCCACGACATCGGTTCCCACCACAACTGATCCCATCAAGGCGCCCAACATCTCATCTCCCAGCGGGCAAAAGCCCTACTTCGCGAATCAGGCTGTTAACTACGCGAACGATGGCAACCTCGACACCAAGTGGTGTATCGAGACTGGCGGCAAACCCGTAACGTGGCAAGTCGAAATGCCCGTCGGAAGTGACCCCGCGACGTGGTACTCGTTCACCTCGGCAGAAGATGTCCCCGAACGCGACCCCGGCACATGGGAACTGGCTGGTTCGATGGACGGGCAAACATGGGCTTCGCTCGACAAGCACGAAGGCCAACCGCCCCTCGCCAAACGCGGCGACACGCACAGGTACACCTTCGCGAACACAACGGCCTTCCGCTTTTACCGATTCACCTTCCAGCCTAAAGCCGGTGTGACGCATTTTCAGGTCGCCGAAATCGCGCTCCAGGGAGTCGCCCCCGTTCCCGCCGATGGCGCAGGCTCGGTCCCCATACCCGAAGGCTTCCGCCGCGAACTCAACCTCTCCACTGCCACCGCCACAACCGAATATAACCGCGATGGCGTGCGCTTTCGCCGCGAAACCTTCGCCAGCCAGCCAGCCGATATCATCGCCGTGCGCTGGAGCGCCAACAAACCCGGCGCCCTCAATGGCACCATCGAACTCAAAGGCGCCCACAACGAAACAACCAACGCACAAGGCACTAACCTCTCCTTCAAGGGACAGTTCAAGAATGGGCTTCAATACACCACGCAAAGCTGCATCATCCCTCAAGGGGGAACGACCTCGGTTGTCGAGGGCAAAGTGCAGCTGCGCGGCTGCAACGAAGCCCTGATTCTCATCGGCGCGGGCACGAACTACGTTTTCGACTACGCCAGGAACTACTGTGGCCCTAATCCAGAGCCACGAGTCACTGCCCAACTAAACAGCGCCGCCAAACAGTCTTTCTATGCCCTCAAAGCCGCTCATGAGTCGCAGTTCCGTAAAGTCATGAACCGCGTCACTCTCGATTTGGGAACATCGTCCGCCGAGCGCGCATCCTTGCCTACCAACGAGCGCCTCAAGCGCCAGGCCGACGAGGGAGGCGACCCCGATTTCCAAGAAATCCAGTTCCAGTACGGGCGCTATCTGCTCATCTCCTGCTCCCGTCCCGGTGGTGTTCCGGCCAATTTGCAGGGCTTATGGAACGACTCGAACAACCCGCCCTGGTTCAGCGATTACCACACCAACATCAACATTCAGATGAACTACTGGCCCGCTGAAGTCACCAATCTCAGCGAGTATCATACGCCCCTGTTCGATATGATCAAAAGCCAGATTCCGGCGTGGCGTAAGGAAACCGCCACTTCGGATGAGTGGAAAACTCCCTCTGGCGAGATGACGACGCGCGGTTTCGCTGTGCGCACTTCACACAACATTCATGGTGGCATGGGCTGGCGATGGGATAAAACCGCCAACGCCTGGTACTGCCAGCACCTGTGGGAACACTACGCCTTTACGGTAGACAAAAAATACCTCCGTGAAACCGCGTACCCCATTCTCAAAGAGACCTGCGAATTCTGGGAAGACCATCTCAAGACCTTGCCCGATGGCCGTTTGGTCGTCCCTCATGGCTGGTCGCCCGAACACGGCCCCGACGAAGATGGCGTTTCTTACAACCAGCAGATCGTGTGGGACTTGTTCAATAACACGGTACAGGCTGCCAAAGAACTCGATACAGACGCCGACTATGCGCGCAAAATCACCGCGATGCGCGATAAATTGGTCGGTCCTAAAATCGGCAACTGGGGGCAATTGCAAGAGTGGATGGAAGACCGTGACGACCCCAAAGACCAGCACCGCCACACCTCCCATCTCTTCGCCGTCTTCCCCGGTAAGCAGGTCAGCATCGCCAAAACACCGCAGTTCGCTACAGCTGCCAAGGTATCACTCGATGCCCGCACCAACGCTCCCGGCGGCGATGTCAACGAGTGGGCCAGCGTATGGCGCGCTGCCACTTACGCGAGGCTTCACGACGGCGACCAGGCGCAAACTCTGTTGCGCCGATTCGCAGGGCTATCGGCGCCCAATATGTTAGGCAACCTCGATGGGCACATCGTCCAGATAGATGGCTCCTTCGGCATCACCGCTGCAATAGCCGAGATGCTACTGCAAAGTCACGAGGATGAAATCAACCTGTTGCCAGCCCTACCCACAGCATGGGCAAGCGGCAACTTCGCAGGTCTTCGTGCGCGTGGAGGTATCACCGTCGATGCCGCATGGCAAAACGGCCACCTCACGGCAGCTACTCTCAAAAGCGACCACGATACTCCCGTTAAAGTGCGCAATGGCGCCAAGGTCGCCATTTTACACCTTAAAGCCGGAAAACCAATTCGCGTGGGGGCAAGCCTGAACGCGCTTTAAAACAGCTCGAAATTATGCTCACCTCACTTCGAGAACATTTTCAGCGCGCCCCAAAAATAATCCCTTCGCTATTTGTGTTCATGCTCCTGTTAAACGTCATTCCCACAGATGCCCACGCTGTACAGGTGAAACGCGAAGCGGGCAATCTGCGCATTACCGCCCCGGCTTTGCGTGTCGAGTGCAATCTGGCAACAGGAAACTGCAACTACGCCTGGAACGCTGGCCCCTCAATTCGGACGGCGAGCTGTAGCGCTCGCCTGAAAGATGGTCGCGAACTTTCTGCGACCGACTATACCATTCATCAATCGGAGCCGCGCGACATCGTGCCCATCAACGACGCTTTCGGCAAAGGGCGACAGATCACGGTGCATCATCGTAAACCCGGTTTCCCTGAACTGCGCCAGCAATTTCGCATTTACGATAACAAGCCGTTTTGCTCCGTCCGCCTTGAAGTGGTTGATAAGGTTCCCATTGCCTCCAACTATCTGGCGCCACTGGTTTGCGACTCAACGCGCACAACAGAAGCAGGGGCATTCCTCGACACAGGCGACAAACCACGCACGTTGTTCGTTCCTTTCGACAACGATATGTTCGTGCGCTACAACTCGGATTATTCCTCCAATAGTCACGAAGTAACTGCCATCTACGATAACTCTAGTCGCCACGGTTTCGTGCTCGGTTCGCTTTCGCATGATATCTGGAAAACCGGAATCGAGATGGGCGAGCACAGCGCAAAGAGGGTAGGACAGTTGCGCGTCTTCGGTGGAATGGGCGGGCAGGGCACGCACGATATCGAGCCGCACGGTTTCGTCTCTGGAACCACCATCTCCTCGCCACTGATGTTTGTCGGCTACTTCTCCGATTGGCGTGATGGCTTGGAAACTTATGGGGCAGCGAACGCCGCTCTCACCCCACCGCTTCCGTGGCAGGGAGGAGTCCCATTCGGCTGGAATAGTTGGGCTGCTTATGGCAAGGAAGTCAGCTACGAGCGTTTTCTTGCTGCCAGCG
Organism: bacterium; assembly: GCA_004172935.1. Classification (GTDB taxonomy): domain Bacteria; phylum Armatimonadota; class Abditibacteriia; order Abditibacteriales; family Abditibacteriaceae; genus Abditibacterium. The sequence goes on along the minus strand of SDZD01000018.1, from coordinate 57,905 downwards.
ATTTCTTCAAAACGCAGCTGCAACCCAAAGGATTTGATAACAAGGGCACCCTCTATATTAATGTCGATTCTTTCTGGGATAACATGACCACCGCGCAACTCATCGAGGCTGCGCGTCACATTCACGCCAACGGTCAGAAGGCGGGCATTTACTGGACACCTTTCACCTACTGGGGCGACAACTTCAATCAAAAGGTTGAAGGCACCAACGCCCGCTACACCTTCGGCGATATCGCACTCAAAGACGCTTCAGGAAAACCCCTGCCCAAATTGGATGGAGGCTACCCACTCGACCCCTCTCATCCGGGAACTCTGGCTCGCATCGATTGGCAGATGAAGCGATTCGTCGATTGGGGATACGACTTCGTCAAGCTAGATTTCATCAATGCGGGCGCTTTGGAAGGAGTCCACTACGATCCTCAGCTAACGACAGGTATTGCCGCCTACAACGTAGGTATGAAGCGAATCGTTGATGCCCTAAATCCCCAAAAAATTGGTCGCCCCTTCTTCATCAGCCTCTCGATTGCTCCGCTTTTTCCTTCCCACTACGCTCATGGTCGTCGTGGTTCCTGTGACGCGTTTGGCTCACTCAACGACTCGGAATATATGCTTAATTCACTCACCTATGGCTGGTGGGTTAACCGCACACTTTACCGCTTCAACGACCCCGATCACATCGTCCTTTCCGCTTCCGAAGCCGAGGCCCGCACCCGCTTCAACTCAGCGGTGATTGCTGGAACCATGCTTCTCGATAGCGACGACCTCACCAAACCAGAAAACCAACAACGAGCATTAAAAATTCTGACCAATTCTGATGTGAACGCACTCGCCAAACAAGGCCACGCTTTCCGCCCAGTCGAAGTGGACACTGGCTCCCATTCCACGAATATTTTCGTGGCCCGTGAAGGGAGAGACTATTGGGTGGCAGCCTTCAATTTCGATGGCAAACAGAGCAAGCAAATCAAGTTGGACTTAGCTCGCATCGGTTTGAAACCTAACTCAACCTACCATGCTCAGGATTTATGGGGCCACAGTGCAGAATCGGTGAAGCAAAGCTGGGACATCTCCCTGGCTCCCGCAGAATCAAGAATTTGGCGACTGACCAAGAGATGATTGCTAGCAACTTCTAGCAACTTGAGGTGTGAAAGTATTGTCACTGCTCCGGCTCAATGAAACGCCACGAGTCATTTTGAAATTAGCGCTTGGAGTTTATTGGGGAGTACATGACAGAGAGAATCAACTCGCGCGGATGGGCATATGAAAGCGAAAGAACTGCGCGAACACTGCGATATGGATGCAGCTACGAAAGAGCTACTCTAAGCGGCGATTGCTCAGTTCAATCTTTCGGGAAGAGGCTATGATCGAATACTGAAAGTGAGTCGAACGATTGTGAATTTGGAAGGCGAAGAAAAAATCGAGGTGCACCACGTCGCGGAAGCCATTAACTACCGCGCGTTTGATAGAAAACTGTTCGGATGAAAGGGTGTTAAGGGTGTTCCGGCAAATCTCAACTCGCACGAAGCCAGAGACATCATTAAGAACAAGCCTCCCACTCATCTGAGATGACGTTGGGAAGCAGGTCATACCGAGGAGGAAATAGAAGCGTGGAACTTGAAGTTTTAGAAGAGGGAATTGAGCAAAAAGTGCTGTCTATAGGACATTTTGCCTATAGACAGCACTTTTTGCACTGCTACAATAGTAGTGGCAGTGCCCATTTGTGTGATGAGTATTGCGCTTCATCATGTTATCCCATTCTCGTTTCTTCGTTCCCCGCAAAGCATTTACTTTAATAGAACTTCTCGTGGTTATAGCTATTATCGCCATCCTCGCGGCGATTCTGTTCCCTGTCTTTGCCAGAGCCCGCGAAAACGCCCGTCGCGCTTCCTGCCAATCCAACTTGAAGCAGATTGGGCTGGGCGTCATGCAATATACGCAGGACTACGACGAATATTTGCCAAGCTTCGCGCGTGATGGAACTTCCGCCACCAACAAGTTTGTGTCCGATTACACGATCTGGGCCGATGCCATCCAACCTTACGTGAAAAGTACGCAATTGTTTGTGTGCCCCTCGAATACTTTTGCGAATGCCCCACAAAGCGTACAGACAAATGCCACAGTACGGATGTCTTATTGCGCGACTGATCCTGCTGTGGGATCTAATGCCGGTGCTTTTGGTGATTACCTCCGTCCGCCCGTCGGCATCGTTGATTTGGAAAACAGTGCCGAGACGTTCATGGTTGGAGAACCTGCCCAAGGCGCCACTGACGCTGGCTACGTAATCTTCGCCCCTCCTGGCTCCAATGGTCGTAGACCTGGAGCGATCCATTTCACAGGAAGCAACTGGCTGTATGCGGATGGGCACGTCAAATACCTCGATCTTTCCAGGGCAGACGAGACTGTTAATGGGATCGCTCACTATTATTGGCTCCGCAGAAAGAGCTAATTGTTTCATTCGTGAGCGTCATTGCGGTTTCATAAAACGCATGTTCGTGTTCGCCACCACTTTCCGTTGTGTGACTGCTTTATTAATCCTTGATCCACCTGTGTCCGTGCGGTTACCTCTTGGGTGGAATGAAAAGCGGCGCGAACGGCGTCTCGCCGATCTGCACCTGCACGGCGCCCCAGATCAGGCGCTACCTCGCGAAAATAAGCGGCCCCTTACTGGACCGCATCGACATTCATATCGAAGTGCCCAGACTCTCTTCGGAAGAGTTGATGAGCAAGTGAGTAGGGGAGGGTTCAGCGACCGTTAGACGAAGAGTAATACGTGCCAGAGAAAAACAGCTTGCCAGAATGGGGACGTGCAATGGCCATATGAAATCGAAAGAACTCCGGGAGCACTGCGACATGGATTCGGGGACGAAGGAGCTGCTCAAAGCGGCGATCGCGCAGTTCAATCTTTCAGGGAGAGGATACGACCGCATCCTCTTGCCGAAGCTATTAACTATCGGGCGTTCGATAGAAAACTGTTCGGATGAAAAAGAGAAAAGAAAAAGCTAAAAAGAGGTGTCATATGGAGAAGAGAACGAAGCTCCCACTTTGCGGGTTTGATGTAAAAAATTCGCAGGAGGAGGTTTCGGTTCGTGATGGAATTTTTCTCGAATCCTGTTTCCTCTACTTCTATTGTATATTGACGGGTATTGGCTCAATTGGGGGCGAGGACGGAATCAAAGTGTTTTTGTCCTCGCCCCGACAATGCCTTTTGAGCGTGATTTGAAGCCACGATGGTTTGGCCCTTCGGAAGGTGAAACCAACACATCTCCCCCAATTGAACCAATACCCATTGACGGGTATCGTTTGTTAATGTTGATAATTTAATACAAAGTAATTGAATCTTTGCGTTAGCTTGAGCCAAAGTTTGGCGTGTATCATCTTCGTCAGGTCGTCTTTGGGTTCATCACTAGCAGCGTCGGACATTATTGGGAGCGCTCCTCGTAAGCAGATAGAGCCAGAGCGATAGCTTTTTCGGTCGTCAAGGCCCGGCCCGTCCTCCAGGCTTTTTCAAAATCGGCGGGCGTAAGCCGAGCGCGAAGTTCGGCGAGGTAACGCTCGTTTTGTTGTGCTGCCAATGGCGGAGCGACGGTGTGATGACGGGCTCGCAGGGCATCAGCGGCTCCCAATAATTGAACGGCGCGCCGAGGTTGTGACTCGACAGTGGCCAGATACGCGTATGTTTCGAGATAGTAGGGAGCGCCAATCCAGGTTTCCACTTCGCGATTGCGCATCATGGCCTCAAGCGAAATGGTACGCGCCACTTCTAAATCGCCCTGCGCCAGTGCTGTCTGACCTAGCGCCCACAGAGCGTATTCGAGCATCCACAAAGCCCCGTATTCACGCAGCAACGGAATGCTCTCTTCAAAGTAAGTGCGCGCCTCTTCACACTCTCTTACCCAGTAGTAGCACTGGGCCAGACACGCCAGCGCTAACCCCAGGCTGTGTTTTTCGTCGTCGGCGCGTGCCCGGTTGATTATGTCTGCGTTTATAATGTGCGCGTATTCCAGAGATTGTGGGGAGGAAATATGTGATGCCGCCCAACCGAACTCGGATAGCACGGCCAGGCTATCGTCCCGCGCTTGCACCTGAGGAAGCAGCGTCATGCCTTCGCGCAACAGGGCGAGTGCGTTGTCGGTTTCGCCCTGCCACGCCAACACGACGATGAGCGTACTGAGGGCGCTGACTGTGCCCATGCCATCGTCGGTTTGACGATAGCAGTCGAGCGCATCGTGCAGCAGAGCGCGGGCTGCCGGAAAATCGCTCTGGAAGTAGGCTAATCTCCCGGCGCTCCCCAATGCCCGCGCCCGCAGTTGTGTGTCGTTCATAGCCTCGGTGTGTCCGCGTCGTCACCAGTCTTATGCGCAAGTTCGCGGGCATAAAGAACGGCCTCTTCCAAACCAAGAGTACGCCCTTTCTCCCATTCCTCCTCGAAAGTTGCATCGTCCAAACGTGAGTGGAGTTCCTTCAAGAGACGCTCGTGTTCGATTTGAACCAAATCCTGTCGAGGGTTGATGATTTCGCGTGAGGCTTCGGTCGCCCCGAGTAGGAAGGCCGCTGTTCGAAAATACCCTTTGGCCAGAGCCAGATACGCGTAACTTTCGAGGATGTAAGGCAGCCCGACGCGATTCTTCAATTTCATCGAGAGTTCGAGTGATTCATCGTTGAGGCGCAGCGCTTCCTCGAACTTCCCTTCGTAGCGCGCCATATCGCCCTTAATCCATATTGCGTGTGACCCGCCGAAGCGATCATCCAATTGCTCGAACAAAGCGATAGCTTCATCGCAGTAGCGTCTGGCAGCACGCCAATCGCGGCGCCAGTAAGAGTTTTGAGTCAGGCTGTCCAACGCCCAGGCGAGACTTCGTTTGTCGTTGGCGGCACGCGCTAACTCTACCACCTTCTCGTTGATTTCACGCGCAGCCTCCACAGTTTCGGGCAACGATGAAAACGAAAGAGCCCAGCCAAAATTAGCTAGCGTTGGCAAGAAGTCGAGGCGATTTTGCAAAGGCCGCACGATTTCCAGGCTCTCACGCAACAGCGCTATGGTCGCTCGGTTTTCTCCCTGCCACGAGAGCACCATGCTCAGGCTGCTAATTGCGTTCACGACGCCGACATCGTCTCCAGCTCCTCGAAGCAGAGCCAAACCTTTTTCGAGCAGGGCGCGTGCACCATCAAATTCGGACTCGAACCAGGCCAACCGCCCTGCGCTACAGAGAGCCCGTCCGCGCACGACCACCGGAGAATTGGGTTCAAACGCGGCTTCGGGTTCGGGCCACACTCCAAAAGGTGCCGCTTCCCACGTTCTGTCGCTGGTCGCGGTTGGTTTGGTTTGTTCTGTCGCGTCAAAAACGTGGGAGAAAGCCTCTTCCGCACTGAGCGAAAGCCCTCTCTCCCAGGCTCGTACGAAGGCAGTCTCACCTAACTTAGCGCGAGCGGCGCGGTGGGTAGCGTCAACAGCGGGAGCGACATATGGCGGCACGGGCGCGTTATTTTCCTGACGGCGCGCATGAGCGGCTCCCAGCAAGGTCGCGGCATTAAGGGCATTACCTTCGGCGAGAGCGAGTTCAGCCAATCCTTCTAACAGGTAAGGAAATCCAAGAATAACGTGGTGCTGTCCACTGAGTTCTTGCGACTTAAAGTAAAAGGCGCGCGCCTGCTCGAACTGGCCTAGCCCAAAAGCCACTTTGCCCTGATTCCACAAGCCATAACCGCTATAGAACGGCTCGTTTAACTCGTAGGCCAGCGGGATTCCTTCATCAAGGAAAATTCGTGCGGCAGTGTAGTTGCCCTCAAAATTGGCGACTGCCCCCAAATCTATCAGACCGATAGCTAACGCCAACTTGTCATTTACGACACGAGCGATAGCCACAGACTCTTGGCCCAGAGTGCGAGATAGAGCGACGTCCGCCGGATCAGCCCCCTGTAGTGTAACCAGCCCAATTTTAGCGAGCATTAACACCACACTGGCACGATCTTCCAGGCTGTCCATCACACGGAACAAAGTCAGGACTTCGTTGGCATAACTGCGCATCGCCTTGAAATCGCTGCGCAGCGCCGCACGGCTTGCTAAACCTGCGAGAGATTTTACTGCTCCTAGCATATCGCCTGAGGCGCGGAAGATATTCAGGCTTTCTTCTAATTGCTCACCTGCTGTCGCGAAATCGGTGGCGTAATAGGCCATCCACCCTGCACCATTGAGCGCTCTGGCGCGAGTTAAGCTCTGCTCCTGCGAAGACGACTGGGTTCGCGCTGATTCCTGAGACCGGCGCTTAGCGAGATCATGCAAGGCGAGGGCACGTTCGAGCCAGTCGCGTCCTTCAGCGTAGTGGCCGCGCGTTTCCCAAAACGGACTGAGCGCTGCCGCCAGACGCAGGGCTACGCCCGCATCATTTTCCATTGCCCACGAAAGCACGGCACGAAAATTATCCTGTTCGGCTTCCAGGAGTTCAAGCCATGCGGCTTGTTGCGGGCCACGCAAATGTGGCTCGGCGCTTTCTGCCACACGCGCGAAGTGGGCCGCATACAACTGCTCGCGGTGCGCCAGTTGGTCGGGCTTGAGCTGAGTGGAGGCGTATTCGCGCAGCATCTCCAACATGCGAAAACGGGTTTCGTCGCCACGCTCCTGGGTCACAACCAAGGAACATTCGCGCAAGCGCGTCAAAAAATCGAGCGCGTCGAATTCTTCGCACACAACCTCGGCGGCTTCGAGCGTCCAGCCACCGCGAAACACAGACAGCGAGGCAAAAAATTGCTGCAATTCGGGCGCGAGCAACCCATAGCTCCACTCGATGGCAGTGCGCAGCGTACGATGACGTTCGGGTACACCGCGCTGTCGCGTCGAAAGAATATCGAGACGGTCGCGCAGTTTTTCGAGCATCTGAGCTGGCGATAGTACCAGCGAACGAGCCGCCGCCAGTTCAAGTGCGAGGGGAATGCCATCGAGTCGCTGACAAATGGCCGCAATGTAAGGCGCGTTGCGCTCGTCCACGCGAAAATCAACGCGCGACGCTTGGGCGCGGTCAATAAAGAGAGCCGCACTCGAAATCTCCTTGAGCAACAGCGCCGAAATGTCGTGTTCGGGCACCGGCAACGGTGGAACGGGGAATTCACGCTCGCCCTGAATATTGAGCATCTGCCGTGAGGTAATCAGGACATGCAGCAACGGAGCGGCACGCAAAAGTTCCTGCACGCAGTCCGATCCCGTTTCCACTAGTTGCTCGAAGTTATCGAGAATGAGGATGGTAGGACGCGCGGCTAACACCTCGAAAAGCTGGTCGCGCGGAGACACGCCCGTGAGTGACGGAAGTTTCATGGCATCGCGCATCGCAGGAAATATGAACGCTTCACCCTCAATATCAGCGAGAGGTACAAAATAGATAGCGAAGCGGTCGTCGCCAAGAGTGCGTGCTGCTTCGATAGCGAGGCGCGTTTTGCCGCTACCACCCGGCCCCAGCAAAGTCACCAGACGGCTGCTATCATCGGCGACCAATCGGTGCAATTGTTGGATTTCGGCTTCACGCCCGAAAAAGCGGGTGAACTGCGGCGGCAAGTGGCTGGCCGAAGCCGCTGTCAAACTCGGTGGTGCGAATGTTGGAGCAGCGGGGTACTCGACTTGAAATAGGCGTTCTGGCTCGTTGCCCACCACACAGTAACGTCCCAGATTGAGCAGAGACACTTTCGCGGCACGCAGCAGTTCGGCGCTGCGTTCATCGCACAAAATCTGGCCGGGGTGAGCCCCCTGCATCAATACACGCACGTGCTCGGTGGCAGCCTCGTCGGCTTGGATGCGGCCACTAGGAGCTTCTTCGGTGATGAACGCCATTCGCGGGCGATCCAGCGGTGGCAGAGTTGCCAGTCCCACTTGCACAGCGGTGGCGGCTTGTGAAGCTTCCATGTAACGGTCGTAAGTCCACAGAGTTCGCTCCTGCACCTGACGCTCCAAACGACCATTGTACTTGAGCAATTCGCGCATCACGAAGTCGTGTTCGCGCTCACCCTTGGGCCGCTCCAGCATTAAAAACGTCGTGGTGGTACTGGGAGGAGGCGCCTCTTGAATGGGCACGAGCAGCGGAGCGGCCTCAACTGGAGACACCACAACAGCGGCGGGCTTTTCGGCGACAATGGGGGCTTCGCTTTCATCGGACAACACGAGTTGTTTAGCATCGCGGCTGCCCTGCGCTTCGAGGACCATGCGCCGCGCTTTGGATGATGGCTCGCCTCCCTCGCGTGATAAGGCGGTGCGCAGTTCGTCGAATTGTCGCAAAGCGGCTTCGGGTTTGCCCAACATCTGCTGTGCGCGCATAAGAGCGAGGTGACATTCTTCGCGCGTAGGCAGAAGGCTCAGCCCATGCCGCGCATAGCCGATCATCCCCTCCCAATTCTGCTCCTCATCAAGCAGGTCGAGCAAGTCGCTCAGCGCTTCCGAAAACTCTTCTTCACGGCGACGAGCTTCACTGGAAAGCCAATCGTCATAAAAACCGGGCAATAAAGGGCCACTGTAAATCCTGACAGCACGCGCCAAAGCCGCACACCGATCTGTGTCGGTGGAGGCGCGTTCGGCAGCTTTAAGAGCGGCATCGAACTCGGCGACATCGCTTACAAACGATTCGGGATGCAGACCGGCGCTGGCCCGCGTGGACAGTAAAACACCACCGGGAGACGATTCGGGTTCGAGTTGGCGACGCAACGACGAAAGCGAAGCTGACAAAGAGTTGCGTGCGGCTTCAGGTTCGGCTTCGGGCCACAGCAAATCAATCAGCACTTCGCGCGGCTGAGGTCCAGGTTTGAGGGCGAAATAAGCCAACAGCGTCGCCGTTTTCTGCGTGCGGAAGCGGTCTACTATTTCGTTTTCGCGCATTGCGCGTAACCCACCAAAAAGTTCGAGGCGCCAACAGAGAGTCATTGAGACAATTCCAATCACCAAACAATTGATGCCAATTATAACGCTTTCAGCACTCTATCCGCGACCTCATTTTGACGAGTGGTGCCACCTCGTGCAAAAAGAAAAGGGCTGAGAAGTAGAAAGGGAAACGCGAAATTTTCTAACTCCCGCTAGAAAAGAACAAGCACTCTAAAGCGCCGGAAAACGAGGCGACCAATAGGCGCCCTCGCGCTTCACCAACGAGGCGGACAGCACTCACCATGCTTTCGGGCACATATACCAACGTCCCGGCTGTAACTTCAAGGATGGTGTCGGGCAACTCCAACTCGTAGCGCCCCTTGTGAACGAAAAAGACTTCGCTTTGTTTGGGCCGAGTCGGGAGCAAAAGTGTCGAACTGGGCGGCGCGACCACTTCCAACAGCGAAAAACTTGTGCCCACCTGCTCCAGAGACAGAAGGCGATGAATGCGCGTGCCATTCACCTCCGCGATTTGCCACTGATAGGGAGCAACGACGCAAGGTGTTTGCGCATTGCTTCGCATCGCGCGCTGTGCCTCAACTCCTTCAGGCCGCAGCAAATGGACTCCGAACTCGCTGCCAATTTGCACGACCTTATGAAAATCGGGCGCCCCGGTCGCAAACTCGTGGGCGCAACGCCGAAAGTAATCTTCGCTTCCTCCCGGCCACACAAAGGCGAGCGCATGGCCCGGTTCTTCATCGATAAGACTAAACGAGTACGGGACATCGCGCGGACAGTACACCACCGAACCGGGGCCAGCTTCGATACGCTCGCCGTCGAGGTGAAATTCGTAGCAGCCACTGCGAATGAAAAGCACTTGGTCTTCAAGCGAATGCACCTGAAGCGGCGACTCCGAACAACTTGGCGATTCGCAGTCGCACACCATCAAGCTTCCCTCGGTATCGTGAGAAGTCAGTAAGATACGCTTTTGTTCGCCGAAAAGGGAGGTTGTCTCGCCAGTGCCTGGGCGCACGATTTTTAAACCGATGGGCGGTGCGGAATGGGAATGAGGTTGGGGCTGATTCTGTGACATAAATCGTCTCTGCAAGCGGTTCAAAGCGATAACACGACATCGAAACTTTCGATGCCCCCGGCCACGAGAACCGAGTTATCGGAACGAGTCGCCCCTTTTGGCAATTTAACTGACGCCAACTGCGAGGAGGTGGCAACTGTATCGTCTTGCACCTTTGGTGTCACCAAAGCGATCCCCACAGCCACTAAAAGAAAAATTTGGATCTTCATGGTGTGGGTACCTCGAAGGCGTATGTGCGCGATTCGCGGTTGTAGCCATATTGCATTAGGATGGTTTTCGCCTCGACTTTGAGCGGCAATGCCCAGTAGAAGCGTACGCGGGCTTCTTCGCCGGGAGCCAGTTCGTTTCCGGCTTCTTCATCGCGCGAGGCTTTGAGCATCGAGCCGTTATAGTTAGCCTTTTCGCCGTCGGCGTCTTTCAAATCGGCGCGAAAATACGAGTTGCTAAAGCGGCACGACTTCAAGCCTTTATTTTTGATGGTGAAAATGGCCGTGCAATACTGCTTGCCAGTTCCCGCCGCATAGGTTTTGATGGGTTCGGTGGTGTAAGTCACCGAATCGAGGCGCGCATCGAAGTAATCGGTGACTGGGTAAAACGCTCCTGCTTTGGCCGCGACGAGACGCGAAGCAGTTGCACCTTTGGCATCGGCGGGATCGCCGAATGGTGCGACTAATTTAGTGACCTTACCGCGTAAGTCGTAGCGGATAATGGGCGCCTGACGTTCATACCAGTTCTGCACAATCAATTTCGGGACTTCGCCATAGGAGGCGACAGGGATCGCCGTGTACGCCTCGACTTTCTGGCCGGGGTTCAGCGTAATGCGAAGCGCTTCTCCAGTCACTTCGCGGGCCAAGTCCCCCACAAAATCACGCGTCACACCGTTGGCATCAATGGCCTTGAAAATCGTATAGCCCGCTCCAAAATTGAGTGGTTTGCTCTGCGGGTTTTGAATCGAAAAATGCAACACCAGCAATTTTTCGTCGCCTTTGGCTAGGTGAGCGGCATCGCCAATATTGACGCGCCCCACCGAATACTCGGCACTCTTAAGAGTGAAGTTGAATGCGGTGTTCTTGCCCAGCGTGAAGGTTTCGCCAAACCTCCCCTCATAGCCTTGCAACTGCTCGGTGCCCAGCACTTCGCGAATCAGTTTTTGTGGTTTTGGCGCAGCGAACGCGGGTTTAGGCTTGACGCCGACCTTACCAGAAGCGGCCTGAGCCAAGGTTGAATACGAGCTGACAGCCAGCAGCGATAAGATCGCGAAATTGGATATTTTGAACGGTTTCATGACGTGCTTCTTTATCAAAATGCCTCTCTTGAGGCGATTACGAGACACAGATTAAAGCCAGCCCCTGAACAAACTCTGACAGTACTGCCATAACTCTGAAAAATGGGGGATTCGTAGGAATTGAGCATTTAACACAACAAAGGCGCCCTTCTCAATGAGAAGGGCGCCTTTGTTGTGTTAAATGCTCATGGAATCGCTGGGAGGTCGATGAGCAATTTTTTGTCGCCGTAGTATTTGACGAGCAACTGCTTCGGAATCGAGCCTTTGGGGATACTGACAGGGTAGCAAATAGTTGTGGTTCCACTAGGAACAATAGTCACGCGATGCGTGATTGGTTCGAGTTCAAGGTCTACACCTGAGGCACGATAGATGCCTCCTTGGTCACCGATAGAAATACCATCCTGATCGACGATGAAGACGTCGAGGTCAGTGCTGGGGTGATGTTCGCGCCGTTCCTTGCCCATATTTTTAACGGTAAGGAACACCTGGAGCAAATCATTACGGCCTTTACGGATACCATCGAAGCGCACGCCATATGTGCCAAAGTCCGAGAAGCTGTTGTTACCTCCTACTACATCGGCAATTGGTAACTGTATCGCGGGTGCAGGTTCAGGGAGCGTCAAACCAGAAACATCAAAGGTGATTGGTTTGCAACGGTATCCAAAGACAGTCAACGTCTTCAAAGGCACTTCGCCACGCGGGATATTGAACAAAGCAAGGAGACGAATGACACCGCCTGGTTCCACTTCGGGATTACGGCTCATCTTTTCTGGCTCCATGTCGGGGGCGCCGCCCGCTTTGTAAAGGTTGCCAATCTCTTCGATACCAACACCATCGGCATCGGTGATTACCATTTCTACATCACTTGCCCCCAGCCCTGCACGACGTTGCGAAACGTTCTTGTAGGAAGCAACAACTTCGATGTATTCGCTACGTGCCACACGAACCGACTCGATTTGTACCGCCCAGTCGCCCAAGGGCCGGAACGTACCACCTGTCGTGGGAGTTGTAGGCAAATTAGGAACGGTGGGAGTCGTCGGGGTGATGGGGCCAGTCGGCACTCCAGGAAGTGGGTTAGTCGGAGTTGTTGGGACTGTGGGCACCGTGGGAATGGTGGGGCCAGTCGGAGTTGTTGGGACTGTGGGCACAGTCGGAATGGTTGGTGTTGTCGGCGTGGTTGTCCCGTCTTTGATGCGCTCGCCGGGATGGTCATTGTTGCCGCCTCGTTCGAAAATGCCTTTGAAGTTGTCGCCGTCAGCAGCCATCGTCAGGCGCAGCGGTCCCATTGGCACCTGACCAAAAATGATCTGCCCTTCTACCTTCGTCGCATCGGGAGTCGCACTCAGTTCCACCGTTTCCGCATTACCCTCAATGTGTGACATCGGGTCTTGGCGGCGATAGACACCACGCAGTGTGTAGCCGTCGCGCACCAGGGTCAGCACACCCCATGGTGTGCGCCACTTGCCCGCGAATTTGTTGAGCAGCGCCAGTTGTGCCGCTGAAGGAGCGGACGGAGTTGTCGGGTCAGCAGGAGTCGTGGGTTCAGTCGGAGTAGTCGGCTCGGTGGGTTGTTGCGGTTCGGTCGAACCGGGTGGGTAATACGGCATCAGGTCATTAACGGTAATTGGGTATGGCTTGAGTCCGCCCGGATTGCTGAAAGTGACCTTGTATTCGTCCTTGCCCTTGACCCATTTATTGATGTCAGCGTTATGGATGGTGCCAACGCGTACATTGCCGTTGCGCGTCCACGCCGTGACTTCGAGGTGACCCAGTTGCCAGTCTTCGGCAATGGCAGCGCCGATAGTGTTCAAAAAGCTGCGCTCTTCGTTTTCAGCTTTGATGTTACCCACGAACGAATCGAGGAGCTCTTGGCGCTTTTTGCTGCTCTCGTCATCGTGCTCCATGAGCGAGATCGGCAAGTTGATCATGCCGTAGTCTTTGGGCACGCTAATCTCGAAATCGGTGTTGATGTCGCGCAACTCACCACTATCCACATCGCTGTAGGGTTCGGTTTTGAAGGGCATCGCGCCACCAGGCAATCCCATTGGGTTCATCAACAGGAATGGTTCATCCGAGTTAGAGCCGCGATCCCATTTGCTTTCTTTGATGCAGCGCAGTTTGCTCAGGTGCAACTTGAAGCGATGCCAGGCCCCAACACCTTCGCCGCCCTCACCGATTTTAACGATGCTGCCCGTCACGACGTAGTTGCCGCGCGTATCGCCATTGAGCGGAATCTCGAAGGGTTTGGTTTCATTGCCCATCGCTGCCAAATCTTCGGGCATCCACACCTTATGGTCGGTCGCCACCCAGTCGGCCTCTTTGCCAGAAATCGTCGAGAGAATGCTACCGACGGTTTTTATGGGAGCAGTGATGGACTGAATTAATTTTTTGCCCGCCGCTTTGAGTAGGTCGCCCGTGGTCGCCGAATCGTTGACGAAGGTCACGCTTTTGGGCAAGGTTTTGAATGGGCCAACGCTGTAAACCGCTTCCGAGCCTTTCTCGAAGTCGTTGTGGGTGAGCAAGAAGTTCTGCTTGGGCGAGTAATCGAGCAGAATGGGCGGGCCATCGACATCTTCCACCTTGAGACGAATATCGGCGTCGGTGCCCGCATTGCCGCTATCGCCGGTTTTGACTTTAAGGCGCAGAAAATACTCGTCAGCAGTTCCGGCTTCAGGAGGATAAGCTCCAGCAGAGATGAACTGGTAAGGGAACTTGGCGTAGTTCTCGAACTGAGCGTGGCGCTCGGTTTCACTAGGTGCCTCTGTTTTAATACGCTGCCAGAAGGCCTCCGCTTCGGGGCCAGCTTCAGTCATGGCCTTTTCGACCGTCTTGAGCCATTGATACGATTGGCGGCGAGCGAGCGTTAGTCCTGTATTCAGAGCCTCGGCGCCAGTTATGTCAGTCAAACCGCGCTCTTTGACGCCAATTTCCGCTGACCACGAGTTATCGATGTTGATGCCCGGATGTACGAACAACACATTGTTCGGCAACTTCACGCCACCGACATTGGGCTGCACGGGCACACCGTTCTGGCTGTCGTGAAAATCACGGCAAATCTGGTCGTTGCCAATCGGCGAACCGGGGCCACAGGCCACGCTCATGAATTGCTTTACGCCGGGCTGATTCCACACCGCAGCCGCGTACAAAAACTTGCCGTGGTGCTTGACACCCATGTTCTCGTCATGCTCATACGCTCCAGTGAAGATGGATAGGCTGGGCCGATTTTCGACAGGAATCTCGAAAAAGGTTTTGTCGCGCCGCGTTGGGTCGTTAATCCACGACGAATGCGAGTAGAAATCCTGCATCGCGTGCAGCGAGATGCCCAGGATGTTCTGAGCCGCCGCCACGTCGCCCTTTTTGCCATCGGCGCCAGTCTGGTCTTTGGCCCACAGCAAACCAGCCACGGTGCCAGTTGTGTAGCGCCGCCATGTGTGTCGAACTTTGTCACCATCGAAGAGGTCGTCAAAGTGGACACGTTCCAAATCGGGCGCAGTCGCGAGCGAGATTTTGAAACGGTCGAAACCTCCCTGTACCCACCAGATCGGGCTGTACAGGTAAGAGTCCACATAATCGGCATTCCAGCCCAAAATTTCGGCTGCATCGAAGGATTCGGGCTTCGGTTTGTCTTGGCGCTCGGCCTCAGTTTTCTCGCTGTAAGGCTTTTCGCTACTGGGCAGGTGATCGAACCCGGCGTCCACAGCAGCCAATTCGGTGCGTTCTTCGTGATGCCACGGTTTTCCCAGTAACGGGTCTTCACCGGCAAAAGCGTGCGCAGAGGATTGAATTAACAGAGGAACCGCCAAAGTGAGAGCGGGCAGCACCCACTTCAACGAGGATTTGCGGCGAGTCGGCGCAACAGGATGACGGTAGGTTGAGAATCGGCTTGATATGTTCATGGTGCCATCACCAACGAGCGAAACAATAATTGTTCGCCTGGGATGGCCAGAGATTAATGCGTGGCTCTGACGGAATTCTGACAGCCGAAATCGAATTCTTACATGGCGTTCTAAAGCTTGTCTGCGAGCCTATCCATGTCCTCAGAAGTATCGAGATCAAACATTCCGTCCTCTCAATATCTCTCGCTTATGGACTACCTATGAGCGGGCAAAATCTTGCGTACGCCAATACCCAACTGAGGAACCAGTGCAAACGAGTTTGCACTGGTTCCTCTATCGATGGAATCAAAGACAGGCCGTCAAATGGAGTTAACACCCGCTCGGAAAAGATACCAAGGTATGTCAGCCGTAAAATAATGGCCGAAGAGCAACTCAGTGGGCATATAAGAGATATTTCCAGCAATCAATCCGCAAGTTCACAACGTTGTATTGGTGGATGATACAGGGTTGTGAATTTGCGGAACAGGAGTTACTACTACCGTGCTTGAATCGTTGTCTGTGCGGGTTGTAGTCCTGGTGCTTCGGCTCGCAAAGTGATCGTACCAGCGCTTCCCTTTGGGCGCAGGATAGCCAGACAGCGGCCTTGGAAAGTTTTGCGCAGCGACGCCCGAAAACTGGCGGGTTCATTCGGAGTGCCACTGACCTGCGCGGCTAGTTCTCCCGCACCGCTGACATAAAACTGCACCGGGATCTGTGTATCTGGCATACGCTTCTATGTGAGAAAACGGTTTTGAGAGATGTTTATGAGAATTCCAATCCAAGCGTGGCCACCTTGCACTCGCAAGCTGGAATGGAGAGTGTTAAGGCATAGGGGCGCGGCGGGGGCAGAAAATTGAAAGTGAACGTTGCCCGGAACTTACTCAATGAAAGAGCTATCCCCCAATAGGCATCTCGGTTCCCACATTCTATCGCTGAATTGCGACTCACAAAAAGTAAGCGACACCACACGTCACATAGCCCACAAGAATGCACGTCAAGGTTCTGGCGCACGTTTGGTGAAAGATCACCTCGTTCTCATTTACAACCTGCGTCGCCGCTAGAGCCTTATTCACGAATTTAGAATTGTAGGCTTGGTTTGAAATCGCTTTGAGTTGATATAACCCATCAAAGTGGTGATCGAGCCTCCGTGAAAATGCGCTTATTCCTTGGGCGCCGTGGGGCGGTAAGCATTCCACATCGCGACGAGGAACTTGCTCGGCTGGTTCGCGACGGGGGGCATGTCGATACGCCAGGCCATGTAGCGGTCGCAGTAGTCGAAGAAGGCGTCGTGATTCCAAGCTTTCTTGAGGTTCATGAGGCGGGCGGCGAGAGCAAAGCCCGGTATGGCGGCGCCGTTGACTTCGCGGTAGGTTGCACTCCAATGGGCGTTGTCTACCTTTGGATTTTTCGCGTGAGCGATGCCCCACTCGGGTTTTCCAATGTCGGTGGCAGTATAGGGTTGGACCGGGGCGCGCCTGTCGGGAGACCATGTGGCACTGTTGGAGAGATCGACCTCGGTCTGGGAAACGTAGAAGGTTTGTTCGTTTTCCTGAAAACGGGTTTCCCATTGCCCGACACCCAGCAGGTGGGCGTCGCTCAGGAGCGCACCGGCGAAGAGGATCGGCCACTTGCGTCCCAGACCGTGCCCCCCATCAGCGGGCCATCCACCGCCGTTGTCCGCAATCCCCGCGGAGTCAATGCCAAATTGGACGAGTCCAATGATAAGGCGATCTTTATCGGGATTTTTTCCTACAGGCGAGGGATCGGTGAAGAGGAGCAGAGTCGCGTCCACAACGAGCTTTGCCATATCGCGTCCGTAGTTGGGCATGTGGAGAGTCGGATGATTGGCAGCGCCAATCCAGGTGTTTCCATGGTCGAGCCAGGTTCTGGAGAAGGAGTCGGCCATTGACTTCATGTCGGGGGCTGAAGCATTGGGAGGAAGGGAAAGAGCGGGCAGTTTGCTGTAATCGAGTTTCGAAGTGCGAAAATTGATCGTTTTATCGGTCCCGACATAAGGAGGACGGAACGCGTCGGCGGAGGGAGCTTGGGAAAGCACAGTGAGAATGCCAGCCGAGCGGGTTGCCGAACGGGGAACCCCAGTAATCGAATCGAATCGAGGTGCGGTGGGTTCAAGTTCAGTGGGAGAGTTGAAAAGCCAACTCACTGTTGAAACTAGGGTCGAATTCGGGGGAAGGATGAGTGGGTTTTTGTCCGAAACTGGTTGACCATTGGGGAGAGAGGCGTTCATAGATTCGTCGTAGTTCCTCGTGATCGCGCTCTCATATCCCTGTTTGATTGTGATTCCAGGATTGAGCATGGAGCCGTTTTGACCACGCCTGGGAGTAAACGCGGGATCGTTGAGAGTGTTGGTAATCGAAGTTATTGTGACAGGTCCGATCACCCATGGATCGCCATTGACGAATCTCCCCGCTTGGTAATCGGCGACAAATTTCCACGTGATCCCGTTTGAGGTGATCGTTGTGTCTGCACAAACAATCGTCGGCAGAGCGAGTACCGTCACCACCACGATAGGAAAAAGGAGTTTCATTTGTTGGAATTTTGGTCTAGACACCAATTCGGCTTGGCCACCAGAGGAAAGTGCTTATTTCGGCATCAAAATCACCTGACCTCGATCCGGGGCAGCCTTAACGAGGGCATAGGCATGGTCCTCGTATTCAATCATCTGGACCGGGAGGACATTGCCATCTTGCGTTGCCGTTATGCTCCTCCATGTGTCGTATAAACGCACTTTAACTGTCAATGGATAGTTGAAAACCGAAGGGTCCATGCGACTCGTCAGGGTCAACGCAATTTTTCGGCTACTGGCTTCATCGGTTACCAGCGTGGCGGTATCGCGTTCTTGTCCGTAGAGAGCGACGTCATCGAAAAATCCGGTCCACAGGTCTTCCCGGTGGTCATTGTAGAACGCCAATAGCTTGCCGTAGGCAATATCATACGGGTTGGTATCGAAATCCTTCCCTTGGTTGATGAAGTGAATGAATATGTTTGCCCAGCCGCGATAACATTTGTTGTTGGGATCAAAAAGGTTTTTGATTTTCTGGTCGGCCATCCATGCCGGGTTTGGCGTATCGCTGAGCAGGGATTCCACGCCGCCTGTGGTGGAGTGAATATCCAAGTAATCGATCATATTGGCCTGATTGATGCCAAATGCGCCTCCTCCTCGCGCTGCCGCATAATATTTACCAGCGGCCTGACGATAAATCTCCACGTGCTTTCTGGGTGTGGCGAAGGCCCCAACACCCGCTCCGGGATAAACGAAGACTTTTGTGACGAAGCCATCGAGGTTTGCATCCATCAGGCGTTTAGATTCACTGGCTTCCCAGTCGTACCCCAGCCAACCATCCGCAGGCACCGGATCACTGCAATGCGTCACGCTGTGCGATGCGACATGATAGCCCTCTTTGGTCAAGGCCCGCCAGAAATTCCATGTGCCAGCATTAGCTTCTTTGCCGGTGTCAATGCCTTTGACGACCAAGTTCCAAGTGATGTTAAGTTGGCCGTATTTCTTGGAAAGTCCCTTCCAAAATTCAACGTCGCCGCTGCAGTTATCGTCGATACCAAGGCTCATCGCCGCCAATTTGTCGTCCTCCCACAGGCAAACGGAAGCCTCTCCCCCCTGCCGTGGCCAGCTCTTTCCCGTCAATAGAAATCTGGGTTTGACGGGCTTCTCTGCCAGGTTTCGCAGTTTGCCAGAGGGAGGGGCGGGCGGTTGGGGGGCGACCCAGCCCGCATATTTCGCTAGGTATTGAATGCCTTCGGCTCGTCTGGTCACACTGCGCGCCTCGTTGGTATTGGGATTGGTTTTCGCGTATTCCTCAATGAGTTTCCAAACCTCGACTTTCAAATAACCGTTTGCATCTCTGGGAAAATTATCCAATTTTATGGACCTGTAATCGGTTTTTGGCTGTTGCGCTGGGAGGTTAGGGCTGGGATCTGCGTAGCTTAAAGGCGTCCTCGCGAAAAAGACGAGACAAAGGGCAGATATTGCTGCCAGGGACCGTCTGCAACCACTCTTCGCTTTTTGCGAAAAATTGCAGGAGTGAGTATTTTGATCCATTGTTTTACTCTTGTCGATAGCGCGGACAACTCAAGATGCAAACGTAATTTATAGACAAAATTATAATAGTTTTGCGAGCATGTGCCACAACCCTTGTCCACGAATGAGGAACAAAAGGTCAAACAGAAGAAAGCTTTCTGCCACAGGAATTTATCGTATTACGCTGCATGACGAACAACTTTTTGCAGGCGGTTGAGCAATATAACTCGAATTATATGACTCCCAAAAGGCACCAATACTATTGGGGACCCCTTGTTCTGAAGACAGACAAAAGCCTTCGTGTGCAAGCCATGCTCAATCCCTCTACCAACAGCCGTCTTCCCTCGAATAGAATAAAGCGAGTGTCGCTGTCGCAATTCGCCACCTTTATAAAATGTTGAGGGAAGCGTTGGATTCCCTTTTATGTGAGCGAAGAGAAGCCAGAGCTGAGCATATCTCGAATACAGTTGAACATCACATTGCCAGCCAAGCTTTTGATGCCCAACCTCCCTCTTCTTAATCCTAACAAGTTGGCCTAGGGTTACCATTTTATCTGCTCCAGTTGCCTATCGAAATCCGCGCCATCGAAGTAGTCGTGCTAAATGGTGATGACACCATTCTCAATGGTGAGCGTTCCCATCACGGGGAGAGTAATTTCCCCACCGCTTTCGTGGGTGAAAGATGTCGATGCGCTCGTTGAGCACCACAAACCAATAGATATTAGTGACGCTTGGATTGTCTTTTTTCCACGCGAAAGCGGTGCTCTCAATGCGTTGCCATTGGAGAAACTGGGTTCGCTAACTGAGCAGGCCAATCCGACCATCAAATACTTCTCTGGTACTGCAATGTACAACAACACCCTCGCTATCCCTGCAAACGCCTTAGGGATTGGTAAGCACCTTTTCCTGAGGGAGCTGGCGCAAGTCACATTAAACGGCCACGATTTAGGCAAGCTCTGGTCGGCTCCCTTCGTTATCGACATCACTAAAGTGGTTCGTGCCGAAAACAACGAACTCAAGGTACGTGTTACCAATGCATGGCATAATCGTTTGGTGGGGGAGGCATTGAAGCCATAGGCATTCCAGAGGGGGCGGGAGTGGAACAAGTGTGGACAAGCCATATGCCGCAGTACGGCCCAGATGAAGCTCTGCTGGAAGCTGGGCTAGTTGGCCCCATTGTTCTGTGGCAGGCAATAAATGTTACGTTGCCCTGAGTGTCAGCCCCCACTTTCTGAGTCACATGATGCTCTGCACACGAAAGACCATTAGCCGTTAGCCCAGATCTTTCTGGTGCGGTTGCAGTTAGGGAGTTCGATACGGCGCCCCATGCGCTTTAAGCCGCCATCGAGTGCGCTTTCGATGGCAGCAAAGCCGATTTCGTTCACTTCGTGCCACGTCTCGTTGGTGCAATCCGCTGCTTCGCCTCCACGTAAAGAGAGCGCGATTTGTTCGTAGGCGATTTGAAATACGCTTGCATCCTGTGGCACATCGCCTATATCCAAAGGCTGCCCCGATGCATCCCACGCTTGAGGTTTTGCATACATCCCGGCGCGAACGCGCCCTTTGCTGCCAAACACATCGACGTAGAAACTGCCACCATCGCCATTGGCCCCGATTTGCGTGCCCGTGACCCCGTTGCTCCACTCGATGGAGAGTTGATCGAGATGAGGTTCTGGCTCAAATCCGGCAGGCATCGTTCCCTGACAATTTTGAAGCGATTCGTGGTGAACCCTGGCCGTCACGCTGAGTGCACGCCCCGGTGTTTGTGCAAGTGAGAACTGGCGAATAAGGTCTGTTGTATGGGAGGCGTAGGAAAGAATAAGCTGTCCGCAGTAGCCAATGACGGTGTGAACCTCGCCAATGAGTCCCTCTCGCACTAACGCTTCGAGGTGAAGAACATGGGGTGCCCAATGACGCGAATAGGAAACCGTGATGGCGACGTTCTGCCGCCGGGCTATATCCGCGAGTTCGTCCATTTCGGCCAGAGAACAAGTCGGAGGTTTTTCGAGAAAAATGGCGCGTGTTCCTGTGCGCGGTGCTGCATTGAGCACCTCGCACACCACTTGAAAGTGATAAGGGCCTCGCACGCAAATGCCCACAATTTCGAGCGGCTCATCGTGAGTTACAGATTCAAGCAGTTCGGTGGCGCTATCGTAAATTCGCACATCCGCGACTGCCTCTCCCCACTTGCTGGCAAACCCCTCGCGCGCCTCGGCACTCATGTCGGCCACGCTATGTAAGTTGAGGCGATGGCTACGCAGCAAACCTCCCACATGGCAGTAGGGCGCCTCTTCTTCGGGCGAACCGTAACCGGATGCTATGGCCCCCAAGCCAATCAGTGCCACATTGGGCATACCAACTAGCGGTGTACCGTTGGAATAGGAAAGAGGCGAAATAGTGGTTGTCATAATCGAAAGTTCCAGAGTTGAGTTGTTGTTAAGCGGGCTGAGAAGTGGGGATTTCGGGCATGAGGAACAGCGCCATTTCGGAAATGGCAGCGCAAGCCCGCGATTTAGTGATTCGTAGCCGCACGCGCGATGTCATGATGGTTTCCGTTTGAAGCAAACGAGTGCTGCCAATACTGGTCGCTGTCGCCAATTCCTGCCACTGTGCCCCATCCCATGAGTCAAGAGCGAAGGCATCGACTCGTTGGCCAAGTGGTAAATATTCGCGCAACCGTACCACGTTGAAACTGACAGGATTCTTGAAATCAAGAATAAGTTCGGGAGTCAGTTCGTTGTCGTCGCTGGCCCAGTACGTATCGGTGTGAGCATCAATGGCTTTTGCCGGGCCGAAAGAATTATCGTCGCCGCGCGTATTGCTCGCTGTGGCTGTCGCGCCCTTATGTGCGAGGTCAGTTGCAAAAGTGGTTTGCAGTAGTTGATTCCAGCCCGAAAGGGAGGCGACATCGTTTTCGTGAACTAGCCCGCGTCTGTCGGGTGGGATATTCAGGATGAGGTTCGCGCCACGTCCGACCGATTCAAAGTAGATTTGCGTGAGCTTGGCAACCGACTTCACTTCTGCATCTTCGTGGGCATGGTAGAACCAACCGGGCCGCGTGGACACATCGACTTCGGCGGGCAACCAGAGTTTGCCCCGACGGTCGCCTTCATTCAGATAGTTCTGGTCGGCGTGACCGGGCCACATCTCTTCGGTGTTGAGCGTCGCCCAACAGGTCTCGCCCGCAAAGCCCGATTCGTTGCCACACCAACGCATATCGGGTCCCACATCGCTGAACATACAGGCATCGGGCTGTAACTCGCGTACAATCGCCCAGGTGTTTTCCCAGTCGTAATAGGTGCTGGCGTCGATAGTGCGCTTTTCGCGCGCTCCACCATAGTAACCATCGCCGCCATTGGCCCCATCGAACCAGACCTCAAATAGCGGCCCGTATTCGGTGAGCAGTTCACGCAATTGGTTGCGGTAGTAGGTCAGATATTCGGGCTTGCCATAATCGGGATGGTTGCGATCCCACGGCGATAGATAGACACCAAACTTGAGTTCCTGTCGGCGGCACGCATCGGAAAACTCGCGTACCATGTCGCCATGCCCGTTTTTCCAGGGGCTACTTTTCACCGAATGTTCTGTGTACTTGCTGGGCCACAAACAAAAGCCGTCATGGTGCTTGCAGGTTAGAACCAAACCCCTCAATCCCCCTTCTTTAGCCGCTCTAACGATTTGGTCGGCATCAAATTCGGTCGGGTCAAACAGCGTGGGCGATTCGTCGCCATAGCCCCACTCTTTGTCGGTGAAGGTGTTGATGGAAAAGTGGATAAAGCCGTACGTTTCCAGTTGGTGCCACTTCAACTGTCGTTGTGAGGGCACAGGTCCATAAGGGACTGGTGGTGTTGCTGCCATGATGTTGTGTGTTTTTAGCGAATATTCGAGCGTAATGTCACCAATTCTAATGGTGCTACGTTGATTGTGAGTGCGCCGTTTTTCATTGTCAGCGTTTCGCCCTTGGCGTTTTGAGATGTGCCACCCGTCCGGTGAGTTACGAAAGGCACATTCCCCGCATTTTTGAGTTCTTCGATGCGTATGGTGACGGGAAATGTTTGGCCGGGTGTATTTCCGCCTTGACTGCTGTTCCAATCGTCGTCCGCCCAACCCTGAACTCCCAGAAAACTATCGGCTGTGAAGTTGGAAATGCCGATTCCCCAGCTGCCATCGGGATTTTTAGCGCTTGCCGAGAGGATGCGCGGCTTTTTGCCGTAAGTCCATGCCATGTCGCCTTCGATCGAACTCTGGCTGGCACGAAAAGTGGCGCCGACATCGAAGGTATTCGCCAGTTGTTGGTAGCTGTAGAACTTCTGAAACACCGTCGCTTTGTATGGCTTGGCGCTGTAGGCGATGATGCGCGTCGCGTTATCTTTGGCATCGTCGTTTTCAAAACCCAGAAAATGTACCCAGCGCGTGACGCGGTGATTCATATCGTTCAGAAAGCGGGCCGATAGGCTGATGGCGCGCGCGTTGTTCCCCGGCGTTTCGGAGCCATTGTCGCTGGCTTCGGTCATCCAATATTCTTTGGCACTGCGCCCATCGGGAGTAGCGATGTATTGGGCAGCTTGAGCGGTCGCCGCCATGTTATAGGAGTGAGAGGCGATGCCCACAATGTCTTTCCATGCCGTTGGATCGGCCTTGAGCGCGTCGAGCTGTTTGTAAAACAGCCCATCGACGCTGGCGTGCTCCGAGGCAATGATTTTCACATTTTGTAGGCCGCGTTTGTCCAATTCGGAGCGCAGTTGTTTCACGATGGAAACGAGTTGCGCTTCCGAGAAAATTTCATTGACGTTAGGTTCGTTTTGGATGCCAGTGACATCAATTTCGACGCCCGTTTCCTTTTTCAGTCGCTCGATGAAATCGGCGACCATCACGGCGTAGTTAGCAACTTCCTCTTCTTTGAGCGGGGCTTTGCCATCAGCCATTGGCCCTTTCATGTAATCGGGCAAATGTTCGGGAGCCAGCAAGAGCGTGGTTACGCCTTGTTTGCGGGCATCGGATATAAGGCTCGAATCGACATACATGCGGCGAAAGTCGCTCAGATCATGGGCGCCGCGCGTCGGGGCATAGCGGTCGGTATCGAACCACATACGCAGCGTGTTGAACTTGAGGTCATGCCACAGCAAGCGCGAAAGTTCGGTGCGCTCAGCGACCGAGAGAGTCTGGTATGTTCCGCCCCAGTTGCCGACGCTGGCGCCAAAGCCCCCGAATGTTTGCCGTTCGCCCGCAGCCACCGTAATTGTGATGGGGGCGCCATTGGCAACGGTTGGGGGAACAGCGGGTGTCGTTTGTGCGCTGGCTTGTTGGAGTGGTATCACAATTATTCCACCAACAAGAGATAGCGCAACGAGGTTTGAACGGAATTGCTGGGTTTTCATAATGTGGGGCGAGGTCGGGAGCGGATGCCATTTGGACCTCCACTCCCGACCTGAGTTCGCTCAGGGGTTTTCCGAAAGCACGCTACCTGGCACCACTTCGGAAGGCACTGTTCCGCTCTGGCCCGGTTTGAGCCAGCCAACAGCGATGCTGTCACCGCCCGCGCCCTCCTTGTGCAGGATTTCGAAGTAGTATTTTTGTCCTGCCGTCAGAGTAATGGCGACCGATTTCTGTTCGGGGTAGGAGTTCCACACCTGGCTACCGGTGTACTGGTAGAAGTAGGCGCGTTTGACTTTGTTCGTTGGGCTACTGTTGGTACTCAACCAGAAGTCGCCCGCATCATCACCCGCGATCCAGAAGGTGTAACTACCCGTCGTCGGAGCCGTAATATAGCCGCTGATACGTTGCCCGTACTGGTCGCCGATATTGGAGGGCGCCTCCAAGCTGGTGAGAGTAGTGATAGTCGTCGGAGTCGTGCCGGTTGGGATGTCACCAACCGTGTTGCCACTGACTCCAGTCCATATCTCGCGTTTGACCGTGCCACTGGTTCCCGTTCCTCCGCTCACAGTGATGTTCACTACGCTCGATGTTGTGACAGTACCTGTGTTGTCGGTGGCTTTCGCGGTGAGGCTATAGCTTCCTGCCGCAGCGCCCGTCCACGAGTAGGTGTACGGCGAAACAAGGTCTTCGCCGAGTTTGGTTGTGCCCTGGAAGAACTCGACTTTGCTGATGGTACCGTCGCTATCCGCCGCGTTCGCCGCCAGGTTAATCGCCGTACCCGTCGTGAAACTGGCTCCATGAGTGGGCGAGGTCAGGTTAACCGTGGGAGGCACATTCGGAGTCGTCACCGTAATGTTCACTGTCGCCGAGGTGCTGCTGTTGCCGCCGTTGTCGGTGGCTTTGGCTGTCAGGCTGTAGTTTCCAGCTGCCGCTCCTGTCCACGAGTAGGTATATGGCGAAACAAGGTCTTCTCCCAGTTTGGTTGTGCCTTGGAAGAACTCGACTTTGCTAATGGTGCCGTCGCTATCGCTGGCATTAGCTGCGATGTTGATGGTCGATCCCGTTGTGAAACTGCTACCGTTGGTTGGCGAGGTCAGGCTCACTGTTGGCAAATTAGGCGAAACCGTCGAGGGCGGGTACAGTTGGCTTTGCGGCACGAGAGTAATGCCCTGTCCTGGCCGTTGCCATTCGAGTTTGACTGAAGCCCCGCCAGTTTCCTCATAAAATTCGAGTTTTATGTCGTACTTCTGCCCCGCTGTGAGAGTGATAGTGCCGCTATAGGTGGTTGGTGGATGCGATGTCCAATCGTTGATGAGTTGTTGATTGTTCACCCACAATCGCACGCCATCGTCGCCCGTCACATAAAAGGTGTAGCTGCCACTTTCGACGGCTTGTATCTGACCTGTCCAACGCACACTGAAATTATCGGGTCCAACCGAGGTCATCGCCGAGCCACTGCCCCAGTCGAAGTTGATATTCGGGTCTGTGCGTGTCATAACGATGTTGGAAAGATTCCGGTCGGAGTAATATTGCCCCTTCAAACCTGTTCCATTGCCAAGTGGCGGAGTGGTTGGAGTCGGAGTGGCAGTCGGTGACGGGGTGGGCGTGGCGGTTGCGCTAGGAATCGGTGTTGGAGTAGAAGTAGGGCCGGGAGTCGGCGTTGGTCCTGTTGTTCCCAGATCAAGCCCCGCATAGCCTTCGGTGTCATTGCTGTCGAAGAACGTCGAGGTGTCGTTATCGAAGGCTTTCGTGAAGGTGTTGGGGCCACCCGCATACGGCGCCGAGCCGTAAGCAATGCCGGTTAGCTTGACGTTGTTGCTGTAGAATTCGATTTCGGCCACGTTGCCATAGCCTCCTGCCGCCGAACGGTAACGAACATAGCGGTAGTTGATGGTTTCGGGAGCGGGCACCTGATTCCACTGACCTTCGGTTGCCGCCGTGTTAATGGTCGCCAGTGTTGTCCACGGGCCAGTGATTTTGTCACCGTTCGTACCTTCAAAGACGCCGTATTGCATGCGCGAACCGTAAGGAGTGCGCGGCCAGTAGCGGATTTTGCCACCAGGGACTGGGGTGGGAGTCGGGGCGGCGTTGAATGTAATCGGTGAAGTGGAGCGCAACGTGATAAGGTCGAGCGAGTTGACGGGAAGAGTCAATTGTCCATCGATCATGGTCAGGTTACCCGCGTTGCCGTTGAGCAAGGTGCCATCCGTTTTTTTCACCGCGAAGGTGATGGGGTTGGTGTAGCGCAACTCATCGATTTTGATAGTGACATTGAAGTTTTGCGCTGGGGTGTAGCCGTTTTGACTGGAGTTCCAGCCTTCATCCGACCAACCCTGCAAACCGGAAAAGCTGCCAGCGGTGAAGTTGGTAACACCAATGCTCCACGAGCCATCGGGGTTACGGGCGCTTGAAGAGGTGATGCGTGGCTTATTGCCGTAAGTCCATGTCATGTCGCCTTCGAGCGAACTGTAGCTATCGCGAAATACGGCTCCTACATCGAATGCCTGTGCCAGCTGCTGATAAGCGTAGTATTTTTTGAATACCGTCACGCTATAGTTGCTGGCGGGCGTGGTGTAGTAGCCGATGCGAGTGGCGTTGTCGCTCTGGTCGGGGGTATCGAAGCCGATGAAATGAACCCAGTGCGTGACGCGGTGGTTCATGTCGTTTAGGAAGCGTCCCGCCAAACTCACCGCGCGTAGCGCCGGAATGCCAGTCATCCCCGGCGATTCAGGGCCATTATCGCTGGCCTCAGTCATCCAATACTCCTTTGTGTTCGAGCCATCCGATGCCGCAATGCGATTAGCCGCCCCATCGGTGGCCGCCATGCTGTAGGAGTGCGAAGAGATGCCCGCCAGCGAGTTCCACGCAGCCGAATCATTCTTCAGTGCATCAACATCGGCGAAAAAGGTATCATCGCAACTACCAGCCTCAGAAGCAATGATTTTGACGCTTTGCAGCCCGCGATTATTGAGCGCGGTTCGCAGCGTCTTTACTGCCTGCACCATCTGAGCGGGCGTGAACTGGCCGGGGCCGTTGTTGGCATTGTTGGGTTCGTTCTGAATGCCTGTCGCGCTGATGGTTACGCCATCTTCATCCTTCATCTGCTTGATGGCATCGGCTAACATGATGGCGTAGTTGTCCACCTCGGAATCGAGGATGTAATTGCCGTTGCGCATGTAAGGCGGCAATTTATCGGGGGCCAGCAGCAAAGTGGTCGCACCATTGGCAAGCGCGTCAGCGATCATGCCAGAGTTGATATAGTTCGTGCGCATCTGGGTCAAGTTGTGGGCGCCGCGCGTCGGGGCATACTCGTCGGTGTTGAACCACATCCGCAGAATCTTGAACTTGAGGTCGCGCCACAGCATTTGCGAAATTGAAGTGCGCTGTGCTTGCGACAGGGTTTGATATTCGCCGCCCCAGTTGTTTTGGCTGGTTCCAAAGCCACCAAAGGCTTGCCTCGCTCCTGTTGGCGAGGTGATGGTCACAGCCGTCCCTTGTGCATTCGCTTGTTCTTGCTTTGAAGTCATCAAGCTGCAAATGGCGAATGCTATCGCTCCTACCTGTTGAATTTTCATGGTCGTTCGATGAACCGAAATAAAAGCAGTAAAAACAGGCGGATGCCTGCACTGGCATCCGCATTGAAACATTCCGTTCCTTCGTACTAGTCGTTGATAAATGAAGCAGAAACCGTGTTCAGTCGTTCGGATTGACTGTCCACATGCCCTGATAGCCGCTATCGACCACGCCGCCCGGCTGCTGCCCATTGGCTCCTATCATCGTGGCGCGTGGACGCAACCATTTGACGTGCCCATCTACAAAGGCGTAGTTCCAACCCTCGAAGTGATTGGGCATTCTGGGGCGAGCGGCATCCTGGCGCGAGTTGTTTGTGCCGGGGCCATCGTTAGATATTGGCCCCACGCAGGAAGCATTGTAAATTTCGCCGAAGGTGTTATCGACGTAAGGGCACTCAACTATCATCAAGGTAGTAGAAGGCGCTTGGAATTCGGCGACTCCACGGCCTCCGAGTGTGTCCATACCGTGGCCGTTGCCTTCGGTCTGCCCAAAGTTACGGGTGTCATCGGGGCCACCACCGCGTCCAGCGTCCACATATTCGGCCCAGGGCGTGCGTGGGATAGCATAGGAGCGAGTTGGCTTGCCATTATTGGGGCGCGAAAGGGTGTCACTGGGGCAACGGAATACACCCGCCGAGCTTTGCGTTGGCGATTCGCGGTCAACCTTCATGCCCGCGTAGGGCGAAATCAGGTAATCCCACGAGCGTCCACCAACCTGATAGTTGCAATAGCGCTCGTCGTAGTCTTGCGAATACTGCATCATGGCCAGGCTGATCTGCTTGAGGTTGGACTGACAGGACGCACGGCGCGCGTTTTCGCGCGCTCTGGCGAAGACAGGAAACAGAATCGCAGCCAGAATTGCGATGATGGCAATGACTACAAGGAGTTCAATGAGGGTGAAAGCACGATGTGTGAAATGAACTGGTTTCGCTAAGGTGTGGTTCTTCATGGTAAGTGTGATTTTCCTGAGGTGTGGTGGTTAAAACTGAAAATACAAATCTCCTGCTGAGACCGTTCCTCATGTTGAGAGTTGTGATTTTGTTTGTAATTTGGCTTTAGATTGATGTTTCGCCTTGTCTGGGAAGGAGCGCTGAGCTTTCCCCCACAGCCAAATCGAAACGCACAGCTTGAGGCGCAATCGCCTCGTCTGGAGTCTCAATTTTCCGCATCAACATTTGGGTGGCGAGTTGTCCGATTTCGTATTGCGGTTCTATTAGCACCGTCATCGAGCGGCACAGGTAGTCGATTTGTTCGGGGCCAAAACTAACGAGGGATAAATCTTCTGGCACGCTAAGGCCAAGGCGCGCCGCCGCATAAGTCAGGCCCTCGATAGCGTAAATCGCATAGCCAATGACGGCAGTAGGGCGGTCGTGACTGGCGAGCATCCGTTCGCAAAATGCTGCCGGATTATTGCCAGCCAATTTCAGATTCCAGATGTGCGGTTCTAATCCAGCACTTTGCATTGTTTGGGCATATCCTGCGCAACGGTCATGGGCGCTGTAGTGAGGGGTCTCCGAACTGTTCGCGAAATCGACATAAGCGATACGGCGATGCCCCAACTGGATAAGGTGATTGGTTGCTCGTTGCGCGGCTTCAAGGTCGTTGGGATGCACACAATCGGCTTCTTGTATGGAGTTGATCCATACCGCAGGAATTTGATGGCGTTGGATTGACTCGATCATCGATTGTGGAATATGTGAGTTGTAATCGATCAGCAAACCATCGCACATTCGTTCGCGCAGGAATTTGGGTATAGTTCCTGATTCGGTTAACTTTTCGTCTCCCAACAAACAAAATGTGAGCGTCATGTTCAACTGATCCAGCGCATCATGGAATCCGGCCAGTAGGGGCAAAGGCAAATAGCTTCGACTCCTGAGCGGGCTCAGCAAAACGGCAACATTGCCAAAGCGTCCTGTGCGGATGGTGTGGGCCGAGCCGTTACGCCTATAGCCCAATTCAGCCGCTGCTTCGACAATGCGTTCGCGTGTTTGAGAAGAAATACCAGCGCTGGAACGAGAGCCGTTCAGCACCACCGAAACGCTGGAAAGATGCACACCAGCCCGCAACGCCACATCTTTCATCGTGATGTTCTTGCGAATGCCAATTTCGGGCAAATCAGTGCGCGTGCTGGTCATGGTTACTCCTTATCAAACGTTTGATATGATTAATATACCCACAGGGAAAGCTTTTGAAACATTGTCTGATTAATTTTTTTGCGGAATTCGTAAAAAATTGAAGTGAACAATCGGTGATGGCGCTGTTTTAAAATTTGCCAACCATAGTGAGATCGCGCTGGCAGATTTCCTCGAAGATTACATATCGGTAAAGTATCTTTTGTCTCGCTCACGATGCAGGATTCTCTGCAATGCTAAAGCCCCAACATCTCAACCACTTGCTTCATCTCAAAATAGGAGGAAGACAAAATTATTCACCTTACGCAGTTGTGTCTGTTAAGCGCCCCTGAGTTCTTGGAGTTGGTTGAAGGCGGCACCTAACGCCGCGTGGTAAAGCTTGGCTTTGAGCGCTAAGTGATTGACACGAGTTTTGCCACGATACGCTTCGAGCTTGCAAAAGGGAATGAGGGAGGCAAAGATGTGGTTGCTCTGGGGGTGCGGCAACTTCGTCGGTGATTTGGCTAAAGCGGCATTTTGCTTGAGCGATTTGTGATATTACTCGACTTTCCACCGTTTGTGGTAGATCGCGAGCATGGTCGGCCCCGACAGGTCTTCATCACTCTAAAATAGAAACAACTCGCCTGTATATCCCTTATATCCCTACTGGTTGATGAGCAAGTGACGCGAAACACGCACCAGAAACGGCACGCGTTCCAAATGCAGCGTCCGACAGGGATGGGTTTCGAAGTCCAGTGAGGACAGACTTTGCCAGCGGCCTTTGGCTTTATCCTCGGCGCAAAGGGCGACTTTGCGCTTGCTCTTGAGCGGGAAGATGAAGTCGGCGTGGGCTTTTTGCTTGATAAAGCACATATTCTCGGCACAGGAGAACCAACTATAGGCCAATACATAGGACAGGGGAATCTGTTTGCGCACCCTGCGTGGATACACCCACTTATCGTTTGGGCATTGCTTTCGAGTTGAGGCTTCTGGATCAATTCGAAGGCGACGGGAATAGACGAGTCCTGACTGAAATAGAGGGCCGACAGCAGATTAATGCCTTTGGCGGTGCGTCCCACGCTGTGGTCATAGTGCCAGGAAATCAGCTCGCTTTCATCGCTATAGGGCTTCTCTTGAACCGTATCATCAATAATTAACACTCTGTCGTTGCTCTGGACCGAGCGAACGTGGGCCTTGACTAGATGCCAAAAATCTTTGTTGCTCAACACCTCGTGAGACAGAAAACGCGTAATTTGGTCATGGCTCAACTCAGGAACAAGGCGCGCAAGCCCCATCGCCGTCGTTGCTCCAAACGATGACAACCGGTAATCCGTGTACAAATCCAACAATCGTTTGTTCCGCTCTGGTATCTCTGCCTAGCTTCTACTATCACACACTACTGCGTAAGGTGAATGTGAATGTATGTGAGCATCCAAATACACGCGCTACTAGGGGCAATTCGACTGTGGTGAGCGGATAGGAGTAGAGGGCGTACTGGTAATGTTCCTTGCCCAGAAAAATTTCTTTGCTGTCCTAGGCAATCACGTTCCAATTGTTTTACTTGTGTCTTACTTACCCTAAATGATTCATTTATTAGACATTCATCGAAATGCCGTTGCTTTCTATGTTGGTGGTTGATGCAGGAGTTCGGGTAACGAAAAGCGCGCCCTTAATAGAAGGGCGCGCTTTGCTATGTTGGCAGATCAAGTTTTAGGAGTGGCCGTTGGAGGGCTGGGGCGAGGCGGGGGTGGCGCTGGAAGCGACAACATTCCAGGTCCCCTTTTCGACGTATCCCTGCAGGTCGCCATCGGGCGAGGTAAGGCCCGCCTTGTCTTGCACGCGCAGCCAGATTTTGTTCTGGCCGAGTAGGGTGGATTTGGCCTGCAATGGCAGAGTCAGTCCGAAGCTCTTGCCGTCGATGATGGTGATTTTGACTTTGGACAGATCAACGCGCACCTGCGAGTTCTCGATGATATCCGCCGTGCCGATTTGTCCGCCTCCCAGCCAACTCTGTCCGTTGTCGGAGCGCAAGTAGAGGCGGCGAGTGCGCACTTCGTAGTAGAAGGTCGCGGTGCCAGTCCAACCGCGCTGTTTGCCAGCCAGGAAAATGACGCTTTCGATGTCGCTGGAGCCATCTTCATCCTTCACGAAGAAGCCGAAGTTTTGCGCCGCCGCGATGCTGCCACTGAGACGGGTATTGGTGATAGTGGGCGTCAATTTGGAAAGCGTCGGGGCGCTATTGACAGCACCCGTGAATTGCGAGGTGACGGTGTAGGGTCCGAAACGCACATAACCTGAATCGCCTACAAGCGAGGCAGGGTCGAGGGCGCCTGCCGCATCGTTGACACGGGCGAACAGAGTGTTCGTCCCCACTAATCCTTCGCGAATAACTGCTGGAATCGACAGTGTGATCGTGTTGTCCGATACAGTGACGACCACTTCGCTGGCCAGAACGCGCACAGCGCCGTTATCGAGCACGGCCAATGGATCGGCGCCAGTGCCAATGGTGATCGGTGCTAGGAAGCTATCGCCGCGCCGCAGATAGAGCAAACCATCTGTGGGCGATGATGCGCTGGGGACGTAGATGAAGGTGGCCCCCTCGCTCCAGTTGAGGCGGGTGTTGACGAGCAGCCAGAGTTCTTTGATGTCGCTGGCGCCGTTGGCATCGCTGGCCGTGATGGTGAAGGTGCGCTTGTCGCCGACTTTATCGGTGGTGTTTTGCGGCGTCACCGAAACGATATGGGGCGCGTCGTTGCCGATAGTTACCGAATCGGAGGTGACGGAAGCGGAGATGCCGACCGAGCCATCAACGGCGGTGACCGTAACCGTGATAGTGTCGCCATCGTCGCCATTGCCAGCCACGCCCAAGTCCAGTGTTGCCCCTGTCTCTCCAGGAATAACGCTGCCGTTTTTGCGCCACTCATAGCGCAGTGTGGGGATGTCGCCATCGGCGTCTTCTGCCGTCACGTTCGCCATCAACAGGATATAAGTGAGTGGCTTGCTTGGCGTGATGGTCACGCTGCGAACCACTGGAGTGGTGTTGAGAATGGTGACCGGTGCCGATTCTTTCGAGGTCGTGACGCTGCCATCAGTGGTGCTGACAACGACTGTGATGACATCGCCCTTGTCGCCATTACCTGCCACGCTCAAATCCAGAGTCGAGTCGGTTGCTCCAGTGATGTTTTCGCCGTTCTTTCTCCACTGGTAGCTGGTTGTGACTCCATCGCCATCGACATCGCTGGCAACGCCACCGCTGATGGTGAGGGTGTCGTTGGTCTTGGGAGAGTTCTGGTTGATGGTGGCATCGGTCAGAGCAGGAGCAGTGTTGGCAACGGTGACGGTGTTCGAGCTTCGAGGCGCGCTGTTGTCGGTGCCATCGTTAACCGTTACGACCACCGAGATTTCATCGCCTTTATCACCATTGCCGGCTTTGGAGAGGTCGAGCGTGTTGCTCGTCTCGCCAGCGATTGTGGTACCGTTTTTCTTCCACACATAGCTGTAGTTCAGCGAGTCGCCGTCCACATCATCTGCTGTCACTATTGCGGTGAGGGTGTCGTTGGTTTTGGGATTCAGTGGGGTGATGCTAACACCGCTAATGGTGGGAATGGTATTACCTACCGTGACCGACGCCGAAGTGAGCGCTGCGCTGGCAATGGTGCCATCGTTGGCTGTGACGGTGACGGTAATCACGTCGCCGGTATTACCGTTGCCCGCTTTGGAAAGGTCAAGCGTGCTGCCCGTCTCGCCCGCGATAGTTGTGTTGTTTCGCTTCCATACATAGGTGTAGGTGAGAGTGTCGTTGTCGGCATCGCTGGCAACCACGGTGGCTGTGAGCAAGGAGTTGGTATTCGGGGTGGTTGGGGCGATGCTGACAGCGCTAACAACGGGCGCCGTATTCTGGATCGTGACCCCGTTCGCTGTGGCAATGGGGCTGTTGGCTGTGCCATCGGTGGCAAACACCTCCACAGTAATGACATCGCCCTTGTCGCCATTGCCAGCAGTTGCCAGATTGAGTTGGTTGCCAATTGCCCCTGGAATGTTGGTGCCATTGCGCTTCCACTGGTAGCTGTACTGGAGGCCGTCGCCGTCGATATCGCTTGCTACCGGGTTTGCCGTGAGTACAGTGTTCGTTGTGGGGTTATTGGGAGTGATGACCACGCCCGACAGCACTGGGGCCGTGTTGATCACGGTGACACTGTTCGACTCTTTGCTGGTCGATAGGTTGCCATCGCTGACGGTGGCAACGACAGTAATAACGTCGCCCTTATCGCCATTGCCAGCGGTCGCCAAGTTGAGTGTGCTACCCGTTTGTCCCTGAATATTCTGTCCGTTCTTCTTCCACTCATAGGTGGTGGTCAGGTTGTCGCCATCGATATCGCTTGCGACGACTGTCGCCGTGAGCAGCGAGTTGGTGTTCGGGGCGTTTGGAGTGACGGTCACCGAAGCGATGGTGGGGGCGTCATTGACACTGGTGACCGTGATGTTCACCGTTGCGGTCGCCGTTCCGCCATTGCCATCCGAGATTGTGTAGGTGAACGAATCGGGGCCGTTGTAGTTGGTTGTCGGTTTGTAGCGCACAACCCCGCTCGTTAACGTCACCGTGCCATGAGATGGCTGGGTGGCAGCAGTGACAGTGAGCGTCTCGCCTGTATCGGGCGCGCTACTGTCATTGGATAACACGTCGATGATAGTCGCATCGCTGCTCTCATCAAGCGTGACTGAGTCGTTGTTGGCCGTCGGGTTGTCGTTGACTGGAGTGACGGTGACGACGACGGTTGCAGTGGCCGTTCCGCCATTGCCATCCGAGATGGTGTAAGTGAACGAGTCGGTGCCGTTGAAATTGGCGTTAGGCTTGTAGCGAACCACGCCGCTCGCCAGAGTAACTGTGCCATTGGCGGGTTGGGTGACAGCAGTGACAGTGAGAGTTTCGCCGGTGTCGGGAGCGCTGCTATCGTTGGCGAGGACGTCGATAACCGTGGCGTTGCTGTCTTCGGCGACAGTGGCGGTGTCGTTGCTCGCTGTCGGGTTGTCGTTGACGGGGGTAACAGTGACTGTGACTGTCGCAGTCGCGGTGCCACCGTTGCCGTCCGAGATGGTGTAGGTGAAGGTCGTTGTGCCGTTGAAATTGAGAGCCGGGGTGTAACGCACCACGCCGCTCGTTAAAGTGACGGTGCCAGTTCCCTGCGCGGGTTGGGTGATTGCGGTGACGGTTAGTGTTTCGCCTGTGTCGGGGGCAATGCTATCATTCGTCAGCACGTTAATCACGGTGGCGCCGCTGTCTTCGAGTACCGTAACCGAATCGTTGTTGGCTGTCGGATTATCGTTGACTGGC
The DNA here is from genome assembly GCA_004172935.1 of bacterium. Taxonomy (GTDB): domain Bacteria; phylum Armatimonadota; class Abditibacteriia; order Abditibacteriales; family Abditibacteriaceae; genus Abditibacterium. The sequence continues at coordinate 22,376 of SDZD01000018.1, read as the reverse complement.
GTGACAGTCACAGTGACGGTTGCGGTATCGCTTCCACCGTTGCCATCGTTGATGGTGTAGTTGAAGGTCGTTGTGCCGTTGAAATTAGGCGTTGGAGTGAAACGCACGACGCCGCTAGTCAAAGTCACGGTGCCATTGGTGGGCTGGGTGACTGAGGTGACGGACAGAGTTTCGCCGCTGTCGGGTGAAGAGGAATCGTTCGCTAAAACATCAATAACAGTGGCGCTGCTGTCTTCGGCGACAGTGGAGGTGTCGTCGTTCGCCGTTGGGGGGCTATTGAGGACTGTGACAGCAGACGAAGTGACGGCGGTACTGCTCAGTTGCCCATCGCTGGCTGTCACGGTGACTGTGATGCTATCGCCCCGGTCGCCGTTGCCAGCTGTCGCTAGATTGAGGGTTTGGCCCGTCGCTCCGGTGATAACCGTGTTGTTCTTGCGCCACAAATAGGTGTAGGTCAGGTTGGCGGCGGGAGTCTGGGCGTCGCTGGCACTGACGTTGGCGGTGAGAGTGGTGTTCGTGGTTGGGTTGGTCGGCGTGATTGTCACGCTGTTGATAACGGGCGCCGTGTTGGTTACGGTCGGGGTCGTTGTGTTGAGGAACACGCCCAACCCTCCAACGCCTTGCGTTGTGTTGCCTTGAGCAACTGCTATGTCCATCTTGCCGTCGTGGTTGAAATCACCGCTAACAAGAGAACGCGGTCCTGCGCCTGCGGCAAAAGCTGTTTGCGCACCAAATGTCCCATTGCCGTTCCCCATGCGCACGCCTATCGTGTTACCGTTATTATTTGCACTCACGAGGTCTGGCTTATTATCGCCATCGAGATCGACGGCGATACCAGCGAACGTACCGGCGAAAGAGCCATTGGAGGTAGGGTAGTCAGTTGTGGTGGGGAAGGTGCCGTTGCCATTGTTGAGCAGCACGCTCAGCGAGGCATTGTTATCTGTAGAGGAGCCAAAATTGCCGACGATGATATCCGGCTTGCCATCCCCATTCAAGTCGCTTGTGCTGATGTCACGCGGCCCGCGTCCAGCAGGGTAGTTGGCTGCGGCCCCAAATGTGCCGTTGCCGTTGCCGAACAGTACGCTAACAGAGTCGGCTGTAGGATCGTTGTTTGCGACCACCAGATCGGCCTTGCCATCGCTGTTGAAGTCGGCAACGGCCACTCCATATGTCCTTTCTCCTGCAGTGTAATTGACCGGGGCTGCAAAGGTGCCATTACCATTGCCGATCAATACAGCGACGATATTCGACATGTAGTTGACGGATGCTAGATCGGGCTTACCGTCGCCATTGAAGTCGCCGCTGGCCAGCGCGAACGAGTTAATCGAACTTGTGGAGCCTATGGAGGTTCCCAGACCTCCGTTGCCATTACCCAACAGCACGTTCACCTGAGCGTAATCTCGACTGGCTACGGCTACATCGAGCTTACCATCGCCGTTGAAGTCGGCGAGCGCGAGGGCATTGGACGAAGAAGATCCAGGCGAGGGCGGAAGCACTGGATAGTCAGTCTTGGGGCGGAAAGTGCCGTTCGCGTTGCCTAACAGCAGGCTCACCGAGTCGCCGGTGAAGTTAGCTGTTACCAAATCTATGTTGCCGTCGCCGTTGAAGTCGCCGCCTCTCAGGTTGCGTGGACCACTTCCTGTGTCATAGTCCGTGCGCGCAGCAAAGGTGATGGCGGCTTGGGCGTTGGAACTGCTAAAGCCCATCAATAGGGCGCCGGATAGAACGGTAGCGGGCAGGGGAGTACGGTTTAATAAGGATGAGAAACGCATGAATGAGAAGGCTTTTGTATGGAGGTTTGAGCTTCCAGAGTTGATTAGGCTCATCGCAGAAATGAAGAATTGAGGTTGATGTCGAGGCTGAGTACGGACGAGTTGGGCGTCACGTTGAGAAGAAGTCCCGATGGGGAGCTTGGCGTTGCGGAGACGGCACGAGCCGTCAATCGCAGCACCGAATTTTTAGAAAGGAAATTCATGAAATGTCGTTAATTTCGCCGATGAGGGGGATGTCGCGGATATTACTACTCCCGCTCCATTCTCTATAGCAATTACGAGGATGTTGCCATTGTCCAGATCATAGTGACAGCCACTGTATTGCCTGTGAGAGCGAGTTGAGATATTACTGCGAATAGTGCTGAATCGTTGGGGTGAGCGATAGATCGATAAAACGCATAAAAATTGGGTGAGAATAGAATGTGGATGTGGATTGACCGTGCGGTTTATGAACTCAGCGCGCGCGAGTATCCAGCTTCAGAGGCTCGTTGCCTGTAGGGGAAACATACTACGAGAGACCCAAAACCGACAATTTCGGCGAAGCATTTTCACCAAAGCCGTAAAATAGACCTCTTCCATAAGTCCGTCTGTAGTGGGGAAAGTGCCCCTCCGTCCCATTAAAAGAAGGAGGCCAGAAATGAACCTTCCCCGCTGGAGTGGACAATGAGATAGGAACCAAACTGATCAAGACGAAGAGATTCAGGAGTTCCAAGTGATTGAACGCAAACAATATATGAGCGAGTTCAAGCGCGATGCGGTGCGCTTGCTGGAAAGCGGTCTGAGCCTGACACAGGCCGGTCAGCAATTGGGCGTCAATTCTGGCTTACTGCGCAAGTGGAAGCGCCAGCTTCAACGAGAAAACCACATCGCCAGCACCACGACTCAAGACGAGAGTTACAACGCCTTCCCCGGCCAGGGGCGTCCCCATGATGAAGAGTTGGCGAGGTTGCGCAAGGAGAATGCGGCCCTGAAGATGGAGCGTGATGTGCTAAAAAAAGCGCTCCTCATCTTCGCCGAACCGGGGGCCAAGTGACGGCGAAGATGAAGTTCACTTTCATTGAAGAACACCGGGAGCAGTGCCCCGTGAGTGCCTAGTGCCAGATTCTGGGCGTCTCTCGCAGTGGCTACTTCGCTTGGCGTCGTCGATGTGTTTCGCCCTCAGCCCAGACTCACACTCGAAGGCAGCAAGAAGCCCAACTGGTGTTGCACATTCGGGCCGCTCAGCGCCGGGGGCGTCATTATTATGGGAGTCCTCGCGTCTACGAGGAACTGCGCGAACAAGGGATTCGCGTCAGTCGCAAGCGGGTGGCCCACCTGATGAAGCGAAACGGACTTGTTGGCAGGAGTCGAATACAGCGCCGTGTGAGCACCACCGATTCGCGCCACACGCAGCCGGTGGTGCCCAACATATTGGCCCGTTGCTTTGGACCCACCGAAGTAGCGCGTCCCAATCGCTTTTGGTGTGGCGACATCACCTATTTGCCCACGCGCCAAGGCTGGTTGTATCTGGCGACAGTCCAGGATCTGTTCTCACGCCGCATCTTAGGATGGGCACTGAGCGAGAGTCTGGAGTCTGCTCTGGTCGAGAAGGCCTGGAAACGCCCGTTGCACACGCGCGGCTTCTCAAGCAGGACAAGGTCCAGAGCTATATCACAGCGACAGAGGCAGTCGGGTACCCACTTGTGGTTGACGCCAGCCACGGCTTTGGTCGATTGCTGGAACGAGCGCAAACCCAGGCAAGCATGAGCCGTCGGGCGCAGTGTCTGGATAACGCCGTGGCCGAAAGCTTTTTTAGCACACTCAAAGCCGAGTTATTGGGCGATCAAGTGGGCCGCTGCTTTGACAGCAAAGCCATCGCCCACGAATTGATAGCCGATTACATCGACCACTTCTACAACACGGTGCGCAGATATAGTCGGGTACCCTGTGGGTGGGGGAACAAATCGCCCTTAGCCTTTGAATTGGCTCACCACATCAACGAGCAAAAGTTCTTATCTCACTGTCCACTCTAGAGGGGGAAGTTCAGTAAGCGAGAAGATCGTTCCGCGGAGGCTAGAAAATGACGGCTTTTGAGTCATGTAACACTCTTTCTTTGGAAGATATAAAAACATGACAGCGCGTCTACTGACAACTCATTAAAATAGCATCAGGAGTTAATATAGTTATGAGCGGAGCTGCTGAAGCCGTTGTTGTCTCTCAATCTGCATTTCCCATGCTTGGTACTACGTTCGCGAGTGCCATGATGCCCCTTGCTATCGGAGTTGGCGGTGCTGTTGCCCTCTACGGTGCTGGCCGATTGGCCTATATGGCCGCCCAACATCTGGAGTCCGAGTACCAGGGTGCCATGAGCGATTTTCGCGCTCGTACCGAAGCTGAAGTCGCGGGACTTCGTATCGCCCAACAACGGCAACAGGTACAAGCGCAACACGCGGTGCGCACTGTTGCCAGCGCGTCGACAAAAGCTGAAGTCGATGCTAACGCCGAATTTCTGCGTGCCTCTCTGCGGCGGGCGCGTGGGCGTTTAGGTGAAGGCTCCGATGTTCCTCCCGATTTGCCTGCGCAGATGGCTGTACTAGAAAACGAAATCCAAAATGGTGCTTCGAATTTGGCGCAGGTGTGGAAGGAACTCGAAAAACTTCAGGCTCAGGTCAGTGCCATCAATGTGCAGCGCGTCGCTCGACAAACTGAAGCTGCAACGCGTCCCGACGAGAAAAAAGCTGCTCAGATCGCGCATATGCAGGAAGAACTCGCTTTGCTACGTGCCGAGTTCGACAGTCCTTTATGGCAACGAGGTGAAGGTGTCGCCGAGCAAGCCCGTTTGTCTGCGCGTCTCAACTCATTGGAAGGATTGCTTGAAACTCAGCCCGCTTCGGTCGCACAGGGTATCGTTCTGCTCCAAAGTGCCGTTGCTCGTTCTCGCGATTTGCTCGCAGCCAACGAAGATGCCCGTCGCCGAAAAATTGCCGAAAAAGCGACGCTTGTGCGCGAGTTTTCTGGTGCCATAACCGCGCGTGGACAAGCGCTCAGTTCGCTCGACGACAATGCCGCCAGTCAAATTGGGGTTTCTCTACTCGCTAAGTTATCGGTAATTCTAGCGCGAAGTCGCGACAGCGAACTCGATGAACTGCGCTCGCTCGCTACCGAAGCCGAAACACACTTCGCCGCCACCCAGAAGCGCCTCAGCGATGCGGCGATGGCGGCGTTCGTTCAATTGCAAGTCGCCGATGTCCTCAGCGAATTGGGTTATCGCGTCCAAACCGTCGAAGGTGACGAACAACCAACTTCTCTACTTGCAGTTTTGGATAGTGAGAATGGCGTCCAGATTCATGTTGGCGGCGATGGCCAGTTGCAAAGCGAACTAGTGGCTTTTGGGGCGGGCGAAGGCGAAGTCCCTGCCGATAGATGGGCGCAGGAGAGAGCCTGCAACCTCGTTGATCAAATTTATGACGGGCTGCGCCAACGTAAGCTCGAAGTCAAAGAACGCAAGCGGAAAACTTTGCGCTCCGGCGATAGCGTTCGCCGTATGGCGCGTGACAATAATAAAGAAGAAACGCTGATCGCAAGCGCACCAAAAGCGCTGACTCTGGACTGAAATTAACATCGAAATGTCCCCACAACACGGCTCCTCACCCAAAGATGAACGTGCCCGCTGGATGCGCGAACTCGAACGTCTCAGTGGTTTTAAAACTCAGATTCTGTTGTACGGCAATGTCAAAGATACCGTACTCTATCCGCTCGGATGGGGCACTAACCCTGTCGTTGCGGGCGATAAATTAGGTTCCCTGCGTGAATCTTTGTTCGAGTTCCTGAACTCGCGGGGCATTTACCAGATTGTCGGCGCCTATAACCTGATAGATGGCATGGTGTTCTCCGACACGGCTCCCATGTCGTGGTCACAAGAACCTGCTCCCTCTGCCGACGACAAAGAGCGTCCCTCAATGAGTCGCCTTTATGAGCAACTCTTGGTCGAAAACGAAAAGTTCGTCCAAAATATGCTCAAAGGCGTCAGTCGTGCGCCGCGTCCCAACAATCCCGAAGAGCCTTTTGATGTGGCTCTTCAACAGATGCGTTTGTGTCTGCTCAATCGCCGGGTTCCTTGCGCTTTTGTGTTGGAACATGCCTCGCAACTCGTCGGTTCGGCGAGCCATATGCAAATGGCCGAGCGGTTATCGTTTTTGCGTTTGGTCAAAACGGCGGGCGAAACCGGCATCATCCCGATCAAGCGCGATGGCGTTGCACGCGAAGCCCACAATCTCCTCATCATTGTCGCGGATCGTCTCACCGATCTTCCGACATGGCTCTACCTTAATAACCCCTTTTCGAGTGGTATCGAAGTCGAAGTGCCGCGCGCCAGCGAACGTCGCCACTTTTTCGACCTTTATTTGCCCGCCTCTATTAAAAGCAATGAGGTGCAGGGTGAACGCGGTTTTGAAGACCTCGTAGACCTGACCGATGGCATGAGCGTGCGCGATTTGTATGGCATTCGCAAAGTCGCTCGCGAAACCAGAGCCGACGATGGCAGCCCACTTAAATTCAAAGAGTTGGTGGACAGGTACCGCTACGGCGATCGTGAAAGCGAATGGGATAGCCTGTCGCCAACACGCTTAGTTCATGCCGAGAAAGAACTTGGTAAGCGAGTAATCGGCCAGGAGGCCGCAGTGTCAGCGTGCGCCGATGTGTTGCGTCGTGCCCGTCTGCATCTATCCGGTGCCCAACACTCCAGTCGCTCCAAACCGCGCGGTATTCTCTTTTTCGCGGGGCCAACGGGCGTCGGCAAAACCGAACTTGCCAAAGCGATGGCCGAACTCGTTTTTGGTACAGAAGAAGCTTGCTTGCGCTTCGATATGAGCGAATACGGTCAGGCCAACTCCGACCAGCGTTTGCTTGGTGCACCTCCTGGTTATGTCGGTTACGAAGAGGGGGGCCAACTGACTAACCGTGTCAAAGCCAATCCGTTCTCCGTTCTGCTCTTTGATGAGATTGAAAAGGCGCACCCTTCGGTCCTCGATAAATTCCTGCAAATTTTGGAAGATGGACGCATGACGGATGGGCGGGGCGATACCGTCTACTTCGGCGAAAGTTTGATCGTGTTCACATCGAATGCTGGTATCTATCAGCTCGATCCGCACACGACGCGCCCTATGATCGATCCCGCCACGGGTTCGCCGATTCTCAACGTCAACCCCGAAATTGACATCGAGTACCCAATCGTGCGCGAAAAAATGCTCGATGGCGTGCAGGGATACTTCAAGCACGTTTTAGGGCGCCCCGAACTGCTCAACCGCATCGGCCAGAATATCGTTGTCTTCGATTTTGTGCGTGAGCCAGTGATGAGGCTTATCGTCGAGCGCAAGGTCCTTCCTTCTATCGCCAGTCAAATTCGCGAACGTTGGAAAATCACCGTGCGTTTCGAACCCAAAGTCGTTGATCAACTCATGCAACTTGGCGGTGGTGACGTTTCTTCTGGTGGGCGTGGCATCGGTAACGTTGCTGAAGCCGCCGTTTTAAACCCTCTCTCTCGCGCTTTGTTCGAGATGATGACCGCCAATGGCAACAGCATGGCTGCCCTTGAAGGCCAGACTCTCACTGTGCGCGAACTCGTTCCGCCTGCCGAAGGAGCCGGACGCTACAACGTGCTGTATGATGTGAGCTAGAGCAAGTGAGTACGAACTCTTATGGATGATCGACTCGACATCGGTGGATGGGCGCGTGGCGTGGAAGGGCTTGGCCCCGGTAAACGCGCCATTTTGTGGGTGCGGGGATGCGATCTCGCATGTCCCGGTTGCATGACACCCGAACTGTGGCAAAACGCTCCCCGCGAGCGTTGGCGCTCGATTGAGAGTGTGGCTGGCGATCTTGAGCGGGCACTCGAAGGCATGGATGGGTTGACGGTTTCTGGTGGCGAACCTACTTCGCAAGCTCCGGCGTTGACTCTTCTCATAGAGCATTTGCGCCGCTCGCGCGATGTAGAGGTTGTCGTCTATAGTGGCCATGTATTGGAGGAACTCTGTGAACGTGAAGAAATTCTTCCCTTGTTGGCAGCAATCGATATTCTTATTGATGGCCGTTTCCAGAACGAAAGTGCTAATACTCTACAGTGGCGTGGGTCGGATAATCAGCGTGTCCATCTCCTCTCGGAGCGCGCTCAAAAATATGCCGAAGTGTGTGATGCTTTGATGCCCGATCAGCGTGATTTGGGTTTGCAAAGTTTGGGGACGAACAATTATCGTATTGTGGGTATTCCAAAGCGAGGCGATTTGGCCCGCTACCGTCAATTAATGAGCGCACGTGGACTATCGGTGCGCCCTGACTTATAAAATTCATTTTACTAGCCCGATAAGCCCACCTTCTTTGAACACTATGTCTCCACTCGTGAAAGTTTGTCCTTCGTGTGATGCCGTCAATCCGGCTACAGCCTCGTTTTGTAGCGAGTGCGAATGGGACTTGATGAACGTCGCTCCCACGTCTCGTCCCGAAGTTGCTGTGGCCGAAACGACCTCGGCACCTCTTGAAACGGCGCCCTCAACCACTCCTGTTGCGGATGATTCCGCCACTATGCGCGTCGCCGACATGAATGCCGTATGCACTTTAGAACTGATCGAAGATCCAGCTCTTCAGTTTCAGATTCGCGATGGGCAAACCATTGGGCGTTCCAGTCGCGCTGATGTTGAACTCATTGGCGTGCCGGGACGTGAATACCTGTCGCGAATTCATGCCCGTTTCTTCCGGCGCGGCAAACAGTGGTTTGCTCAATATGTCGCGACGGGCAACTTCATCAAAGTAGACGGCGAGATGTATGAGGATGATAGTGAGGTAGCTTTGGAAAACGGTTCGATGCTCACACTCTCACTCACAACGTTCCGCGTCCATGTGAACCCATAGAGTCCGTTTTGCCATGCCAAACACCTTTTGGAGTGCCGCTGGTTACAGTCATCTCGGCCAAAAGCGCACAAAAAACGATGATTGTTATGTTATTGGGCCTTTTGTCGAACGCGAGCATTTGACTGCACTGCAAATGGCAACTCACTCACGAGTTGCGTGTGACTACGGCTTGCTCGTTGCTGTCGCTGATGGTTTAGGTGGGTACGCCGGAGGCGCTTTAGCTTCACAAACAGTCCTTGATGCTTTCGCAGCACATTTCGCCGCCTACAAGCGCGATGATAATTGCGCGGCCCAACTTGAACGCTTTGGCGATATTGCCAATCGTGCATTGACCCGTGCTCTCGGCGCCAATGAAGAATTCTCACAGGCGGGCACTACCCTAGTGGGGCTTTGCTTTCTTCCGATGGGGGAATTATTCGTGTTCCACTGCGGCGATAGTCGTGCTATCCGCTTCGTGGGTGGGGTAGGGTGCCCCCTGACTTGTGACCATGCGGCTCCCAGTGGAGGGCTAACTCGCTCTTTTGGCCTTGTAGGTGACACTCGGCTCGAAGTCGCAAGCCTGCACTGGCAACTCGGCGACACATTTTTACTCTGTAGCGACGGCTTACACGGTGAAAATCGTGGGCTAGACCTGCAAACTCTGAGTGAAACTCTCCGCGAGAACGAAAACGTGCCCGTGGCAGAACTCACCTCTTATCTTGTCCAAGAAGCGGTCGAACGAGATGGCCGCGACAATGTTACTGGCATCATAGTACGAGTGGGTGCAAGTTGATAATTCTTGCCCACGACAAACCATCTATTAAATTCCAACATGAGCGATTTTTCCCCTGAAGCCCCGACATGGCGGTTAGTTGACGATGACAAGACTCTGCGTGTTAGGATGCTCGATTCCGAAGCGACAACCCGGCTCGTCAACCGGGGGACCGCTTTGTCAATCCACATCGCGCGGCGTCCATTCGGTTTTCTGGAACGTGGTGCGACTTTAGTCGAAGGCTTAACTGTTCAGTCCACGATTCGGCCCCACGAAACCACTCGTCCCGGTGTCTATCTTACGCGCGGTGCTCAGGTGGGCGAGGTCGTTGTCAAGGTCGCTGCACCCCAGATGCCGCCTAACCATGAACTGTGGAAGGCACTCCCTCAATTCTCTCATCCGCACGTTTTACGGACTCTCGAAGTATTCGAGCAGGACGGTTTTTATTTCGAGATTCAAGAGTTTTGTGGGGGCGGAACTCTCGCCGGGCGCATTATACGCGGTGGGGTTTGGCAGAACACAGAGCAACTCCAAATGCTCGAAAAGGTGATTGTGCCTGCTTTGTGGAGTGGCCTTTCTTACCTGCATAACCAAGATCTGATTCACCGTGACATCAAACCATCGAACCTTTATTTTCGTTCGGGGTTACGCGGTGAGCAGTTGGTTATTGGCGACTTCGACATCAGTTCTATGTTGGTGGATGACCGTACCTCACGCGATACAGCACGAGCTGCGGGCACTTGGACTTACGCGGCGCCTGAGGCATTTCCGCGATTCATGGATGAGTCGGGGCGGGCGGGCAGCCGCATCTCGCGCGCGAGCGACTGGTATTCGGTTGGTGTGGTTTTGCTCGAATTTTTATTCGGCACAACACCACTTCACCAAGCCGATTTCCCCGATTTGTTCGACTTTTATTTATCGGGCCGCCGCTTAGAAGTGCCTGTCAACCTTCCCGAACGTTGGCGCGATTTGGTGGGAGGACTTCTCATTCGTGACCGCCAAACACGTTGGGGGGCTGAAGCAGTTTCGCGCTGGATAAGCGGGCGGACTACTGATGATGACCGTCGCGCCATTCGCGCCGACCGAGGTTTGCCGCGAGGTGTCGGCGAGGCCATGCGGCCTTTCACGGCTTTTGAGCATTCGCAGCCGACCAATTTAGAAGAACTTGCCTACGCGATGCTCGCTGAGCCCGCCATCGCTCGCGAGGAAATGTTCCACAGTGAGGTTCTGCTCCAGTGGATCGGCGAAAATGACCCCAAAATAGCGCGACAAATTCGCATTGATCGAGAAAAGTGGCAGGGCGCTCCTGATGTCGCCATTCTCTCTGCTGTAATGCGGTGTTATCCCGCGACTCCAGCTCTCATCACACCTAATCGTCCCGCACGGGACGCTCGCGAATGGGCTTCACAGGCTTGGGCGGCGGTTGCGGCGGGAGAGACCGATGCGATGGCACTTTGCCACCCCTCAGCGCTACTCTGGCTCGAACAATGGTTGCGTCTGAAACAAGAACCGCAGCTTCACGAAGCCGATCTGATCGCCCAGATGCGCATACGCCGCGAGGCCGCCGATGCGCGTGGAACTGAGCGTCCAATTGAAGATGACACCGCCTTCAATGTATGGAAGGCGGCGCGAGTGATGCCTGAGCCAGTCAAGGGGGTGCGAAGCGCAGGTTATGGTAAGGCCCGAACTTTTGTGCTCGACAACGAACTGGTTACCCCGCAAGATGTCGCCGAGGAATTGGGAGTCGATAATGTCCAGGGGCGCCGTTTATGCGCCCAACTCGAACGTGATGGGGTATTGCAGCGCGTTAATTTTGAACAGAGCGCCAGTGAGGAAGGACTGGCTCCCGAATCGAGCGTGGATGTTATCTTCGAAGAGATTTGCTATGCCTTCGAGCCAAACCGCCCCTACATTGTAGGGGCTGGCCGAACAGCCATGACCCCTTCCGAAATTGCGCGCCTCTCCTATGGTCAAAACGCCTGGGGGAGTTCGCCACCACCTATTTATATGGCCTCGAAAGATCGCTTCGCCAAGGGATTTCTCGAAGCTTATCTAAGGCAACGCCTCCCCGCACATGGTGAAAATCCTAATCCCCTCGTCGTTCAAATTGGTCAGGTGCGCCGACAGCTCAAAGAAGAGCCATATGGGGCTTTCGAAACGGTTCTTCGCCTGTTGGAACCGAAAATGCCCCCCGTTCAGGTTGAGTTCTCGTGGAGTAGTTCCGATGTATGGACACTCGATTTTAACCGCAAAGCCAGCCGTTTTCTCAACTACAATACACGTGGCCCCGGCGTGCCTTTCGGTTCTATCGAGTTTGTTGGCGAGACTCCTAACCTCGTGCTGCACGAAAACTTGGTGAGGGCAAGACGTGGCCATATCGAAGCTCGTTTCGAAGCTATTGGTGATTTGGAAACAAGACGTACATTTGTGGCTCAACTCCAGTTCAAAAGCCACTACTCGCGTATCAAGGAAGCCATTCCCAATCTTGAATATAAAGCTGAACTTCCAATTGGTGAAACACTTTCTCGTATCGGTCTGGGAGCGCTTATCGGTGCGGGCGTTTTCGGACTACCGCGAGTGTTAGCCATGTTCACGGGATTGCCCCGTGCCTATGGCGGTGGAGATTTGGACATCAACACCACCTTTGATAGCACAATGGCAATGCGCTTTCCCTTGTTAAGTGTGGTCTTTGCCTTTGTCGTTTTAGGGCTAGCAGCCTACTTTGCTTTCCGTGTGTGGTTGTGGGCGCTGAGCAACGAAGCCCGGTCGTAATTCCAGAAGCGAAACATCAACGATTTATCATGTTCAACCCCAGTCCTCTGCCACGTGACCCGCGTCGTCGCAACAACTCTCGGTGTGGAAGCACCTTTGATGGAGTGCGCGACTACTTTCTTGATCGTAATCCGTTTTTGCTTTTCAGTCTTGGTATGGCCGTCCTCAGTTTGTTGGCTCAGGCCATGCCCTACATACTGGCTGGCGTTTATACGGCGATAGCCTTTCTCTCATTAGCTTCTTGGACGGTTCTCGATTTTGCTTTTGGTTCGCGTCTTGTCGGCGAATTCCCCGCTTTAATGTGGATGATTTGGGGGGCCGTATTGGGAGGCAGTTCTGCTTTTTGGCTGAGCGCTCCCCTTTATGGTTGGCGTAATAAAAGGGCCTTCATTATCCTGCTCCCATTATTGGTTATGGTGATAAGCGCGTTGGTAATTAACCTGCGAACGCCCTTGCCCACTCAACCAGAACTTTTGGAAACCGCGCCTGCGGCACCCGCACCTAATACTGCGCCCCCAACAGTAATCCCCAATTGACTCCTAATATGGAAATTGAATCTTTAGAAGGGAAGATGGAAAGGCAGACGCGCCTTATCGCGTCTGCCTTTGGGGTGGAGAAGTGGGAGCAAGAAGACGCTGATATTGCCCAGAATTATTGGGGAAATAATGCACGCTTGGTGCCTATTCGATGGTCTATCGACAAAGATTGCGCTTTATTGAATAGAGTTGGTGTGGGCCAAGAGTCAGACGAAGCTTGGTTGGCGATTGACAACACGAACCACTACGCTGATTTCAGGATTGGCAGCCCTGAATATAATAGAACGCTAGTACACGGCCTTTATTGTTTCGCCTTTGATAGTGATGAGTTGTGGAGAGAATTTGGGGTTTCGCTCTCAATGCACGAAAAAATCGAGCTGCGTCTCTCCATGCCGCGCGAATTCTGGCCGCAAATGTGGTTCGAGGGGTTAGAGTAGACCGAGCGTCTCTTTCAAAGTTATCCGGCTTCCCTCATTGGAGGACATATATCTTCCATATATCGCTGAAGGAATTACTATGCTGGCTAGGCTGCGATGAACAAAATCTTATCGCAGCCTAGCCTCTAATTGTGTTAGTCATCGTAATAATGAATGGCATCGCTCCCACGTCTGCAATCTTCGATGTGCCACGTTTTGGATGTGCATTGGTGGGTAGGCTTTAACCAAACTTAATTCTGAATGTTTATGGCGTTGCACTGAAAGCAGCATGAATAACGAAGGGTTAATTGGGGGATGGTAGAGGAAACTCCATCTGTGAAACGCCTGAATCGGATCCCTTTTTTGCTGTTTGCCCTCCCTTTTATCGTGCTGGCAGTTGTGACTCTGCGTCCGAGTGCGACACTAACATTGGAGACAGATGGGCGACTTTTTGCTCAACAAGTCGCTGGCCAAATTTCCGTGGGAATGGCTGTGCCCCAAGCTCAGGAGATTTTGAAACGCAATGGGTTTTCCTCTGGAGCAATGCCATCCGAGATTGCGCGTGGGAAAATTCTTCCTCCCTCCCCGATAAAGCTGGGCTTCGTCAAGACCCAAAGGGCTTTCCCGCGCTTTTGGGATCAGCACGTGTGGAGGGTTGGAACCGTTGTTCAAGACAATCGAATTCAGGAGATCCAAACGGGGGTTGAGTAGAGAAATAGTAATGTGAGAATTACTGTTCTGACGCCGTTTTTGTGGTTAAGTCAAATTTCCGCTCTTGCTCGGCATGTGGACTTTTTGAGTGCCGTCACTTTATCGAATATCAGGCGCAATTCCAACGATGACTATCTAACTGCTGACGATTGATCCGACGAAGATACTCTCCGGATATCGCTCCTCTTGAGACTGACCTCGAAGCTAGATTTCAAAGCGTGCGACTATGACAAACATGACATAAAGCGGGCTTCCACGATCAGCTTTTGGAAACTGCGCGACCAACTAACGGGTATGGTAATGCTGGAATTGTGGCCGATAAATGCGGCTCTAAATCCTTCAAAATACCTCGAAAAACGTCACAAAGGTCATGGTCGGAAGTCGTGAGAATGGTGCTGTTGCGATTCGCTCTTGAAGGCGAGGTGGCGAAAAGGTGCTATAAATTACTCTGGGCACTGATGTGTCAGGACGAACCTAAAACGCTCAGAGAAATGCCTTCGAAGACCAAGAGAGGCGGTTGTATATATCGCCCTGTCCGCAGACTCTAGCGACTATGACAGAGCAGGAAGCGCAGAACTTGGCGACACGGTTGGCGCGGGTCTGGGAGCCGGAATGGGTGCAATATCCCCTCGAACAGTAATGGCGCAACTACCAAGCCGAGTGTAGATATTATGCCCAGATGCAGGCCAATGTGTATGTTCAGGTCGATGAATTGGCAAGTGAGATGTTCTTCTCTCTCAACTTCCACACTGAGAATGACTACTTGGGTTGCCTCACCGCTTATCCTGATGGACGAGTTGAAGTTGGTGAAGATATAGGTTTTCTCGGGTAAAAGTACCTCTCGCTTTTTCGTCGCGGTTGTTGGCTTTCTGGTTGTGACATCGACGCAACTGCTTACGAGAAAGCGGAGTGGATACAGAGATTTAGCCGAGAGGAGATTGAAGCATGGAATTTGGAGATGTAAGCGAGGAAATAGAAGACACACAGGGGCGCGGCCTTTGGAATAGACAAATAATGGCTGGAGCAGTAATGAAGCGTTTCGCGTGGCTGTGGGGTTCTTTGTTGGGAGTTGTCATCCTGCCATTGTTAGCCGAAATATGCTCCTCTGTGACCTATTACTATCTCCCTCATTCCCATTTTTCGTTAAGCCATCGCTCGGTTGAATTCAGCTACTTTAATAGTTTGCAGAACCTAGTAAAGATAACGAGATACGATGGGGTGTGCGATGCGGGGATTGGTTGCTGCGGCGCGATGCTGTGCGTGGGGTATCGTACGTGGAAGTGGCGCTTGCCGAGTATTCTCGGTGGATTGGGAACGATGAGTTACCTATCATGGGATTTGTGGGAGTACTGGCATTGCTACGTCGGCGCCGCTATTGACTGGGATCGTTGGAATCACTGGGTCTAGACAGCAGCCCGCGCCCCTCTCCTGCTAGTAACCTTGCTTCTGGTCTTCTTTGTCTTAGTCATGCGCTCAATCCCCACATCGGCCACCAAATCATAAGACGGGCCTCGCCCACCAAACGCTCGAACTGCACCTCACCATGCCCCGCGAGTTCTGGTCGCAACGAAATGACAGGGGGAAGCGGACGAACATTATGTGAGCCACAGCAGTGATGCTTAGGAATGCGCAGCTAAAAACTCACGTGCCAGACGCGAACACGCCTGGCACGTTTCTCTCCCAGATATCTACTGTCTAATTAGGGAGCATCGGTGCGGAAGGGGTTCGCAGGAAGACCAGCACTATTAAATAGGTTCACGTCGGGGTTATTGGCCCACGCATAGCGAACCGCCTTGGGAGCGGGAACAGCATCGCTGCTGAGTAATACCGAACTGCCTTCGATGCGAGCGGTCGCGGCGTACCATTTTCCATCCGCACCTTGCAGGGCGAAGGTGCGCGGTGCGCCACCGTCCGAAGTCTTGAACCCTCCTGCGTGGGTCAAGTTGACGCGGGCCGTATTGCCCTCGATCTTGAGCGAGCCGAAGCTGGGGCCGGTGTACTCGACTTTTTGACCATAGATTTTGGCGAGTGCATTGAGTGCCAGGCGCTTGCCCACATCTTGCTTGTTGCGTGGGTGAATATCGCCACCGTCACCGATATCGATAGCTGAGGCCATACCAGTACCGGGAACTCTCAGCGTGTTGTACTGCGCGTCGCGTAGTTCCGCCCAGCCGCTTTCGACGGGTTGATCCTTGCGAGCCATAAAGTTGGCCAGTTGCACGATGTAAAATGCGAAGTCACTGCCATCGGCTTTGGCATTCCAGCGAGTACGCCAGTCGTGAATGAGATCGGGAAGCAGCGTGCGGTATTGCTGGGCTCTATCGGCGTTACTTTCGCCCTGATACCAGATGGCACCGCGCACCGCGAACGGTTCAAGCGGCCCGATCATGCCGTTGTAAAGCACCGTTGGTTGGTTAGGGCCACCCCTGTCCGTCGAGAGGGAAATCGGAAGTGGTCCCAACTCCTTGAAGGTGGTGCTAGGTTGGTAATTCCACTGGCCGCTCAAATCAATCTTTTGGGTGGCGTTATCTTTCAAACTCAGGCTCAGTGTGTCATTGCCAGCCAACCCACCGAGACCGCCGGTATCGAGCACGCGCACCGCGATTGTCGCGTTGCCCGCTTTAACTTTGTTGGCCGGGATGGTGTAATTGCGAAGGTCCAGCCAGCCCACCGTATCGCCGATTTGTTCGCCGTTGAAGAATGTTGTGTCCGAATCGTCGATGGAACCCAGCGAAAGAGTGAGGTCTTTGCCCGCCCACGCTGCCGGAATCTCGACTGTTTTGCGAAACCAGGTGATACCGTCAAAATCGGGCATTCCCGCGTTTTCCCAACTCGCCGGCAATGTCATCGTTTTCCAGGACGAATCATCGAATTCGGCGTTCTGCCAGTCGGCCTTCGATCCAGGGTCATGATCGGCAAACCATGTATTTTGCTGCGCCATGATTTCGGCTTTGGGTGTATTGAAAATTTGCTCTGTTTTTAGAGTTGCAGCCTTGAAGTCGTCGCGCTTGAGCATGGTGTCGCGACTGACCCAGGCTTCAGCAACAGTACCACCCCAACTGGCGTGAATGAGTCCGATGGGAATACCAGTTCGTTGGTTCAACTCGCGTCCAAAGAAGTAGCCCACTGCCGAGAAAGCGGACACCGTTTTGGGGGAACAGACATCCCATTGCACTGGTGCGACAAACGATGTCTGACGAGTGCCCTTGACGGTACGAGGCACAGTCAACAGGCGAACGTTGGGGAAATTGGCGGCGGCAATTTCATTTGCCGCGTTATTGACTCCTGACACGTTGAACTCCATGTTCGACTGGCCAGAGCAAATGAAGACATCGCCCACTGCCACGTTCTGCAACTCAATGCGATTATCGCCACGCACCTCGAACGGCACCTTCTGCGCGCCGGGCATGGCCTTGAGCGTGACTTTCCAGGCACCATTCGCATCGGTGACGGCGCTCTGCTTTTGCTGGGCCACGCTAACCGTCACACGCTCGCCCGGTTTGGCCGTGCCCCACACCGGGACTGGTTTTTCGCGTTGCAACACCATATTATCGGTGAATAGGCTGTCAAGCCGAACATCGGCGCGCGCATCGAGAGCACCAATAGTCGCAACACCGATCATCAGGGCGCCACTAAGTAGCAGTGTTTGTTTCATGTTCCGGATTATCGAGAAAATAGGAAATAAGTCTTTGCCCTCCACGGCCAGGCCCTTCTCTGAATCTATGAGATATAGGAGTCAGAGTCGGTTTGTACACCTGAATTCGCAGTGGAAGAGAATTTGACCGCTCAGTTCGTACTAGGAGGCGCCTCTAAGCGGCTATTGAGAATTTTTTGAAGGAATTTCTGCCCTGGAGTAGAAGCGAGATACCGCTACGATCCGGACACTTTTGGTACCATGCATTGAACAGTGGCTTCCCATCTTTCTCCGTTGTTGCTGGCTTTCAGGCTGCGACGTCAAAGCAACTGCCCACGAGAAAGCGGAGTGGATACAGGATTTTAGCCGCGAGGAGATTGAAGCATGGAATTTGAAGATGTGAGCCTGGAAACCGAGCGGGAAGAAGTCAAACGAGTAGCAGCGGCGTTTGAGGTGACTACTCTGGAACTTGTGGGGGACCACGGCTTTAATGCCTACGTCTACGTTGGGCAGTCCAGTCTTGCCCCCGAAACCGCGATTGTGGCTGAATCCATAACGAAACGGGAAAGATTCTGATTGTCAAAATAATCATTGGAAATAACGAAGATGTGTACGAATTTTGTATTGATGATGAGGATTTTGGGGAAGCGGTTTTTGCATCGAGTGACGCAGCTTGCAACTCCTTGATGGCTCTTGGCCTCTATCGATTGGGGTTCAAGGAAGAATGGGCTTGGCGAAAGTTGAGACCGAACGAATTGGAGTACCCCTTCACAAATCACGAAAAACTGGAATTTCAGCTTGCCATGCCCCGCGAGTTCTGGCCGCAAAAGTGGCTGGATGAGGAATCCGCGAATTATTAAAAATGCCCTTTAATTCGTGCATAGGTTTAAGGAACTAAACCTCACAGAAAAACGGCTTGTTATTGAGAATCGGTGATTTTAGGGGTATTGCTGGGGAAGTTTGGCTTTATAAAGCCAAAATAGGGCTT
Organism: bacterium; assembly: GCA_004172935.1. Classification (GTDB taxonomy): domain Bacteria; phylum Armatimonadota; class Abditibacteriia; order Abditibacteriales; family Abditibacteriaceae; genus Abditibacterium. The sequence goes on along the minus strand of SDZD01000018.1, from coordinate 3,914 downwards.
AGGTAAGATACTGTCCATTATGTTAGACAAATACAAAGAACTCCTTAACGGTTTAAAGAGGGAAACGCATGATTCATCAGGAAGCCCGACTCTACCTCCGCTTTCTGATGAAGAATTAGTGGAGATGGAGAACAGATTAGGCTACATTTTGCCGGAAGACTACCGCAATTTTCTTCGTTACTTGCGAACTCATGGCTACTTCCACCTAGCCTCTGTCTCATATCCATTCGTGCAAGAACAAGCTAATGTCGAAGGACGGATATTTGTTTTTGATGATAACCCCGTTAACAATTACTTTCTTTTCATAGAAAATTTGAGTGTTGACCCATTCCCCGCCAGTTCCCTTAGAGGTTTACGCTTGGTAAGAAATATGGAAGGTATTGAGTATGTCGGCTGGCCAGAGGAATTGTTGCCTATAGCTTGCGACATGGGCAACAATATGATTTGCCTCGCTCTTTCAGGCTTTCATCCTCATGCTGTGTTTTGGTTCAACAGCAATCCCAACGACGATAATAGCAACATTTATTTAGTAGCTAACTCTTTCGATGAGTTCATGCACCTACTGCAAAAGGGCGAGTAAGAGCGGCAACGAAAGATAACGGATGTTATGTAGAAATTCTATTTTAACGACAGCTTGAAAGCCGGAAAAATGGCTTGTCACAAATCGGAACGACGGTTTTGACGAGTGATTTACTAATCTTTAACGAAGTTCTCTGGTTTGAGCAGCAATTTTCCCACATCACATCGAAAATGAGTCGAGGGGTGTTTATAGGGCTTATTGGGACTCTTTTATAGAAGAGGAGGGGGGATTAGTGATGCGGGGGAGTGTGGCGTTTTGGCCCCTCCTAACCTCCCCATTTCATGGAGAGGGGCCGCTCACGGAATTGGGGAGTCTTTCGTGAGATGGGAGTTGGTAACCGCTTCGCGGCCCTCACCCAGCGCTTCGCGCCTTCCTTCTCCCACTGCGTGGGAGAAGGAAGGCAGGCGTTGTGTCCGGGGACTTCTATCGACCTGCTACTAGGCTGATTGGCCCAAGTTCGAGCGGTATTCTTTCATGCCTTGTGAGTTGGTTTTCAGGCGGTAGAGGGCGCCGTTGGGGTTGTCGGGGGCGTCGTCGTCTTTGCCGCCGCCTGTGGTGACGTAGAGTTCGGTCATGTCTTCGCCGCCGAAGATGCAGCTGGTGACGTGTTTGGCGGGGAAGTCGATTTGCTCGATGAAATTGGCGCCGGAGTCGTAGCGGCGGATGAAGGCGCCGTCGAAGAAGGCGATCCAGACGTGGCCATCGGAGTCGGTGGTTAGTCCGTCGGGCACGCAGTCGGGCGTGTGGAGCCAGAGAGTCTGGTTGGACAACTCATTGGTTTCGGGGTCGAAGTCGAAGCGCCATGTTTTGCGGGCGGGCGAATCGGCCCAATAGAGGCCGAGTTTGTCGGCTGTCCAGCCTAAGCCGTTGGAGCATTCGGTGCCGCCGACGATTTTGTGGTTCTCGAATCCGGCGTGCAGGTGGAAAAGGCCACCGCGTGTGCGCTTTTCCCAATCGACTGTTCCGGCGAAGACCGAGCCGTTAGGGGTGCTGATGCAGTCGTTGAAGCGTCCGGTGTCGCCGAGGAAGCCGTTTTTGATGGGGGTGACTTCGCCTGTTTCGGGGTTGAGCAGGGCGGCGTCGCCCGTGAACAACAGTAGCAAGTTGCCCGATTCTTCGAGGCTGAAGGCGCCGCACTCCTGGCCGAGTTCGACGATGAGTTTGTGGGAGTTGGTTTTCGGGTCGAAGGAGAAGATTTGACCTTTGGGAATGTTGCACCAAAACAGCAGTCCGCGCTGTTCGTCCCACAATGGGTTTTCGCCCGTGCCGTTGTGTTCGCCTACTAAAAATTCAGGTGTCATAAAAAGCGGCCCCAGTTTGCTTAAGGAGCGAGCGTGATGGAGTTGTCTTTGAGCATAACAGCGCTACTCTCGGTGGTGTCGAAGAGGGGAGTGGGCTTGATTTTGACGGTGTTGTTAGAGAGGTGTAGGCCCGCAACGCCAATGGCGCGGATAGCCCTGTCGTCTTTGAGAGTGAAGGTGTTGCCGATGATTTTGATGCCCGAATGGTTGCGATTATGAATGTCGATGGCTGGTTCGCCGCATTGAATGAAAGAGTTGTTTTTGATGGTCAGGTCGCGCACCGGGCCGGATTCGTACCAACCGGAGGCGTCGTTTTCGACCAGAATCGCCGGGTCGTTGGTGCGGAAAAAGCGGTTGTTTTGGATAAGCAGCGGGCGCCGCGAGGTGAGCAGAAAGCCGCGCGTGGGAATGTGTTTGATGTCGCAGTTGGTGACTTCGACGCTCGGTGTCCAGGTGGTGTTTTCGAGGCAATCGGAGTTAAGAACGACTTCGGCGGGAATGGGAGCGGCGAGGGTGAGCAGTTGCTCGCGAGGGCTTTTCATTTCGGCGGCGAGAACTTTGGTGTCGCCGAAGTTTTTCATGGTGTCGGGGTGGACGAAGCTAACCTCGTCGCCGGGGAAATAGGCTTGGAATCCCCACGTTTGCGGATGCATGAAGCGCACGAGGATTTGGTTGGGAGCAGGTTTTTCGATGATGCGCAGGTGAGTGCCGTGGACGTTGAGGGCGTCGTCGTTGGCTGCGGAGAGCAGGCTGTCGCGCACCGTGATACGGCCTTTGCAACCCGAAAAATGCAGCACGTCGGCTGCGACGGCACAGGTGCGGCCCGATTGGGGAGCGGGGGCGACTTGGAGGCGCTCGAAATTCAAGTTCTCGCTGAACTGGCTCAAGAGGCCAAAGCCAGCCATGAAATGGATTTTCACATCGCGCAGGGTCAGATTCTTTGAGTGGTTGAGCCACATGCCTACCTGATCGCGCGTGGTATCGCGGCCCTGAAGCACTTGCCCAACCTGAAGCGAGGTCAGTTGGGCAGGCTCGAAGCGGAGTAGGCCGGGGCCTATCTGCTCGATTTTCTTCATATTGGCGAGGGGGTTGCCCGCTCGCCAGACACGCTCGGTAGTCGGGTCAAAAATCTGCCACAGGTTGTGGCTGCGCGTCCAGCCCTCGCCAATCCATCGGATGGAGTTGCCGTTAACGATTTCGTATTTCGAGTCGGGGTGGATTTGGGCGGTGAAAAAGCCGTCGCCTTTTTCGCGGATGGTGAGTTCGGAGACGGTGGGGCGCAAGAAGTCGAAGGCGAGGTTGGAAACGGTGAGGTTTTCGCAGTTTTCGGCGACGAGCAAAGTCATGTTGCCGCGCATCATAAGCAACGAGCCGTTGCCTTCGATGCTGAGGTTTTTGAGGGAGCGCAGGTCGAGGGCGATGGTGCGTGTGCCATCGGAGTTGCTTTCAGTCGCGTTCGAGGCGAAGCAAGGGCGTTTACTGGCCTGAGCGGGGAACAAGTCGTAGCGGCCTTTGGGGATGCGGAGTACAGCGCCTTCGGGGTGTTTGGCGACTGCGGCGAAGGCGGCCTGAAATGCCGGGGTTGCGTCGGCGCCTGAATTGGGGCGGGCGCCGAAGTCGGATAGGGACAGAACGGTTTTTGGGGCGGCCATGACAGGGGGAGTGAGAAACGGAGTACCACACACGAGTAAGGTTGAAAGGCAGATGGCGACGTGGAAACGCCTGCTGGCTGGCGGAAAGAGCATAAGAAGTGATTTTGTGACAGTGGGAGTGGGGGAAAAGAGGCGGTATAAAACCGCAGCCAACGGAATCTGCCCTGACGTTGTCGGGCGCCCAACCTTCGCCGACAGATAGCGCCAGTTAATGCGGCACTTGAGCGGGAGTGGTGGGGAATTGAAAGTACAAGACGCGCCTAGGCACGTCTCTACGGGGGACAGTGGGAATCTGGCGTTTGGCCCCTCCTAACCTCCCCATTTCATGGAGAGGGACCGCTCATTGAAATGGGGGAGTCGCTCGTGGAGTGGTGGTGGGGG
>SDZD01000116.1 GCA_004172935.1 bacterium | reverse complement strand
GGCCGGCATCCTGATCACGACCGAAGCCGCCGTGGCTGATGCTCCCAAGAAGGGCGGCGCCGGCGCCCCCGACATGGGCGGCGGCATGGGCGGCATGGGCGGGATGGACTTCTAAGTCCGGTCGTTCAGCAGCTTAGCTGAGACAGAAGAGGGCGCTCCGGGAGACCGGGGCGCCTTTTTTGGTGGGAGATGGTGACGCGTTAAAGACGTTCGCACTCCGCTTCCGGCATGGCACCCTAACCGGGTGCTTGGGACCGCCGAACGCTGAACCTGCCTAAAGAACCGAATCACGCCTAAGGTATCTCCCGCACAACTAGACAGCTCTTGATAGCGACCGGTACAAATTGACCGATAATGGTATAACCAGACTTTTGTGGAGCGCTGCACGCGAAAAGGGCTCTATCCATCAAGGTCGAACCAAGATCATGGGACGGCTGCTTGGCAGACATGAGCCAGCTGGTCCGTTGTCTGCTCATCTGGAACGTAAATTCTTCGCTCTTAGGAAGGGCTGGAAAGTTCTCGACTTTGGCCCACGCGACTGGCCGCTACTTCATGCGCTAGATCGCTCGCCAAAAATCGTCGCCGACAACCTATCCGGACTACTTGTCGGTCATATAATTCAGAACGCTGATCGCGTTAATGCCCTTATCCACCTTAGCAACGCATATTCTGACGCCCTTCTAGGCGCAGACCCCAAGAGAACGTCTGGTTTGCTTGATGGATTAGACCAAATTGATCGTCAATGCTTATTCATCATGAAACTTCAAGGTGGACTGAAGTTATCCAAACATGATGAATTCGTAGATTATCTGCGAAATCGGGCCAATAGCGCTTGGGTAAGAGGGCGGTTCCTGTACCCCTTAGTATACTACTCACTCAACGCTCCAAACGACGGATATATCGACACATTCCTTTCATATATGATGCCGCAGGACGATACGGGCGGCGTCGAGCGTCACGCTGTGCGTCACCTGCTTCGTGATGACTTATCGTTTGAACGGTCCTTGGGTTACCGGGCCTACCTAGGCCTTGGTTGTCATCCGTTCGACGCGCTTGAATCCCTCACCAACTATATCGAGTTGGAGTTCGTGCGAGACAATAAGCTCAGCGATGAATCGAAAATGCTCGCTTTGCGGCTCTCTCACGCCTTTCCGTCCTCGCGGCTAGCAGAGCTATTTTCCTACATCGAGAGGCGAAACAACACTACGGACGGCGGTGAGAGCACCGAGCCCTACGGACAGGGAAGGCTGCCGCCAGCAGTGGCGAAAACAATCGCCGCGTTTGTCGATAGCGAAGCCTCGGCCCCGGACCCGGAGTCACTTCCAAATGACGAGTGGAGAGCAATCTGCCGGATGAGGTGGAGCAGATACCCGGACGAACCGGATTTTGACCACATCACAGGGGCCACGCGCTCCTACAACTTCATGGAGTTTGGGCGCGCTTTCGCGGCCTTGAACACGTCTATGTACATGGTCTCGAGACAGTCAGCCCTGTTCGAAAAGCGTGACCTCATCAGATTGCACCGCATGGCGGGGACCACGACGCCATATATTTGGGCTTCGCCGCGGGGCCAAGTGCTTATGCGCGAGCAAATGCAAGCGGACCCTATCTCTTGGCTAGGCGCCGACCTGAAGGCGGGCGCAATATTAGGCCGAAGCAAAAACGCTACCAACAGATCTTGGCTGCATGCAGCCCACTGGGAACTCCAGCGTATACAACGGTCGGGCCATCTCAGACGCTGGCTGGAGACTATACGCTCCAGCTTCGAAGTGCGCCCTCAATACCTAACCGGAATCGACTGGACCTGGATTGACGAGGTGCTGCCCGCATCTCGCATAACTCCGTTCCAGGACAACACGAATGGTCCTTACGCCCTTCTATTGAGAGATATAGAGGAGCGACAAAGAGATTCTACGCTTCTGCGCACGGCAATCGAACCACAGAAACGCGGGCTCTCTAGTGCAGAGTTCGTGCAGTCTCTTATTCGTGAGTACGGGCAGGCTTCGATCGCATTTGTTCGATACTTCTTAACTGCAGAAAACATTATGCTTCTGGGCTTGGCGCCCAACATGACTGCAGCGCTCTCGGAGCGGATTTCCGCACTGGAAACCTGTGCCTCCTCATTCGATTTTGGAGAACTGCTGCCAGAAGAGCAGCTTCGCATCGAGCAAAAGACACTGACTTCCGCTCTGATGTTGCTAAACGTCAACGCTAATCAGTTCGACATCCCATGGGCAACATTCAGCAGCGACGCCGCCGACAGGCAAAGCGATAACTATAACGCCTATTCAGCATTCAAGAGATCTGACAAAACACTTCAGTTAACCACCGATCAGCGCACGCTTTACGCTCATCGCTTCGCAAATGGTCGAATTAGAAACTATTCACTATTGACGTCACAAGCCACGCTCGCGGTGCTCATAATTGGCGTCATTGATGCATTCCACGACCATCCGTCTTACGGTATAGAGGCCATTTTATCTACGCGATTTAGACACGATACTTTGCGTCGAGAATATGTTACCGAGTTTGCAAAGCTCGAGACCATGGTCGTTCCTGGCGTGATGCGCCAAGAACAGGTACCAGTTGTCAAATCTCTATCATCGATTGCGTTGGACGTGATCGACAGTTGGCTTGTCCGCCGGATGCAAACCCTCCGGCCCGGGCACGACGAGGCGCTTTTCGACTTCACGCCAAACCCAGATGAACTCTCCGGATTGATGAAGGACGCAGACCAAGCTGGTTCCATCGATCAAGTGGTCGAGGTCGTCGTCAGTTGAATCATAACCCGCCTAGATAACTGCTTGGAAGAAGCACGGGACCGCTTTGCGAACGAACTGGTCGAGATGATGGTGAAGGCCGTCCAAAGCTCCTCCGCAGCTACCGCTCAGTTCCATGACTGCGCCCAAACCAACATGAGCCGTCTGGTTTCTGCCGTGACGGACACAGCCGTCCGCTCGAGTGAGGCGCTGATCGAGTGGTTCAAACGGCCCGATGATCGGGCTCAAAAATCACTAACCTTTGGCCAAGTTAAATCAGCTGTGGAAGGCCGATTTGAGCGTCAAGTCGTATCTCATCGGCTGCACGTCGCTCTGGCAAGTGGCCCTCTAGCTGAAACAGAACTAGTCCCTGAGAAGGTTAAATTGTATTTTGATCTTCTTAGCGAGATCGTTAACAACGCGCTGAAGTATGATGGGCGCGAACGTACTCGAATAAGAATAACACCTTATGTAGACGAGGACATCTGGGGTTTTACCTATTCATCGCTCTGTTCGGAGGTAGATGTATGGGATCGCGCCGTCAAAGGGGATCCCTATCAATCTCTGTCTGACGCGCTTTTCCGCGACAGCAATTCGGGGCTCGACAAAATTGCAGCTATCTCCGCTTCAATCACTGGCGCTCCAGCGACTATTTTGGCCGAAAAGCGGCGTCGAGCCTTCCATCTGAGAGTGCCCATTGGATTGATGTCTGGAGGCCGGGCCAATGACAGCGCATAAGGTTTTAGTCGTCGAGGATAGCGACGCGAAATTTGACGCCATTGTGGAGACGGTCACCTCGACCGTACCCGGTTGCGACATCACCCGTGCGGCAACGATGATAGAGGCCGATACGCAGATTTCTGATGCCTGTTGGGATTTGGTAATCCTCGACATTTCGATGGACATTGCCCCAAGCGTTCTAGGCCCCAGGAGTCGAGGACAAGCCAACATTGGAGGGCTTGGTATCGCGCACCGCATGTTCCTGCTCGATCGTGAGTTCCCGACGGTCATCGTAACCGCTTTCGATTCGTTCTCATCGGCGTCGACAGCAGATAGCACTGCCGAGATAATCGGCTTCGAAGAAATTCGTTCGAAGGCTTCGCACTACCTCCCAACAAGCCTTCTTGGTTGCCTGCAATATAGCTCCGCGACGTGGCGATCCGAACTTAAAATGATTGTCGGCGAGGCGTTGTCCTGATGCGTGTCTTGGTAGTCCACGACAGAAGCGAAGTCGCAACTAAGATCGGCAAGATTGCTATTGCAGAAGGTGTGGAAGCTCGCCTTCTAGTCACTGTGGATGACGGAACATCCGCCCGGTCCGCGCTTCGCGAGAACATTTTTGACCTCGTCATAATTGACCTCACTCTCCCACATATCAAAGACGTTGACCCTCCAAGCTATCAAACTGCAGACAACCTTCTGAAAGAGGTTTTTCTGTTAGAAGACCTCAAGGTACCGGGTGATATTATTGGGATTACGAAGAGTATCGAAGCTCTTGAGTTGGTCGCTACATCAATCGCTCCGCATGTTATGACGACCATAGAGGAGGATAATGGCGGGCTGTGGGAACGTAAGCTGAGAGAGAAAATTCAGTATGCAAGAAGGGCTGCGGGAGCACGGCAGCTCAGCATGAACTCCACCTACGACTACGACTGCCTGATCGTCACTGCGCTGGATAAAGAGCTAGCACCATTCAAGGCAGAATATGACCTTACAGAACACCCTCTATTTGAAGGCGCGTTCACTTTCCAATTCCCAGATAAGACAGACACCCTTCGCCGTGCAGTGGCTTTCTCGATCGGCAAATCCGGAGAGGCTAGAGCGGCATCTTTCACTCAAAGCCTTCTAGCAGTATTTAAGCCCAAGCTAGCTCTCATGCTCGGTATTTGTGGGGGCGTCGAAGGCAAGATTTCTCTCGGTGACGTGGTTTTTGCTGAATCAGCGATCGATTGGGATTACGGCAAATGGGAAACGATTCAACTCAAATCAGCAGACACAGAAGGGGATGTGGCGGTTCCCATTCTATCGAACCTGGAACCGCGATTTGCGGCGCGGCCTGGCCCGGTAAGCATCAGCGGTAGTAAAGCGGACAGGACAGCTCGCGCGCTGATCGCATCCGACCTTCACGGTGCACCAGCATTTTTGAAACGTATCAACGAGGTTTCTCTGGGCCTTATTTCGTCACCCACACCGCAGTTGGCACCCATGGCATCGGGCTCTTCGGTAGTTGGAAGCGATACGGTCATTGAGCGCGTCCGAGCCCTGAACGACGCTATTCGCGCGGTGGATATGGAGTGTTTTGGCTTCTATTTCGCAGCCCAAAACACTCACGTCGCAAAGCCGGAATTTGTTTGCATTAAAAGTGTGTCGGACTTTTCTAACGGGACCAAGAACGACGACTATCACCCAGGCGCGACCTTCGTCTCAGCGGCTTATGGCCAACTCCTTCTTGAGCATTTTTGGGATTTCTCGTCCTAGCCACGCCTAGGTCTCCTTGTTGCTGGTGGCGCGGGCTGAAACCCCCTCCACCCTCCTTCACAGGGGAGGATTTAACCGATCCCCTGTCCTGCACAGCAAATCCCCTGAGTTCGTCCGAACTCCCGCCGGAAACGCGCGCCGGATCAGCCGCTTGGCCGATAGAGTTCCCAATCTTCCCGCCGGGGTTTGCGGCGCCTCCATAATTCCGCCCGGGCATGGAGCCCGGGAGCGAGGCGGATGGCGCGAGAGAGGACGGGCGGGGCGGTGGAGGGGCCGGCGACGCGGGAGCGGAAGCCCTATGGGCGGCTGACGCCGCAGTCGTGGGGCGAACTGCTGGCGCTGTATGCGACCGGGGCGACGGCCAAGGCGCTGGCGGTTCAGTTCAACACGACCGAGCGAACGATCTACACCCACGCGAAGAAGGCCGGACTGCTGCGGAAGGATCGGCCGTGGATGGAGCCGTGCGCGGTGGACGACGCGGCGCTGGAGGCG
>SDZD01000017.1 GCA_004172935.1 bacterium | reverse complement strand
TTTTGAATGTGGGCCTCAATGCGGTGATCGCCACCCCCCATCCAACACAAGGCGCCGTCGAAAAAGACGATGATTGGCGGCAGTTTGTCGCCGCGCTCTAATGCATCTGCGAGGTTGGCGACTTGTGTTTCGTTCAGACCGTTAGAGCGGAATTGGGCGCCCGAATCGCGGCGAATGGCGGCGATGGACAGTGTTTGAATATTCTGTTTCATGTTATGGAGCCTCAAGGCGCCAATTTAATTGGCGCCTTTGTTGGTTATGGGATTAGAGGGTGTCGCAGGGGCCGTTCAGCATTAAGAAGCGGCGCCACCAGTCGAGACGGCCAGGGTTTTCTGTCAGGTACTCAAGCCAGAGCGTATGAGTGGCCGAATCGCTCAAGTCGATGGGGCGTTTGATATGTATCAAGTCGAGCAGGTATTGAAGTTGATACTGCCGCGTCCCCTCTTCTGGGAACAAATCGGCGCCGTTGCTACGGTTGGCATAGAACTGCTCGGCAAGCCATTCGTGAAATACGGTCTTCCATGCCCAAGTTGCTCCCGGTATGTCTGTCCTCGGCAGAAATACGCCTGTGGCATAGCACCTGTTACCGGGGAACATGGCGGGCCTTGGCTTATGGGCGATTTGGGTGTGCGCCTGAGTTCGGGTTCTTACCATGTGAGCAACCCCACTTCGATAGCGTCAGCGACTACGAGAATTGCGGCCTGATCGCGCACCATATCTTTGAACGACTCAATCCAGTCGAAGCCATCCAGATTGTTGAAGTACCGATTCACCGCGCGAAGGCGGGCCACTCGGTTAGCTTCATTGCAGACCAGCCCGCGCTTTTTGCAAGCGGCGAAGATAGGGGCCAATGGTGCCACCGCTTTTTGTGCGGGAGACAGAGTGCGACGGGGCGCATTGGAGATGCGCGGCATGAAAGGGGCGTTGATTCCAGCCCCATTTTGCTGTATGCTTTTCATTAGGATTTTCCTCAAATAGCCCGCAAGCGTTCTTCTGCCAAGATTTCGCGCTTGCGGGCTATTTGTTTTTCTCCGACTGGTTGACCAATCGGATTACTCTTAGTCTATCACAAACAGACATTATAATGCCACTTCTTGCTATTTTGGTGTCGGGGAATTAAACTAGACTCTACAAAGAAGGTAAAATTATGCAACAAGGTATGATTGAGTCGAAATTCCAATCCCTGCGATTTCAGAAGTCGGCAAGGGAGCAAAGGACTATAACCCTGCGCGAAATCGCAGACCAAACAAATCTCTCGATGGGAACGGTTCAAAAACTGGCGAAAGGCTCGGTTCAGGGCGTCAGAATCGAGACGCTGGACGCGCTTTGTCGATACTTCGGCTTGAAGTCGTTGGCCGATTTGGTTGAATATCGGGCCGATTAAGGCACTGTCAGCAAATATGCCCAGCAAAGAAAACCCTCCTTCAGTTGCCTCAGTAGCTATCCCAAAATACTCTTTCGACCCAATCAGGTTGCCGACCATTGACGAGCTTGTCGCCGACGTTGGCGGAGAGGCTCTTGTTGATTGGTACGAAATGTTTGAAAGGCGCCCCCCTTCCCCCAGTGAACTCGGCTCTATATTGGCTGATCGCATCGGGGCAGGTCCGAGGACGGGGGAAAAGTTCGCCGAGTGGATTTACACATGGAATAATACACGCACTGGTGTTGCGGCTACCAATGCCACATTACTAGCGCTTCAATTAGCGGCCCATTATGAGTTTGATGCGCCAACACCATTCCTTCGTAATGAGTTGAACTGGGAGCGTGTGCGCAGACTCTATGCAAGTTCAGGTGAGCGTATGCGAGACTTTCTGCGATCCATGTACCATTGGACTCAGCAGGAATTGAAGAGTAAGGGGATAGAGGGAGCCGTTTTGTGGCGCGGCATCAAAGGCAACACACCGGGATACTACTTGCGTATACCTCCAAATAAGAATTTCTACGCGAATAAAATGCTGAGCAATCCCTTGGCTGCTTTTACTTTTGATTTTGAACAAGCGGTGGCATTTAGTGGTCCAATGTCAGGTGCCATGAATCTGGCCTACATTCCGACCTCGCGTTTTTTGGCAACTCCGTTGACAGGGATTGGAGTGATCGGGCAAAGCGAGGTCGTAGGTATGGGTGCCGACCAAGACGAATGTTTTTGGATGGCTTGGGAGAACTCAGGAGAGGCACAAATCTACAGGAACCTTCCCTTGCCACAGTGGTATAAATTAGTGGAGAATTATAAGACATGAAAGCCGAATTGAAACATCAATCAATGCCCCCGCTGAACGACCGCGCCCAAGAATGGGCTAGTCTGCCAGTCAACGCTTTTGGTGGTGTCGGCAGCCCCAACTCTCCAAAACGCTCTATGTCTCAAGTTAGAGCCGACAAGGAGAGGGCGCGCGCTGAGTATCTAGCTAGCCGCTAAAAGTAACAACTTCCAAAAGCCAGAGTGATAATCACTCTGGCTTTTTTGTTTGCTTTACCGATGGTCATTGGGCCAAACTTAAGCTTAAGTTTGGCCCAATGACCATCGGGATTCTCACACTCGCGTTGTACCCCAAACTCGCGGGCGAGTTTGGGGTACAACGCCTTCCAACTTTCGGCGACGACCTCTCGCATCTAAAAACCCCGGCGTTTTGCGAAACGGTTTCCTAAAACATGGGGTATTTGCCCTAGAATCGCGTTCTCGAAGAAAAACGAGGAACAGACTTTAGGCAAGGCTTGCCTAAAGTCTCTAGAGTTGACTGGCGCGGCGCTGTCGGCTTCACGGTGGGCTTTCCACTGGGCCAAAGACGAAGGCGGGGCGGGATGCCATCGGGACGCCGAAGCGAGCGAGGGGTAAACCGCCTTAAAGCGGTTCGTTTGTCCACCAGAAAACGCACTGAAACGCACCAATATGCACCCAGTTCGACCCACTAAAACCCACCGATACCCACCAGAAAATGGAGCAACTAATGCTCTCTCTTTAGCTCATACCTAGCAAAGAGATACATTTTGTTTTTTGACGAAGAGACAAATTTAGCATTCGCGAGGCTGAGGCAATGCGCCCACGAAGCGAGAGAGAAGATGGAACACCTTTGGTGCCAGTCTCAGGAACAGCGTGAGGCCTGGTTGGTGTTGCTCCAAAATGCACAAGAGGCGCAGGCACAGGCAAGGGAGATGCGAAAAGCAGCTCAGGAACTGCGCGAATGGCTTTCGACACTTGAGCCTGAGTCACCAATATCCACCGGAAAACCATAGGCACACATTCTGCGCGTAACGGACTCGACTATCGGCGACGCAGTCCGGGCGGTAATGCGTCGCCGATGGTCACTCTCCATTTGAACTATTTAAATGAAATGCGCCCCCGACCTTAGAAAACCTGAGTTTTCGCGGAGTTGTGAGTGTGAAACGAGCGCGATGTCCCCGTGTCAGGACGCTTCCGCTCTCGCATCGAATTTGTGTTATCGTTGCGCTATGAACCAATCCCAGCGAATAATTTCCGATCTGTTCGCCCAAGAGTTGCAGCAGATGCGAAAGCGGGCAGAGCTACTGCAAGTTCACTTTGCATGGGTCGAAGAACACACGGTGCAGGGGCGACATAATGTGGGGCAGATACACGAACATGTCACGCAGATGAGAGAACATGTGGCTCGTATACAGGAACACGTGGCCCGAATGAGAAATTAGGCAAAAAGGCGACTTAGAAAATAAGGCCGCGAAGATTGGCGAGCTGACACAATGAACTGTACAGGGTCACTTCCAAGGGCTCATCTAAAAGTATGGAATTGCCAAAGTGAGTTTTGAGGTGCTGCCATTGGCTGTGAGCCATTGACTCGACCTCTTTGAGCATCGCCCTATCTTTCAACGCAATCGCGCAAGCCAGCGCTGCCGATAACGAATGGTAGGACATCAAGAAAAGCTCATGGGTGAAGGCATCTTGGTTGACGCGCAATAAGTCTTGATAGTGCTGAGCGCCATCTTTCATTGAAATTCCCGACGCTCAACTCTTAATTCTTCACGTCAGGCTTTTCCTTTCGGGGGCGCTTTAACCCTATAGCAGCCATGTCGCGGGCAATGGCTTCTTGCTGTCTATGTGTCCATTCCTCCAGTTCAACGGTCAAGGCGTCAATCTTACAGACAACCTGACTTTCACCTGTGTCCTGGTCAACTGTCGTGAACTTCTCAAAAGACTTTCCATCGAAGCAGTTAATGACCGCATAGTTTTTACTATCCATATGCCTAACCCTACTGCACTTCTAACACCAGTGAAAGGTAAAACCTCACATAACTACTCAGGGTTTGTCCTGATAATGGTTTTAGAGTTGGGGAGCAAAAGGATTAGCGACGGAATGAGGGGTGTGGCCTTGGCGAAACGCCCTGACGATTTCGCGCAGGATGGCCTGCTGGATAGAAAAGGGCGCTTCCGCAAACTTCGCCTCAGCGACACCACGCGCGCGGGGAGAATCCGCAAAAACCAACGCTTCCCAGAGCGCATAGGCAACTTCGCGTTCATCAGAAGTGAGATGGGGGAGTTCCATGAGAAGGCTCTGGCCAAGCAATCTCTCCACCGAACCATCTCTAATTAAGTAGGGGAATGCCTACCCACTATTTCCCCGCATAGGCATATTATGTGGCTACTTGGCTTCCTCATCCAGCCACTTTTGCGGCCAGAACTCGCGGGGCATCAATCAGAGACGTTTTTTCAATATCCAAAAAAATCCGGGGGCAACAATGAGCAATTGGGGCAAAAAAATCCAAGGGCGAGGGAACTGGAAATAGTTACACAGAGCGACAGGTATCAAGGTGGCTAACGCCAGTAAATAATAATGCCACCAAGGATGTGATGCTTGGGGCGCTGTCGGCTTTACTGGGAACTCGCGTTCCTCTTTTTCCAGATGTTTGTTCTTCTCCGCTTCCTGCTCTGTCATAGTCGCCCCAGTTTGCCGCACAGCTCACTTGCGAGAGGCGCCAATTTGTTTGAGGACAACTCCTCGTCCCCTTTTCCAGAGCTTGAATCTGCTAAACCGTGCGGCATGGATACCATCGCCCAACTCCTCGACCAAGCCGCAACTCTCCCCGTCAACAGCGAGGCCCGTAAACGCCTCGAAAAGCGCGTGCTGAACGAAAGCGAGATCACCAACTTCAACCAAGTCGCCGCACTGGTCGAAGCGGTTGCCATCCACGCCGCGCTAGAGAATGGCGCTAATGGCGATGAGGACACCGCCGAGGCGCTGTTTGCTCAGGCCCAGACCATCTCCGAGGCGCTGCGCAAGCTGCACGAACTGATTCAGACATTGGCGTAATATTGAGGCCACTAAACAATTTATTATCCCCATGCCAACAGCATTCGACTTTATTAAAGGCCCCCGCGGTGCGAATGGTTTGCACGCGCTTATTGATTGTCTGCTGATTGCAGTCACAGAGGCAGATCGCAAAGACAAGCCAATGCAAATCATCAATTCAGCAACCGCAGGGGGCGATATACCGACCTTTGTCTGCACCCCGGTCAGCATGCGTATGGGGCACCCAGTTCTTCCCGATGAAGCAGCCATTATCTGTTATCCAGATGGGAGCATCGTCATACATGACAGTAAGGAAGCGGAAAAGAACCCTCAGCCAAAGAGATTAACCAGAGCGGAAAAAGCAAAGATAACTGAGGAGCTAAGAGCTAAGGCTTTGGAATTACGCGAAGAGTCCCAAGCTGAAAAACCTGTACGAAAAAAAGCTGTGCGAAAACCACAAATTGCACAAGATGAAACAGGGCCTAAGCCCTCTGAAGAAATGAACAAACCTTGGTTGGTTGCTATGCGCAAGACAGGCGAATACCCTCAACCGACAGAAAATAGTGGTAAATGGCTTGTGTTTGTTCCACTCGCCGAAGTAGACGCCATGTGGGCTCAAATTAAGAGTGCAACCGAAGAAGGCAAGCTAGGCGGGGCATCAAAGGTTGCCACTGCTATGCCTAATAGATACAGGTCGGATGAAAAGGTAATTTGCGTCTACACCTGCGACTGGACTAATGAGGAGGATGTGAAGCGCATTCGAGGAGAGTTACGCAAATTAGGCATTGAGCGCAAGATTGCTTACAAGGCCGATAGTGATACCCGTAGTGGCAAGTACAGGGCATCGGGCGACTCCAATATCAGCAAATACTACGAGTAGCTTATGACGCCGGAAACCGTTCCGGTTTTTGGGAGAACCTTCCCCCGTTGGTTGAAAAAAGACAGAGCGTAGCGTAGCTGTCAAGGCCCGCAGAGGAAAAGAATTTGTAGCGCGGAGCGCGTGAAGCAAATTGTTTTACGTGGCCTTTACTGCGTAGCGGAGTCTCTGTGACATTCCAATGGAGAGGGGGGAGGGCTTACTTTGCTCCAATTGAATTTTCCGCAGGGATGCACAGATAATATAGTCACCATGGCGAATAGAATTATCAATGCTCTCTTAGAAAGTGAAATCGAAAAATTTCGATTTGCAATAACAAGGCTTGCCCCAGAAGTTTTCTACGATGAGCAAAGAAAGCTGATACACCCAGGCGAATTTGGCACTTTTAAAGAGGCTATCTGCCGAGACTTTTTTTCCCTCTTTATACCTGAAACCTATAAGATTTCGCAGGGATTTGTTGTTACCCCTAAAGACTCTGTCAGTACGCAATGCGATGTTGTTATCTATGATGGCGACCTGACTCCGCTGATTAAATCAGGAGCCAATCAGCGTTTCTTCCCTGTCGAAACTGTTATCGGCGTAGTCGAAGTAAAAAGCGTTCTAACAAAATATGAGTTCAAGGCCGCACTCAATAAACTGGCTGGGATAAAGGCGCTTAGAGAGGAAGCGACTGGGGCTCCGTTCAGGGGAAGTCGTGTGCCAAAATTCAATATGGCTAGAGAGCCAAGAGATCAAATGTTCTCAATGATAATCTGCAATAAATTAGATTTTGATATCTCGAATATATGTGATGAGATAGCGGATTTTTATTCAAAGGATGTTTTGGTTCGGAATAGGCATAACGTTATTTTGAGTATGGACGACGGAATAATTTACTATAATACATCTGAGGCATTATATAATGTTACCCAAAGGAGTATGGCAATGCCGTGGCCGCGCTTCTGCGGTTATGATTCAAGAAATAGAATAGACATTGCAAACCCGGCGAGTATCCATCACCTGAAGTCATTTGCTCACTATTTATATTTGCTAACATCTGATGCAACTGTCCTTCTTCCAAATATGGCGAGCTATATGATTGATAGTAGCTTGAGATACGCAAAACTTCAACTACAATCCCCACCAAAGGGTGACTCAGATTGAGACACCCTTTTTGATTTTTCACCACTTCGATAAAATGGGCATTTGTGACACCTCAAATGTCGAAGTGCCCCTACTGTGGCCAACTCAATTCCCGCGACTTCACCCAGTGCATAGATTGCCGCCGAGAGTTGCCGTGGGCTCAAGAGGTTCGCGATAAACACGCCGCCGAAGTTGCTCGGTTTGAAGCCGAGGCAGCGGCAATGGGACCGGGAATCCTCGACGAAGATTTCAAATGGGAACCCTCGCCCACTTCAACCACGCCCGACTATCCCGCCCACTATGAGTCGGGCAAGATGCACCACTGCCCCGAATGCGGCCATACAAATTCCCTTGCAATGACTCACTGCACCGCTTGTGGCGAACTGTTGCCGTGGGCAGATCGGGCGCAAGAGGAACGCAACCGGGAGATATTGGAAGCAAAACAGCAGGTTGCGATTCAGGAAAGCCACGACCAAATGTGGGACCAGATTAATCAAGCAAGGGCAGCGCAAAAACCTCTATCTGCGTCATTCTACTACGTAACTTTTACGATTGCGGCAGTGGTTTTTGGGTTGATGGTGCTTTGGGCGTCAAGGCCGTAATAAACAAAGGGCGCCTCATGTTGAGGCGCCCTTTGTTTTTGTCGATTTGTCTTTCTGGCGTTTTTTTACTCTCTCTTTCATTGGAGAGTAAACGGCTTTCACTTCTGGCGCCATTTCCACCCCTTTGAAGGTCTTCTCAATGTCGGCAACGGCTCCGGCCTCATAACGATGGAGAATGCCCGCTAAGATTTGAAGTTGATTCATTGGCCTCCCTTGCCACCTGAAAAAGTGATTCTTTCACCCTCCCCTTCCGATAATTTCCATCAGTCCTTTGCGCTTCAGCGCTCTGCGAATTAAATAGGTTTTACGACGGGCATACCTTGCTGGATTTACATCTAGTTGATGCCCGCCCAGCTTGGAACGCCCTTTCATGGCAAGCCTATAGCGGGCGTGTGGTGCCACCGCTCCCGACAGCACCACAACGAACCCACCGCGAAACGTTTTTAAGCGAACCGACCTTTTAAGGCGTCCACTTTTGGGGAGGGAGCTTCGTTGGTAGACCTCGACATTAATTCCCTCCCTTACCGCCGCACGAATTAAGCGGGCTTCGGCGATAAACATTTTCTTTGTTACGCGCCGAACCCGCTTACCTCGGTCTTTGTAGCGACTGCTAATCTTCCCCATCGGATTCTTCTGGCGATTCTGGCTTGGGCCTGAACCCAAATCGGTCCATTACATCCTGTGTGCCCAATATATCTCCTAATTCAAACACGACCTCCTGAACCTGAGCCATGCGCTCCTCGGCCCATGCCTTTTGCTCTGGAGTAGACGATGGTGCTAGATAGTGAATGACGGCGTCACCCCATCCCACATCTAGTAACGTCCTAAGAACCAACGACGCAATAGAGGTCGAAGCAATGACGCCTTCCATCCGAGGCGTCAGCTCTTCACGCGGTGGATTCAGGTTTTTGACGTGTTGAATAAGCGCACGAGTGGAAGGACCGAACCCCTCACCTTCGAAAAGAAAAACGGCATCTTCGCGGCTGAGATGCTGTAACCCGTCTGCGCCCTCGGCCCACACACCATGCATCAGATAAGCCAGGTCGCGGTTGAGTTCATCTTCTGCGTTGGTTGAGATTTTCTTCCCTGCGACCGGAGTACCGGGAAGTCCGAAGGTTTCGGGATTCTCAACCGCTTCATAGCCTTTGCAGCTCATTGGGCCTACGTACAAAGAGCCACCCAGACCTTTATGCTCGAATGCGGTAAGCGAGTCCCTTTCAGGCTGAGTACGATGCTTCGCTTTTTCACGCAGAGCAGCGAGTGAGAGAACTGGAAGCGCGACTTTAGGCTTGATTGGCAAATTTTCCATTACGCGCCGCCCCCGCCGCTACTAGGGGCTGTGTAGGTTGTGGTTGTGCCATAGCCAAGTGCCCGTAAAGTGATGGTGACTTTGACGATGTCGTTTTCGACTACCGCCGCATCCCAATCGCACGTGGCAATCTCCGTATCGCCCCCCTTCAGCATTTCGCTTGAGTCATTGAGTGGGGCGAAGAAGTTGGTCAGGATGCTACCGGGTTTGTAGGCATTGGTGAAGGCCGTATAGTTGGTTTTCGGCACCATCAGAACGGCCTCATGTTCAACCGGCTTTTTATCAGCTGGCTGCATCATCTGGACGCCGTATTCGTTGATGCCGATTTTCTTTTGTTCGGTATCGCCGCCGGATTTCTTGATCGACTCCAAAAAGCCAACAAGGCCATTGATGGAACAAAGGCCATTGAGGGCGCCGCCAAGAAGCCGTTCTGCGGCTGCTGCTGTAGGTAAGGCCATGATTTTTACTCAATAAAAGTGATGGTGTCGCACTTCATAATGAAGGGGTTTTTTAGCTCACCGTACTCGCTTTGCGCGTTGCTCTCTTTGCGCAGAGTTGCGGTACAAATTCCGTGTTCGTTGCGCTCTTCCCACGCATCTTCGCGGAATGCGGCAAAAAGCACACTAGACGCTTTCGAGAGTTGACCCTGTGGCGTCCTATCGTCTCCGACTACATCCAAGGTGACTTCCCAGTTCTGCCAGTCACAACGCTTTCCCGTTTCGGGATCAACGTGATTGATGGCGGTTCTGGTTTCCTCTACTTCCAAAACTCTTACGTGGATTTTTGGACTCACACGGTCTTTTGGAAGCGCGATTTCCAAACCACGAGACTCTAAAAGTGCTTTGATTTCGAGTCGGAGATTCTGCTCTGGATCTGTTTCTTTGGGCCAAGCCATTAAGTCACCACACAAACACGGTTTCGACTGACTGGGTGGTTTCAGTCAGCGATTCCGTCTGCTCATCGCCCCCAGGTTGTAGGGCCACCCACTCAACCACGAAATCAAGAAGCTTTTTGAGACGGTCGTTACCCTGAATCCGGTCTTGGTCACTGTCCTTATCGCGTTCTTCGTTATCCGACTTCACGCGCTTGTTCAGCTCGCTTCGACCATAAGAGGTTTGGGCAGCATCCCACAATTTGATAACTGAAGGGGCCATGTGGCCAAAAAGAGTCGTGATGCCCGCGTTATCCAGAGGCGAAACCATGTCCTTTAATGCCTTCCGAACCGGCACCTCGACCTCGCTGTTAGCCAGTGGTAAAACCTCAAGGTCGATGAATGCCACCGCTTGCGCAATCTGCTCGGCTTCCGTGGGCGCGTCTCCAATGGCGCTCCCGTAAAAGTCGGGCGTGAACTGTGCAGCGGTGTACATCTGGAAGGCATCAATGGGCATGGGATTTAGTTCGTAGCTTTGGCGCTAGCGGCCTTGAGGGCTTCGAGTTCAGCCTTGACCTTATCCAGTTCGGACTTGAAACCATCGCGCTCTTTGGTCACGTTGGTCAGGTCGGTTTTGGCTTTGGCCGCAGCGGCTTTGGCCTCGGTGAGTTGGGTCTTGAGGCCGTCGCTTTCCTTGGCAACTGCCAGGGTCTTTTGAATCTTTGCTTCACGAGTGGGCAAACTTTCAAGGGCATCGCGACCTTTCAAAAGATTGTCTATTCCCAGCAATTCATTCTTAGCGTCACGACCTTCGCCAATGACACCCGCAATAAATGCCGATGGAGATTCTCCGCTGAACCGCTCAAGTCCAAAGGTGCTAGAAAGGTATCCAGCGGTAACCTCGTCAACTTCTTCCTGAGAAATCAGAGGTAGAGACGATTCTTCGGATGGCTGTTCAGGTGCTTCGATGAAGCCCTTCTCAACCAGATTTGGAATCGACTTGGCAGGGACTTTGACGCGGCCCGGCATGTGTTCCGAGCCGCCTAAAGCGAATGGCTTGAGAGCCACGACTTCGATAGTGTCTTTGGCCATGATTACTGGATACCTCGCAGACCGCAAACAGCCAAAGGTTCGAGGAGCAACGGATCTTCCGTCGTCCATGCTTCGCCTTCGAGTCGCGCCGCCGCTTCGTCGGTGTAGGGACGAACCACAACGCGACGGCCTGGGACGCTCTGACCGTTAGCGCGACCGATACCTACAACGCCAACGATGTTAGGAACCAAAATGGTGCGAACATCGGCAGGGTTATCGTGGTTAAAGCGAACCTTCTCATTGCGTCCGGTCGAGGCAATGAAACTCATGTTGCCTTCGGGATAGAAGCGCTTTTGAATCTTCGCCTCGGTCCACCCGCGTTCGTCGTAGGTAATGGGCGCTTGCACACCCATTGCGCGGAAGATTTTGTCGATGTCGCTATCGTCCACAATTCCCGAAATCGGCTGCGTCTGGACCGTGCCGTCGCTGTTGGTTACCAAGAGTGACTTGCCTGATTTGACAGCGGTAAACGGGTTGTTCTTGAGGATGGTACGAACTTGGTCAGTGAAGACGATACGAATACCGCTTTTCACGAAACCAAGCGAGACAAGACGCTGAATGCGCGCCTCGATCACTGGGTAGGGATTGACCTCTGGGTCGCTCCAATCCTCAGCGACGTCGATGAACTGACCCGTCAAGTCAGGGCCGTTTTGGATTTCAACGAAGCCGTTATCGCCGAATTTTCCATATCCGCCCGTTGTGAGAACTTTCCAGATTTGGAACTCGCTGCGCTCCACAAGAGCTTGCAGCAAAGCGGTGTCTGACCAACCCATAACAGTTGCGATGGCTTGCATCGTGTCGTTACGAGCCAGATAGTCGATAAGACCATCGTAGTCGGAGCCAGTGAACTGGCGAGCGAGTTTTGCATCTCCCAAAGAATAATTGAGAGAGGCGAACATTTCGCCGCCATCCACAAGCGGAGCCGAGCTGTAACGAGTCGTGCTTGGAGCGGCGATGGTGAAGTAGCGAAGGTTGTCGATGGTGCCCGAATTCGCCATGCCGATGCGAGGAGGCATGAAGTCGGAGCCAATCAATCGGCGACCAGCGGGGCCCCATGAAGCAATCAGAGTTGCAGCCAAAAGGGGGAATTCGCGGCGGCGAAGGAGAAGTGCGAGAAGTGCAGCAATATCCATGATGGTTCTTTAAAAGAGTCGAAGAATCCCTGATTCTCGCTTAGCTTTCTGTTGCTCCTATGGTGCATTCGTAGGAGTCGCGCACCTTTGCTTTCAAGGTTGTGGAAAGGCCCGAAAAGCCGGGAAGATTATTGATCTTCACGATGCGCCCATGCCGATAGAATTCGGCATTGTTGTTTTTGTCGGCGTCGATGATGTCGTAAATGATGAGGTAGACCACATCGTCCGCATCGGCGGCTGGCCCCCACTTGAGACCTGCGGGCACGCCATTGGTGACAACGGTAGCCGCATCAATTTCGGCATTGGTCGCACCTACCAGAGTTCCTGACGCAATGCGCTTGGGTTCGCCTGGGATGTTGTAGTACGCGGTATCGTTGACGGCGAGTGCTGTTACCAGTGCTGTGACTGCAAGCGTGGTTGCGCCCTTGGCCGCAGCGGCTGTTAGGCGAGCGAATTTGTTGGTACCAAAGTCCAAAACCGTGCCCGATGGCAGAGGCTTGGAAAGAGCCGCAACTGTGACGCTAGTTGCACCCTGCGCGGCGATGGCGCCAACTACTACCTTCACCGCATCCGCAGATTTGAAAAGAGAGGCGTCAATCTTGGCGCCACCTGCGAGAACCGCATCACGGTTCAGAAAGTCCCCGATCCAACCGGGGCGAGAATTGGTTGTAAAGCCGTTGCTTTCGTTCATAAATTACCTCACAAGAAAAGAGGATTCCCGCCCTGCGGTTCACCGGATACAGGCGTTATTGTTTTGCCTGTGGCGCATTGTGTTGCGCGTAGAGTCCACCTGCATACGAGGCGGGATCATTGTTTGAGTTACCCCCACCGTTGATTTGCGCCGGATACTGAAATCCGCCCCCGGCGCTCCCATTGTTCTGATTGCCGTTGCTGGCATTATCGTCGGTGGCGATAAGAGACTGGAACACGTCTTCGCCTTGAGCCTTGAAGTAGTCGGCAAGTGGTGTCAGCGTCTCCGCATCGCCATTCTTGCCCACAATGAAAGCGCGTTCGACCTTGGAGGTTTTGCCCTCAGCGTCGGCAATATCAACTTCACGAACAGCAATAGGCAAATCCTTTCCGACAATCTTCAACAGGCCGGGCTTGAGACTCGCGACCTTCGCGGCCTTCTCAATCGTCGCGGCCTTCTCGACTTCGGCGACGCGTCCCTTAGCCGCTCTACCAGTTTCGAGTTCGGTCGAAAGAGTGTCAGGAGGTCCGAACTTTTCGTACTTCTCCAGCAACTCGGCTTTCGCCTTTGGCAAAACAACGACATCAGCACCGGGCACCTTCGCTTTCAAGTCCGTAATCTCCCGGTCTTTATCGCGGATTTTATCCCGATAGTTGAAGTTGTCATGCTCCAATGTCGAGATGTGGCTCGCCATGCGAATCGCATCCCCTGAGTAGCGCGCAGCAACATCAGCCGGATTGACCGGAGGCGCTGGAGTGGGCGGGGTAGTGGAGCCGCCTCCCCCTGTGCCTTCGCCCTCATAGAGAAACGTTGGCAGGATGGGAAGTCGGCAGTGCAATAGGCGTCCATGACGCAAAAAACGGTTCTTCATAATCTCCCTGAGATTAAAGGCCCAAACACGAAAAAAGCCCCACCAAACCGCTGCTACTCCCTGAGTAGGTCACGTTCAAGTGGGGCGTGTGCCGGATAAAAATTATCTTCCGGTGGGCCGATATGCATTGTTCGGAGCTACATTGCTCGAACTGTCACATTCAATCTTAATGCGTTTCAAATCCTTCTGCAACTGGATAGCGGCGTTTTGATGCACACGACTATCCGAAGTCGCGGCGCATCGACCCGCGAAGATGTTAAGAGCTTGATAGAGGAGGTCGGGGTTCATGGGCTAACCCTTCTCTTTCAAGAGACGGAGAATGGCGATAGTGAGGTCTTGAGTTGTGGACTCACAATGCTCCCTCAGTTGCTCAATCAGGGTGCCATTATGCGCGGGCGACTCTTCGGCAGGCACCAAACGATTCAACTCTGCATGGGCAAAATTGAAGAGTTGGTTGACATGGCCATGAATAAGTTCGTGGGTGAGAACCTCGGATTGTCGGGCCGCATCTTGGGAAACAAATCGCGGGTAGATGTAGAGGCGCAAAACGCGGTACTCGTAGTAGCAAACGCAAGAAGCCAAAGCGCCATTCCGCATGTCGCTGTCTTCGTTGTGGTCAATGTAATCCACATTGCATCGCTGGCACCAGAGAGGAAGTAGCCAGTCGAGTTTTTCCAGTGGCTCTTTGATGAGGCCAGCAATCGCATCGGGAATGTCATCGGCGAAAATAAAACGGTTCATGGTTCGCTTAGCTCCTTTTCTATCGTGTGTCCCTGTTGACCGCATTGCGAGCACTGCAACTGCGGAATCTCTGCATCCATTGCAGCGGTTACTTGCTCCTCATCGTTGATGTCGTATCGGTCGAGGTCGATAGGCCAAACCGCCATCCACTTGTGCCCACAGATACCACATCGGCACGGCGTCGAACACCATCCGCCTTCAAGTGCGCGCATGTCGTCTTCAATCGAAGGGCTTAGTTCATCGCTCATGCAATTGCTGGCTCCTTGGGTTCAGGTGCTGGTGTCGCCACCATCCTATTGGCCTCTTCTTCGCTAAACCCAGCCGCTAGGGCCGCACTCCTAACATCAAGCCCCGCATCCTTGAACGTCTTCATCAGTTCCGCGCGTTGCTTGCGCACTTCGAGCGAGGATTCACGCTCACCATCAACGCGGCCACGCTCGGCGCCAGGGTCTTCGATGCTATCGCGAGTCATAGCGGTCTCGACCGACAAACGCCCATCCTTCACCGCTTCACCATCGGCCTTTTGCTCCTCGGCAGTGCGCGGCCCGGTGTCCACAATGCACCCGAAGTCACAGCGGATATTATCGGCTTCGGCGCGACGCTCGGCGAATAGTAGCGCCATCACAACGACGGTTTCGAGTAGCCATCGACCGAGCGGGTCTATCGCGGCTTTCACGCCATCTAGTCGCTTCTTGAACGTTGCGCGTGCTTGCTTGCGACTCTCACCAGATGCGACGGCATCGCCATTGGTCAAGGTGTGCGTCTGCCCCGTCTCTTCCAAGATGTCTTGGTAGAAATCACGCTTGGCGTCGATGAAGGTGTTGGGTGAAGTAGGCTCCCGATAATGAACGTCTGGTTTGCCATACCGCACACTGCCATCTTGCCCGTCACTTTCTTCGTATTTTGCAGCACGAATAAAGTTGGTTGTACCTGCACCAACTCTGAAAGGGGCGACTTGATAAACCTTCTTTGTTGAATCTTTCGGATCGGGCACATACCTTCCCGGTGGCATTCCATCAGTGATAATGCGCTCTACGAATCCACCTGCAACACCGTTACGGTTTTGCAGGGTCTTCTGAAGATTGATGCTCATCTGATTCTCTCGCACTTGCTGGGTGATGAGCGTATCCATATCGAGATGGTTGATGGTCAGGCGTCCGCCCAAATCCCAACTATAGACGGTTTCCGTTTCGACCCCATTTGTAGTTGAAACAACACGCATCACGGTCTGGACTTGCCCTTGGGCATCAACCTCTGGGAAGACGATTTCTAACCATGTGTCACCATTGGAGCGCGTCTCTGAGTAAACAGCACACTTGGTTTGGCTTTCAGGCTCTACCAGTTGGCCCGCTTCATCTGTAAGGCACTTTTGGGCAAAAATGCGCTCTAATTGCTCAGTAAAATTACCTTGAGGGATTTCGTAGGCACCAGTGACCGCATTCTGCCTGAGACGACCACGGGGGATATAGAGACGAAGCGATACCGATTCCCCTAATGCCGCTTCATCGTGACAATCCTTGAGAAGTTGAGTAATGCCGCGTTCATCCCACCATATTGTGGCCGCGCTATTGATTTCGGCAATCAGTGCCTCTTGCTCAGGTGTCAGCGGGTTGGCCTCTGTCACCTCCTCTGTTCGCACGAATGACCAGGCTGGCTCCGTGCCGAGCACACCATCGCGCTGATTGTTGATGACTTCGGCGATGACGTTGCGCGAGCAAAAGACACGTTTAATCTCGGCCCGCACATCGGTATACGTTGGGTCGGACTGCGCTGGAGTTGGCCCCATCCAGAAGATGCCGGAGTTCCAATGGTCACCACTGAAGAACAGCTTGTTGTGCTTTAGTGCCTCTGCCCTGTCGAATGCAATATTGGCATCGACTACAGAGGCAATGCCCGCTAGTGCAATGTCGCGGGACACAGTGCGAAATTTGAAGGGTTGCATTTAGAAACTAGAGAAAGAATAGGATTCGTCGGCGTCCGAGGTTACGGTTGCAGGTTCGATCATAAGACGCCAGAGCGCCCACACTTTAGCGTCCAGCGGGTCAGGTGATTCATCACCCGTTACCCATCGGCATATCAGGTTTTCGAGGTCGGTGTGCGTGCCCACATGGTGCTCGCGTCCTTCCTCCATCAGCGTCGAAATCGGTTCAGCGCGCGTGTGTTTGCCGCGAGTCGCACGAACCTCGACTATCTTCAATTTCTCACCGCCCTTGACCTGCTTGATGGTGTGAGTGACCATCGCGCCGCCTTGGTTGACCTCATCTACCACCTCATTGGCTTCCCAGTCCAGAGCGGCTTGCACCACTGCGGCGCCCCACTCACCGGGTGAAGCACCTGGCTCAGTCGAACAATCGGCGAGGGTGTAGCCATGCAATTTGCCCGCTATGGTTTTCGAGCCACAAACCACGATTCCACAGCGACCAGTCGAACCAGGCGGGTCGACACCGACCACGATTTTATCTAGCGTCTTGGCGAACTCCTTGGCGTTGGATATTTCACGTGTGGCGCGCAGAATCTCGCGATTCCAGAGGGCGCCCGCTTTATCGCCGACGTTGTGAAGCGCTTCCTTCTCGAACGCTGTCCACCCCCATTTGTCGATAAACGATTGACATGCCTGTAAGCCTTGCCCTTCCCATGTCGGAGTGCCACCAACTATCTCCACTCGAATCGCGCCTCCCTCCTGCTGGACGCTACGGGTGCGAATGTCACGCATCGCTGGCTCTGGCCCTGAGACGATGCGATTGACCAAGAAGTCGGCTTTTTCCTGAGCCACACCTGCCAATCGCGCAAAGACTCCGGTCGCTGTAATGAGGTTCTGGATACAGAGAACCGCTACGTTCGAAGTGCCAGCCGGTAGGATGCTGTTCGTGATGGTCTTGACCTTCTTCTCGGTTGTACGCAGGGTATCGAACTCATCGTCCAGGTCATCGAATATGAAAGCATCCGGCCTGAACTCATCCAGCTTGGCGCCGCGCGAGGCAACGTCCAATCCCAATGCGTCGATGGTAAAGCCCATGTTTGTGCGGAGACGGTTGCGTTTCCAGCCCTTCGATGTACCGTATTCGTTAACGCTTCGACCAACTCCCAACTTCTCCAACAGATTCGCGATGTTCTGGATATGGTCGTCCGCTTGGCGCTGTGTAGCGCAGACGTAGACCATATAGCGCCGCACGCCGCGCACTCCCCAAACCGCACACGCCATTTCAGCCGATGTCGATTTCGAGCCACCACGTGGCCAGATGCCAACGAATGGCGCGGGATCGCTCTCGCGAGTTATCGCCCACGCCCACTCCCAGAACGTCACATGACGAGGCGAGAACCCATCACGAACGTAGGTAGGGAAGTGGAATTCCAGCCACTCGCGCCAACCACCAGTCGCGTCTATTTTCATGGAGTCCGGCGCCTCCATAATGCCCGCTTTAATCGCCTCCTCGCGAAGTCGATCACGAAGTTTGATTTTTGCTTCCAGCGGCCAACGCCGCCAGTAATCTTGTGATTTCGTCGTCAACGTCAAGTCGGACATTATCTCCCCACTCCTCGCGGCGCCGCCGCTTCAACCATTCCAACGCCATCTCTGGCTTATGAACCTGCTTGCGCTTTTCGACCGTGCGCTTGGTCCCATCGGGCAATGTGATGGTTTCGGATTCAATTACTTCGTGAGGGCGTGAGGCGATTCGAATGGAATCGACCATGAAAACCTCAGCCTCAGCTTCCGCGCGTATTACAGCCTCTCGAAATTCTCGAAATTCGCCATTCTCTTCAGATTCTCCTCTATTCATCCAGTCATAAAACCGGGCTTCAGAAATACCAGCAATTTGAGCTGAGGCTCGGCGTGTATTCCCCCCTTTGAGAAGAGTCGAAACTGTTTTTGTTATTTCAGGCTGAATCTCAAGTTTGGTTTTACGCCCTCGCTTTGCCATCTTTCATCACCTCTTGCATCCCGGCGGCTTACTGCCCTGTTTGATGCAGTCGTAGCCCTCATCTCGCAGTCGCTGGTATTGCTGCGCCTGGTCAGGCTCACCTTCACAGATGACCAGCACTCCGAACTTGGGCGCATCCGCTTTTTCCCTTGGCGGAGAAGATGGTGAGTTGCTTACATCAATCGGATTGCCTTCGGCGGCAAGTTGTCCTATCAGTGCGTCCACATCCTCACCGTCGATGCCAACAGGAAGTTCTTCATGCGCGGCAAGGTCGGCGAGGACTGCGGCGTACTCGGTCTCTTCCCATAACCTTTGGATTTCGAGAGGCCCGAAGTCGCCGCCCATCAAAGTTAGGTTATTGTGCGTAATGCCATAGGCTTCGGCGGCGCGCTCCGATTCTGCATCGACTCCAAATAGCACGGGCATGTGCCACTTGTCTTCGATGATGAGAATGCCGCGTGGGCGTGGGTGATTGGCGGCTTCCATCTCTCGTAAGACGTGGGAGCGCCCATTACCTTCGACGATGCCGCCAGAACCTGTATTGAGCCGTGGTTCAAATTTGGGCGGGTCTTTGAACCCGAAGCGGTCGATGGATTCCCACAGCGCACCGAAGTCGTGTTTCTTGGCATTGCGTTCCCACTGAGCGACGGTGGCGACTGGCACATAGTCGATGCGCAGGCGCTCTTCTGCTGAGGGTTTAGGTTGGCGGGGCATTACGTCACCTCTTTGACGCCACGAAACCTGCCGCCGCAAATGACACCCAGTACAGACTCAATAGCGCCATACACATCTTCGACCGACTTGAATGGCTTATGGAGAATCGGCACAACTGAGAGTTCAGCTGCGCGTGCGCAGAGCGAATCATCATCGTCAAAAGCCGTCATAAACAGCACTGGCGTCTCTGAGTCACCCGCAGCTCTGATTTTTTGCGCCACCTCGAAACCGTTGGTGTAAGGCATAGCCAGGTCGCACAAAAGCAGGTCGAAGGACTCGCCACCATGACGGGCATGAGCGTAGGCATCAAGCGCATCCTCGCCACCGGAAACGATTGTGAGTTCAACCTCGCACTCTGATAGCAGGAGTCGAAGCCAGTCGCGGATTTCAACGTCATCGTCGCAGATTAAGATTCGTTTCATTTAGCCACCAGATGCAGTTGGTTCAGCAAAAAGCCCAAAATGGTCAGGATGAGACTTGCCGCCAATCCCGCGAGCCATTTGTAAGCGGTACTGAGTTGCCCCTTAAGTTCGTTGATTTGGTGCTGTTGGGAGTCGAGTTGCAGTTGCTGAGAGTTGAATTTCCCGTTCACCTCGGCACGCATACCCGTAAGGGATTCCTTGAGTTCACCGCCGAGCTTGAGAGAGGCATCAGACGATAAGCGCAAGTCTTCGAGGGCTTTGAGTACCATCTGCTCTTGCCTTTCCCAATTTCGGCTATCAAGGCTCATTTCGTCAGAACCGCCTTGGCCGTGCGTGCCACCGGATCAACCATCACGATACCGCCCGCGAGGTCGGTGAGTGCGCGCAGTGGGAAATAGGCCGAACCATCGAACAGCTGCGGCTGGAGCGGCACCTCTTCGCCATCATACAAAACCGCGCCGTCGGCATCACTCCATTCTACCGTCTGGCCGCGTGCTTCTCCCCATGCTCTGGCCGATACCAACACCGTATTATTCTCGGTCTTGGATGGCAACGCGCGAACACTGGCTCCGACTCCTTTGTGAATATCGATGCTCGCTGTGTATGGCTTCGGTGGTTTCGCATCCGCTATGGCATCGGCCCATCGAACGAAGAAGTAGCGGCCATCATTGCGCCTCGTGTGCTTCATCACACCGATACCCTCGCGTCCGCCGCTGTTGTTGGTGTTACCTTCGATGGTAGTGAATGAACCGTCGGCGTTCACGGTGTCGATGATGAAAACGTGGATGGCATCGGTCGATGAGTAACCGCCACCTGCACGTGCTGTCTTTTTGGCGCGCACTAAGCCGATGTCTCCCGTTTCTGGAGTGGGGCGAATCAAGCCGCGCGCTTTGGCATCGGCGAGAATAACGTCACAGGAAGCGCTGTACGTCCAAGGAATGTCGACCTTGAGCGATAGCCCGGCAGTGCGAAACGTCCATGCGATGAACGCGGCGCACCACGGCCAATGAGTACCGCCGAGCGTTGTCGCGCGTTGGTACTCTTGCACTTTTGGCCCTGAATTGTCGTTCGATTCGCGCACGCCGATTTGAGTGCGGGCGATTTCGATGGCCCTAGAAATTACTGGTTTCATGGTCTTTGTACCACCTTCGCAAGTGGCGATGGTTGGGGAGTAGGCGAGTTGTCCGTTTGTTCGTCGCTGACATCGGTGGTCTCCAGCGGCTGGTTAGGTGGCGTCACAACCTCCAGCGGCTCAGGCTTATCACCCTCGCGCTGGTTGGTTTGGCGAGTCTGCGTCAGGATGGCGCCGAGAGCGCCGATAGCACCTCCAGCCATCGTGAACACACCGCCATCAATCTTGGCGCCGTTGGCCGTTAGCCAGATGACACCGAGAGCCAAAATAATCCCGATGATGCCAAGGAACCAAACGACAAGGGCAGAGATGTTTTGGTGCTTCATTTCAATAGGAAACCGCATGGCACATCGCGCCCACCATGCGGTTTAATGAATCTTCTGGACGATGCGGAAACTATCGGCTCAGGATCGCGGCGCGGGCTGGATTGAGCCACGGTCGCTTCTCTTTGAGTTCGTGCTGGTACTCGTGTTTGAAATCATAGGCTTTGAAATCGAAGCCGGGCGGCGATGCGGTTGCCGTTGGAGTTGGCAGCACGCTGAGAAGCGCGCAGCACGCTAGCGAGATACCTGCGAAGGCGATGGATAGGAATTTCTTCATGGATAACACCTCCTTTTAAATGGAATTAGGAGCGACGCACCAGCCAATCACTCGGCGGGCGTGAAGTCAATGAGGTAAGTGCCCACTACGTTGCCCCACAGGTCGGGATTCGTGATGGTCATCTCGATTCCGCCCGAAGGCGTGTACTGAGAAAACGAGTAGTTGGGACTATTGGGGTCGGAGGATTGAATGGGAGCCAAAGTGACCTTTTCACAAAGTTTTTTACCTTGAGGGTCGGTGAAGCTCTGGACGTTTTGAACGTAGAATTTTGCTTTAAATGTTTTGGACATTGGGCCTCCTAAGCGCGCCGCCCGACTGTGCAATGCAACCAGTCGGCGATGTGACGAAAAATGCAAAAAACGGCGCGCTCATCTGAAATGATAAACGCGCCGTAACAGGTCGTCCAACGGTGAAAGAAATTCAGCCAAAATCGAGAAAAAGCGTCTTTCGAAGGGCACAAAGTGGGCGCGTGGGATGCGACTTCTCCGCCTCTCGAATCTGCGTCAGTAAGAACGCTTTTTCGTCTGACTCAAGGCGCCACCAATAATTAACTTCATGGTCGGGATACAATTGGCGCAACCAAAAGCATACCGACTGCCGAGAGAAGCCGGTCTCTTTGGCGATTTCTTCGGGAGTGTAGAAGTTACTCACGAGCCACCTCCCATATCTCGACTTCGACACGCGGGTTTGCGGGATCGTCATAGCGAAACGCTTCCTCGTAAATGATTTGGCTATCATCGCGCCAGCAATGCCCCTTGAGCGAGTCGTAAAGCGCCTTTTTGTAGTTGTCAATATCGCCCACTTTTCGCTTGCGATAGACGCGAATGCGGACTCCGACTTGACCTTGAAACATGGTGTGCGGCTGGATTAAGAGGCGCCGGGCAACCGTATCTCGATATTCAACTGCCTCCTTGCTCTTATGTCGGGAGCCATCTTTCCACGTCGTGAAAAGGTTGTTGACAGATGGCGGGACCGGGAGCGTAAGAAATACAGAGGCCCCATACGGTTGCTCAGGTCGCTTCAAATCTGGCGGCCCCTGCTGCTGTTGTGGCGCCGGAAATCGCCCGCGCAGTGAGGCCGCGTCAAGTGTCTTTATCGGCATCTGGCACCTCCGGTTTCTCCCATTCAAGAGTTGCGCAGTTCAACCATTCAAAGCGCCCATCCATGAACTCAGAGAGTGGCCTTACCCAGACCTTGCCCGCTTCGTTCTTGTAGACCACAACAGGCGTCAGGTCTTTTTCAAGGGTGGCAAGACATTCGACGTGATACCAGTCCTCTGGATGTTTGACGTGTCGCCATGAGCGAATTCGCATTTGAAGTTCGGTCATGCTGGCACCCCCTGAAAATCTATTGGCTTCAAATTCCCCGGTAGGTACAACGGGTGCCAAGGAACGCCGGGTTGTGTCTGCTTGATGCACTTCAACTGGATGTCATAGGCAGCAAGTTCCCGTTGGATAGTTAGCCCTTGGATTCTTGCGAGGTCGTGAGAACCCCATGCAGCCACTACTAACACGGCCTCACGAGCGGCGGCAATTCGAGTCGCTTTGGCGTCCAGCCCATTCAAGTCGCCTTTGACATATCGAAGTTGGCGCGAATCGGTGAGACGATAGGAAAACAAGTTGGTCATGATGAAGCCGCCATAACCCCAATCGCGAGCGAAGCCAATACAGCGGCGGATAGTTGGGTCATCCTCGAAACCGTCAGCTGTTGAGGGGTTCAGGCCGATAATGTTGATCATCCCTTCGGACGGCTCCCAGACACGCCGCAACTCGTAACGGTGCTTCTGGCATCCAGAGAGAACCGCACTCCTTTGGATTTCTAATGGTTTGATTTTCATGCTGCTTGTAATTCTCTCCTCGGCTTCTTGCTTAGCCCCAGTTGCTCGGACACGCTGAAGAATCCCCGCGCACCTCGCAAAGCCATGAACGGCAGCGGTGTATGCCCTCTCAAAATAAACCCGTATGGCCCCGTAAACCATGCTTTATCGCAATCCTTAACCACCGAACGAACGCAGTCGGTAAGGTGCGCTAATCCCACTATGCCGCCTCTATCGAAGTCCGACATTTTGGGGAGACGTTGGCGCCAGTAGGAATCGCGCACAAAGTCATGGTGTGCGTCAAGGTCAACATCTTTCCCCGCATGGACGAGGAGGGGGCCGCGATGCTCGGCGGGCCACTCGCGATTATCAACGGCCAAATACCCATTCACAGCCAACCATGCCCACGGCTGTTTAAAGCTCAGAACCACATCGGGCAAGCCGTTCAAATTCAGCGTCGGCACCTTCGGCCAAGTCAGCTCCTCGGTTTCGACGCCCCGATCATAGAGCAAATCGGCGACAAGGGCACGATGACACGAATCTCTTTGCCCGCATCCGCACATCAGAATCAGGGGCCGAGCGTGCGCCATTTCTAGCACACGCTGGATACCGTTCTGAGGGTTCGCTAGCTGGATGGCGCCCTTACCGCCATAGTTGGTATTGCCGAGCTGCGGGAGATGGTGGTAGCGCGAATCCAGCGACTGAATGAGGTCTTTCTGGTCGTAGCCGGGATTCTTGCTGCGCGGCGAGTGGCGGATGTCGATAACCATCGCATCGAGTTGGCGGGCAGCCAGAATGAGCGAGCGGACGGGCTTGTTCCCATAGCCACAAGTGAACACTTGTTTCATGCTTCCATCATCTCCAAAAGGGTTGGCATCGGGGCACAGCTCGCCAATTCCGGCACGCGAGGCGCCTCGGTAGGCACTGACACCCCAGAGGCCATTTGCGGCTGTTCTTGCCCCGCCAGCGACGAAAGCGCGCGGTTCAGAAGCACTTGCGCGCCTGTCTGTAAATGCTGCGGCTCCCACTGGCCGGAATTCATGAACATCGCGGGCGGCGCATAGCGGGCGCAGGCGATAGCCTCAACCGTCTGCAACCCATCGAAGCACCACAGCCAAGCAATGGGCGGCTCTGGCTCCTCGCCCTTCTTCGGTTGCTTGGTGACCACGGGTTTGACATCGCGCAGTTCGGCCACTCCCCACACACAACCCGCTCCGACAAAGGCAATGGGGCCGCGATAGTTCGTCGTCTCGGTGCGGCAGATGCACCCCGCGCCCTTGATATGTTCAAGAACGCGGGCAGGGTGACCATCATTGGAAATAACTCGGTGCATCATGCGGCCAACTCCAATTCCGCGAGGTCGAACAGCGTCGGCATCGAAACCTGTTCCTCTGCGGCTTTGAGATAGCTCACGCTGTCGAGGAAATAAGCGGGGTTGATTTCGGTCTCGTCAATCTCAAACCCAAAGACGGGCGCGAGTTTGATTTTTGCTTCGAGGAATTGCTGGTAGTCGTTCATGGGGTCTTTCCTTTGCGTTTGCGCGCGTTGCGGCTTCTGATGCGCATCTCGTGGCTACAAACAGGGCCACAGGTTTTGGTGTTTCCTTGTCGGGATCGGAACGTTTGCCCGCAGATAGGGCAAACGTTTTTGGGCTTCTTGGCGAGAGCGTGTCGGGAATCTGGCTGTCTGGCTGAGTCCAATTCGCCGACAGTACTGAAGATGAGAATGCTCATTGGTCCTCATCTCCGAAAGGGTTCCACTGGTCCGAATCCGGGAAATCGTATTGTTGTGGGTATATCTGACTATTCCTGTTTGGCAACCTCGGTCCTCCCCCCTCCCCCCCATCTCTCTTATTAATAGAGAACTGATGGTTATGGGTATCACAGAACCCGGTATCAATTTGAGACGGGGTTTCTCGTGGCACCCTTTCCACTCGACCTTTTGGCCGTCCGTTTTCCGGCGGAATGTACTCGACCTTGTTCATCACGTGGTCGAGTACGATGCGGTAGATAACCACGCCGCCGGGTGTATGGCCGTAGGGTTTGAGAATGCCGTCATCGCGCAGCTCGGCGACAATGCGCTTTATGCTGGAGAGCGCATAGCCCGTTTTCCATGCGATGAGTGGTAGTGCCGGAAATACGTTGTTGCCCTGATGGTCGGCGTGATCGGCCAGAGCCATAAGCACCCAAGCTTTGTTGAAGGGCAGGTCTTTCTCCCAGACTTGCCCCATAATTTTGACGCTCATGAAGCACCCCCAAAAAACCGTTTGTAGAGGTTTTTGACTTCCCAAACGGTTTTCCCAATTGTCGCCTCGAAGCTAAGGCCGTGAGGCTCAAGGGCGCGCGCCATCTCCGCTTTGCGTTCATTGATGGCCGCTGTGGCTTCCCACGATTTGAGGCGCGCGGCTTTTTTCGGATCGATGCCTAGGTCGACCATCAACTTGCGCTGTGGCTCACTGGCGAGCTTGTATTTGGCCCGTTGCTCCAACTCGGTAATCTTGCGGTCTGCCGCTTCCAGCGACCAGTGGTCAATCTGCCATGCCTTGATATCGCCTTTGCTCAGTTGCTCCAAAAGCGCCATCTGTGAGGGCATGGCGGGCTTTGAACCGCTCCCGGCATCCGTTGCCGCGCCGCGCTTATCCAGCCCCGCAAACGGGTCATAATCCTGTGTCGTGAGGTCGATATCAACGCGCTGATATTTGGCCTGCCGTTCTTCTTGCTGCTTGCGCCGCTTTTCGGCATCCTCGAATAGAAGTTGTTGCTCAGCCTTCTTGTAGGCGCTGACCACGTCGTCTTCTTGGTTTGAGCGCACGAGCTTTTCAGCCAGTTCGCGCTTGCGCTTTCGGAAGTCGAACTCTTCTTTCGAGGGCTTCTCATCCGGGTCATCGGCGCCGTCCAGAATCGAGTCCAGCACTGAGCCGAGCTTCTTACCCCCGGTCTGATAATCGAACTCGAAGATGATGCAATCCTCTTTACCCGTCTGCGGCGAGTTGCGTGTTCCCCGTCCGATTTCCTGTGTCGCCTGACCAATGTTGATGCTCGGCCTGACTCGGAAAATGGCGCTGACTTTGGGCACATTGATGCCCTTAATTAGCATGTTGACGTTGACCAGATGCTGGATTTCGCCAGCGATAAACATCTCCATCACGCCTTCAGGGTCTTGCGTTCGATTGGTGTAGGCCATCGCCTTTGCCCCGATGTCGCGCAGTGCTTTGGCAATGGCTTCCGCGCTATCGACTCTAGGGCAATAGGTGAAGGATGGACGGTCGCCCGCATGAGTCGCGATGGCGGTCGCGAGAAAGTTGGTGTGCTCGTAAATCTTCGCGTCCAGTTGCGCCTGGTTGAAATCTGTTTGTTTGTCGAAATCGCGCGTGACAATCTTGATGCTTGAAAGGTCGATTTGCGGCGCCGGAATCGTCTTGAGGCGAATGCGGCAAAGAAAAGGATCGACGAACTCACGGTGCCCATCTTCATGCACAACCCCATCCCATCCCTCGATAGCCTCACGCATCGTCAGCGTGCGGATATAGGAATAGTGGAAGAAGTCCTTCAGGCTCTGGTTATCGGCGCGCAGTGGCGTCGCTGTCAGACCCAGATAGGGCGCCGTAAAGTGGTTGATGATGTTCACCCACTTCAATTCATGGCATTCGTCGATGACAATCTTATCGAAGGCGTTTTTGTCCCATCGTTGGAGCCGTCCCTCATAAAGCGTCTGCATCGAAGCTACAACGCAGTTTTTATCAGAGCCCGTCCCAAATCCGGTGAGGGCGTTGGAACTGGCCTTCTCGATGAGTGAGAAAATCCCCTCCGCCTCGATGTCTTCGCGCATCTGCTTGAGAAGGCGCTCTAAGTCGCAGAGGATGAGCACCTTCTCACCCGCCGCGAGCCATCGTTTGATGGCTCGCGAAGCTATGCTGGTCTTGCCGCATCCAGTTGGCGAGACCAGCATCTCACCCTTACCGCCGCGCCGTTTTGCGCCGACGGGAAGGCGGGCGTCGATTTCGGCGAGGGCTTTGGTTTGATACCAGCGGTCCTCTAAAACGCGCCCATGCGTCTGTTTGGGGAACTCGATGATGTTGCCCATCTTGGGCGTTGCAGGGATGATGATGGGCGACTCATCAAACAGATTCAGGCTCTGCATTTTCGCGGACGACATCGGCACTCACCCCCGTACCGGGAATGATGACGAAGCCCCACGTGCGGCAGGTGTCGCAGGGGTCTTTGCGCTCACCGAAGCGGCCTGTACCTTTGCACGCGGGGCATCCTTCCCAGTCCGACCAATGGGCGAATCTGGCGACCGGAGCAAGTACCAGAGCGGTCGCATTGGTGGCGTGGCGCAAGCGTCCAGCGATGCCTTTAATGGCGTTAATCTTCTTCCAGAAGTCTTCTTGCATCAAAGCTGATTCCACGAACTTGTAACCCTGATGGCCATGCAGTGAGAGCGCTTGGCCGAGTGGAGACGTGCGGATTTGCTCCTCAATGGTTGGCTCTGGCTCATCGGGCGAAACGTCGCCGCTGTCGGGATCGGCTTCTTCTTCAGTCTCGGCATCCACGTCGGCGAAGGGATGGTCGAACTCCTCAGATGTGCCGGGTTCGGCGGGCGGCAAAGAGAAGTCAGGTTCGCCGTCATCTTCCTCATCGGCGAAGGGGTCTTCATCGGCCAAAGGTGGCGAATCCGAGACGCTTGAATCTTCCACTTGAGGAGAGTCTGTGATTCGGCGCCAATGCGAACACAGCCATCTTTCGCCCTCAAACGACGCCTCTTTATATTTGTTGATAAATCCCGTGCCCCCGCTTCCAATGCTCCCGTTTCGATCCACGCCTCCCGTTTCCACGAGTTCGTCTTCAGGGGGCCGAACATCGGCAAGAGCAATCCATTCAGGCTCATTATCGGCCTCAGTTGGCTTCTTAGAGCCACTGCTTTTGGAGATATCCATTGTCGTTGGGCGTCCCGTTTTCGGATGAATAAAGGTGCGATTGTCTGATTCCATACCTGTCGAAAACGACAGGTATGACTTGCGGATTTCCCCTACTGTGACACGATGCAGATGGCAACGCCGGGCAATTTCTGAGTCGCTCCAAGTTGCTTGTGTAGCGGGGTCCGTATTGATTTCGGGGTCGGACATCATCTTGAGCGCCATGTCCTTTTTATCTGCCAAGGAATACCGTTGACCGTTGGTTTGGTTCTCCCCTGAAATCGCATTCAGCTTGGCTTCTGCGCGCCCACCTTCGCGGATTTCGCAGAGCAGTTTCTTCTTGGCGAATTGCGCCGCCAGATGGCGAGTAAAGCCATCAGAGAGCCAGTAGGTTTCGCCGTCGTAATAGACGATTGCCGCCGGGAACTTGGTCTTCTCACGCATCGCCTCGGCGTACTCTTTCGCGGTGTCGCGCCAGTGGTCCGACTTGCGGAACTGAACGGATGGGTCATCAAGAATTTGGCGAGGGCTTAGCCACTCGGTTTTGAATTTGGACATGATTATGAAAGAGCGAAAGATATCTTCCGCTGTAAATGCTGTTTGTCAGGTGCGAAACTAGAGGCGTCTAAGGCCACTTCGCATCACTGCGTTGAAGGCGCCGCGCTCTATTTGGGTGCGGCGTTTTCGTTTGTGAGGGCCAGTCGCTCATGGGCGCGGATTTCATCCTGCGAGGGTTGAGGCCAGAACACGACGATGAAAACCCAGAATGCGATGGCAAAGGCGAGACAGGCGAGCGCCTGTTTGGGTGTGTAGCCAAGAAGGGCTTTCAAAGTGCTACCTCCATTTGATGCATCCAGCGCAGAATGGAGACGGGCACTTGTGCAACCCAGGCATTGCCCAATCCCTTCAGGGCGTTTCGTCGCCAACTGGAATGCTGTCGCACCAATCGCTTGGCAAGCCCATCAGTTGGGCCACCCAGCGGGGGTTCAATTGTGCGCGGCGATTCCCAGTCGTGCTGAGGTTCGCCGGGTCTTGAAGGCCAACGGAATGGGAAAGCTGAATCTGGCGTTTGTTGGCCCCTCGACAACGATTGGCTCCGTTGGTCAAACCAAACTTTTCGTCGCTGGCATTGGGAGTCGGCCAGTTGATCTCTGCGCAACACACTGCCGCTGAATGCGGCAGTGTGTTGCGCAGGTACTGTGAGGGTGGCGCGTTGTTCTCCGAGTCCTGAACTGTCGGAGTCGGCCAGTTGATTTCGACCGCATTCTCCAATCGTCCCCGCGAGTCGCCCGCTTTCACTTGATTCCATGAGGGACCCGACTTCATTGAGGCGCGCGGTGTCGGCCATCCATTGACTTGCCCTGTTAGCGTTGGCCGCTCCTTGCCTTTCTCGCCTCGATCGCGTTGATATTCGCCCGCTTCGTTGGCTCTGGGAGTGGCCCAATTCGTCGCCACCTGAATATGCAGAGGTGTTGCAAATGGAATTTTGCCCTCCTCTATTCTGGATTGTTGGCGCTTCTCCCATGCCTCTGGCGTCAGCTCTCCCCTGTTGAACCATGATGTTGCCGGGGTTGCCCAATTGAGGGAGAGACTCATCTGCCCGCCTTGCGACAATCCAGACCCTTTTGCGCTTGTGCGGGGCGCCCACGTCGTCAGCACCCACCACGATTGGTGGCAGTACGCAATACCCCGCGCCTTCCAACTCAGTGAGGCACCTGTCAATTCCTCTACTTCGTAAAGCAGGAACGTTCTCAGCGAGTAGCCAAGTTGGGCGGACAACTTCGATGAGTCGCACCGCTTCAAAAAAGAGTCCGGAGCGCTCGCCTTCGAGGCCCGCGCCTTTGCCCGCTGTCGAGATGTCTTGGCAGGGGAATCCGAAGGTGCAGAGGCTGAAATCATCAGGGATTCCTGCGAGACGGCAGGCGTAAGCGGCGGCACCGATTCCGGCGAAGAGGTGAAGCTGTCGAAAAGGCTCAAGGTCAGCGGGCATAACGGTTTTGATGTCGGCACAATGGACTTTCCCGCGCGGCAATCGTCCGCGCTGGATGTTGGTTTCGATGACTCCGCAAGGGAACTTTTCAAGTTCGTTGTAGTAGGCGAGGCTCATGCGTTGGTGTCTCCAAAGGTGAATGAGTAGCCCGTGTAGGTGTGGCCCAATTCCAACAGAAGCCAGATGATAAATGCCAGCGGCCCGATGCAGGAAGCCAGAGAGACGGCGAGCATGATTTTGTAGAGAGATTTCATTTGGTTATCTCGAAAACGGTGTTCAGGTCGACAAAGCCGCGCAGTTCGATGGTGTCCAGCGCGCCCCGCATCGCGCTCAAGAGCTGTGCAGGCTCAGCCTCAGCCTTGAGGGTTTCGCGGGCGTAGGCAAGCCCTAGCCAGTGCTGGAACCTCAAGCGCGATGCGTTCATCACAGCGTCGATATAGGCGCTGATGTTCTCAGCGTTGGGGCATTGCTCCATGCAATACACCAGAAAGTCAGCTGTGCCCAATTCGCCCCGATCTGGCGCCACAAAGGTCTTCATGCGCCGCATCTGAGAGCCGATGGTGCAAGCGTCGATGGGTACGGGATTACCCTTGCGGTGTTCCCGGCGCAGCACGGCAATGGCACACAAAGCATCCATCGCGTACTTCAATTTGAAGTGGTTCGGATGAAGCGGACCAATGGCGATTTCAGCCGTCGCGCCTTCGATACAGATGGCGCCAATAACGGCGACTTCGGCGGTTTCATCGTAGGGCAACTCAGGGTAGGCTTGCTCAATGCGTAGGAGCCGAGAGGCCAGGTAGTCGCCAAAGAGGTCTGAGGCTGTGATCCCGTCCCACTGATGGAATTGCCTGTCGCGATTCTCCAAATCCTTGCGGCGTTTGGCGAGCGCGTTGGCTGTCTGCGGGTCCAGTGCGGCACGGTCTTTGGCCTCTCTGTCGAGGATGGGCGAAGCAACGCGCGTCATGATTCCACCTCTGGCTTAGCGATATATTTCCAGCCATTGCCATAGCGTGTTCTCGCGACAAGTTCAAAAGCTCGCAGCCTTTCCAGCCTGTTGTTGATGGCTGTGACTCCGATAGATTTATCGACCTTTGCCCTAATCTCAGATGCCGTCATAGGGCCATGCTCGCGCAAGAGGGCAAGCACTTCGGCCTGTTCTGGGTATGCCTTCGATAGAAGCACTTCCGCGCATCGGCACAAAGGGCAGCAAATACGGTCGCTCATGATTGCCCCCACTTCAAGAAGCCGTTCTCGACCTGCTCGGCATAGTCCGACCAATCTTCATCGCGCAGGTCTTCGACGACAACGGCCATGCCCGCGTTTTTGGTCGCAGCATCCTCGAAGGCAGCAATGTCGGTATCGTTGGCGAAGGGTTGCCCCTTGGCATCACACGCGGCAAAGAAGCGGGATAATCCGCCGAGGTCTTCGAGGGTGTCCAGCCGCTTTGTAGGAGAGTCGGCGCCTTTGTCGCCGTGATTCTGAATGTAGGCTCGAAACGCCTCGGTTTTGGCGACCACTGCGCGCTCTTCGGCGCCTTCCATTTGTTTCTTAGGTTCGGCTCCATCCTTGACGCGAAAGCCGAGTTGTACGGCCTTTTGGCGCAGCGCTTCGCACTCCTGTAGCTGAGCTGTGGTGGCAATGGCCGCGCGCTGTTGCCCCGAATGTTCCGGCGCCAACTTGTCGTAGAGTTCGTTCCCAAACTGGTCGCCAAAAAAACGGGCGGCACGCTTGAGGCCATCGCTGACAGCTTCTTTCATGCCCTTCTCGATTTGGTCACTGTTGCCGTTTGACGCGATACCAATGCCCACGTCCTCACGCGGCACCCATGCCTCTCCAATACGGGCCGTTAAACGAACCTCTTGGCGGTAGGCGAAACCTTTGGGCGTTGCGCGTTCTTGAAAACCGAGTAGCTCGAACTTCCAGCCATCGTAGCCGAAGATGCGATTCAGGGTAGAAATGGCGTCATGCGCTTCGATGTAGGAGAGTTGTGTTCCGCCGCCGCCCTGCCGCTTTTTCACGCGGGTTACGTCGAGGGGTTGTTTGAGTTGGTCGAAGATTGCTTGAGTTGGGTTCATGGTTTTGGATAGGCGCCTGAGCGCGTTTGGTTTGCAGGTAGGCTTCGCTGATTTCGATGACGCGGGCGAGATTGTCAATGAAGGTCGATTCGCAGATAAGGGCAATGGCCTGTTCGCGGGTGATTTCGATTTCAGCCACGAGGTATCGCCCCCAGTGCCATCTCCAACCCTTGAAAGAATCTGAGGTCGGTGTCGTACGGCGCGGCGTCACACG
This sequence comes from bacterium, assembly GCA_004172935.1. Taxonomy (GTDB): domain Bacteria; phylum Armatimonadota; class Abditibacteriia; order Abditibacteriales; family Abditibacteriaceae; genus Abditibacterium. The sequence goes on along the minus strand of SDZD01000017.1, from coordinate 70,552 downwards.
CGGCTTGCAAGTGGGCGCGTATGGCGTCCCAGTCACCAGTCCTGATTTCGGTTTTGACGGGCACAGAAGCAACCACTGGGGCGCAGAGGATGGTGCTTTGTGGTTCCGGCGTAGGGACATGGCTCGGCATATCCTTGGGCGCTTCATCCATCGACTTAGTAGGCTCGCCACCCACTTCGTCAATGAAAATCAAGCGGTTCTTGGTGCGGGTCAGAGCGACGTAGCGCAGGTTCATTTCCTGTTGCAGCTGGTCTTCATCGCCGGACTTCAACACTGATGGGTGAGGCATCAGGCCCGGTTTGAGAAGCCAAACAACATCAGCCTCTAAGCCCTTCGAGCCGTGCGCCGTCATGAGGATTACGGCGCCCTCAGGGTCTTGCTTCTCGAATATCTGGTCGATTTTGCTTTCGACCTGCGCACGATTCGAGCAACCCTCCATCAGCACTTCCAGCGTCTCACACTTGTCCTCGAAGGCTGCAATGACTTGCGGCGATTTGTTGGCGTCGTTGAGTCGGTCAACTTCGATAGCACGGTAGCTTTTTAGCGCGTCGCCCATCGCCTTGACATCGTTCTCTCCGAGCGTATCCATCAATTCCTTGATAGGTTTCGAGAGGTCTTTGCCCTTGAGCAAAGCCTTCTTTTTGGCCCTGAGAAGTTGGTGCGCCATCTTCACGAGTGGCGCGTTGCAGCGGCAAAGAACCATGTGGCCAGGCTGCATGTGTGTTGGTGCGTCCTTCTCGGAGATATGTTCGACTGAGCCTTCGATGGCGTCGGGCAAAACCTCGAAGGTCGGCACGATTTTCTGCGCCTCTACGGCTGCGGCTTTTGGGCAACGGAATGAGACAGTGAGGGGCATCCCCTTAAATCCGCGCTCAGTTGCCTTCATGCGCTCGGCCATTGTCGCCATCGACTGTGCATCGGCTCCGGTGAAGCCGTAGATGGCTTGATTCCGGTCTCCTACACATACGATGCGGCCTTTACGGTGGCACATACGAAAGGCAAGTTCCTGACGGGCACGGTTCAAGTCCTGTGATTCATCGACGAAGAGCAAGTGAAAAACCGGGATGGTGGGCAGGTCAAGCACGATGGGCAGCCACAGCATGTCGTCATAGTCGATGGTCGAAATCATCTCCTTCGAGCGTTCCAGCACCTTCGGCACCAGCTCATACACGCGCGCTTTAAATGCGGCATCGGCGGCGATCTGTTGAGGTGAGATGGAGACGCCCTTTTCAGCTTTGGCGCGGTTGGGCGCAAGCTCGATTTCGTGCCGCTTGACGATGAAATCAATCTCCGAGGGCGTACCATCCAGTAGGTAGGACTTGCACATGGAGACGATGCCCGACACGGCTTTCAGGAGCGGTTTGGGGACGCGCTTGCGAGCATCGAATTCTTCCGGCAAGAGCAGTTGTTTGAGCAGGATGCCCGTCTTGCCATCCTGAACATCGGGTTGGCGGCCCAAGTGGTCGGCGATGGCGCGCTTACCGTAGGAGTGAAAAGTATCGGCCTCGGCACCCGCGGGGATTTTGCTTCTCAGTTCGTCGGCGATGGAGCGATTGTAGGCGCAGTACCCAACGCGCAGATTGGGGTATTTGCGCAGGGCCACGCGCCCACCGTGGCAGATAGAGAAGGACTTGCCCGTACCCGCGAGGGCATCGAAGGTCATGTGTGTTTTGCCCGTCTCGATTTCCAGCCAAAACGCCTCTTGCTGTGGCGTGCCCACGATGCGCGGCACTGAGGGCGCGACGGGTGGCACAAGCGAGAGGTGAGGCGTGGTTTCCATTTTCGGTGCGTAAGCGGATGCGGTCATGAATTCCTTTTGGGACCGCAGAAGAAGCAAATCCAGCGGTCAGGTCGGCGCCATGTCAATTTGGCGCGGCAGGTTGGGCAGGTAGGCCACTCGCAAGAGAAGAGCCTCAACATGGGAGCTTCACCTGCATTGTGAACGGCCTCACGAGGAGGCCAGCATCGTAAGCGCGGACGAAGTTCTTAGCCGATTTTGAGAGCTTCACAGCGCAGACCAAATCGCCCGATCCATCATAGAAGCGGATGGTCTTCATCAGCACGTCGCAGTAGATGATTCGGCTGTGGCCTTTCAGCGCGCGGTTAGCGGCGAGGGCGATAGCGCAGGAATAGGGCGAGTTGCAACTGCCGTTGAGGATGTCGCGCTCGGTGACTTGGATGGGAAGGTTCATGATTCTCCCCGTGTTGGCGGATAATTTTCGTAAAAGGCTTCCGCCATATCTTTGCATCGTCCACTATCAAGGTCGCGCTTTGCTGTCCTGAGAGCCGCCACAACATCGGCATTGCGGTAGATACGCAGTTCAGGTTCGTCTTCGTCGCGAACATCGGCGCAAAGGACAAATCCAGGTACGGTATTCCAATCCGCAGGGTAACCTCCCCGGTTGCGAACCAATTCGTAATTTAGCCCTTGCATTATCTCAGTCGCCTCAGATAAGTCCTTTTGGAATTGGGTGTCTTTGGGCATTAGCATTTCTCCTTGATGGGTTCGCAAGCCATCCATAGGTGCCAGTTGTCGGCGCGTTCGCCCGCTATCTCAGCCAGTCGCCGGGAATGACAACGCAATTCTGGGCCGAACTGAGCATCTTCAGCGAGTAGGGTAGATTCTTCGGCATCCAGTTCAGCGATGGTAGCGCGCAGTTGTTGGGCGTGGTCGCTCCAATGCTCGTTATCGAGTCGTAGTTGGGCCAAACACTCGCGGCACATAAAACCGTCGGTCAAGCGGCCCTGCTCATCACAGAGCGGAATCTCCGCGTCTGGCATAAAGCAGTTGTCGCATGGTCTCAGTTCATGCAGCAATTCAGCGAGTTGCAATTCCGATTCTTCAAGATGCCCGTTATCCAACAGCCATTCAACTGCCGAAGAGATGTGCTTGCAATGAAGCTCTGGCGTCGCAAGCGTAGGGTCTGATGGCGCGAGCTTGTAGGTGAAGTGTTCGCAGCTGCAACGGACGGCGCCGCTCTCCACACAAATCTCCTGCACGTGCTTCATGTTGCGCCGACTAGCATCCATCTCGAAGTAGTGGATGCCACCGGGGATGAATTCGCAGTGCCTGATGATGGGCAATTTGACGGCGGGTTTGGTTTTGGTTGTGCTCACAAATTCCACCCCTCTTCTTTGATTTGTTCGATAAAGCCTTCCATTGGCTTTTTAATGGTGGGATTAAGGCGGTAGAGGTCTTCCAATGACATGATAACCTTGGCGTCAGGCGAAGGGAGGTAGGCTTTCAGACAACCACCAATTAATACGAAAGGTTTAAGAGACGCATTAGGTGCATTGTCTTTGAGTGCTCCGATTGATAGCACATTGCCATCCGCGTCAGTGATGCGAACGAAATGAGTGGACTCTTTAATGTCCGTTGGATGAATATGGGTGGCGAAGATTTCCAGTAGGCGATCATCACCTTCAAGGGAGATAATTTCGCCATACCCAAAACGAAGAGTGCTCATGTTGTCCTCGCGATGTCGTTGACTAGGGCCGTAACTGCTTCGGCGGCGGTGTTACCGAAGCCAGCGCTGGATTCCTGCAAGTTGGTGAAGTCCCCAAATACGGCGCAGTGTTGGTCGCCATCCATAAAGACGCGAAGGCCATTCACCTTATCTTTGATGGGCTTGACGCAAGACGGGCGCTTCGTAAAGCGCTGAGCTACTGTTCCAGTCCATACCTCAAGAGCCGGAGCCAATAAACCAGAAGTGGTGAATCCAACAACCTTCCCATTTGTTTCCTTGCCCATCTCTACAAAGGTGATTTCATCCCCCACTTTGAATAGACCGCATGCGGCGCCCTCAGCGTCTTTTTCCGCCTGTTGCTTTGCCTTAACAGCATTTCTTTTTGCGATTTGGGCCTCTTCTTCATCGCACTCTTTTTCCATCTTCGCAAGGATAGATTCAGAGCTATAGGTCACACAGTAAAGGCCCGTTGCATTGCGACGGTCGGCGATGGATTGGAGCCGGTCAAATGCCTTGGCTTTGGCTACGAGTTCTTCGATGTTGATGGTGTTGGGCATTAGGATTCCCTCGTGATGCAGAGGCAGAGGTCGGCGGACTGGCTCAGAACGTAGCGGGCTTCCAACTCGGTGAGCAAGACGCGGGCGGCAGGGATGGGAGTGGCGAGAACACTCTGATAGATGTGCTCTTCCAGCTCGCAGTGGTTGGTGAAATTGCCGTCGGCGTAGAGGGCGCTCCAATCACTGAGCGTGCCCACAAGGGAAACGGAGCGGGCGATGTGAATTTGGCTTACGATGCCTGATGCGGCTAGAGCGCGAAGGCTCTCGAAACCGGAGTAAAAGGATTGTGTCATTTGGTGGTTGGCCCCTATTAGGGGTAAAATCAAGAACGAACATTTGGTGTCCGTCCCAGCCCGCGCTTTCGTAGAGCGCGGGCTTTGTTCGTTTGGGCATGAAGTCGCACTAAGCGGTAACAGGTGCTTTGATAAGTTCGGGATGTTCGCGCTTGAATTTTTCGTATTGGTCGCGATGAACAAGAGGCTTACCAAAGACATGCTCTGTCTCAAAATACTTGTGATAACGTGCCCAGTTGCCTACCTGATAAGGAGAGGCCCCACACTCACGGGCAATAGTCGGGTAATCCACGTAGTTCTTCTCGATCTCGGCTAAGGTCATTCAACCCTCCTTACGTAAGAGGTGAAGGTCACCATCTCACTACCTAATGTTTACCATAACTGTTTATCCCTATCAACCTAATACCATAGGGATTACCATATAAATATCAGGCGCGTATACTGGGCTTAGGTGACAAGATGACCTTCGCTCTTCCACGGCCTACCGACATGGCCCAAGCGTTTTACAACCCGCCTTCCCAGAAGGAAAAATTTGAAGACAAAATAATGTTTATGGTCACGCCTTCGATGGCGGGAGCTATAGACAAAGAGGCGGCGACCAATCGGGAAACGCGGTCAGATGTCATTCGCCGCGCATTGGAGCTGTATTACAATCCACGCCCTGTAAAGATTCAGGATGATGGATTCAATACCTTCACTGCTCCTTATTTATCGGCTGTTCCGTGCGGGCCGTGGGCTGATGCGGTAGATCGTGCTGAGCATTTCACTATCTCAACCGAGACGGCAGACGAATTAGAGGCGCAGGATGGCGATGTCTGGGTGCGTGCCGACGGGCAAAGCATGGAAGGTGCGGGCATCATGGACGGTGTGTTGGTGTTAGTGCGACCCTACGACCGTAAAACGCCACGTCGCGGGGAAATCGTGCTTATACAAGTTGGGCTTGAAGATGGGGAATTTCTTTCGACTCTCAAGCGCTTTGATGGGATGAACGGCCAGGTGCCGAAACTATTGGATGGCTCTGACGCAGCCTTCGACTTGCCAGAGGGTTCTAGCAACCCTCAGATAATTGGCCGCGCCATTGGAACTCTTGGACGGCTCTAGCTAAGTCGAAAATGCCACATACCCAACCTCATCAAGCACCATCGCACTCTCTATTAAAGCCCGCTTACTCGCCCCAACGCGAAATCAATATTTACGCATCCATCCATGCCAATGAAGAAACATGGAAGGTATTAGAACCTTGCGCCGTTGAGATAAACGATGCATTCGAGACGTTTTATCGCGTTGAAATGGAGATTGTCAGTTCGAAGACGAGCAACCATTTTGACGTGACTATTTACGTCGACTGGGAGCGGTACTATCCCAATACCAAACCCAGTAAAGATGTGCTGTTTGGCCTCGCCCGCAATCTTCTGCGCGACCACCTGACCGATAATCAGTATCCACCCAGGTTCACCAGTGGCGGATTTATCGAGCTTCGATGGCCTGAATTAGACGAATATGAGGGGACGGTGTAGTCATGAAGCATCTGATTTCATTGCTTACGCTGATGATGTTGGCAGGATGCGCACAACGTCCAGCCAAGGTGTCTACGTATGTTCGTCAACCTCCGCCGAAAGGGATGGTGAGAATCGCAGATTCCGGCAGGGGAACACCTGAAGGAACGGTGATCTATAACAACGTTGGCGGCATTCTCGGTACTGTGGTGGCCTTCGACGGGAATCATCGTTTCCCAGGCGGAACAGTTGATGTTGCGGTTGGATTAAGCCGACCGGGACTGGACGAAACGCAGTGGTATAGCACCCACATTATCAATCAGTTTTTTCTACCAAAGAATCCCTAGTTCTCATGCTTATCCCTGAAGAACGTGAGGCGCGTAAAGGTGCCCGCGCCATCATCGCCGCGTTACTGGCTGTCCCTCTCCTCATAGGTGGGCCACTATTTCTCGTCACCCGCGAACCTGCGCCGATACCATCTAAGCCAGTGCTGCAATCGGCGCCGTCATCCAATTGGTCGCCGCCGACCGACATTGGGGAATTTGAAAACGACCCGCGCTTTGTTGCCGACCCAACAGCGACGCCTTATGCGGTTCCTCAGTACACGCCGTCATGGCGTTCTGGCTCATCTTCGACCGATGTGAGTGGTTCGGCACCGGCGCGCAGTGGTGGGAGAACCGGGGCGAAATGCAATGACGGGAGCTATTCGGAAGCAACGGGTAGGGGAGCATGTTCACATCATGGAGGTGTAGCGCAATGGCTTTACAGCTAATCAATATCACAGACCAAAAAGCACTAGCATTTAGAAAGCGACTCACTAAAGTTTGGGGCTACCCATTTAATCGCGTCTTTGACCAGATAATGAAACAGTGGACTTTCAATACCACCACACGAGTTGACGATGAGGAAATCACTATTATCGTGAACGAACATGGCATTGTCCTACGGCCTTTGTCATCATCAGGCAGATTAGTAGTAGGTCTTGATGGAGTGATGGCTGAACCATCATATTCGCCCGGAACTGCACAGGGACAGCTTGAGGCTGAATGGCTTGATAAATTTCGCCGAGGGTGCTGGTTATCTGGCATCTCCATCGAAGCAACCGCCCACGAAAAGGCTGAATGGATTCAGGATTTCTCAGAAGTAGAGGTTAAGTCGTGGGGGCTGGATTACTGATGACGGCAACTAAACCCATCGAAGGCGCCGCGACAATCCCGCGCGATTCGATTTACCCGAACCCCAACCAGCCGCGCAAGCATTTCAGTGAGGCTGAGATGGCAAACCTCGCCGAGTCGATTCGTGAGTACGGTGTGCTTCAGCCGCTGTTAGTGCGTTACAAGAAGTCGCGACTCACTGGCGCTGAATACATGATTATCGGCGGCGAACGTCGTTGGCGTGCCAGTGATGGCATCCTCGACGAACTACCCGTCATTATCAAAAACGTCGATGATGCTGAGGCCGAGCAGTTGGCTCTCATCGACAATATCCAGCGGGTCGATCTGACACCGTTGGAAGAAGCGCACGCCATTCGCGCGATGATGGAAGGCCAAGGGCTTACCATCTACCAGGTAACAAAAGCCATTTCGAAATCACGCGGCGAAGAGAACGAGGTGTCGCAGGGATGGGTGAACAATCGGCTTGCGTTGCTCAGAACTGGTGACGATGTGAAGGAAGTTGCAGCCACTCGACCGAACGCGATGAGTTCGCTCCTACTGATCGACAAGGTGAAAGAGTCAGACACGCGCGCGCAGTTACTCGAAGAAGTAAAGGACAATGCGCCGCACTCCAAAATTAAGGCACGAGTCGAGGCCCATCAATCAGCGATGGAACACGCCGAGCGCGCCAAGGCTCACAGTTCGCCCGATTCGCAGACAGGTGAACGCCGCCAGGCCAACTCGCGCGGCGAATCGTCTTCGATGTCGCGGGGAAAGCGAGTCACAGGCCCAAAGCGCGATGAGGTGCGGCAAGAGGTCCAACGGGCTATTGATGCCCTTCTTGTGTGGGCGCCACTGCTCAGTGACTCCGATTTTGAAGCGATGGTCAGGCCCGTCGCGCGCCGTTTCCTGCGCGAGGATTTAGCACGATGAACACCCTACCATGCCCACAATGCGGCTCTGACATTGAATTTGTGATTGTCGACGGCGAGGTTGTGACCTGCGACGAATGCAAGCTGGATTGCGAAATCCATATCGGCACCGCCTTCGACCAAACCACCCATCAGGAACTTCCAGTTGTACTACTCGAACCGTTAGCGGAGTTCCAAATCATATGAGCCTTACACCCGAATTTCTCGCTGAATTCCAAATAAATCAAGTGGTCGTTCCACCCACCGAAGTTGAGCATTCCGGCGGCGTTCGTATCCAATCATTTTGGGGATTCGACTCTGCACCTCAAGCCTCAACCAAGGACTGGAGGCTGGGCAATACCATCCAAATTTTCGAACCGCTTGGAAATGGCGTCGCTCGGCTTTGGGAAGTCAATACCTCTTTTGGCGTGCCCTACGATGCTGAACGAATCCAACATGGCGCCCGCATCGTTCCTGCGTTTGCTGTCGGACATTTAGATATTGCTATGGGTGAAATGGGCTATTGTCCTGCTGAATGGAGTGATGGTTGGCCGATGCTGACTTACACACTAGGGCCTAACCCACAGATAGAAGCGGCGATTCTAGCGCAGTTGAAAAAGATGAGTGCAGTAGCCGCGTAATTTAGTGAGGTAATCCCCAATGGCAATTATTAAAGGCGCCGCATCCAAAGCGGTCATATATACGCGCGTCTCAACAGAGCAACAGGGTGAGGGCACTTCGCTCGATTCGCAGTTCATCGCGTGCCGTGCCAAAGCCGAGCAGCTAGGCGCTTCCGTTGTGGCGAGTTTTCAGGACATGGAGAGCGGCGCCTCTTACCGGAGTCGGCATGGCCTTCAGAGTGCGCTTACGGCCATAGAGAACGGCGAAGCCGATACGCTCATTATCTACGACATGAGTCGCTACTCGCGCGACTCCGAGCACCAGCAACAAATCCTCAAGCGGGTACAAATCACGGGCGGCAGACTGGCCTTTTGCACGTTGGAAGTTGGCGACCTCTCCACACCTGAGCAGCGGTTGAACTTTGGCATGACAGGTATGTTTGCCGAATATGAACGGCTGAAGATTAGAGAGCGGACGATGACGGGCCGCGAAGCCAAGGCCAAAAAGGGCGAACAGGTTGGGCGCTCATCGTCGGCTTTTGGGTATCACGTTGTTACCAAAACGGATGTACTGCGAGGTGAATATCCAGCCGACCAGATTGGCAAATATATCATTCTCGAAGCGGAGTCAAAGCTTGCCATTGAAATTTTCAAAAGAGCGTCCGAAGGCAACTCTTTACGTGGTATAGCTGCATGGTTGATGGACCAGGGCGTTCTGGCTCCGCAGGGCGGTATAGAATGGAGTCCGTCTTCTGTCAGGGCAATTCTCAAGAACCCGGTTTATAAGGGAGTGGGTGGTTACTCGAAGACTATCACCACGCGCGTTGAAAATGCCAAGGGCGGTAAGAGCCGGGTAACGCGGCCCAACCCCAACCCCATTACCTTCGAGGCTCCTGCGCTTGTGTCTGTCGAAATGTGGGATTTATGCCAACGACGGATGGTCGATAACAAAACGCTATCCAGTGGGCCACGTGCGCGGAAGTGGCTTCTGTCAGGGCTTATCTTCTGCCCCCTCTGCGGTGGCTCTATGACTGCGCGGCTCTATGGTATCGGCTCTCGAAAGATGAGGTTGAAACCCTCTTCAGAATGGACGCATGAAGAGCGACTCAATAATGCGACCTACAAATGCAGTCGCTCATTTATGCCGTTGGATAAAGAGAGACGATGCCCTGGCACAAAAATTAAGGCCGCAACAGTCGAGACAGAAGTGCTGATTCGTGTTGCTGAATACATCACCAACCCTCGCGTGATGGAGGACTATTGGCGCGAGCGACATGCTCAGGAATCCAAGCCATCTTCGAGTGGCAACATAACCGATTGGAAGCGGGAACTAAAAGAGCTTCAGGCACTGGAAGAGGCGACGGTGGACGCTCAAATTCAAGCTGTAGGTCTTGGAGTGCCAACGGCTATCTACACGCGAAAGCTCGAAGGGATTGCCCATCGTCGCCAAGAGCTGGAGCGGCAGATAAACCAGCACCATCAGGGCCAACGTAAGACAAAGTCCTTGAAGGAAATGCCTAAACAGAACTTTGGCGGCGATGTCGAGAAAATCCTTTTGGGTCCACCTGAACAAATCCCCGTTCTTAAAAAGCGCGAGATACTGCTACAGTTCGTGGAGAAGGTCATTCCGAATTTTAATGAGACGAAGGCTATAGAAATTGTTTTTCGGCCCTACTCAGACACCTAATTGTTTAAACCATCGAGATGGATACCTACGCTGATGATTTGCACGAGCTTTTCGAGTTGCTTGATTTGCGCGAAGCCGTGATGATTGGGCATTCGACGGGCGGTGGCGAAGTGGCACGTTTCATTGGTCGCTATGGCACCGAGCGCGTGTCCAAGGCCGTGCTGATGGGCGCGGTGCCTCCACTGATGCTGAAAACCGAGGCCAACCCCGGCGGTTTGCCCATCGAAGTGTTCGATGGCTTTCGCGCCGCCTACCTCGCTGACCGGGCACAGTTCTTTCTCGATGTTGCCAGTGGTCCGTTCTTCGGCTTCAACCGCCCCGGCGCCAAGGTTTCGCAGGGACTCATTCAGTCGTGGTGGCGCCAAGGGATGATGAGTGGCCACAAGAACGCCTACGACTGTATCAAGGCGTTTTCGGAAACCGACTTCACCGAAGACCTGAAGAAATTCGACATCCCAACGCTCATCATCCACGGTGACGACGACCAGATTGTGCCGATTGGAGCCGCCGCCATGCTGTCCTCCAAGTTGGTGCCGAACGCTACCTTGAAAATCTATCCCGGCGGCACACACAGTCTGGGCGACACCAGCAAAGACAAGCTGAACGCCGATTTGCTTGAGTTCGTGCAATCGTGAGCGACAATACCTTTTTAGAAACCCATCACAGGAAAATTATTATGTCAGATACCGCATTAAATTCGACTGCTGCCGATACCATCGTTCTGGTTCATGGCCTGTGGATGACTCCGCGCAGCTGGGAGCATTGGGTCACTTACTACAGCGAAAAGGGCTACAAAGTCCTCACGCCCGCATACCCCGGCTTCGAAGTCGAGGTCGAGGAGTTACGCGCCAATCCCACCATTATCGAAACCAGCACAGTGCCCAATGTCGTCGCGCATTTGGAAGAGATTATTGGCGCGCTCGATAAGCCTCCTATTCTGACCGGGCACTCCTTCGGTGGCACGCTTGTTCAAATTCTTCTGGACCACGGTTTTGGCGCGGCGGGAGTAGTCATCGACTCGGCGCCCACCGAGGGCGTGTTGGTCAACCCCATTTCGCAGATTAAGTCGTTGTTCCCGATTCTGAGCCATCCCGGCGAGCGCGGCCACACCGCGCCATTTACCGCCGAACAGTTCCACTACGCCTTCACCAACACCATGAGCGAGGAAGAGGCGGCGATGGTTTATGAGCGCTACTACATCCCGGCGCCCGCAACCTTCGTATGGGGCGGCGTGTTGGCGAATGTGACTCCGGGGCATCAGGCCACCTACGTCAACTATCATAACGACGACCGGGCGCCGCTGCTCTTCATCGCGGGCGGCGAAGACAACATCATGCCAGCCTCGGTTAATAAATCGAACGCTAACCACTACAAGCACTCGAAAGCCGTCACCGACTTCCACGAGTTCCCCGGTCGTTGCCACTTCACCTGCGGTCAAGAGGGCTGGGAAGCCGTCGCCGATTATGCTCTGGAATGGGCGACTAAGAACCAGAAAGTCGCCGAAGCCGTGAGCTAACCTCGGCTGCCAATGCCAGCAAAAAGCCCCGCCAACCGAAAGTCGTTGGCGGGGCTTTTTGCAGTTTGAGTGTCAGAGGGTGTCTTCTTTTTCGGTAAAGAGGTAGGTGACGATGACTCCGCCCCTTACATCGGGGTCTTCCTTCGTCTTGATACCGTACGACTTAAACAAATCGCTTTTGCCTATACGGACAGTATCGAGGTAGAAGGTGAGCGGGTCGGCAGGTTCATTCACTTTGGCCATGATGAGTTTGCGGGCGACTTCGGGATCGGTTTTGGTGAGGCCCACGATATTGACCTGAGTGATTTTGCCCTCATCAACGTTGTAGGAAATAGCGCCATCATCGTCCTGCATGACGTTGTTGATCGAGACTTCCAGCCCTTTGGCCGCGTAGGCTTTTTTGACGGCCTTTTTGTCTTCCTCGACGCTTTTCCAGTCGTAGCGGACGCCCGGTTTGGAAACCATTACTTTCGCCAACTCGTCGGCGCTGAGGGCTTTATTGCCATGAAACCGATAGCCCGTGACTGCGGGGTTTTCTATCAGATGGTAGGTCATAATACCTGCGTCATCCAATGCGACTCGCGGTATCTGCAGGATGGAGCCTTTGGCGGCATAGGCTCTTTGGAGGGCATTCCTATCCTCCGAAACGCTTTTCATATTCAAGACAACGCCTAGTTTGGAAACAAGGACTTTTTGTAAATCCTCGTCCTTGAGAAGCGTGTTGCCGCTGAATTTGAACCCTGTTACGAGAGTGTCTTTCCTTGGATGAGAGGTGCCCTCCGCCCTAAACGATAGGCTGTTAGTGCCACCTGCATAAGCCTCGCGTACATAGATGGGAGGTGATGCTGGTTGATCGGTGCCAGCATAAGAGGCGTTTTGTGGATATACCGATTCGGTCGCCGACCTATTGGAGCTTGCTGTGTTCGGGGGGAAGAGCGTGGCAGTACCTTGTGGTGAGGTTGTGGCGAACGCTGAAGCTCTGGTTTCGCTCGGTTGCCTGGGGATAGTGGGCTGGGTGGGGCTGATAGCGGAAGCGTATCCGTTATCAGCGTATATAGATGGCTGTCTTGTGCTTGCGGCAGCACTTGCAGGGGGAATAGAGGGGTTATAAAGACTGGGTTTTTTGCGTGATAGGGCTGGCTGCGATTGTGTGGTGCCCGGTTTCGCGGCATTTGCTGACTCGATGGGAGGAATCGCAAAAACAGAAGGTGCGTTGGTTTTATTTGCAGCTTTCGCGGCGACAGGTGCGGTAAATACGGAGGGAGTATTGGTGGTTTTGGCTGCAGAACCAGCTGGTGCGGCAAATACAGAGGGGGCGCCCTTTTTAGTGGCAGAAACAATTGCTGGGCTTGGTTGTACTGGTTTCGCAGCGCTTGGTTTTATGGCGCTTGTGGGGTCTGTGAGAGGGGCGCGCGCGGATGGCTGTTGAGGTTCGACAGGGGTGTTGGTTTCGGCGGGTTCTTTAGCAGTGGCTAGAGGAACGACGGTGGCGAAAGAAGCCAACGCGATACCAACGAAGAGTTTTTGGGTGACCACCGAACGGCTTTGTTTGGGGTCGAGAATAGAGCGAAGGCGAAGCTCGATTTTCGAGGTGCCTGACATGGGAACTGCAAATTTCATGAGTGAATCCTTTGGGGTGGTGTTCGTCCGCTGAGAGCCGACAAGATGCACGATTTCCAACAGCGACGAACTGTAATCGGTAGCTTTAAGTCCGGTCTGCAACACCATGTCGTCGGTGGCGCGTTCGCTTTCGAGGCGAAGGCGGTGCAGAGCAACCCAGGCCAGCGGATGGAACCAGTAGAAAAGGCAAGTCAGTGAGGCCAGAGACTGAATGAGCCAGTCGAGGCGACGGATGTGTGATAGCTCGTGTAAAAGAGCGGCGCTACGGCAGGAAGGCACCCACTGCTGGGATGATTCTGGCATCAACACCACCGGGGGCCAGCAACCCCATGTCAGTGGAATCGGCAGAGCTTCGTCAGCAACGAGTAGTAGACGAGGGCGCGCGTTCATATTGAGCGACTCGGAGCATTGGATGAGTTCATCCCACAGCGGCCCCTCTGTAATGGGGCGTCCCCGACGACTGAGGCGTTTGGCTGCAACGAATCCAGTGCCCATTTTGCGAGTCACCACCATTCCGCCCAGCAACCAACAGACGAACAGCGAGGCTAAAACCCATTGGGTGAGAGGGATTACCGGGCCGGAATCGCTGGAGGGGGCGGCAACGGTGGGCAACAGAAAGGTGGGCGCTTGCTCCGCGAAGTTGATTGGGGCGGGGATATTTGCGGCAGAAAGCGTGTCGGATGAGGGGGAGGGAGGAACGGTAACTTTGGGTTGCCAGATTACGGGATGCCACGCGGGCAATGCGATGGAGAAGGCAGGTAGCAGTAGCAAACAAAGGCAACACGTCGCCCATAGAACGTGGCGCACTGCTGCCGACGAGCGCTGTAGTAACGCTACTATAGCGAACCCAACAAGCAGTAATAGCGTGGCTTTAAGGGCCAACTGAACCAGCAATGCACCACCAGTGGCCGCGTGTTCCAGCAGTTGAAACCAATTCATTTACGATTTTTCCTTCCTGTTGCGTCTGTTCAATGAGTGCCAAAAGTGGCTGAAGTTGTGAGCTAATTGGGAGTTGGTATTCCCTCAGCAGAATCCAAGCGAATAGTCTTGGATTTTGCTGAGGCGGAGTAGGGGGATGTTACTTCTCTTTGAGCAGGAAGGTGGCGATAACTCCACCTTCCTTGGTGTCGTCGTCAACTTTAAAAGTTGCATCCTCGAAGAGGCCCGTGGCATATAGGCGCCCTAAATCGCGGCGCAGTTTGGCCGCATCGAAAATTTCGTTCACTTCGGTTGTGATGAGTTTGCGAACCGATTTTGGATCGGTTTTGACGAGGCCCGTCAACTTGATTTGCGTGAGCTTCGCTTCGAGCAGCGTGAAGGTCAGGACACCTGCATCATCTTGTTGAACAAGTTTCACCAGAACGGCGAAGTTCTTTTCGGTATAGAGCTTTTGGATAGCCGTTACATCCGACGTGACGTTTGGCCGATTTAGAGGTACTCCTGCTTTCGAGATGAGCGCTTTTTGCAGTTCAGCGCTGTTGAGTGCTGTGTTACCAGTGAATTTGATTGCCTTCACAACGCGCAGTGGCTGTTCATCATTGGCCTGGGGCGCCGTGTTGTTAATTCTGGAAACTCCTCCTGTGGGGAATTCATGCAGGTCATAGGAGATGTTGCCAGTCTCGTTTTGCTGAATGTCCGTGACCACCACATGTAAGCCCTTATCCGTGTAGGCTTTTCTAATGGCCTCTCTGTCCGCACTGGCCTGTCGTAAATCGAAGAGGGCACCTGTTTTTGAAACCAGCACTTTTTGCAAATCTTCGGCTTTTAGCATTGTGTTGCCTGTGAACTTGAAGCCTGTTACAACCTGACCCTCTTGGAGAACGTAGGAGATAATCCCCGTTTTTTCCTGCCCTGCTCCCCGTATTTGTACGGTCAAACCTTTATCGTCATAGGCTTTTAAAATGGCCCGCAAGTCTGCTGTCAGGTTTTCCGGGACTAACAGGACTTCTGTTTTTGAAACGAGCACTTTTTGCAGCTCGTCGCTACTAATTGCCTTGTTGCCGCTGAATTTGAAGCCTGTCACAATGGCCGAATGTATTCTGGGGGGCGCAGCTATGTTTTCGTTCAATGTCGAGATGCGTGGATTTGCAGGTTCTCCTCCTGTAATGTAGTTGGCGTAACCGCGTCGGTGGATAAAGGATGGCTCTATGATGGTTCTGGGACCTGCAACTGTTGGCCCTTCTCCCATGATGTAATTAGGGGTGCCGGTTTGGTAGGTGGTGGATGGCCCTACAACAGTTCGGGGAGGGGGTGGGGTATCTGTCTTTTCTCCTGTGATGTAGTTGGCGTAACCGCGTGGATGGAGGTAGAGTAAGGAAGCACCTGAGATTCTGATTGCAGTGCCCTTGATAGTAGTTGGGCTACCTGTCTCTGGTTTAGAGTCCGCCACTGTCGGGTCTTCCTGCACGGTATAGGTGACAATGCCCTTTTCATCTTGCACGACTTCTTTCAACCACAGGGAAATGCCCTTGGCGGCGTAGGCTCTTTGAAGGGCTTCCCTGTCATCCGATACGATTTTGGCGTCTAAGGGGCCACCTGTTTTGGAGACGAGCAGTTTTTGTAACTCGTCCGAACTCAAAGCCTTGTTGCCGTTGAATTTGAAGCCCGTCACGAGGGGCTTGGGTGACGAATTGACGACTTCTATACCAACCGTCCGATTGAAGATCGGGACGGAGATTTCGTTTGGAGGGGTGATATTTTCCTGGGGCAGAGTGGGTTTGTCGGTTTCGGCGGGTTCTTTGGCGGCGGCGAGGGGGACGATGGCAGCAAAGGAAGCCAAGGTGATTCCGGCGAGCAGTTTTTTGGTGACGGCGGAGCGGCTTTGTTTGGGGTCGAGTATGGAGCGCAGGCGAATCTCGATTTTCGAGGTGCCTGACATGGGGACTGCGAATTTCATGAGTGAATCCTTTTTGTGAAGTGCGTTAGTTCGGTTGGCACCGACGAAACGCACGATTTCTAGCAGCGATGAACTGTAGTCGGTGGCTTTGAGTCCGGTTGTCAGCACATGGTCGTCGGTGGCGCGCTCGCTTTCGAGGCGGAGGCGATGAGAGGCGAACCATGTCAACGGATGAAACCAGTAGAGAAGGCAAGTGAGTGAGGCCAGCGATTGGATGAGCCAGTCGAGGCGACGGATGTGCGATAGCTCGTGTAACAGAGCGGCACGGCGACAGGAAGAAGTCCACTGTTGGGAGGCGCTGGGCATCAGAACCACCGGATGCCTGTAGCCCCATGTCAGTGGGATTTGTAACGCTTCGTCCTCGACGAGTAGGAGGCGTGGTAGTTTGGTTGGGGCCGAACCGCCTTGATTAAGCGACCCGGCGCATTGCGTGAATTCGTCCCACAGTTCGCCCTCGCTCACCAGAGTACCCCGGCGACTGAGGCGCCTGGCGACAACGAACCCTGCGATGAGCTTTCGCGTTACCGCTGCCATTCCCACTAACCAACAGACAAAGAGGATGGCCAATACCCACTGGCCAGGCGAAAGCACTGGTTCTGGATTGTTGTAGTTGATGGCGGTGGTACGCAGTAGGAGCGAGGTGGTTTTCCTCGCAAAACTAATCTTGGTGGGGGCACTCTGTAACGTAGAGTCGAGGGGTTTTGTTATTTCGGGTTGCCATGCGGGCAATCCGATGGTGAAGACGGGGAGTAGCAACAAGCACAGGCAACAAACGGCCCATAACGTGTGGCGCAGTGCTGCCGACGAGCGCCGCAGCGCTGCGACGACGGCGAGGGAAAGCAGTAGCAACACAGTGGCTTTGAGGGTGAGATGAACCAGCAAGGCCCCGCCGTTAGCCGCGTGCTCCAGCAGTTGAAACCAGTTCATCTATGAATCCTTCTCCTCTTGCCGTGCCCGTTCGATGAGCGCCGAAAGTCGGTCGAGTTCTTCTGGCGAGATTTTGGTGTCTTCGGCCTCCATCAGCGTAGCGACGGCTTGTTCGACCGAGCCACCGAAGAAGGTGTTCAACACCTGACGCAGCGACGAACGTGCCGCCTGCTGGTGTGGTTTGGTCGGAAGGTAAACGTAACGTTGTCCCTCCTGACGGTGAGTAAGGTGCCCCTTCTCTTCCAGAATGCGCAGCAGGGCGCGCACGGTCGAATAGGAGGGCGCATCCGGCATGGCCGTCTGCAGTTCGGCTGCCGTCCCCTGTCCGGCAGCGTAAATCAACTCCATCAGTTGTCGCTCACGGCGACTCAGGGCAGATGTTTCTGGTACGGACTTGGTTTTTCTCATATGAGCTTGTCTTGTGTGCTAATTTTTTAGCACATGCGAAAAATTTAGCACCTGTTGCTTCGCTTGTCTAGAGGGGTGTTGAGAAATTTTTTAAGGTGAATTGGTTTGTTCCTGAGCGGCCCCACGGCCCCACCTTTGCGCACGCATATCGCCGCGCCGTCGAACCATGTGCTGGGGCGGGGCAAGCGAATCAATACCCATGACTAAAGTTCTCGTTCTCTATTACTCGATGTACGGTCACATCGAAAAAATGGCCTCGTCAATTGCCGAAGGTGCCGCTGCAGTCGAAGGCGTCGAAGTCACCATCAAGCGCGTGCCCGAAACCATGCCCGAAGACAAAGCGAAACAGTACGGCGTCAAGCTCGACCAGAGCGCGCCTATCGCCACCACCGACGAACTGCCCGACTACGATGCCATCATCTTTGGCACCCCGACGCGCTTCGGCAACATGGCCGCGCAAATGCGCAACTTCCTCGATCAGACCGGGGGATTGTGGGCCAAAGGCGCCCTCATCGGAAAAGTTGGCAGCGTATTCACCAGCACCGGAACGGGCGGCGGCAACGAATCGACGATTCTCACCTTCATCCCAACTTTGCTACACCACGGCTTCATTTATGTTGGCTTGCCGTATTCCTGCCCCGATCTCGCCGACATCAGCGAACTCAAAGGCGGTAGCCCGTATGGCGCCGGAACCATCGCAGGGCCGGATGGCTCGCGTCAGCCGAGCGCCAAAGAATTGGAAATGGCCCGCTTCCAGGGCCACCACGTCGCCACTATCGCGGTGCAGATGACCAAGTAATCGAATGACCAAATAACAAAACCGGACACCATTTAAGGTGCCCGGTTTTGTCGTCTTTGTGGTTGTGTGGGTTAGGGAGTGGGGACGATGTTGATTTCGGCGAGTGAGCCGAAGTTGTAGCCCGACTGGTCGGTTTTGATGACCAACTTCATGTAGCGGGCTTTTTGAGGCGTCGGCAATTTCAGCGTCTGGGTGTTGGAGCCATCGGGGATGGTGCCGCTCAGCACTGGGGCGCCGAAGTCGGGAGTTTCGCTCAGGTACAGTTCGTAGTCGCGAGCGCGCCCGTTCGAGAAGACATCGACGCGCGGTGATAGCTTCACGGCTTGAATCGACAGCACTTTTGCCATGTCGATTAGCAGGAAGTGTGGCGGTTTGATGCGTTCGGGGGCGTAACCGGAGTGCCAGATGGTGTCGAGGTTGCTATCGAGAACGTGTTCGGGGTTGCCGTCGCCATCTTGGAAGGTGCTGGCAGTGGCTTTCCATGCGCTGCGGTCAACGAAGGCATCGAACGGAACAGTGTTTTCGATGGGCGCGGCACCGCTGGCGGAGCTACGCACATTCAATAGTCCACCCTGTGGGAAGATGAAAGGCGTCGTGTAGGGCGTCCAGGTTTTGCCGTCCTGTGAATAGGAGATGGCACCAGAGCCGCTGCCATCAAGGGTGATGAAGCCCTTGTTGTCGCGTGAGGCCAATACCGGGCGGGCGCGATTGGGGGCGGCGACGGTGCGCGCGATTTCGGTGACGTTGGTGGTAGTTGGGGGCAACAGGCGCAAGCCATACGAGAAGGTGCGCGGGCTGGAATTGAGGCGGTACTGTTGCAACGGGCCGTTTCCGGCTTGACCGACTCCGAGGGTTTTGCCCGCCAGACACAACACCGTGGCATTCGATGGAGGCAAATCGACGCTGTATTCGGTCTTGTCCATGATCTCGTCGTCGTAGGGCTGTGCCGAGAATTGCAGCGGGGCACCTTCGGCTTTGGCGAGGAAGGTTGGCATTCCGGTGCCGCGCAGGGCGAGCCAACTGGTGTCCTCGTGGTTGCCGTTTTCCATCGGTTTGGAGTAGGGCACCAGCTGCTGTGCGACGGTGCTGGTGTAGTGGCCGATGTCGGAGCCGCGCTTGCGGTCGGAGTAGTTCTCCATTGGGCCGCGCGCCAGATAGTCGAGGTTAGCGAGGCGCTTATCGAGCAGCATCCGCACGCCGACGCGGGCGAACTGGATGCTTGGCCCGGAGGGTATCACGGCGTTATCTACCACCAGTGAACCATTGCTGAAAATGTTGTACGAAACGTTGTGGGTGATGGAGAAGCCGTTTTTACCGCTGTATTGAATGGTCGCATCGACGCGCACTTGCGAGGGCGACACCTGGAACGCTTGAACGGAGGGGGCGCTCATGGTCAGCGTCTTGAGGCCGTATTTGTCCCAGTCGCCCGAAGTCCACTCGTCGTCCATGTGGTGAGTCGCGCGCCATAGGTGCAACCTGGGACCACCATCGGGCAGCAACACATTAACTCCACCACGAGCGAGGCGGGTGATTTGGCCGGTGGCACGATTGAAGGCGACATCGAAGCCTTCGCCGCTGACGGTAACGGTGCTATCGGTGTTAACGACAGCGATGGGCTTGGTCGCCTGTACCTCAATAACCGGAGCGGGAGCGGCCATTGGCATCTCCATCTGTGCCTGAGCGATGACGTAACCCGCTTTCTGCCACGAGGCGTCTTTGCCGAGCGCCATCGAAACGTCGAGGTCGTAGCGTGCACCGGGTTTGGGCGTGAACTTCTTCAGCGGCAACTGAACGACGCTTTCCTGTTGCGGCGCGAGGTCGAGCTTTTTGAGCGCGCCGCCCTGAATGCGAACGCCATCTTCGTTCAGCGACCAAGTGCCCTTGAAGCCATTGAGGTTGGTGAAGGCGAACTTATTTTTGACCTTGATTTCGCCCTTGCTCAAATCGGCGGGAGCGAAGCCAATCCACTGATAGGCCCGTTTCAATTCGGGGAAGTGCGGTTTGGGGGTGCGGTCAGCGAACACCACGCCCTTGTGAATGAAGTAGTGGTCGTTCGGTACGTCGCCGAAGCCGCCACCGAACGCCAGATAGGGGCGTTTCGGATCGCGACGATTCCAGATTCCCTGGTCTTGCCACTCCCAGATGGCGCCGCCCAAAATCGAGGGGTACTTGTCGAATACGTCGTTGTATTCGCCGACGTTACCCATCGAGTTGAACATGGCGTGCGCATATTCGCACATGTAATAAGGCTTGGTCAGTGTGTCGTTTTGCGCGTTACGCTCGACATCGCCGACTCCGGTGTACATCTGTGAGTCGATGCTGGCCGGGTTGTTGTTGCCGATGCCGAAGGCTTCGTAGTGAGTGGGGCGCGTCGGGTCCATGCTTCGCACCAGCTTTTCGGCGGCGCGCATGTTCGAGCCGCCGCCGCACTCGTTGCCCATCGACCAGATGATGATGGAAGGGTGGTTCTTGAAGCTTTCGACGTTGGCGACGTTGCGATCTAAGAAAGCCTTCTCGTAGCGCGGCTCACGGTCGAGGACATTGTAGTAGCCGTGGCACTCGATGTTGGCTTCAGCCACCAGATACAGGCCGTATTCGTCGCACAGTTCGTACCAGCGCGGGTCGTCGGAGTAGTGCGCGGTGCGAACGTGGTTGCAGTTGGCCTCCTTGATTCGGATGATGTCCTGCATCATGCGGTCTTCGGGGATGTAGTGGCCGGTATCGGGTTCGTTTTCGTGACGGTTGACGCCCTTAAGTTTGATGGGCACACCGTTGACGAGGAACAGACGACCCTTGATCTCGATTTTGCGGAAGCCGACGCGATGTGACAGGATCTCCGAAGTGGTGTTACCCGTCGCCAGTTGCAAAACGGCTGTGTACAGCGTTGGGGTTTCGGCTGTCCATTTGGAGGGATTGGCAACCGGAATCGAAACGCTCACTTCGCGCTCTTCGCCCGCCGCCAGGGCGGGCACGGTGATTTGAGCGCGTAGCCCCGTCATGGCTTTGCCAGCGGGGTCATACAGCGTTACCGAAAAGTTGCGCGCTGCGACGGATTGGTCGCTGTAGTTGCGTACCTTGCCCGCGACGTTGAGGGTTGCGTTGCGGTACTGTGCATCCAAGTCGGTGGTCACCTTGAAGTCGCGCACATGCACCACGGGCGCCGACCACAGCGTCACATTGCGGAAGATGCCCGACAGACGCCACATATCCTGGTCTTCGATGTAGGTGCCCGAACTGTAGCGATAAACCTCGACAGCGAGGCTGTTGGAGGCGCCCTTTTTCAAATAAGGCGTGATGTCGAACTCGGCGGCGTTGCGCGAGTTGGCGTTATAACCCACTTTCTGACCGTTCACCCACACAAAAAAGGCCGAATCGACGCCATCGAATTTGAGGAAGATGCGGCGCCCATCCCAGTTGGCCGGAACTTCAAAGTTGCGCCGATAGCTGCCGACCGGGTTGCGCTCTTCGTAAGCAGTGAAGTCCTTCGGCGGCTCGGTCATCACGCGCGGCCAGTCGCGTTGCAGGGTGTAGCCAACGTTGCGATAAATCGGCGTGCCGTAGCCGAGCAGTTGCCAGTTGGAAGGCACTGCGATGGTCTTCCATGCGCTATCGTTGAAGTCGGTTTTGTAGAAATCGACGGGGCGCCCTTCGGGGCGTGGCACATAGTTGAATTTCCACTGGCCATTGAGCGACCGCGAGTAAGACGACTGATAGCGGTTGGCTTTGAGTGCCTCGGCCATATTGCCATACGGCATCAGCGTCGCGTGCCACGGCTCTTTGTTCTGGCTGAGAATCTGTTCGTTCTCGATTTCGGGGGGAAGGGGCGCCGCTTGCACGGAGGCCGCGCCCACCAATGGGGCCATCAGGGCTAAATACTTCATTTGCATAAATGTGTGTGAGTGATATGAACGCAGCGCACCTAAAAAGCGCGGTGAAGTGGATGCATTGTGTGGGGAGAGTAGGGCTGGTTAGCGCGAAACGAAGAGGCACGGTGAAGCACCGCGTCTCTTCGTTTGACATGTTAAATTCTCGCGAGTCTCATGTAAGACAAGCTTTCATCAATCGGGGTCGGCGGCGCAGGTGAAGTAGGTGGCGCGCATCGTGGCGTCGCCGTGGGCGCCACTGGTGCCACGCAACAGGTTTTCTGCTTTCATCGACTTAACGTGGCCGTCGCACCACAACACGTTGATGGTTTCGAGGTGGCGTTCGATGCCTCCACCGTTCAAAGTGCGGGGCGCCACGGTGGATGTGAGCCTTTGGCCGTTGGCGATACCTGTATCGTTCCACTGGGTGGTGTACTCGTAGCCGGTGCAATCGAGCGCGAACACCGTGGTCGCGACCGCTTCTATGGCCGATAGTTTGACGCGGGCGGTTCCAGTGCTAAGCGGTGGTCCTTTGCGCGAACCGGCGCCTTCGCCCCAGCCGCCCATGTTGATGCCGTAGCTGGTCTGGTTGCTGTTCGGGCCGGGAGTGATGCCGCGCGAATCGCTGGGACAAACGAACAGCTGGTAGCTTTTGACGTACGGCTGAAACGTCGTCATCCACAGCGAATCGGTGGGACCCCACGAAACCATGACCATCGTTTCGTCGTAGTCTTGTGTGTACTGCATTAGTCCCAAGCCGATCTGCTTGAGGTTGGACTGGCACGAAGAGCGTCGGGCATTCTCCCTGGCCCTGGCGAAGACGGGAAACAAGATGGCAGCCAGAATCGCGATAATCGCGATAACTACCAGTAATTCGATAAGTGTGAAAGCTTTGAGGCGTAGAGGACGGTTCATGGAAACCCTGAATGTAAAATGTGTTAGCGCTAACCGATGAATATTATACCCACTTTATTCGCTGTTCAAACAGCGAATGAAAATTATTTGTCGGGTTAGTTTTGGAGTGACTTACGCACAATCAACTGAGCGTCGAAATTGGTGCATTGTGGCGGTGCGTCGGGGGTGGCGATGCGGTTCTGCAAGAACTTCCATGCCAGCGCACACATCTCTTCCATCGGCTGGGCGATGGTGCTGAGCGGTGGCTCGAAATATTGCAGGATGGGCAAGCCGTCGCACCCGACCAGCAACACATCTTCGGGAATGCGATAACCCAAATCCATCAGCGCTCGATAGGTTTGGATGGCGATGTCGTCGTTGAAGCACAGCAAGCCATCGGGGCAGCCATTAGCCTCGATATATTGCTTGATGATGTTCACGCGCTCTGGCCCCGGCACCTCATAGCGTGGACTGGCACTCACAAATTCGAGTTCGCGCCCCGCGTTCTGCATCATCGAAATGTAGGTTTGCGGGCGAATTTCGGTTTCATCGACTGATAGGTGACTCCCCACTCCGACAAGCGCAATACGCTTGCGTCCGGCAGCCAACATCCGTTCCAGCGCCTCCTCGACGGCAGGGCGCAAATCGACGTGAACGTAATCGCCCTGCGACGGTTTGGTGATGCCAACATGCACACAGGGCGGAATAACGTGGCGGTCGAGCGAACTCAATTCCTCGAAGAAATGATGCATCCCAGCCACAATAACACCATCGACCGAAGCCGAATTGGTCGAATTGATGAGGTCGCGCAGTTCGCCGCGTGTGTGCAGCAGATGGATTTGATAGCCGCTCGCCGACAGCAACGAGTCGAACAAATAGACGATATTCGCGCAGTAAGGCAGGTTCAAATCGCCGCTGATAATGGCGATTGCGCCGGTTCGTCCCGTCACCAACGCCCGCGCCGCGAGGTTGGCGGTGTAGTTCAACTCCTGAGCCGCGCGCAGCACCACTTCGCGCGTGGCGGGCGCCACATAACCACTGCCCTTGATGACCCTGGAAACCGTCATGGAGGTCACCCCGGCGACCTTCGCCACATCCGCCAATGTCGCCGTCTTCGGGCGCCCATCCTCTCTCTTCGCTTGTCGTTTCCGGGAATCAGTGGCCATATCTTACAGATTTTCCATCGCGGTAACGCGACGGCGAATCGGTAATTATTTTACCGAACCACTAGGCGGCGGCTGGATTTGTTGCCGTATGCTCAACGTTGGCAGGGAATTAGTGGAGGGCGAACACAAGGTTCGCCCCTATAGGGGACAATCACCGCTTATTAGGTTGATTGTCCCCTGCGTATAATGTGCCTTCTTACGGTGTCACGGCGCTCAAATCAAATGCCGTCGCCTTATTCGCTTTCGGGCTGGCAGTGAAGGTCAGTTTGCCTTCGCTATCGCTGCGTAGGGTTTTCGCTTTGCCATCGACTTTGAGTTTGTAAGCGGCATTGGGGCGAAGGGCGGCTACGATGTGGGTGGTTTTGCCTTTGACTCCAACTGCCGATTCCGACCATGTGCGCGGGACATCGCCTTCCGTTGGCCAACTCTGGATTTGCACGCTGATGGTGCGCGGTGTGGCTGATTTGCCTTTGGCTGCGGGCGGTGTCACTGCAAGTGCCCACTGTTTGCTTTGTGCCGGGAAATATTGCGCGCCCGAATCGGTTGCTGCCAGTGCGAAGGGCGAAGCAGCGCGCACTGTGACGCCTTGAGTTGTGATGGCTGAACCTGTGGTGTCGAGGTCGATTTTGTAGTTGCGACCGCCCAACTGGTACGGCAACTGGGTGCCGTTCAGTTCAGGGACGAGGTGCGGTTCCAGATACAGTCGGTTGCCTTTGGGTTGCAAACCGTAAATGTTGCGATACAGTCCCACCACCGTCATGCAGTTGCCAGAGAGGATGTCGTCGCCTTCGCCCGCTGCGGTGCGGCGGTCGTAGCGCTGAAACGAGAGGCCGTCCTTTTCGTAGCGGTCGAGCGCTTTTTTGATGTATTTGAGCGCCAGTGCCGGGTTATATTTGGCGTAGGCACGCACGGCGATCTCGCCCCACGACATGAAGATTTCGCCGTTCTCGTAGTTCGGGAACGGCATGTTGCCGCCACTCACTTCGTCGGCCTCGAAAGGGAAGAAGTTGGTCGGCCAGTGGAACAGGTTCTCCTTCTGCATCTCGCTTTCGATGCGGTCGAGAATCACTTTCTGGCGCTCTTTATCGTCGCACAGCCCATAGCTGATGGCGGCGAAGTTAACCGCCGTGAACAGGTTATTGCCGTGCGCCGAGCCGTCCTTATCGAGCCAGTACACGTACCATTGGTTCTTCGCGTCCCACAAGCCGCCCTCTTCGATGGGGCGATTGAAGTTCTCCTTCAATCGGGCGGCGAAGGTGCGGTAATAGGCTGCTTTTTGGGTATCGCCCAGTGTTTCCTCGTGTTCGGCCCACATCGTCAGGGCGTAATAAAGTTCGGCGTTGACGATGCCGTTGCGGTGCGCCGCCCACACAATGTCGAACCAGTCGCTGCCTTTATGTTCGTGGCGCGAATCGGTCAGCATCGCCACCACTCCGCTGTTGCCCACCTCGCGGCGCAACAGATAGTCGAGCACTTTTTCGCAGGTCTGCTTTTGACCCGCGAGCCATTTGGTGTCACCTGTCAGGTCGAATTGCTCCGATACGTTGATGACGTAGTCGGTTTGTGAATCTAGCAGGTAGCCCCACTGCGCTTCATAAAAGCCCTTAGGGGTATAGGTGCCCCCCATCGCATCGCCCGCGTCGTACTTCCAGCGCGACAAAACGCGTCCATCGGGTTTGATGGCATTGTCGCGGTAGTAGTCGAGGGCCTGGGAGTAATTCGTGTCGTAAAGCGGGTCGTTCAACACCATCCCAATTTGTGCGAACCACTGCTCGTGCAAGCAGATGTAGCCTGAGCGCCAGCCGTTGCCGCCGACTAACTTGTTGTCGATAACCCCATAGCGTCCGGCGGTGTTCATCATCTCGCGGATGCTGCTGGCATCGAGTCCCTTGATGGTGCCTCGGTCATAGGTTTGGGCGTAGTCGAGCGCCTGTAACGTGAACTCGGCGCTCTGCTCGCCCGCCTGCTCCTGAAACGGCGCCCACAAATCCTGCCGATCTCCCAGATAGCGATTCAGATTGTATTTGGGCTTCAACTCGTCGTTGCTGACGGCGTAGTTGAAAGTGAATTCGGCGCCCGTTGGCTGCGGCTGATGCGAAAAACGCACCGTGCCGTGCAACCCCTGTCCCAGGGTCGGGGTGATGCGCAAACAGTCGTTCTTTTCGCGGTTCCACAGCGTCACCATTCCGGCGTGTGCGCCATAAGTGGTGTTGGGGTTTTCGAGGTACTTGTTCCACACCACGCCCCCGTTATCGAGAATGCCACCGGTCCAAGTCGTCATGTTGGCGAAATTCCACGACGGAAACGCCGCATCCTGGACATCGACCTGTTTGGGATAACTGCGACTGATGCGCCACGCGATACGGTCGCTCAGCACCTTGAAGTTCCACGTCTCGCGAATCTCCTCGCCCGCTTTGCCAAAAACGATGCCGCTCACTTCGACCGAGTCCTTACCCGCGACCACTTTAGGCGCAGCGATGCCGCGCCGAGTCGTGTACCACTGCCCCCCAATCAAAATGCCGCTGGCCGTTCCCGATGGCGCCAACACCTGACGCCCGCGCACCGTCACCTCATCCAGAACGCACTGGTTATCGTAATTCAGCCGCAACTTCAAATTACCCGCATCATCGGCGATGGTCACGGTCTTCTGTGCCGCGTTCTGCTGCACTACGGCCTGAGCCGAAGTTGTGAAGTGCAAGCCACCCAGCACCACCATAAATGCTGCTACCGAAGTCGAGGTTTTGCGCGTGCCAATTGCGCCAAAGTGCCGGAGTGCCATCGTCTGTTTCATCGTGATTCAAAAATTAGGTGCATTGATTTTCTAATTAACCGGAGCTAAGGCGTTAGAACCAATCCCCATTTTCAATAGCACGATTCGCACTTTTCGTTATATGCAGAAAGGCGGTTTTACACCGCTTTTCTGCTACTTGTACTGCTTTAGCCCAAGCCCCGGTAATCCTCAATCCAATCCAGAACATGCGAGGTGTCGCCGTACTTTTCGCGCGGCGCCATCTGATTGACGACGATGCACTTCATGCCCGCTCGACGCACAGCTTCCACTCCGGCGACCGAATCTTCGAAGGCGAGGCATCTCTGCGGATCGACGCCGATTTTCTGGGCGGCCACTAAAAAGACTTCGGGGTGGGGTTTGCCGTAGGTCACGTCTTCGCTACCGACCAAACTGTCGAACTGCGAGCGGATATTCAGCCCATCGACGGTGAAGGCGATGTTCGTGGCATCGCCTGCCGTTGCCAACCCGATACGCAGCGAATGCTCGCGTGCCCCAGCCAAAAACTCTTCCAGACCGGGTAGGGCAGCCAGGTGGGGTTGGTAGATGTCGCGGTAAAGAGCCTCTTTACGTTCTCCCAATTCGAAGCGCTCCTCTTCAGTCGCATCGGGGAAGAGGCGCAGCATGATTTCGCTGATGGTACCGTGCGTGCGGGCGAACAACTCCTCTTCGGAATAATCGAGTCCTTCGCGTTTCGCCCAGCTGATCCAGCTCTGGTCGTGGTGGGGAATGTTATCGACGATGGTGCCATCCATGTCGAAGATCAGAGCATCAACATCGGCTCTGTCAAATGGTATTTTCTTCATCATAATCGTGTTTCTCTCGTTCGTGTTGTGGGCGGGGAGGTTCGTTAGCCTTGCAGCACCTCAACGCCTAACAGGCGGCACTGTTCCACTACCTCGGCGGGGGCCGATTTGCCCGTCACCAAATAATCGAGTTCTTCCATCGAGGCGAACAGGAAGGGCGAGGCTGTGCCCAACTTCTCGCTCGAAAGCACGGCGACCACGCGCGAAGAAGCGGCTACCATAGCGCGTTTTATATGCGCCTCTTCGTAATCGAGGCTGGCCAGTCCACTGGTCGGGTCGAGGCTGGTCGCGCCCATAAAGCAAATATCGGCCTGAACTTTGGCGATTTCGTTCGCGACCTGCGAGCCGATGCAGCCCAGAATCGGCTTGTGCAGCTTGCCGCCAAGCACAATGACATCGGCCTCCGGGTGTTCGGCCAAAGCCAGAACTGCGTTCAGGTTGCTGGTGATGACCGTGCCCCGAAACGAAGGCGGAAGTGCGCGTGCCACTTGCAATATCGTGGTGCCTCCATCGAGTAGCACGGTGTCGGTTGGCCCGACCAGCGTCGCCGCCGCCTTGCCGATGGCTTCCTTCGCGATGGTGTCGCGCCGACTCCGCTCTTTGTATTCGTGCGGCACCGGAGTTTGTGGCAGTGCCCCGCCATGCACGCGCTGCAAAAGTCCCGCGTCCTCCAGTTCCTTGAGGTCGCGGCGCACCGTGTCTTCCGAAGTCGCAAGCTCAAGCGCCAGTTCGCTCGAAAGCACTTTGCCATCGCGCTTGAGCGTGTCGAGGATGATGCGCCGACGCTCTTCGGGCAAAATTGTGCGGTTTTTTGCATCTTTTTGCGGGTTCATGCGTATTTGTCAGTATAGTTGCGTTATTGTATCGTGCAAGAACGCAGAATTACGATGTCGAATCAACCACCTATCGCGGAACTGGTCAACAGCGAATTAGCTGCTGGCTCAGGGGGTTCGCCTTCCCCGAATACGAACGCTGCCATCATTGCGCTCGCTGCGGGGGCTTTTACGATTGGGACTACCGAGTTCCTGCCCTCGGCGCTGCTCCCGACCATTTCCAGAGATTTATCGGTTTCCATTTCTGCGGCGGGTTTGCTCGTTAGCGGCTACGCATTGGGAGTCACTCTGGCCGCGCCCTTCGTGTCGGCGTTCCTGCTCAACGCCCCACAGCGCAAGTCGCTGATGTGGTTGATGCTGCTTTATTTCGTTACCAACATTCTGGCGGCATTTGCTCCCAGCTACCAGTTCCTGATGCTGATGCGTTTCGTGAACGCCTTTGGTCACGGCGCGTTCTTCGCCATCGCTGCCCACGTGGCGTCGCGCCTGGTCGGCAGGGGGCGTGAGGCCAGCGCGATTGGCTTCGTCTTTTGCGGCCTCTCTCTGGCGATGGCGACGATTGTGCCTGTCGGCTCGCTCATCGGCCAAAGTCTGGGATGGAGAATCCCCTTCGCCTTCGCTGGGTTGCTCGGCCTCACGGCTGCCGGACTCATCGCCCGCTACATTCCCGATACCATCAAGGGCGAAACGCCGCCCTCCTTCAAGGACAGCCTGCCTGCGCTTCGCCAACCCCAGATGCTGCTGGCTTTCGCCATTGCGACCGTCAGTTGGGCGGGTATTTTCTGCGCCTACACCTACATTCCTACCATCTTAGAATCGGTATCGGGACTTAGCCCCGCCGCTTTGATGTTGGTATTGTGCTTGATTGGGTTGGGCATTACCGCCGGTAATTTCTTGGGTGGTCGTGCTGCTGATGGCAATTTGCACGGTGGCGTCATCGGAATATTCCTTGCCATCCTTGCGGGGTTGCTCGCTTTCGGTTGGGCTGCTCCCAACCCCATCGCCGCTTCGGTGTCGGCTATCGCCCTGAGCGTATTCATCTTCAGCGCTAACCCCGGAATGCAGCTGATGGTTCTGCGTCAGGCCACCAGCAAAGCCCCCGGAACTGAATCGGTGGCGGGCGGACTCAACCAGTCGTTCTTCAATTTGGGTATCGCGGCGGGTGCCTTCATCGGCGCCCATGTCGTCGATTCGGCATGGGGCATCAGGGCCACTCCCTTCGTTGGCGCCATTTTGCTGCTCTTCGGCATCGCCCTTACCATGCTCAGTTGGGCCATCTCGCGCAGCGAAGAATCAATCGAAACCATAGCTTGCGCCGAAGCCTGAACTTACCTGCGAAAACGGCCCAGTGAAAAGGCGCTCATGTCGATGCTTGATTTTCCCCCCGTCGCCATCTGCGCCAATGCTTCGCCAATCGCCGCCGAATGCTTGAAGCCATGCCCCGAACACGGTGAGGCGATGATAACATCCTTATGTTGGGGGTGAACATCAATAACGAACCCCGAATCCGGCGTGACGGTATAAAGGCAGGTAGTAGCCTTCAAGCACTCGCGTTTCACCCCGATCAGGTGCGGCTCGATGCAGCGCTCGAACATCACGTCGGTTTCGGCATCGCTCACGGTGCGCTCCACCGATTCGGGCGTTGTTGTCACTTGGTACTCCTCGCGCGCCACTTTCAGCCCGCCTTGTGCCCCGTCGATAGCCGGGAAACCATACATCGCCTCATCGTTGCCCGTCCCAAAATCCCAGATGAAGACCGGGAAATTTTCCGGCGCGAACGAGAGATAATTGTCGGCGATGTCGAACCAGTACAGCACCTGACGATACACCTTAAACAGCCCCTCGTACTGTGGCTCCAACAACTCCGACAGCCACGAACCCGCCGAGATAATCAGCTTTTGGGCGTGGTACTCTCCTTTATCGGTCGCTACCGTTACCCCGTCCGTATGCTGCGTGAAGCTTAATACCTTCTCGTCGGTGTGAATATCGGCTCCATCGCGCTTCGCTAGTTCCAGTTGCGCTTCGACGCATCGTTCGGGCCGCAAAAATCCGGCGTTGTACTCGAAGTACCCCACCTCATGCCCCTTCACTTTGAACTGTGGGTAACGCGCTTGAATATCCGCATTCGTAAGACGTTCGTGGGCAATACCATATTTCTGCGCCGACCTCAGCGTGTTACTCATGAAATCGACGTTGCCATGAGCCTGCGAAAACCCCTGCGGTTCGGCGATGATAACCCCACCCGTAATGGTCAACAGCTGCTGCCCGCTCTGCTTCTCGATTTCATCCCACAGCTGATAAGAGCGAAGCGCCAACGGCGTATAGGCTTCGCCCTCACCAATCGCCTGACGAGTCAACCGCGTATCGCCATGAGTCGAACCCGACATATGTGGCGGCGAAAACTGGTCGATGCCAATAACACTCGCCCCGCGCTTCGCCAGTTGATAACAGGCCGCGCTCCCCATCGCCCCCAACCCCAACACAATAACATCTGCTGAGTTACCCATGTGCCAAAGTTTTTACGACATTTGCGCGTGCGACGGTATAAAGTTCTATTCCTACCCACATGAAAATATCCCCGCTCCTTTGGAGCGTCCTGTTGCTTTCGATGGGCGTTGCGCCACTTCCGCTTAGCCCCGCTATGGCCCAGCCTGCCACGATAGCTATTTCGCCCGACCATCCCGAACAGTTGCGCGATGGCATTTTGGCGGCGTTCAAGGCCGGGCAAAAGAAGGTCGTTGTGCCCGCTGGCTTCTATAAAATCCCTTCCTCCAACACCGGGGCCAATCTGGAATTTGCCGACCTGAAGGACTTTGAAATCGACGCAACTGGGGCGACGTTTTTGATGCAGGACAACTCGAAGGGCGGCGTCTATTTTCGTGGCTGTCAGAACGTGACTTTGCGCGGCGCCATCATTCGCAACGCCGTATTTCCTCTCACTCAGGGCACCATCGCCGCCATCGCGCCCGACCGTAAATCGTTCGAGTTGCAAATCGACGCGGGCTACCCTGCTACCCTCGACGACCCCAAAGCCTTCGACCCGCGCACTACGTACTACATCTTCGACCGAGTTACGCGCCGCCTCAAAAATGGCACCTACGACTACGGCAGCGCGGGCGTCGCTCGATTGGCCCCCGACCGCTTCAATATCTCCTTCGATAATCCGCTTGGCAACGAAGTCGAGGTCGGCGAGCTGTCCTCCATGCGTGGGCGCGGTAGCACCGGACTTCACAACGATAACTGCGCCAACATGCATATTCTCGGCGTCTCGTTGCAGTCGTCGGGCGGCTTTGGCTTCTTCGAGACGGGCGGCGATGGCGCCAACAGCTACAATGGCGTTTCGGTGAAACCCGGCCCCAAACCGGAAGGCGCCAAAGCCGACCCGTTGATGAGCGAGAACGCCGATGGATTCCACTCGGCGGGCGTCAAGCGCGGCCCAATCATCGAGAACTCGATGTTCACCCGAATGCCCGACGATGGCATCGCTATCCACGGCGAATACCAGATGGTGCGCAGCGTCGAGGGGGCCACCATCACTTGCATGAGGCTGTGGCCAGGAGCGCCTTACACGGTGGGAGATCGCGTCGCGTGGGTTCGCAAAAATGGCGTCCCCGGTGGAGAGGCTTTTGTCACCGCCATCAAGCCGCTCGCCGATGGCTTTTTACCTCCCATCGAAACCGAGTTCCCGCACTTTCGCGACAACAAGTTTTTCTTCCAACTCACGCTCGATAAGCCACTCGATGCCCACGAAGGCGATGTCGTCTCCAACCTCGACCATACGGGCGACGGCTTCGTGCTGCGCAACAACACCATCCTCGACCACCGTGCGCGCGGACTACTACTCAAGGCGCGCGATGGCATCGTTGAAAACAACCTCATCGACGGCAGTTCGATTGCGGGCATCGTGATTGGCCCTGAGCTATGGTGGGGGGAGGCCAACTACGCCAAAAACGTCATCATTCGCGGCAACACTATCACCCACTGTGGTTACGCCACTACTGGCCCGTGGAACGAACAGGCCGGGGCGCTCACCATTCTTGGAACGGGCGATTCGCCCGACGCGCGCGGCCACTCCCACATCACAATCGAAAACAACTCCTTCGTTTCCAACGACGGCATCAATGTGGTGCTCGATGGCCTCGAAAACTCGACCTTCAAAAACAACAAGTTCCTCAACGCCCAGCAAACCGCCAACAATCGCGGCAAAGACCGGGGCATTGATACCGGCGCTCTGGTGTGGGTTAACCGCGCCAAAAACATTCAATTCGAGGGCAACGTCGTGCAGCGCCTTGGTGCCGCCAACACCGGACTTATCAAGGCCAGCCCTAAAGCCAGCGAAATCATAGGCATCGAAACGGGCATTCGCGTCAACGGCACCAAAAGCGTCAGCGTACCTAACCCGCTCGATTTACAATACATGGGCGACGGCGCAATGCGCCGCGAGGTGCGCGACCCCGCCATCATCCGCGAAGGCGACACCTATTATATGACCTTCACCATGTGGCCCTTCGCCAACCGCGAAGACGACCGCATGAAGCTCGAAAACAACGGCTCTTCTCCCGGCATCCAGCTGTTCTCATCGAAGGATTTAAAGACATGGAAGCCCGAAAACTGGCTGGTCAAATCCGCCGACTTGCCCGTTGACATCCCCTACAAACACCGCTTCTGGGCGCCCGAAATCCACAAGTTCGGCGCCAAGTTCTACCTCATCTTCACCGCCGATAACTGGCTCAAACCCGAATACAACACTGCGGGCAACTGGGGCGCGGCGGGCCACGCCTTCGTCGGCGTCGCCGACAAAATCACTGGCCCCTACAAAGGCATAACCTACATCCCAGAAGGTGCGTGCGACACCACGCTCTTTCAGGCGGCGGACGGCTCAACCTACGCTGTCATGCCCAAATACGACATCTTCATCCGCAAAATCGACCTCTCCAATCTCGGAAAAGGCGTCGTGAAATGGCTCGGCCCCGAACAGAAAATCGTCACTTGCGACGACGCGGGCACCTTGCTCAACGACAAACCGCGCTACCTCGAAGGGCCGTGGGTAGAGAGGGTAGGAAGCCGCTATGTCCTCTTCCACGCCGAAACCTTTGATAACTCGTACTGGACAAGCGCCGCCTACGCCGACAACCCCCTCGGCCCGTGGACCAAAGACCCGCGCGGCAAAGTCTTCGAAGGCGGCCACCTCGCCGTTTTCAACGGCCCCGATGGGCGCAAATGGTTCTCTTATCGCCGCGAACAGAACACCCCAGAGCGTGGCACCCCCGCCGTCGATCCCATCGACTTCGACGCGCAAGGCCGAGTTCTCACTTCCGGTCCCTCTTAAACCACTGGGTCAATAGGTAAGTGGTTGTTCCTAATTCTTGCTGGGTGCAAATTTTCCGTGTGAAGTTCACCGCTACATTCTTTCCATTGATCTAAAAGCCGTTAACCAAGTGGAGAATGTATCATGCTTTCCTGGCAGAAGAGATACCCGTTCTACACCATTCTTCCATTAGTGGCAGTCGGCCCCTTCCTCGCGAATAACGATAAGGGCCATATCGAGTAACTGCTATCGCCGCTTTTCCTTCGAAAAAAATCGGCGGAAAAGTCATGCCCCTCCTCTAGCTGCTGGCGATTTCGCATTATTTCTCGATTCACAACACCTTTGGACCTCCGCAGACCTTTGCTGTACCACACAATGGAACAGAAAAATCATCTAGCGGAACAGGCTGTGGTCCTCTATAATGAATTCTTGATGGTTGGTTTAGGCCTGTCGGGCGGGGGAACAGGCTTCTAAAAAACTCATTTTGTGTTAACGCACTGAATGAGTTGTAGTTTGTTGTCCACTCGTCAAATTCAATACCATAATCGGCCATTGGCAATGCTATGATCCACACAGAACAAGAGGTGCTAACTCTCATCGAAGAGGAACGTCCCCGCATTCCTGCGGGCTTGCTCAGCCGTTACCAGAAAGATCAGCTCATCGAGCGGGGGACGTTGGGTCTGTACCGTTGGTATGTCGCTCGGTCCCAGGCGCAGCGCAACTGGAATCCCGATAGGGATTTCGATTGGCGGAATTTCCGTAAAGACCACTCGCCCGAAATGGTGCAAATCCTGAAGGGCTTCTTCGCGGTCGAGCAGTTCGTGCCCGATTATGTCACCGACCTTTTGCGCGTGATTCGTAAGAGCCACGGTCGTTCGCATTTTCATATTCGTTGGGGCGCCGAAGAAGAGCGTCACGCCGACCTGTGGTACAACGCCTTGTTGTTCAGCGGACGCATGAAGCCCGACGCCATCCGTGACTATATGCAGGAGTTGCGTGAAAGCCAGTGGACGTTGCCGTGGCAAGACCCGATGTACATGACCTTCTACACCGTGTTCCAGGAGCGCGCCACGCAGGTCAACTACCTCAATACCGCCGTCATCGCGCGCGGCAAAAGCGACAAATCCCAGTTCGCCAACGACGCCGACCCGGTTCTGGCTCGCGCCGCACAGGTTATCGCTGTCGATGAGGCCGCCCACTACAACTTCTTCGTCGAAGGCGCGCGACTTTATCTGTACTATTATCCCGCCGAGGCTATCAAGGCGATGGTCGATGTCATTCGCCATTTCGCCATGCCCGGTTCACAGGTCGATATTCCCGATTACGCCAAGTTTGAAGAAACCGTTTATCAGGCCGCGATTTATGGCCCGCGCGAACACTCGCGCGATGTGGTGCAACATGCGCTCGACACGCTGGGCTTCGCCAATCGCAAAGCGCTGGAAAACGGCATCAAGCGCGTTCGCCAAATACCTGATGAAGAGGGGAACTACCGCGACTCGCAGATTTTTGATGGTATCGACTTCCCCTCCATCACTAATTCGGTGCAGCGTATTTTCGGGCGCATCAAAAACTACGAGGAAGCCACCGGACACGCCGACATCGACCCAACTCTGTTCGTGCCTAATTATTCTGGCGCCGTTTAGAAGTGGGGTAGGGCAACGGTTTCTGCATGGCGGGACTATGAACGCCTCGCTACAATGTACAAGCCATGCCACGCCCTGCTGCCAAGACAACTATGAATGAGCCTCCAATTGGAGAGAAGGAGGCGAGTAGCAAGCAAGTGATCGCGCGCGCAGCGGCAGTGCTACAGGCTTTGGAGAACTCGACTACAGGAATGAGTCTGGGACAGATCTCCAAAGCCTCCGGTTTGCCTCGCACAACCGTCCACCGCATTGTTACCGCACTCGAAGCGCAACAGTTGGTCGCGGTTGGCACCAAAGGCATTAGGCTCGGCCCGGCATTGATGCGTCTCGCAGCCTCGGCGCACACAGACATAACCGCTCTGGTTCGACCTTACATCGAAGAACTCGGCCAAAGCACAGGCGAAACCGTCGATTTGGGCATCTTTCGCGGGCAGGTCGTCATTGCCATCGACCAATACCAATCGGAGCAAGAACTCCGAGTCGTGTTAAAAGTCGGAGGCACTTACCCCGTTCATTGCACGCCGCATGGCAAGGTGCTGCTGAGCCAACTTTCCGACGAGGAAGTCCGCGCTCTGTTGGATGGCCCTCTACTGCAAAGCACCCCCAACAGCATCAACTCGATGGAGAAGTTGCTCGAAGAACTGGCTCAAATCCGCCGTCAAGGCTACGCTATTGATCGTGAGGAACATTTGCGAGGCGTATGCGGTGTTGCTGTCGCCCTCGAAACTGGCCTTAGCGAGCGATATTCTATCGCGGTTGCAGTCCCCGCCGTGCGCTTCGATGAACAATGGGACGTGGTTTATTCCGCACTGTTGCAATGCAAGACACAAATCGAAGCCAGCCTGATGGGTGAACCCGAAAGCACGAGGGGCTAAACGACGATTAGGGCGCTACATTGTCGGTTAACGTGTTCGTTGGTGGCGTTGCGGGGTCAGGCTTTTGTTTAGCGCGGCCTTCTTCGAGCAAGCGTTTCATTTCAGCATCTGGTTCAAGTTCTGAGGCGGGAATATCGGGATTAAAGAGGATGTTCGAGTGTTCTTCGCTGTTATCTAAAGTCTTACCATCGACCACCTGATGGACGCGCACGCTGTGTAGCGATAGGTCTTGGCTCCCCAGAAAATAGTCGATTTGACCACGCGCGGTGGGAGCTTTGAGTTGAACCACGATGTGGCTCTCACCTTTCTTGCGCTCAGGCCCAAAAACGATGGATACGACATACGAACCATACGGCTGCAGGGGATTGCGCTTTTGCAAAAGTTCCTTGAGGCCGAAGTCGCTGGCGTGAGCGAACTTCCATAACTCGTCTTGTCCTATAAAATCGCGTGGGAAACTCAACACGTCTTCGGGAAATACATTGACATATGTGTTCTCTCCATCGTCAATATAGCGCTGGTCAAACTGCCCTTTGTCGATGCGGTTGACAAGGAACAATTTCGGCCCCGCAGCTTTCACCTGCGTCTGACCTCCTGCAATCAATTGTTCGATAGAATCGAGTGAATCTCCTCCTCGCGTCCAACGCATTAACCCCGAATAAGAGCGAAGCGAGCGGTAATGGTCGCAAACCTTCTTCCACAAAGCCTGAGCTTTAGGATCGAAGGGCGGGGGAGTTGTTTTTGGCGCGGCCTGTGAGAGAGGTGCCAACACCAAAATGCTGATTATAAGATAGAGCCGAGGAGGGAAAATTTTCATCGGCATGGAGAGATGCCGTCCTCTCTGGCGCGTTCCACCGCTTCTGCGGTTATGAGATATATTGCATCTACAGACACACGACCAACTACCAACCACTAAAACGGGGCACGAGGGCATAACTTTCCCTCTCATCTCCAGTCAAAACTCAAACTACTCGCCGGTTCCCTTCGCCTATTCTCATGCGCCAACTTCGAGTCGACGAGACGTTTCCCATCCCACATCTGCCGCTCTCGGTGTTTCGTGTCGCCAACTACGATCATGGGCGCCACTCGCATGAGTTTTTAGAGTTGGTATTAGTCACCGGGGGGCGCGCGCAGCACCTGCATTTCGCGCCCGAAAGCGATGTGCCCCTGCGCTACAGCGTCGCTACCAACGACCTGTTCCTCGTGCCGCTCGGCTGGTCGCACGCCTACGAGGGTACGCAGGATTTTTCCATCTACAACATCCTTTTCATGCCGTCGCTGTTATCAGGTGGCGATGGCATGATGCCGGAGGAAGGCGCCCGCCCGCTCGAACTGTTTTCCGGCTCGCAAGCCAACTCTAACGATGACCTGACCCGCAAAATCCGTCTGCGCGCTGGCGAGCGCGAACTCATCGAAAACTGTCTGCGCGAAGTCAGCCGCGAATTAACCACGCGGCGCACTGGCTACGAATGGATGGTGCGCGCCAAAGTGGTCGAGACACTTATTCTGGTCGCCCGTATCGCGGCGGCGCGTTCCAGCGGTAACGTCTCCATGACTTTGCTCGAAACGGGCAGTCCCGTCGAGGCGGCGGCTGCTTATATGGAAGAACACTTCCGCGAACCCCTCGCGCTCGAAGAAATCGCGCGTGCCGCCCACCTCAACCCCAACTATCTGTGCGAGCTGTTCAAAAGCACGTTGGGAATTTCGGTTGGCGCCTATCTCTCGCAGTTGCGCCTCGAACACGCGCGCTTCCTGCTGTCGGTCACACAGTTGTCCATTACCGAAGTCGGGCGGCAGGCCGGTTTCGCCGATAGCAGCTATTTCGCCCGCGTCTTCAAAACCACCACTGGCCTGTCACCGCGCGAATTTCGCGCTGGTCTCTCAGGTTAGTCCGGCTCACTACCTGAATATTTTCCGGTTATTGCCGAAGCAATTAATAGAGCCATCCCATTCAATTGGGTAACTTTTTCCTTGCCATGAACGCTTCACCAGCTCTGGAAAAACCGCTTACCGACTTTCAGTACAACCAGCCTACCTTCGCCATCGACGATGTCGCGGGCATGACACAGGCCATTCACGATGATGGCTTCGCCCTCATTCCCGGTGTACTGAATCCCGAAGAAATTCAGGATTTGCGCGATGCCATCGACCGCCTGCAACCTTTCGGCTTCGATAATGGCGGCGCCCAGGCGCACTATAAGTGCGTATTCAACCGCGAACGCCTGTTTCTGTCCTACATCGACCGTCCCGGCGTCGTTGATTTAGCCGAATCGCTCATGGGCAAAGAATGCCACATCATCGGTCAAACCGCGTGGCACTCCGAACCCGGCAAGAAAGGCTGGGCGCCGCATACCGACCGCATTTTCGTCGAAATGCCCGAAGACATGGCGATGGACCCACGTTTTCAGCTCCCGGTTTACCTCTGTACCGCTCACTACTACCTCAACGACATTACGCTCGACCTCGCGCCCACCTATGTCATTCCCGGTAGCCACAAATCGGGCCGCGCCCTCCACGGCGAGAACGACCCCGAATGGCAGGGCCGCAAAATGGAGCCTGTTCTCTGCAAAGCTGGCGACGTGCTGTTCTTCCGCTCCGAAGTGTGGCATTCGGGCAGCGCCAACACCTCCGACGAGGCGCGCTATCTGTTGCAGGTCCACTACTCCCACCGCTTTGTCGCGCAGCAGTTCTCACCTTACCTGACATGGCAGTTCAACCCCGAAATCGTCTCGGTGGCGAACCCCCGTCAGCGCCGCTTGCTCGGCGAACACAGGCCAGGCGCATATGATTGATCTTTCCGGTCAACATGTTTTCATCGGAGGCGGCAGTCGCGGCATCGGGCGCGCGACTGCCCTCATGGCCGCGCAGGCGGGCGCCGATGTTACCATCAACTACCTGCAAAATCGCGAGGCCGCTAATCAGGTCGTGCAGCAAATCGAAGCGTTGGGGCGTCGTGCCCTCGCGGTTCAAGCCGACCTGACTCTCGATACCGCCGCCGAAATCGCTCTCGAAACCGCGACCAACCAGCTTGGCCCGCTTTCGGGGTTGGTCGTGGCCGCTGGTATCTTCGAGCCAGCGCCCATCGAAGAGATGACACTCGAATTTTGGGAGCGCACCCTGAGCCTCAATCTTCGCTCGACGTTTCTCGCCGTGCGCGCAGCGGTTCCGCACCTCAAGGCCGATGGCGGTAGCATTATCATCTACGCCTCGACCGCCGGACAGCGCGGCTCCGACATCTACTCGGCCTATGCCACCAGCAAAGGCGGCCAGTTCATGTTCATGCGCTCGATGGCGCGTGAATTGGCTCCGCACCGCATTCGCGTCAACTGTGTCGCCCCCGGTTGGACCGAAACCGACATGAGCCGCGACGCTATGGACGCCTTCGGACGCCAACAAATCATCGACAGCATCCCGCTCAAGCGCATCGGCCAGCCCGAAGACCCGGCTGCTGCCGCTTGTTTCTTGCTGTCCGACCTCGCCAACTTCATCACCGGCTCCACCATCACAGTCGATGGTGGCTTCGATATGCGCGGCTAACCCTCTCAATAACAACGCCCCGATGCCATATGGCATCGGGGCGTTGTTATTTGACTGCTTGTTGCTTAGAGTATGCAAAGTATGAGGATTTCAATATGAGGGGTTTCCCTTACGGTACATAACTTGCGTTACAGTATCGTTGGACCATCTAGTCCCAAGAGAAACCAATCATGAGCCAAATAGAAGATAAATTGCGCGGCGCCGCTAATGAAACGGCAGGCAACATCAAGCAAGCTGTTGGTAAAGCCACTGACAACGAACATCTGGAAGCCGAAGGCAAAGCACAAGAGGTAAAAGGCGAAGCACAAAGCACCCTTGGAAAAGCTAAAGAAGCCATTGGTAACGCATTGGAAAATGCAGCCGATGCCCTCAAGGGGTCAGGCCGATAAAGATGTTGCTCAGTGAAGGACTCCCGCTTACTACAACGTACTCGAACAATCTCTGGGTGAAATGTCAAATGGGTGCCTGCTGAGCCTTCTTCATGTAAGAGAATGGTTAGCAATCTGGAATCTCCAGGTAATAACAAAGAAAGAAGGTATCATTCTCTGCTCACCTCTATGGTACTAGAGCGAGCTAATCACTCTACAAAACCGATGTGTTGTGTCCGTTTTGAACAGTTGGGTGGTTGAGGGCATGACACACTTTGTTATTAACCCCATTTTCGCGTTTATGTCCTCCGATTCATCGCGCTCATCGGCGCTTTTAGGCCAACGTCCCCTGGGCGCGGTGAGGACCACGCCCAAGTGGCCCTCACCGCGTGACAACGGAGTGCTGGCTTCTCTGCCTGACCATGAGATAGAACGCCTACACATGCTGATGCACCGTGTGCTTCTCAAGCGCGATCAGATATTGCACGAGGTCGGACAACGGGTGGAAAACGCCTATTTTTTGTGCGATGGTTTAGTGTCGCTCACTCTCAATTGTCAACAGGGGGTGGACTTCGAACTGGGCCTTGTCGGACGCGAAGGTGTAGTCGGGGAACGTGAAGTTTTGGCTGATGGGGTGGCGGTGGTGCGCTCTCAGGTGCAGCTGGCGGGGAGCGCCTATGTTTTGCCAATGGATGTGCTCAGGGCGGAGTTTCGGCGCGGGGGACCATTGCAAGATGCGATTTTGCGTCAGGTTCACGCGCGGCTCGTCGAGACCAGCCAAGTCGCGCTCTGCAATCATTTGCATGGCATGGAAGAAAAACTATGCCGTTGGTTGCTGACGATCTATGATCGCGCGCAAACCAGCGACTTGCCGTTGACACAAGAGTTCATCGCGCGAATGCTTGCCACTCGTCGTAGTGGCGTCACCATCGCGGCGGGCACATTGCGTAAAAGCGGCCTTATCGATTATTCGCGCGGTCATATCAAAATCCTCAATCCGCAGGGTTTAGAGCGCTCCGCGTGCGAGTGTTACCGCGTCATCAAGGCCAGCCAGGAACCGGCGCGCGTGGCACGAGTTTTGGCACAATCTCAAAAAGAGCCGTTGCTGACATCGTCCGCAACGAAGATAGAAACGCCCGATTTGGATGGTACGCCCCTTCCTCTGGAACAATAGTCGCTTCGTTTTGCACGACTATTGCTCTGGAAACGCATCCTCTGGTCGCTTTGGAACTGACCGTCGTAAGGACAATGCCATGAAGTCGTATCGCAACCATCTTTTGCGCGGTCTCTCGCCCGAAATCCTCGCAGTCTTTCGCC
Organism: bacterium; assembly: GCA_004172935.1. GTDB lineage: Bacteria > Armatimonadota > Abditibacteriia > Abditibacteriales > Abditibacteriaceae > Abditibacterium. The sequence goes on along the minus strand of SDZD01000017.1, from coordinate 28,806 downwards.
CGCACCTCGAACTCATCGAACTCAAACGGAGCGCGCGTTTGTTCGAGGCCGGGCAACAGGCCGAGCACGTCTACTTTCCTGAAGCGGGCATGGTTTCGCTGGTGCTGCGCGCTTCGGGCCGCGAGGTCGAAAGCTCGGTTGTGGGGCGCGAAGGTCTGGTCGGAATGCCGATTCTGCTGGGCCAGGAGCGCACCATCGCCGAAGCGGTGGTGCAAATGGAGGGCGAGGCGCTACGAATGCCCGCCGCCGTGCTTAAGCGCGAGTTCAAGCGGGGCGGAGTTTTACAGGAGCGTCTGTTGGCTTACATCGCTGCTGTACTGGGGCAAAGCACCCAACTCGCGCTGTGTTCTCACGTTCACACCCCACAGGAGCGCCTAGCGCTCTGGCTACTGATGACTGCTGACCGGGCCGGAGATGCTTCCAAGGGCACTGGCTTGGAATACGCGCTTAAATTCGACCTGCCTCCCGAATTTTTAGCGCAGATGGTGGGCACCGATGTTTCTAATGCTGCTGCTCAAGTGGGCGTGATGCAGCGAGCGGGGCTTTTGTCCTACAGCGGTAATCGCTTTGAATTGTGTTCGCGCGAAGAAATGGAAGATGCGGCCTGTGACTGTTACGGCTATATCCACTCCGCCTTCACGCGGCTCGGCAGTTGATGTCTTCGGACTATTTGCCGTATCCCCATCTTCAGTAGGGCCAATTATAGAGCCACAATGCGAGGTCACTTACGCCGTGCTTTGTCCAAAACGCACACAAAACACGAGTTTCTTGGTTTGGCGCCTTTCTAGTGCCATAAATTGAGCGCAGGGCATGGGACTTGAAATCACTTAATGCCAGGTGATTTTAAGTGGCCTACCGGATGGAGAGATGCTCCTTCGACTCTATGGACGTTCTCTCTACAGGCAGCACTTTGAATTTTGACTATGAAATTCCACACTTTTCTTGCCATGTGGTTTAGCCACTCTTCAAAGAGCGAAAGCGCTCAGCTTTCCTCTGCGTCGCCCGCCTCAGAAAATCTTGTTGCGGGTAGTGAGGGCGCTGGCCCCCGCGTTTTGACCCATGAAATGTGGGGGCTTATCCAAGATGCTAAAGCTCCCTCGCCCAATGAGGTTAAAGAGCTTTGGTGCAGATCGCAAATCGAAGCGGCGCGCTCACATCTGAACTAGAACGTTTTTATAGTTCATCGAAGGATTTCACAACATTATGCCCGACGTTACTACAACCAGTGAAGGCGCCTCCAAAGTGGCGATTGTCGGTGCCGGTCAAGTCGGCACTACGCTCGCTTATGCGCTCTTGCTGTCGGGCGTGGCCTCGGATGTGGTCCTCGTCAATCGAGACCGCGAAAAGGCCGAAGCGGAGGCTGCCGATCTCAATCATGCGGGGCCTTTTACACCCGCTGGTCGCGCCAGGGCAGGGGACTATGTCGACATTAAGGGCGCATTTGTCACCGTTTTAACGGCAGGTGCCTCCGATGAGGATTCGTTGCCAGAAGGTGACGCGCCGAATGGGCCTTTGGACGTAGGACGGTACAACGCCGAAATATTCCGCGAAATCGTGCCCCGCGTGGTTTCGCACAATCCAAGTGGCATCATCTTAATCGCCACTAATCCGGTGGATGTACTGGTGCGACTCGCGCTGGATATTTCCGGTTTGCCGTCGGGCCGGGTGCTGGGGTCGGGTACGCTCGTGGATTCAGCGCGTCTCACCTTTTTCCTTTCCGAGCGTTTCGGGGTGGATGAGCGTAGCATTGAGGCGCTGATACTGGGCGAACATGGGCCGGGTGCAGTGCCCATCTGGTCGGCCTGTCGCGTGGGGGCGATGCCGATGGATACCTTCGCCCACGCCAATGATCTGCCCTTCAATGGCGATGAATTCTCGCATTTGTTCGCCCAGACGATGACGACTGCCAGTGAAGTGGCGCGTGTGAAAGGCACGACTTATTACGGAGTGGCGACGGCGATGCTCAAAATTATCGAAGCCATCGCGCGTAACGCCAACATCGTCTTGCCCATCGTGACCCTTCCCGATGAGGACACCGCCGCTTTTTACGAGAGTGGTGAGGTAGCGCTGTCCTTGCCCTGTGTGGTGAATCGACAGGGAGTGCGGCGCATCTTGAAGATGCCTCTTCACGACACCGAAAGCGCGCTGCTGCGTGCATCGGCGCACAACTTAGAAAAGGCGTGGCAAGCCATCTCGTAGTTCGATGGCTTACGCAACTTCATTAGCAATAATCGCGAGGTACAACTCGCAAAGAATCACTTAAAAAGAACCAAACATCATGAGCAATTCAACAGAAGATAAAGGACGCGGCCTGGGCAATGAAGCGCTGGGCAAAGCCAAGCAATTTGTGGGCGACCTGACCGGAGACTCGCAAACCCAAGCCGAAGGTATCGCTCAGGAGGCCAAAGGGGAGGCCCAGCAAAATCTTGGCAAAGCTAAAGACGCCGCCGAAAATGTGGTCGAGAGCGTCAAAGACGTGGCGAAAGACGCCCAACATGTGGCGACGGGAGCCTTGGATTCGGCACGCGACAAAATCAAAGACGCCACTGGGCATGGCGTATCGCGCGAGAGCCTCATTGGGCTTCTGGGCAGTGGAGGCTTTCTGTTGGGAGCACTTGCTGGACTTATCCTCGGTCTTTTTCTCGGCTCACGCCGCTCGTAAACAGCTCCCCGAAGCGGAGCAAAAAACACAAATAAGCGCGGCGCATTAACGCCGCTCTCCAACACAAAGAAAAATCATGGCACGACTTGACGGCGCAAAACCAGCGACTTGGCCCTATATTCTGGGTATAGTCGCACTCACCGCAGTAGGGGCGGGAGCTTACTATTACTATTCTCAATCTGGTGGCGTGCAAAATAATGCTGCCATCACATCTACCACCAATTCAGTCGCTGTGAGTGAGGCAACAGCTCAACCTACCACCGAGACAACACCTGCGGCTGACCTAACTCCATCTGCATCGGAAAGTAACTCCGCATTGGAAGGAAATTCTGCATCGAATGTTGCGACTCCAGATTCGACACCAGCTGGTGCGGAGCAGCCCACTCCCGGTTCAGGCACAAGCACGCCCACCGATGCAACGGCCCCCAGCGCCGAGTCGACTAATACTGCGGCACGGGAAACAACTCCTCGCGAAGCCGCAACACCAGAAACAACGACGGGCACGGCTACCCCCGTTACTCCTGCGCCTGTCGCCCCTACATCGGGCACTAGTAGTGAAGCCACAGGTGAAAAAGATGTTGTGGCTAAGCGCAGCAAAACCATCACTAACAACACTACCGGCACGACGGTCATTTACTCGAAAGAAGTTCACCGCGACGGCAGTGTGACCAAAAGCAAAGAGACCGGCGCGGCTCCGGTTCGACCATAGTTTCAGCAAAACACCAAAGGAAAATCATACGAACATGAGAAAAGGACATAGCATCACGGGAATGAAAGTCATCGGCAACGATGGCGAAGATTTGGGAAAGGTTCTCGACCTGATTTTTGACACAGAAGCCAACGAATGTCTTGGACTAGTGCTACAAGAGAGCAATCTATTCGGTTTGATTAAACCTCAAGTTGTACTTTGGAAAGAAATTTCGACCATCGGCAAAGACGCCGTGATGGTTTACGGAGCGGACTCGATAATCCAACCCAAAGATGATGTGCGTATCTATGCCGTTATGCAGGGCGATACCCATCTGTCGGGAACACAAATTTACTCCGAAGACGGCACCAACCTCGGCACCTTTGGCGATGTTTATCTGGATGAAGCCACGGGGAGAGTTGTTGGTTATGAGGTGTCGGGTGGCTTTGTCGCCGACACCATGAGCGGCAAACGCTATATCGGCGTGCCTCAAACTCGCGTTATCGGAGACGATGTCATGATCGTTCCTCAGCAAACAGCCTTGGAAGTCGAGCAACAAGCCAAGAATGAACCCGGTGGAGTCAAAGGGGTTCTCTCGGCGGCTGGTGAAAAAGTTTCTGGAGCTTACGATGCGGCCAAAGATAAAGCGGCCGAAACATACGATGCTGCGAAAACACAGGTGGAAGCGACTTATGCTAATATTGCCGACGCTTCCATCGAGAAACAAAAAGAGTTCGTGGTCGGCAAAGTCGCATCCCAAGATGTATTTTTGCCCGCGCCTACCTCCTCGGATGCACCTGCCTTACTAGCTGCATCAACCGAATCAGCGATTGAAAAAGTTTCGGATACCCCTGCCACACCAATTGCATCAACCGAGACATCAATAGAGAAAACATCGGATTCTCATGGCGCACCATCCCACGGAGAACTTCTCGTGGCGCAAGGCGATACTATAACTGCCGAGCAAGCTAACAAGGCCGAATCTGCAGGCATTCTGCACGCGCTCGTTTTGGCTGCTGGCAGTGGCGTTGTTGCCCAAAGCTACGATACAGCTAAAGACAAAGTAAGTGCTGCAACATCGAACGTGGCCGGGACTGTTCAGGAAAAAACCGAAGGCGCGCAGCAAAGCGCGGAAGAAGCAGCCATTGGCAAACAAGCGGGCACCGAAGTCAACCTGCCCAATGGTTCGACTTTGTTGGCTCCCGGCATGGTTATCACCCGCGAGATTATGGAAGCCGCTAAGAGCCAGGGCAAAGACAAAGAAGTGATTGCCTCGGCTGGTATTGGAGCCGCATCACAAAATGCGCAAAACGCAGCCTCAGTTGTGCAAGATAAAGCGGGCAGTTTGTGGGATGCCATCAAAGAAAAGACGGCTGAACTGACCGGCACTGCACAAGAGAAGAAAGAAGAGTTTGATGCCGCCGCCGAAAAGCGCAGCATCGATAATGCGCTGGGCCGTCCTGTCACGCGCGTGATTTTGGCGAAGGATGACAGCGTCATTCTCAATACAGGAGAGCTTATCACCCATAAAGCTGTTGATTTGGCCCGCGACAATGATGTTTTGGAAGTGCTTTTAAGTTCGGTCTACGATCTCGAACCTGAAATCACGCCCGAAATGATGCGTGTCAAAAATCCCGGCGAAGCAGCTTTACCAACGCAACAAGTGCCAACTGGTGCCCCTATCACAGCGACGGTTTCGCCTGATATACAGCCGCAAACGGAACCGGCTCAAGGCGATCCCGCGCAAGCACGTCCCGCTGTTTAACCGCTCTGTGGATAAACCATGAGTCATTCAGTTTTCCGCTCGGTGTTAATGGCGGTTATTTACGGCCTTGTGGCCGTTGTTGTTTCATTGCCAGTTTTGTTTTGGGCGCATAGCTCTCTTGGACTTGGTAATCCACCCGTAACTGGCTTGCTTCTGCTAGGAGGCACTGTGGTTATCAGTTTTGCATTAGCAGGTGCTATTGGGGCTAGCATGGGCAGGGCACGTGGCAATGCTTTTGTCGCGGCCTTACTGGGGCTTATCGTGGGGGGCGCTGCCTGTTTTATTGTGGCGCCTTTTTATGGTGGTTTGGTTGTTGAGGGAGTTTCGCGCGACGCCACCGGCCTTGTTTTAAGTGAGCGCGGACGCATTGAAGACGCTGTGCGCGGCGCAGCAACGACACGCGGCAAAGAAGCCTTCGACTCGGCGCGCGAAGGGCGTTTGCAGGAACAACTGAGCGATTATCAAAAGCAGGCCAAGGAAGCGACGACACCACAGGCCCGTTCATTGGCAGCGCAACGTGCGCGTGAACTCGCAACACAACTCGCCTCCCAGGGCAAGACGAAAGGTGTGGCTCTCATCAAGTCAGGGGCAGCACGCACTTCGGCGTTTGCACTCCTACTGTGGGCGTTGGTCGGGCCTCCCTTTGTGGCGGCACTGAGTTGCCGACAAGCTAAAAGATAGTAGCGTACTACCTCCGGCGTGATTTCAAGCCCTTGAAATCACGCCGGTTTGCATAGAGGAAGCCAGGCAATCGTATCAAATACGTTTTGCCTTACACACTCAATGAAGATCGAATCTCTTACGCTGCGATTTCGTCGATCTTCGCCAGTTCTTCTGCCGAAAATTCGAGGTTGTCGAGCGCGCCGACGCAGTCGGTCACTTGCTGTGGTTTGCTGGCCCCGATAAGTACCGAAGTCATGCCGCGATGGCGCAAGCACCACGCCAACGCCAGTTGGGCCAGAGTCTGTCCGCGTTCCTGAGCGATTTCGTTCAGCGCACGCACTTTAACCAGCTTATCCTCGGTGATATTGGCTGCTTTCAGGAATCCGCTGGGTTTGGCCGCGCGCGAATCGGCGGGCACGTCGCCGCCGAGATATTTGTTGGTCAACAAACCCTGCGCCAGTGGCGAAAACACGATGCAGCCGACGCCCTCGCGCTCCAACGTGTCGAGCAGTTCGGGTTCGATCCAACGGTTGAAGATGCTATAGCTGGGCTGGTGAATCAGCAACGGCGTGCCGAGTTCGCGCAAAATTTGCGCGGCTTGCGCCGCTTTGGCTGCTGGATAGTTGGAAATTCCGGCATACAGCGCGCGGCCCGAACGCACAGCCTGGTCGAGAGCCATCATGCTTTCTTCCAGTGGCGTGTCGTTGTCGGGACGATGGTGATAGAAGATGTCCACGTAATCCAACTTCATCCGCTTCAGGCTCTGATCGAGGCTGGAAAGCAGATATTTGCGCGAACCATTATCGCCGTAAGGCCCCGGCCACATCCCATAGCCCGCTTTGCTCGAAATCAGCAATTCATCGCGGTAAGGGCGCAAATCGAGGTCGAGAATGCGTCCGAAATTCTCCTCGGCGCTGCCAGGAGGTGGCCCGTAGTTGTTCGCCAAATCGAAGTGGGTGACACCCAGATCGAAAGCGGTACGGCACATGGCGCGCGCATTCTCAAGAGTGTCAACGCCACCGAAGTTGTGCCACAAACCGAGCGAAACAGCAGGAACTTTGACGCCGCTGTGACCGCTGCGGCGATATTGAATGGAATCGTAACGATTCGATGCTGGCAGATATTGGCTCATAAGTGAGGTAACTCCAAGGATACGCAGAATCAGAGCGAATTTCCCCCACTGCCACAAAAAACCATTCGGATATTTGCCGCGCACCTCAGAATCCAGCCGCACTGGCCGTCAGAACATGGCGATGAAAGCGAGTCCGGTTAATGCGCCGTCTTAATCGCCGTCAACCACTGCGCATCGGCGGTACGATACCCGAAATCCGAAACCAGATGCTTCTCGATGTCCTTCATATGCTCGGCCCCATAAAAAACCGCGATGGATTGGACTGGCTTCGGCGCATTTCTCTTTGGTTTTTTCAGCAAAGTTTTCAGGTCGGTAAGCACCGCTTTGTTCCGCTCGTTGATGATGATTAAATCGAGCTTTTTCGTCGAAGCAGCCAGACCATTTTCCTCTGGTTTTTGTGTTGCGAGAACCCCCAATTTGCTTTTATCCGGGACGCACAAAGCCATCACCAGCAAACGACGCATGACATTCGCCGCCAGAGGTGTGAAATTGGCGAGCGCGATCAACTTGTCCATGATTTGGTCGGTCGATGACACGCTCGGCCCACCCGTGACAGAGTGCTGAAGGTCGCCGAGTTGCTTTTGTGTATCGGGGCCAGACTTTGCCGCCAATGCCGATATGGTTTCCCAGTCCAAATCGCTGTTGCGGAAATGTGGGCGATTATAGCGAATGCCTTCGAGCTGGAACTGCAAATCGAGCGCTTCCGAAATCTTCTTTTGCATCCCGACAGGCGGTTTGATGCCGCTGGCAGCCGTGGACGGTAATACCGCTTTGACTGCTCTGGGTTTGGCCATTTTGCGCGATGATTTCACCCCTTCATAAAGCACGATGCTCTGCTTATCCAGAAATTGCTGTACCTGTTGATAGTACGACTTCTCGCCGATGTGAACTGCTGCCACCAAATAGATAGCTGGCCCCTTGCCACGAATCGGGTTGAATCGGCGAATGGCTGTCTGAGCCGCCTCCAGTCCGCCATTCGCTCCTCGTAGTTCCTTGATATAGACGAATTGAGCTGGCTTGACAGGAGCCGCTGCAACCGCAGGTTTTGTGACCAACGGAACGCGAGCATTAGCAGGTGTTGAAAGAATGGGTGAAATGGCGAACACACCCAAAATGGATAAGGTATTGAGGAAGAGACGAGTTTTCATTTTTTAAAACGAATTCTAATACAAGTAAGTAAGCACGTTTTATGTACCCAATAACAAGTAATGATTAACGTGAAACCGCACACAATTTTCTCAGAATCTGTTTGAAACGTGCCCTTGCCCCAAAACCCCAAAACTTCATCGCCAGCGGTTTTACACCGCCTCTCGTGTATCATTACTCCCTAGCCGTTACCTTGGCGATACACATAAGCGCGCCTTATGCCTCGTTTGGTCACTGAAAACGGATAAACACATGATCGACTCCAAATACACGCTCAGCCTTTTGGAAAAGGCCACCGAGGGGCTGCTTTATCTCAGCGAAACCGACGCGCCCCTGGTGCCCTTTTTCTGGCCGGATGCGAACGCGGCGTCATTATCACCGCTTTCAGCCGCTCGTGTGCTGGGCTTCGCCGGAGACAAGCCCGATGCACCCGTAAAAACCACCACATTGGCGACCTTTTTCCGCGCTGCCACCAAAGAAGAATCGTGGCAGAGTGCGCAGGAACGGGCCGAAACCTCGCGCTTCAAAGATTTGGTCACCACCATTAAAAGCACCCTCAAACAGCCACAGGTCTTTCGTGTTGGCAAAGTCGAGATGGACGTTTACATCGTCGGAATCGTCGAGGGCGGCTACGCGGGCATCAAAACCCGCATCGTAGAAACTTAAAGCCAGTTGAAGCGGTCAATGGCAACGGTAACGCCCGTTGCCCCACAAACCATCATGAACGAAGAAACTCCGATCCAACCCCGCGAAGAAGTTGGCACGCATTTGATGTTCGAAAACGAGCGCGTGCGCGTCTGGGATTTGGCGCTCGCCCCGAATGAGTGGCTGGAAAAGCATATTCACCGCGAAGACTTCCTCTTCGTCGTCATCAATGGCGGCGACCTCAAACACATCGACCCACAAAACCCCGAACAGGACCGCTCTCTGAGCTACGAAAACGACCTCGTCGTTTTCTACGCAGTCGAAGGCGAGGGCAAAGTCCACAACCGCCTCGTCAACGTCGGCGATACACCCTATCGCAACCTCGTCATCGAACTCAAAAAACCACCCGTGCCCTAACCTCCCTGCTATCCCATCCAGCGCGCTCCGCGCCCCTCGTTGTTCACGAAGGTGAACAGTTGTCAGTGAAGCTGACTTATAGCCCCCCATTTTAATGGGGGATGAAATTCCCCCGTTGTGAATAAGCTCAGTTCTTAAACGTTGGCAATACGAGTGCATTATCACTACCTGAACCCTCTATCTGGCCGTAACGATACTGTGTGGTAAATACCGCTAACCGTGTTCTTGCTGCTGGTTTCGACAGGGATGTTTTAGCTCATGCTTTGTGTGCAGGGCGTAGGTCAGGTTAGGCATGAACTTGAATATCCATGTCGCTATGAACGATGATGTCGCGCTTTTTATTCGTTGGGAGCAGTAATTATGGAGTAACCGAACTCCGGCTGGCGCTCAACCCCTCCTCCCCCTCGGTATTAGGCATGGCCTTCTCCCATGAAGAGGCCCATCGCCTACTTTCGTCCGGCCATTATTCGCTGGTCTTTCTCGAAGATTCTCTGGTTAACGCCGAATTTATCCAAACGCTGCGCGAAAGCAATGCGGCTCTTCCCGTTATCGCCCTCATCTCCTCCGAGGAGAACTGCGCTGGCGAAGCCATGCTTGCGTCAGGTGCCGTCGATTACCTGTGCCCCTCGCAAATCGAAACCGCCCAGGTCGCCCGCGCCGTGCGCTATGCCCTGACGCAGAAGCAGTTGTGGCAGTCGCTACGCGCCAGCGACGAGCGCCATAAAGTCATCATGCAAACCAGCGGGCAGGGCTGGTGGCGCCTTGAGTACGTTCCCCCCATTCCTCTCAATCTTCCCCTCGAAGAGCAAGTGGATCGTATGATCCAGCAGGCCCGCATCGTCGAGTGCAACGAAGCCAACGCGCGGATGCACGGTTTCGCCGACCCCAGCGCCATACAAGGGCAGTGGATACGCGATTTTGTGCGAGATGCCGAGGCTGAGGCCGCCATCGTCGATTTTCTCTCCAAATTTGTCCGTTCTGGCTATCGGTTGCGTGAAACCGAATTCATGGAACTGGACATTGATGCCAACGCGAAGTATTTTCTCACCAACTTTACTGGCCTCATCGAAGACGGCCATTTGGTTGGGTCATGGGGCGCTCAAACCGATGTCACTGCGCTCAAGCACGGCGAAACCATTCAAACGCGGCTGAACTCCATCATCGAATCGGCCCGCGACCAGATTTTCACCGTCAGCCTCGACGGAATACTCCAGAGTTGGAATCATGGGGCCGAAGAGATTCTCGGCTTCAGCGCGCAGGAAGTTATTGGTAAATCAATAGCTTTGGTGATACCACCCGAAGGGTTGCCTCTGGCCAGAGACATAGTCGCCCGCATCGGGCGCGGTGAGCAAGTGCCCAACTATGAGGCGAAACGTCTGCACAAGGATGGCACGCTCCGAGAGATCTCGATGTCGGTGTCGCCCTACTACAATTCTCAGGGCGACATCATCGGTATGTGGGGCGTCGGACGCGACATCACTCAGGCCAAAATCGCCGACGAAGAACTGCGCCGCAGCGAAAAACTCTATCATACCCTCGCCAGCAATTTTCCCAACGGCTCGGTTTACCTGCTCGATTTGGATAAGCGGTTCCTGCTCGTCGAAGGCAAAGGTTTGGGTGCCGTCGGATTGTCGCGCGAAGATGCCATTGGCAAAACCGTTCTCGAAGTCTTCGGAGAAACAACCCTGGGGCATCATCTCAATGAGATTTATGACACGGCACTTGATGGCGAGACAGTAACCCGTGAAGTCGAAGTCAATGGGCATCACCGTCTCCTCCATATCCTGCCAGTGCGAGACGAGCAGGGGAACGTGATTCACATCCTGGCTATGACGCAGGATGTCACCGAGCAAAGGAAAGCGCGCGAAGCCCTTGAGCACAGCCAAAAGCTATACCAGGCGCTCGCTAACAACGTTCCGAACGGCTCTGTGCTTCTGCTCGACCGCGATTTACGTTTCGTTTTGGTCGAAGGCCAAAAGCTGCCCCCGGTGGGCATGACTAAGCAGGAGATGGTTGGCAAACATCTCGATGAAGTTTTTGGCAATTCCCCTGGTAATGAAGAGGCGCTGCGCCTCTATCGTAACGCGCTGGAGGGCGAGTCCGGCTCAACCGAAGTTGCTATTAATGGTTCCTACCGGTGGGTTCACATCGCGCCCGTTTGGGAAAACGGAGAAATCACCGGGGTTATGGCGATGTCGCAGGATGTCACCCCGCTCAAAAAGGCCGAAACCGAACTGCGCATCAGTCAGGAGCGTTTGGAAGTCGCCGTCAATAGCGGGCGCATCGCTCTGTGGGAGTGGAACGCCCTCACCAACGAACACCACTCGACGAGCTACTATAAAAAACAATTGGGCTACGCAGAAGACGACGACTATTTCGAATCCCTGCGCGATGCCTTTACGGAAACCCTGCATCCCGACGACCGTGCGCGAGTCGCCGAAAAAAGCATGGCGCTGCAACATTCGACCGATACCACCTTCCAGGACGAATTTCGTTTGCGCCATAAAGACGGTCGCTATCGCTGGATTCTGTCGCAGGGCACCGTCTTCCGCGATGAAAACGGCAAGCTTGAACGTCTGCTCGGCTCGCATATCGACATCACTAACCTTAAGGCAAGCGAAGAGGAAATATTCCGTAGCCGTGAGGCATTGCAAGACGTTAACGACGAATTGGAAAGGCGCGTCGAAGAGCGTACCAACGAACTGGCAAAAACTAACGAAGCGCTGCGTCTCGAATCCAATGAGCGCGTGGGCGCCCTGTCGGCTCTGGAAGAGGCCGTTACCTTGCTCGAACAGGCCAGAGACGAAAGCGAGCGCGCCAACACCGAACTGCGCGCCAACGAAGCGCGCCTACTCTACGGCAACCTCGTCTTCACCGAGCTAACCAAACTGCGCGTCGCCGATCAAAGCGAACTGCGAGAGGCGCTGGCTGCCGTCACTCAGGCAGGCACCAACGTCCTCGATTTGGAGCGTTGTAGCGTGTGGATGTTCAACGAAGACCAATCCGTCCTCCGTTGTACCGATTTGTACGAGCGCGGCAGCAGGCAGCACTCGCAAGATATGGAACTGGTGGTCGACGACTACCCGAACTATTTCCGTGCATTGCAAACGCGCGAAAGCATCGTGGCCGACGATGCCCACACTCACCCCGCGACCCGCGAGTTCTCCAAGGGCTACCTGACCCCGCTTGGCATCAACGCCATGCTCGATGCCCCCATCGTCATCAACGGCCACATGGTCGGCGTGCTGTGCTGCGAACAGGTCGGCGAAGCGCGCCTGTGGAAAGTCGAGGACCACATCTCCACCCGCTCTCTCGCGGGCATCTGCTCGCTCACCCTCGAATCGCTCGAACGCGCCCGCGTTGAAGACGATTTGCGTCAGGCCAAAAACGACGCCGAATCGGCTCGCGAAGAAGCCGAGCGCGCCAACCAGGCTAAAAGCGAATTTCTGTCGCGCATGAGCCACGAATTGCGTACCCCCATGAACAGCATTCTGGGCTTTGCGCAAATTCTGGAGATGACGCTGACCGAAGAAAAACAGGCGCAGCGCATCAAGCTCATCCTGAAGGCCGGACGCCACCTGCTTCACCTCATCAACGAGGTACTCGATGTGGCGCGCGTCGAATCGGGCCATCTCACTCTGGCTCCTGAACCCATTCTTGCTGAAACCGTTGTCACCTCGACCGCCGATATGGTGCGCCCGCTCTATCAGCAACTCAACCTGCAATTCGAACTCGACCTCAGCTGCTGCTCCGATACTTACGTTTTGGCCGACCAGCAACGCTTGTCGCAGGTGCTACTCAACCTGCTTTCCAATGCGGGCAAATACAACCGGCAGGGCGGCAAAGTCACGGTCAACGGCCAAATCCTCGACGGCAAGATGCTGCGCCTCAACGTCATCGACACCGGCCACGGCATCTCTCCCAAGTTCTTATCCAAGGTCTTCCAACCCTTCGAGCGCCTGGGCCGCGAAGGCGGCGCCATCGAAGGTACTGGCCTTGGGTTGGCGCTCTCCAAACACCTCGTCGAAGCGATGGGCGGTCGTCTGGGCATCGCCAGCGAGGAAGGCGTGGGAAGCACCTTCTGGGTCGATATTCCTACCGCCGAAAGCCCTGTGCGCCCCGGCGAAGAAGCACCGCAAGAACCCGAAGCCCCCGTCGAATCGGAGTTCGAGTTGGCGCCTGTCACCAAGTCGCACACCATCCTGTACATCGAAGACAACGCCGTCAACCTCAAAGTGCTGGAGCATTTGCTCAAAAACGAGCCTAACATCAACCTGATTAGCGCCATGCAAGGCCAACTCGGTTTGGACTTGGCTCGTCAGCACCGCCCTTCGCTCATCCTGCTCGATTTGCACCTGCCCGATATGGATGGCGACGAGGTACTGCGCCGTCTCCTCACCGACGCCACGCTCCACAACATCCCCGTCGTGATGCTCAGCGCCGATGCCACCCCATCCCAAATCGCTTACCTGCTGGCCGTCGGTGCCTCCGAGTACCTGACCAAGCCCCTCAACCTCAAAATCCTACTCTCCGTGATCCGCAAATTCCTCAACGAGACCTAAAAGAAAACGGGGGACTGGCATATTTTGCCAGTCCCCCGTTTCTATGGTGATTTCTTTTGACCGAAATGTGGGCACTACGCGAATGTTAGCGGGAGTCCTATCTGCGGTAGGTTCTCCCCGTCCGAACGTAGGGACATGGCCTACCACATAATGTGGGACTCTCTTTGGTATATAAGAGCACTTTTTTGCCCCGAATCGGGAGCAGAAAGCAAGAGTTGCGTCATCCTGAGCCTGCGAAGGATCTTCCGTTGCAACTCGGAAACACTTTGAGAAGGCCGAGATCCTTCGCAGGCTCAGGATGACGCAACTGGAAGTCCATTACTTCGCCAAAATTGGGTTACATACTGAAAAAGAGGCGCACATTACGTGGCCTGCCGTGTCCGCGAAAGATTGCCGCGCCATCGGTAAGTGATTCCTCAAACGCCAGATTCGCCCCAATCTACCCCGCCAACACGCCAAGGCGTTTCAGTTCGCCTTGTGCTATCAAGCTGATGCCATGCTGTGGTTTCCCTTCGATGTAAGCCGTCACGCTCTCATCATTTTGAAGCGTCTGTAGTGTGGGAATGGCAGCCTCTTGAGCCGACCATGCATAGGCTCGCAACAAAACCGCTTTGAACGAGGCATCGGTTTCTTTGTCGAATAAATCTTTGAGCTGTGGGGCTACGCGCTTATCGCCCGCAAATCCCGCTGCCGCTGTCAGCCACTGCTGTTGTTTGGGTGTCGCTTTTCCAGCGCGCTCTTTTTCCAGCGCATTCACTACGGTTTGGGCGGGCTTAATGCGCGATATGCTCAGCAGAAAAATGTTGATGACATACGCCTCGCTCGAAAGATAAGAGAGGCCAGTCGGGGGCAGTGACAGCGGGCTTTCCACGACTTCTTTAAAGCGTGCTAACATCGGAGTCAGTCGTTGCATCGCCTCGTTTTGTTGCGCGTTCGCCAGAAAGCGCGCCGCTGATGCCGCCTGATAGGCGTCTCCCTCTTTAAGGTAAGTCGCCACTATCTTCAATTCTTTCGTGTCCAGTGCGCGTGGCAAGTCCATTTCCCCGTATTGAGTGACCGCTTGCGCTACGTTTTCTTTCGTGACGGGTGCCAAAGTTGGTTTTGCCGGGGCTTCAGGAGTCGGTGCTGCTGGTGCTGCGGGCTGGCCTTCTTGCGCCTGTGCCCCGCCAAGCATCGTGCAACCCAAAATTCCTGCCACTAAAAAAGTCGTAATCTTCATTCAAAAGTGGCCTGTTCGACACTCCCGCAGAGCGTATTGTTTCTGCCCGACTCCCCGGACACTAGCAGTAACTGACAATCTAATCCGCTTACTCCCTGTCTCATCACGCTCTGAAACCACTCTGTTGACGAAAATTTAACGGCGAATGAACGGCTTTTTTACAGTGTTTTTTACGCTCATGCACGCTGTACAAGATAACGACCAAAAATAAACTCTAAGCCACTTAGATTGTTCTATTGATGTTTTTAAATGGAGTGGGAAATCCCCTTGAGTTCTCTATGGCGGCACATGGTCAATCTTTGCTCAAGCCCGTTATGCACAAGGCCCGCTTACTTTTAGTTGACGATGAACCCAGCAACATCATGTTGTTGGAAGATATGCTCATGGAGGCTGACCGGGGCGAAATTCGCTCCTGTACCAACCCCTTTGAGGTGCTTTCGCTCTACCGCGAATTTAAACCCGATCTCATCCTTCTCGATTTGATGATGCCCGGCCTCGATGGTCTGGGGGTTATGAAGCAGTTGAAGGAAGAGGGCGGCGGACGCATTCAAGTCCCGGTACTGGTCTTGACTGCCGATATTTCCCCCCAGGCCAAACGTCAGGCGCTTCTCGCTGGGGCAAAAGACTTCCTCAATAAACCCTTTGATATGATCGAGTTATTCCTTCGTATCGATAACCTGCTCGAAAATCGCTTTCTCTACCTCGACTTGCAGCTCCAAAACGAGAAGTTGGAAGAGCACGTCCAGGAGCGCACCCAGGAACTCGAACAGGCGAAATGCCGCATCGCGCAGTACGCGCGCGAACTCGAACAGACCCACGTCGAGATGCTGGAGCGTCTGGCGCGCGCCGGAGAATTCCGCGACGACGACACCGGCCAACATACCTACCGCGTCGGACGTACCACCGGCTTGCTCGCCGAAGCAATCGGACTCCCTTGCGTACAGGTGCGCTGCATCGAGCAAGCCGCTCGCTTGCACGATGTCGGCAAAATTGGCATCTCGGACAACATCCTGCTTAAGCCCGGTCGCCTCACCCCCGACGAGTTCAACATCATCAAAACGCACACCACAATCGGCGCCGCCCTGTTCGAAGACGGCCACTCCGATCTGGTGCAAACCGCCCACCGCATCGCTCTCAGCCACCACGAGCGTTGGGATGGCAACGGCTACCCGCAAAAACTCAAAGGCGAAGAAATCCCCCTCGAAGCTCGCCTCCTCTCCGTAGCCGACGTTTTCGACGCCCTCACCCACGACCGCCCCTATAAAACGGCTTGGACCATCGAAGACGCCCTCGCCGAAATCAAAAAGCAAAGCGGCTCCCAATTCGACCCCCAGGTAGTGGAACTCTTCGAACAGCTCCCCCACCACCAGCTCATCTAAAGCCTGAATATTTACGGTCTCTTGAGCAAACACAAATAGCCCGAACAGGAATTTCCTGTTCGGGCTATTTGTGTTTCATAGGACACGAGCGACTGAGGGTGTCGAGCAAACCTGCAGAGAATGCTTGATGTCGAGAGGCACTCATCGTCGAGATGTTGCAACCAAACCGGAAGAGAGCGACTGTCATCCCCAGAGGAGCTACGCAGCCTCTCCAACACCCACAAAAGTTGGCCGGTAGGCCTATAGGCGCAAGCTTCAGCCCTGCGGCCCACCAGGCCGC
This sequence comes from bacterium, assembly GCA_004172935.1. Classification (GTDB taxonomy): domain Bacteria; phylum Armatimonadota; class Abditibacteriia; order Abditibacteriales; family Abditibacteriaceae; genus Abditibacterium. The sequence continues at coordinate 12,248 of SDZD01000017.1, read as the reverse complement.
GCAATATGCCCACTTTCAACACTCGCAGATTAGAATGGCAACGTTCTACAACTCATCCAAAGCGGTCAGCGAAGCCCGCCCAAATGTATCATGTTCGTGTCCGGTGCCTAACTATCAATTCACCCTTGATAGCCTAGAAACCACGCTTTGGCAGTAGAGTAGGGGAAAGACACCGCGACTCCCCCTCTCGCATTACCTGAGCTTCACCACCGTAGGTCAGTCAATTCTATTGTTTATACATCAAGTCTCATGAACCCTCGTTCTAATTTTTCATATAAAGCCTTCACCCTTATAGAGCTTTTGGTAGTTATCGCTATCATCGCCATTTTGGCGGCTATTTTGTTTCCCGTCTTTGCCCGCGCCCGTGAAAATGCCCGCCGCTCATCCTGCCAGAGCAACATGAAGCAAATTGGCCTTGGCCTGATGCAATACACGCAGGACTACGACGAAAAAATGCCCAACCGCCTTTTCTCAAATAATGGCGTAAACACCAATGTACAAAATATTCTCCAGCCCTATGTGAAAAGCTATCAGCTTTTCCTCTGCCCCTCCAACACCTACAACACCAATGCCATGAATGAGGACAGTAGCGGCCTCAGTCGGCGTTCCTATGTTCCCAACACAGATAGCGGCGCGACTGGCAGCAATGGCGCCATTGGCTACGAGAATGCCAGCCCCATCGCTCTGGCCTCGTTCGAGAACACAGCCTCCACCATTTGTTTTCTGGAATCGGCCTACGAAAACACCGACTTCGACATTACCAAAACCTACTTCGCCAACCGCACCAGCCCCTCCGCCATCTTCACCGGGCACCTGTCCACAGGTAATTTTCTATTCGTAGACGGCCACGTCAAATCACTGCGAGCCGACCGCACCAACCCCGGCGTCGATGGCAGCAACATGTGGAGCCGCGATAACAAAGCCTACACCGGAACCAACCTCACCAACGCGCTCGCCAATGTGACCAACGCCGTCAACTACTACAAATAAATCACCTGTTACCAATTGCGGGAGCCATCAAACATTCCCCCCGGCTGATCTGTAGGGCGAACCTTGGGTTCGCCCTCAAACAGTTCCCGTCACCAAAGGATGAGAGAAAATCCCATCCCTGTTCCCCCATAAACTCGATATATTACCCCCCTTGTGAATAATCTCCCATCGGGTATCGAAACCGATTCACCTGTCGAAGTAGCCGCTCCGCAGTCGAAATTCTCCTTCATCCCCGGACGATTCCGCCTCACTCAAGTCGTGTTGCACGACCAAACCGATGCCCATGCCGAGTTGGTTCAACAGCACGAATGGCTACTCCATCCCTCCAATGGTGAACTGCGCTTGCGTGGCAACCTCTTCGTTCTCGAAGATGTCCTGACCGAATGCGGCACCCTTTTCGTCAAACTGGCGCCGCTCCCCGATTCGCGCGCCACCCCCAGCGATTGGGATGTTCGCGTCGGGCGCGAGGGCGACTTTGAACTGGGCGAATCCGATGGCTACCTGTGGCGCACCGCCACCTATACGGGTGGAAAATGGAACCGCATCTCTGCCCTCCATGCCTTGCAGCGCCAACTTCGCCCCTACAATGCGGCGCGCGATGGTTTGCTTCTCACCAACACCTGGGGCGACCGCAACCGCGATGCTCATCTCAACCCCACCTTCATGGCGCGCGAAATCGAAGGCGCCGCTCGCCTCGGTGCCGACATCGTGCAAATCGACGATGGTTGGCAGCAGGGCACGACCGCCAACTCGGCTAATTCGGGCGGGCAGGGCGTATGGGACGGATTCTGGGCCAGCGACCCCCAATTCTGGGATGTCAACAGTGCCCGCTTCCCCGCTGGCTTAGAGCCATTGGTGCAACAGGCCCGCGCCCACGATTTGCGTATTGGCCTATGGTTCGGCCCCGATTCCTCCCACCACGCCGCCAACTGGCACCGTGACGCCGAAGTGCTGCTGCGTTACCACCGCGAACTGGGAATCGAGTTCTTCAAAATCGACTCCCTCAAAATCACCACTCCGCAAAGCGAAGCCAACTTCGCCCAATTCTTCGGCACGCTCCACCACCAATCGAATGGCGCGATTTCCCTCGACCTCGACATCACCGCCGAACGCCGCTTCGGCTACTTTGGCGCTATCGAGTTCGGCCCCCTCTTCGTCGAAAATCGCTACACCGACTGGCGCAACTACTGGCCCCATCACACCCTCCGAGTCGCATGGCAACTGGCCCATTGGATCGACCCCGTCCGCCTGCGCCTCGAATGGCTCAACAACGCCCGCAACCTCGACAAATACCCCAACGACCCACTAGCCCCCGCCCACTATCGTCCCGACGCTCTTTTTGCCACGGTCATGCTGTGCGCGCCCCTCGGCTGGTTCGAAAACCAGAACCTCCCCGAATCCTACTTCGAGGAAGCCGCCCCTTTGATCAAAAAATGGAAATCCGAGCGCGAAGCCATGCAACAGGGCACCATTCTCCCCATCGGCGAAGCCCCCGACGGCAACGTCTGGACGGGCTTCGTTTCCATAAACAGCACCCATGACAGTGCCTACGTTCTCCTCTTCCGCGAACTCAACGCTTCCCCTACCTACCAACTCCAACTTCCTCTGCTGAAATTAACTGAAGCCACCATCAATCTCCTTTCCGGCGAAGGCACCGCACAATTCACCGAAGGCCATCTCAAAGTCGAAATTCCCCACAAACTCCGCTACATCTGGCTTCAAATCACCCCCACCTAACCTGCGCCGTCATGCTGCACCCGCGAAGGCTCTCACGCTTGTTGGGAGGCGCCAAAAACGCCAGATTCCCCCAATCCGGTGACATTAACCACTAAGAACTAGAAACTTCTCAACTAATTTTTCTGAATATGTTTAACCTTGTTATCTTTTGGGTATAACTATTACATGGGCAACACAATCACGGCCTCGCGAGGTGCCGACAAATACACCTTCGTCGCCAGCGAAATCCGGCGGCGAATCGCTACAGGCGAATTTATGCCGGGCACCCAGTTGCCCCATCGCACCGAACTAGAGCAAATCTTCCAGGTCTCCAAAGTCACGTTGCAGCGAGTCATGAACATCCTCATCGAGGATGGTTTCATCGACGCGACGCGCAACAAAGGCTCGTTCGTGGTCGAGCGTCCCCCGCATCTGTCGCGCTATGCTCTGGCCTTCCAGGAGACGCCGCGTGGAAATCACCTGTGGGCGCGCTTCTGGATGGCTCTGGTCAACGAGGCATCCTGCCGCGAACGCGAAGACAACGTCTCTATCCCCATATTTTACGGCATCGACGGCCAAAGCGATTCCAGCGACTACCGCAAACTCGCCCTCGAAGTCGAAGAGCATCGCGTGGCGGGCGTCATCTTCGTGGCTGCCCACCCGCGCGAACCCGACCTGTCGCTGTTGCGACGTACCGGAGTGCCCGGTGTCACCATTCAAAGCGAGCCACAGCAGGGCGTGCCCTGCGTGGTCATCAACTACGAATCGTTCATCATCCGCGCTCTGGAACACCTGCGCGCTCGTGGTCGCCGCCGCGTCGCCTTCATCTGCCCTCCCGATTACGCGGAGAACCGCAGCGAATTTATGATGGCGCAAGCGGCAGCTTATGGCTTTGAAACCCGCCCCTACTGGATTCAGGGCATCGGTCTCGAAATGCCAGCTGTTGCCCGTAACTGTGTCCACCTACTGATGGCGCCCGGCCAGCCGGAACGACCCGACGCCCTCATCATCACCGACGACAACCTGACCGAAGCGGCCACGAAAGGACTTCTGGCCGCCGGGGTGAAAGTCCCCGCTGAAATGGAAGTTGTCGGACACGCCAACTTCCCCTGGAAGACGCCCTGTGTCGTGGAATCGCGACGCTTGGGCTACGACGTTCGCCCGCTTTTAGCGGCTTGTTTGCAGTCGATTGATGTGCAGCGCAGCGGAGAAACCGCCCCGCAAATCATTGATATGACCGCCCAGTTCGAAGACGAATTAAGCGCCTGAAGCCGCACGGCGGCCCCTCAGGCGCTAACCCGCCTTCCTTACTTCCGAGTTCGACCCAGACCGAGATAGTGGAGATTAATAATCATGCGTTCAACACCTCAATTCCTGTACAACAAAAACAATAGCAATCGTGGCTTCACTCTTATCGAGTTGCTAGTAGTTATAGCCATCATCGCGATTTTGGCCGCCATCCTGTTCCCCGTCTTCGCCAAAGCACGCGAAAACGCCCGCAAAGCCTCTTGCATGAGCAACATGAAGCAAATTTGTCTTGGTGTGTTGCAATACACACAGGACTACGACGAGAACCTGTTGCCCCTGCGCGTCAATGCTGGCGGTCTGGGCACGGGTGTCCCCGCCACCAACCAGTATTTCCACTGGGGCCGACTGCTCAATCCCTACACCAAGAGTGAGCAAATCAACGTTTGCCCCAGCAACAGCGCTATGCGTCAGGGCTACACGTTCAACGCCTACGCTGGCGGCTACCCCAACCTGAGCCTCGCGGGCATCACCTACGCCTCGCAGTTGGTGTTGTTCATCGACGGCTTCGGCCAAGCTGCATTGCCCGATAACCAGGCCCAAATCTTTCACATGGCATGGACAGGAACAGCTACCGGACTCACCTTCGGTCGCGTTATTCAAGATGGCGCCGATGCCGTTGCCAGTGGAGCCTGCCGTCAGGGAGGTTTGCCCAATCCGGGCCGCCACATGGAAGGCGCCAACTACGTTTTCGCCGATGGACACGCCAAATGGTTGCGTCACACCCCCGTCGCTACCAGCGCCATCGATTCGGGCTGCGGCACTCCCGCCGACCTCAAACTTGGCAACGTTTTCATGAACCCACACCGCGAAGGCGTTATCTACCGCTTCGACGCCACCCAGGTCGGCGATACCCTCTACCGTTAATTGTTTAGGTGAGTTCCCCAATGCCTCGAATCCACAGGAATTTGCTGTTGCTCGTTGTCGCGTCGGCGCTACTTGTCCCCATGCAAGTGGCGCTCTGCGACCAACTCACCCCCCTCGTCTCGCCGAGCAACGCTTCGCACTTCGCGCTTCCGCTATCAACGCAGCAAGTCAAAGCCACAGGGCCGGGTCGAATCAATTTCGATGGGCAGGGGCTTCGTCTGCAAATTGATAATCCCTACGAAGATTCGGGGCTTGAAATCACCCCTCCACAAACTCAGCCCTCGTGGGACTTGTCCGGCTGGAAAACGCTCGCCGTCGACATAGAGAACCTGTCATCCGATACCCAGATGCGCCTCTTGATGGAGGTCGCCGCGCTTCCCGGTGCCCAAAGCGCCCGCCGCGCCAAAGCCAACGTCGGTATCGCGCTTAATCCCGGCGAAAAGCGCATCCTGCGCTTGCTGCTGCCGCACGCCTGGAAGTTCGCGCCGCCCGAAGGCGTCCCCGGTGTGCGAACCCTCAACACCGCCCAAATCGCGCAAATCTACTTCACCATGCAGTGGCCCTTCGAGTCGGCTAAAAAGGGTCTTGTTAACTGCCGATTCACCAACCTGCGCGCCGAAGAAGCGCTCACACCCTCTGCCTCACTCCCCGCCGATAAATACATCCCTTTCATCGACCAATACGGCCAGTTCATCCACTCCGATTGGCCACAAAAAGTTCGCTCTGCCGCCGACTTAACCCAGAGTTACAGCAAGGAGCAGCAGCAACTGGAGGCTACCAAACGCCCTGCCGATTGGGACACCTATGGCGGTTGGAAAAATGGCCCTCTGCTAAAAGCGACGGGCAGCTTTCGCACCGAGAAATATCGCGGCAAATGGTATCTCGTCGATCCCGAAGGTCGCCTCTTCTTCTCGCATGGCATGGATGTCATCAATCAGGGCACCGAAGGTTTGAAGGTGCTGCCGGGCAAAGAAAACTGGTTCCAAGCCTTGCCCGAAGGCGCCCGAACCTACAACCCGACCGACTTCAGCCTTCAACAACGCTACGGCAAGCCCGACTATCTGCCCGACTATTTTCAGGATGTCACCAGGCGACTTCCGGCGTGGGGCATGAACTCGATTGGCGATTGGAGTTCGCCAAATCTGATGGCGATAGGCAAAACGCCCTATACGCTGCAACTCACCGACTACGACCAGAGGATGCCGAAAATCGCGGCCTCCAAACTCAAGTTCTACGATGTGTTCGACCCGGCCTACATCCAGAAGATGAAGACTCTCATCCCCGATCATGCCGTTCGGAATCCGCTCGTCGTCAAGTCGCTCACCGACCCGATGTGCATCGGCTACTTCATCGACAACGAACTCAACTTCGGCAATCGAGGCCGCATGACGCTCGTCGATGACATCCTGAAAAGCCCGGCCCAACAAGCCTCCAAACAAGAGTTCGTCGGCGACCTGAAGCTAAAATACGTCACCCCCAATAAGCTCAACGCCTCGTGGGGCACCGCCTACACCGACTGGAACGCCCTCTCCGAATCGACTGATGTTCCATCCAGCGCGGGCTACCGTGCCGACGCCCAACTATTTTTCGAGAAAGTCGTTGAGCAATATTTCCGTCTGTCGCGCGACGCTGTGAAATCGGTCGCCCCCAACAGGCTCTACCTCGGCGCCCGCTTCATCAGCACCGATGCCGTACGCCCCGCGCTCTATGAGGCCAGTAAAAAGTACGCGGATATATTGTCGGTCAACATCTACGCCCACAGCGCCGCCAACTTCCCCACCGAAAAACTGCCCGACATGCCCGTCATGATCACCGAGTTTCATTTCGGTCTGCTCCAGCGCGGAATGTTCAGCGCCAGCCTCTGTCAAGCCGGCGCCAGCCCCGAAGACCGTGCCCTCGCCTACACGCGCTTCCTACAGGGCGCGCTAGTTCACCCCAACATCGTCGGCACCCACTGGTTTCAATACCGCGACCAACCCCTCACCGGACGCGGCGACGGCGAAGCCTACCAAATCGGCTTCGTTGACATCACCGACACCCCTTACGAGGAACTAACCCACGCCGCGCGCCTCATCGGCGAAAACATGTATCGCTACCGCCTGGCCGGAAAACTAACCAACTCCATGTCGGCCAAACAAAAATAACCGACAATAGCCCCAAAACGCTAGATTCCCCCCTGTTACATGAGTGGTTATTTTCGTTTGGCCAAATCGAGCCAACCTTCCGATGAGTTCCATGAGTGGTCCCTCTCCATTTATGGGGAGGTCGGGTGCCCTTTGGGCGTGGGGCTAAAACGAGCGGCCCCATCAACTCGGCTAAAACCCACAACCTCCACCAACCCCGAAACCAATCTCTCTAAAACGCCGCGAACATTGCCCCAACAAACTTATGCTAGAGGACACCCTCTTCTCAAAACCCTCTGTGCCTCTTCTGCTTCTCTGTGTTCAAAATGCCCCTTTGCGTGTCTTGGCGCCTTCGCGACAGCTACTGTAACGCCAACGATGATAGCTTTGCCAGAGTCATATGTAAGTTTTGGCCTCAAATGTGCCTTACGAACTCATAGTGGTGATTTGTACTAAAGTTTATAAAGCAAAAGGCCACCTTATCGCATATACGGAAATTGATTGGAGAAATCCGGGCAATATCTCAATCCTCCCTACCTTATGAACGTTAACGCCGAACTGCGAAAGGGCTGTCTCTGGGCCGTACAGGAGATGAGTTCATGTCATTTGATTCTGTACCCGATCTGACTTTGTTTCAGGCTGCCGTGCAGCATAGCTACGATGTTGTCGAACTCCTGCAAGCGGAGGGCACCATCCTCTATATCAACCCCGCAATACAGCGAGCGTTGGGCTTTGAACCACATGTTCTGGTCGGCACCAATCACTTCGACTTATTGCATCCCGACGACAAAACCCGTTTGCAAGGGGAATTGAACGCCGTTCTCGCTCAGGGCCACGGCGAACTCAGCCCTTATCGTTGCCGCGCCAATCACGATGGCTGGCGTTGGTTCCAATCGACTGCTTCCTGTCCTGCGCCCCAGACAGGTCTTTCCAGTTCCGATGCCCCCACCCTCATCCTGAACTCGCGAGACATCAGCGAACAGAAAGAGGTTCAATCATTGGTTGTGCAGCCCAGCCGCGAAATGCAGGACATCTGGGAAAGCATGACCGACGCTTTTTTCGCGCTTGATAACCAGTGGCGCTTTACCTACCTCAACAACGCGGCTGGGCATGTGCTCCAGCGTCGCGTCGATGAGTTGTTGGGCCGCAATGTTTGGGAGGAGTTCCCCGCAGCCGTCGGGTCGCTATTCTTCGAGCAGTACAACCTCGCCATGAAGGAGCAGCGCAAGGTCGTCTTCGAGGAGTTCTATCCGCCGCTGGATACATGGTTCGAGGTTCACGCTTATCCTTTTGCTACTGGCCTCGCGGTCTACTTTCGTGACATCACCGAACGCCGTCTAACCGAGGATGTCTTGCGCGAAAGCGAACAGCGTTTCCGCCGCATCTTCGAGGAAGGCCCGTTGGCAATTGCCCTGGTCGCTCCCGACGCCTCGATCACTCACGTCAACGCCAGGATGTGCCAGATGCTCGACTACACCGAGCAGGAACTGACACATCTCAATATTGCCAACATCACTCATCCCGATGATGTCAATATCAACGCTCGCGAAACGCAGCAGCTCATTTCTGGCGAAATTTCCTCCTACCAGGTGGAGAAGCGTTACCTGACCAGACACGGCGAAACCGTCTGGGGTGCGCTTACGGGAGCCATGATTCGCGACGATAACGGCAATCCCCTGTATGCTCTGGCAATCGTTGAAGACATCACCGAACGCAAACTGGCCCAGGAACGACTTTCTCAAAGCGAGGCCAATCTGGCCAAAGCACAGGAGATCACCCGCCTGGGAATTTGGGAACTCGATTTGTTGCGTCTTGGCGATGTCAACAGCAACCCACTGCACTGGTCGGACGAAAACTTTCGCCTTTTCGGCTACGAACCGGGCGAAGTCGAAGTCAGCAACGAGAGTTTCTTTAACGCCGTCCACCCCGACGACCGCGAGCGTGTAGGCGCCACGATGGAACGCGCGCTGCGAGGCGAGGGCGTTTACAACCTCGAACACCGCGTCATATGGCCCGATGGCAGTGAACATATCCTCCACGCTCAGGCTGACCTCATCCGCGACCCCGATTCCGGGCAACCAGTGAAAATGGTCGGAACTGGACTGGACATCACTCAACGCATCCGCGATGAGGAAACGCAAGCTCGTCTGGTCGCCATTGTCGAATCCTCCGACGACGCCATTCTCAGCAAAACGCTGGAAGGCATCATCACCAGTTGGAACAACGGGGCCACGCTGGTCTTCGGCTATACCGCTCAGGAAGCCATCGGAAAGCATATTCAGATGCTGATTCCTGTTGATGGTGTTTTCGAGGGGATGCTGCTGAAAAGGGTGAAAAACGGAGAGCGCATCAGCAATTTTGAGACGCGCTGTATCCATAAAAGCGGTCAACTCATTGATGTCGCTATTTCCAGTTCGCCCATGTTCAATGCAGCGGGCGAAATTGTCGGCGTCTCTTCCGTTACGCGCGACATAACCGAGAAAAAACAGGCCGAAGTCGAACGCGAACAGTCCCTCGTCCTGCTTCAATCCACCCTCGAAGCCACCGCCGATGGCATTCTGGTCGTTAACGATGAAGGTAAATTGACGCACTACAATCGGCAATTTGTGAACATGTGGCGCATACCCGATGAAATCATGCAGTCGGGCGAAAATGCCCAGGCCGTGGAATTCGTCAAATCCCAGTTGTCTGACCCGGAGGAATTTGCGGCCTCGGCTTATTCGTCCTCAAGCGAGCGTGAGCGCGAAGGCTTCGACTTGCTGCATTTCAAGGATGGCCGCGTCTTCGAGCGTTACTCCAAAGCTCAAAAACTGCGAGAAAAAGAGTTGGGCTGGGTGTGGAGTTTCCGCGACATCACCGAGAAAATACGCTTGGCGCAAGAGCAAATCCAACTAAACCAACAGTTGGAAGATCGTGTCGCACGTCGCACCGCCGAACTCGGCGATAAAAACAGGAGCCTCGAAGCCGAAGTCGCCGAAAGGCGCATGGCCGTAGGCGCTTTGCGCGAGGTCGTCGAGATGCTCAAACAGGCCAACCTCGATGCCGACCGCGCCAACCGCGCCAAAAGCGAATTTCTCTCCCGTATGAGCCACGAGTTGCGTACCCCTATGAACGCGATTCTGGGCTTCGGCCAACTGTTGGAAATGAGCCAACTGGGGCCGAATGACCGCGTTGGGGTCGAGCAAATCCTTCAAGCGGGCCACCACTTGCTCCAACTCATCAACGAAGTTCTGGAAATCGCTCGCATCGAAGCCGGACATGTCTCCCTTTCTATGGAGCCAGTCGAAGTCCTCTCCATGATTCGCGATGCCATGAATCTGGTTCAGCCTCTGGCAAAGCAACGGCAAATCACTTTGCTCTGCGACATAGACAGCATCGGTACGGGAGAGCATTACGTGATGGGCGACAAAACTCGTCTCCATCAGGTGATGATTAACCTGCTCTCCAACGCCGTCAAATATAATCGCGATGGCGGCAACGTCACCCTGTCTCTCCAGGAGATAACACTGGGCAGTCAAGCCACGCTCGATTCTCTGCGAATACTCGTGACTGATACCGGGTTCGGCATCGCTCCCGCCGACCAACAACGCATCTTTTTGCCCTTCGAGCGCCTCAAAGCCGACACCACGACCACCGAAGGAACGGGCATTGGCCTGACGCTCACTAAAAACCTTGTCGAACTCATGGGCGGCACAGTCGGGCTTGACAGCGAATTAGGACACGGTAGCACCTTCTGGATCGAGCTACCAGCCGCCGAAAAACCGGCCCCCGCACTGCCAGCCAACGAAACTCCGCTCCAGTGGGCCGACAACCTGTTCACCTCGCTCAACAGGCCACTCACCTTCCTCTATATCGAGGACAACGAATTCAACATAAAGCTGATGGAAGCGCTTTTGGAGCGCGCTCCACAGGTTCGCCTCCTGACCGCTATCAACGGAAACAGCGGTTTGAAGTTGGCCAGTCAGCACAACATCGACCTGATTCTGCTCGACCTGCACCTCCCCGACATCGACGGCTCAAAAGTGCTGCGCCGCCTCCAACAAGATGCCGCCACCAGTGGCATCCCCGTCATCATGGTCAGCGCCGACGCAACCCCGACCCAAATCAACTCCCTGCTAGTCGCAGGTGCCAGGCACTACCTCACCAAGCCCTTCGCCTTCAGGCAATTCGTGCAAGTAGTAGAAGATGTCCTGAAAACCCAAATCCCCTAACCCCTTAATAGGTGGGCGGGTATCTACTCTCAAGAAAAAATGCCCCCCTGTGGACATCAATGTGCGAATCTGGTGACCCTTGCCCCCACAAACTCCCTTAAACCGAATTGTCAACACTAAAGCCACGTATGAAATCCGCGCTTTATCTCGCTGCTCTGACTATTATCGGCTTCGCCTCCCTGACACCTGCCCGCGCCCTCCAAATCCCTGCCGAACCCGCCGAACAGACCCCCGCCAAAGCACCTCGCCCAACACGCCGCGCAATCTATAAAACCACAACCAACGCCGCTGGCGAAAAAGTCCAGTTGTCCATGAACATCTTCGAACCAGTTGGCCACAAAGCCACCGACAAAACTCCGGCGATTGTGTTCTTCTTCGGTGGTGGCTGGAACAGCGGAATGCCCTCGGCGTTTTCCACCCACTGCTCTTATCTCGCCTCGCGCGGCATCGTTGCCATCGCGCCCCAATACCGCGTCAAAACCCGCCAGCAAACCTCCCCCTTCGAATGCGTCGCGGATGGCAAATCCGCCATTCGTTTTGTCCGCCAACACGCCGCCGAATGGGGCATCGACCCGGCGCGCATCGCCGCCGGAGGCAGTTCGGCGGGCGGCCATGTCGCGGCTTGCACTGCCCTCATCCCCGGTTTGGACGAAAAAGGCGAAGACCTCGCCATCTCTTCGGTGCCCGATGCTCTCGTCCTCTATAACCCCGTCATCGACACCTCGGCGGCGGGCTATGGCAACGCGAGGCTAGGGGAGCGCTGGAAAGAAATCTCACCGCTTCAGCACGTGCGCCCCGGCTTGCCACCCACCATCGTCTTTCACGGCACCGCTGACAAAACCGTCCCCTACGCCAACGCCTCCGACTTCGAAAAAGCCATGAAAGCTGCTGGCAACCGCTGCGACCTAGTCACCCTTGAGGGCGAAGGCCACGGCTTCGCTATGCGCTTCCAAAACCCCAACGCCAGCAAAGCCCTCCGCCAAACCGATACCTTCCTCAAATCCCTCGGCTACCTCCAAGGCGACCCCACCTGGCC
>SDZD01000199.1 GCA_004172935.1 bacterium | reverse complement strand
CTTCCTGTCCTTCGGCAGTCAGCGCGCCACTGCGGCATGCGTCGGTTGCTCATGCGCATCTAAAGGCCATCGATGATTCATCGAGCCAAAGTCAGTGCCGCTGGTTCACAGCTCTAGGCACGTCAGGCACAATTCCATCCAGTCACACAAAGGAGAGCCAAGGCATGCAACGGCCAAGCATCATTCGCCATATACGCAAGGTCGGCTTGTTCTCATCGGCTGTTCCTTCTCGCCCTAGCCTAACTTGTTGGTCAAGGGGACGCTTTGAAATTGCAGCGCTTCGGCTAAGCCACGCGGGCGCCCCTTACCGCAGGCGTTAGGCCTCATTACCTCTCAAGCATGGCAACCGCGCTACACCCATTAACGGCACAAAAGCTCCACGAGGAAGCTCGCCCACTGAAAGAACGAATTGCCGCTTGGCAGTTCTTCAATGTCTATGGCGTAAAGACCACCACGATCGATGGCAAGCAGGTTGCCATCAGTGGGGTGAAGTTTGAGGGCAGCCCAAAGCATGTGTTCTGGTCAGGATTCTTCGAGCCTTTTATGGTGGCGGCAGCCAACAACACCTTTCAATGGCTAGGTGAGCAGTGCATAGCTCGAAACTTGAATCCATCCACTTACTTTGAAGAAGCCAGGCAGTTGATGCACGCATTAGTGAGCAAGTCCTTTCAGGAGATTGCTCAAACAGATCAAATCTTGCGTGGTGAAGGCTTTCCTAGCCTAATTCAGCTAGTTGATGTGTCTGCCAAGATAGCGAGCATGAATCAACATATCGACTCGTTAGCCATCGCTTTTCAGCACCGCCAACCAACGCCATTGCAGCTCACTTCCGCCACCGAGGACATCATCGAGCTCAAACCGAACATAGGGGGTATTGGGCTGAACTTAAACGCCCTTTTCCGCTGGGCCAGAGCTCGATTTTCCAAAAACAGCTAATGCCATGAGTTCATACAGCATTTGCAATAACGTGCCTTCGCGCAGCGGCCTAACTTTTTGGTCAAGCCGACACCCACAAGCTCCGCTTGTGGGCGTTAGGCTTCTTGGCGGTCCAACATTCAACTTAACGTACGTGCGCCATCAATGAGAAAAATACTCCTTGTATCTTTAGTGCTGTGCATCCTCACGTTCATTCTTGTGTGTTGGCGCCTTTCGATTCATAGCCAAGTTGTATATGCCTTCCCACAATTGAAAGACGGAGCGGCTGTAGAAGTGAAGGAATGGGGCGCACGAATCTCGCTGTTTGAACTGAACCCCCGATATGTACTCTACTTCAATCAAAGAGGGGGAGGAGATTACGACGGCGGGCACTACGTAGATATATCAATATTTAAACGGAATGACATTAATATCAAAACACACCTGCGCCAGTGCAGACTTGAGGAACAAGCTGACGGAGTCTCCTTTATCCAGCCATCCGGCCTCCGAGTTTTCGTTCCAAGAGCTTGGTACACAGATGGTCGTTAGTCTGCCCTGAACAATTGCCTCAAGCGGCAACCAGCTTGCAGCACGTCAGGCACAATTCCATCCAATCACAAAAGGGAGTTAGGGCATGCAGCGGTCAAGCATCATTCACCATCAAGGCAAGGTCGGTTTGTTCTCGTTGGCCGTTCCCTCTCGCCCCAGCCTAACAGGTTGGTCAAGCCGACGCCCACAAGCTGCGCTTGCGGGTGCCCTCCGCACTTCGTGCTTCGGCGCGGCTTACCGCAGGCGTTAGGCT
>SDZD01000198.1 GCA_004172935.1 bacterium | reverse complement strand
CATAGCTGTACTGTCACGTTCCGCTTGTTTGCTGGAGCTCGTGGTGCGTGGTTGTTCAGTGGTAGGCCTGCGTGTTGACTTTGCGCACATGTACATGCACACACTCAGTGTCTGCACATGTGCAGACACTACCCTGCGCCACAGAATCACAACCGTGCAGTGCCGATCACCTACCCATAGCTGTAGTGTCATGTTGCGCACGTGTGCTTTGACACTGGCTGTTTAGCGGCGCAGTGACAGGCCTGTGTACCAGTGGCCGACATGCTGTGCGCGCATGTCACCGCACACCAACATGTACATGCACAGCATAACACCGAGTGCTTATCAGCACCAGCACACAGTGTTGATCACCTACCCATGGCTGCCACGCCACGTTGCGCTTGTATGCTGGGGCGCGGGATGCGTAGCTCCACAGTGGCAGGCCTGCGTATCTGTGACTAGCATGTTGCGCGCTCAAGTCCGTACCCACACACAAGTACATGCACAGCACCACACCGGATACTCACCAGCACCAGCGCACTGTGCCGATCATGTACCCATAGCTGCCATGTTGCGTTGCGCATGTATGCTGCGACGTTGCGCGCGTGGCTGTATAGCAGCAGGGCTACATACTTGTGCCCGACCTTCTGTGCGCACATGTCCACGCACACACACACCGCACAGCCACAGCACACCCGGCACACACAGGTTGCACAGCACCACACGAGCGCGATCGACAGATACAGTCATCAGCTACGTGTGTGCACATGGGCGTGTGGGGGCAGGCACACAGCAGGGCTGCTGCAACAGGCGAGCGAGCTGGGTGTCGTGGTGACATGGCTGCACAGCACATGTACACGCACACGCACACCACCTGCTCCAGTGCCCGCCCACACACCGCCACCCGCGCATATCACAGCGGACACGCATGCATGTGTGTATGTGCGCGTACAGACGGACGAGCGGCGGTGCATCCTCACGCCAGCCGGGGCGCAAGGTGGGGGGTGACACATGCACATGCACACACGCACATGTCCACCTTGGGGGAGCGGGGTGTCACACGCACACCATGTGCGCACACCCTGCGCAGGTACACCACACCGCCCTGCTACGCACACACCTGCCTCCTGCCACCCATCACCATGCCTCCATAATGCGGGCATGCGCTACGCAGGCTGACGCGTGGGGGCTGCATGGCGGGGGTGCAAAGACAGGGG
>SDZD01000016.1 GCA_004172935.1 bacterium | reverse complement strand
GAATGGCGTTTCGCTGTCGATGGAGCCACCAAAGGTGAACGAGTGACCCTCTACTGGCCCAACTTCACCGCAGTTCCATCCAACTTGCAACTCCAGTTGCGCGACAACGCAACCGGAACGCTTTATCCGATGAAAAACAACGGCAAATGGGCTTACACCGCAACTGGCACAGCCCAGTCGTTTTCCATCATTGGCACCCAGACTTCTTCTTCAACCAAGTCGTCAACCGCCCTCTCCGCCAAAACCAGCTAACCCAACTGAAAGTAGGGATAAATTGAACAGAGCCGAACGCATGATGCGTTCGGCTCTGTTCAATTTATCCCTGCGCCATCAATGAGAGAACCGTGAGTTCGGTAACCCTTATATGGCTTGTTTTCCTGGCTTAAGCCCAGCCCCGTAGGAGTTCCATGAGTGGTCCCTCTCCATTTATGGGGAGGTTAGGAGGGGCCAAACGAGAGACACCCCCAACTCGGCCCATCTACCTTGGCTGGTCCCCGACACCGTCAGGGGGTAAGTGTCGCGGTGCCAGATGATGGCCGAGCAGCAGAAAACTAACCACTAGAAACTAATAACTAACCACTAAGATTGACGCTCTGCGCCCCCCGCGTCGGCGTTACTTTTGGCCCCTGCGTTGTCCACTCGATTGGGTCAAGGCACAACTGCCGCCGTGTCCCCTCGGCGTTCCATGCATGGTAAATGCACAAATACGTCTTATCATCCGGTGCCAATACCACCGAGTTATGCCCCGGCCCAATCGTGTTCTCGTTACCGCGCAGCACAAATGCCCCTTCGGCGCTCTGCTCATCCAGCCACGGGCCAATCGGCGAATCCGCCACTGCAAACGAAACCCCATAGCTGGCATTCGTCCAGTTGCCGCCCGCATAAAAGCACACATATTTCCCTGCATGGAACACCACGAAAGCCCCCTCGACTGTGTGCCACGCTTCCACTTGTTTCCCATAAATTGTGCGATTGCGCTCATATATCTGCCAGTCGGCAGAAGCCCGCACCACGGTATGAACCTCTCCCGTCCACGAAATCATGTCGTCATTTAGCTCCACGACAGCCGTGCCTGTCCCCACGCGCCCATCCATAAAATCGCGTGCGAAATACAGATACCATTTCCCTGTCTGCGGGTCATTGAAGGGCGAAGCATCAATCGTAAATCCATCGTTGGGGAATAACAGTGGCTTCACCACTTCAAACGGCCCCTCAGGTGAGTTAGCGCGTGCCACATGCAAACGCTGGGTGATGTCGCCGCCATGTGGGGTGTTGCACGAAAAATACATCCAGAATACCCCGTCGCGTTCACATACTTCTGGTGCCCAATGCTCCGCGTTCTCGCACCCTTCCATCGGGATAAGGGCGCCCCCCAATGACTCCCAGTTCGCGAGGTCGCTCGACTTCAGCAACACGAAATGTCTTCCATCGGCCAACGGCTCCGAGGTTGCCCCTGTGGCATAGCAATAATAAAAATCGCCCGTCTTCAGCACAAACGGGTCAGCACAGTAACCATCCCAGAGCGGGTTTGAATACTCCAAATTCACAAGCCTCCAGTTTGCCTGTTTGATTGAAGTGAAAGAAGAAATTAGGTATACTGAAATCAGTGAAAGTTGACATGTGCTGTGAAGCGCTACACGCAGCGAGCATCCCTCAACTCATTGCCAAAAAGGCAAAACATTGAATAATCAATCTTTTGTGCAGATTTAAGGTGTAAAAATTGCACAAAATTCCCCTTGAATTAATTTAAAAGATTGATTTATTGCCTCAGAAAATTGATTTTTGTGGAAGAACTTGTTAGCCGTTGCCTTTGGCCCAACGCAAGCGAAACCCCGGTTCATATAGTTCCTAAACCCAACTTTCGCTTGTGAGGACTGGCTGTATTATGAATCAAACAGACCATACCTATCACGACTATAGCCAGGCTGACCCTCCCCACCAACCCCTTTACCTCACCAAAATGCTACACCAACTCAAAGCCGTTCCCGACATCAAAAATGTGCTGGATGCTGGCTGTGGCGATGGTGGCTTTGCGGCCTCGCTCGCTCAGGAAGGCGGCTACACCATGTACGGTGTCGATCTCTCACAGGGCGGCATCGACCGCGCCCGCGATAAGTGGCCCGACATCACTTTCGCCCAATGGTCGCTTTTCGATGACCTCTGCGAACCCTTCGATAACATCCAATCCTTCGATGCCATCATCTCCGTCGAGGTAATCGAACACCTCTACCGCCCGCGCGCCTTTATGCGCCGCGCCTTGGCTGCGCTCCGTCCTGGTGGTCTTCTCATCCTCACAACACCCTACTGGGGCTACCTCAAGAACGTCGTGTTATCAGTCACCAATCGTATCGACCTCGCTCTCTCCGCGCTCTGGGAAGGCGGCCACATCAAGCACTGGTCGTATAACACACTGCGTACTCTCGGCGAACAGCAGGGCTTCGAATTTGTCAACTTCGAAGGCGCGGGCCGACCCATTCCATACCTCTGGAAGGGAATGATGATGACCTTCCGCAAACCCCACAAAAACTAACCGTGGGTTGCCCCCCCTGCGCCCAATAAACCCGCGCAAACCCATTAAATCGTATCCCCTTTAAATCGTATCCACTTCACTTCGACTCTTTCGCCAACTCAAGCGAAGCCCAAAGATACCGACTCGCCAAAGTCCGGTGCGGGCGCCACGGCTGAGAAATTCGTTCCATCTCCGCCGCACTGGGGCGCTCATCCAACCCATACAGCCTCCGTATGCCCTCGCGAATCCCCAGGTCGCCTACTGGTAACACATCAGGTTTGTTCAGGTGAAACATCATAAACATATCCGCGCTCCAAGGCCCAAGACCATTAACAGCCACGATTTCTGCGCGAATCTCCTCGTCAGACAATGTTTCCAGGCGCGTAATTTCTAGTTGTCCCTCATCGACATGTGCCGCAAGGCTACGCAAATAGCGCGCTTTCGCCGCCGAGAGGCCCAGCGGCTTCACATCCTGCTCGCGCAACTCCCGCACTGCCTTTGGCGAAGGATTAGCACCAAAATGCGCCTCAAAGCGCCCGCGAATAGCGCGCGCCGATGCCACCGACAGCTGTTGTCCAATGATAATGCCACATAACGCCGCAAAATGATCGCCCTGTCCCGCCCGCTCTTCCAGCGGGCCGACTCGCTCCACGATGTCTCCTAATATCGGGTCACACGTCTTCAAAAACTCAAACGCACTCTGGGAATTCACCCCGACAGTTTCACGCCTTGCGCATCGCAAATGTCCCTGCCTCCTTCTGCCGAGGCGTTAAAATTGGAATTGTTCTATGGACGCTATTGTTATTCTCGTCATCCTCCTCGTTCTCCTGCTCATACCCGCAGGAATCTATAACGGCCTTGTGTCGCGCCGAAATGCGGTGGATAATGCCTTTGCCTCTCTGGACGCCAACTTGCAAAAACGTTTCGACCTCGTCCCCAACCTTGTCGCCACCGTGCAGGGCTATGCCAAACACGAGCGCAGCGTCCTCGAAGAAATAACCCGGCTCCGCGCACAGGCTCAAAGTGGCGGCAGCCCTAATGTCCGCCTTCAAGCCGATTCCCAGATGGCCCCGCTTTTCGGGCAAATCATGGCGGTTGCCGAAGCGTACCCTCAGCTGCGCGCCAGCGATAACTTCCTGCACCTACAACGCACCCTCACCGAACTCGAAGAACAAATCTCCGCTTCGCGTCGCTCCTTCAACGCCGCCATCAGCGACTACAATACCAGCATCCAAAGTTTCCCTTCCTCGCTGCTCGCTGGCCCATTTGGCTTTCGACCGCGCGACTTTTTCGCAACCGAACCCGCCGCCCGCACTGCCCCTAACCTCTCTGGCCAGTTCTAAAGTCACTTCTCTCGCCCTTTATGCAAAATCCTGCTTCCGTCCCCGATCTCTCCACGCTGGCCGCCCAACTCGCCCCGACTCTTCAATCTCTTGAAGCCCAGCGTCTCGTCTACGCCCAGAAAGCGCAAAACGGCATTTACATTGGGCTGGGCGTCTTCGCTGTCGGGGTCCTCATCGTTTTGGGCATGAATCTCGGCTTCATTTTCCTGTTGGCCCCTCTTATGCTTGGCGCCCTGATCTGGGGCATAACGTCCTCTAACGCGCGCAATGCCTATTCAAGTGAGTTCAAGACCTTCGTGATGCCCACCTTGGTTTCCCAATTTGGTGATTTGCACTATCAAGCCCAGCCCGGCCTCAGCGAAGGCGAATTTAACCGAGCCAATCTGTTCTCTCGCCCCGACCGCTACAATTCTGAAGACCTCATTGAAGGCACCATCGGTGCTACCCGCATCCGCCTCTCCGAAGTCCACGCCGAAGAGCGGCATCAGCGCCGTGACTCCAACGGTACTACCCACACCGAATATCGCGACATCTTTAATGGTTTGATGTTCATCTTCGATTTCAACAAGAACTTCGTCGGCCAAACCTATGTGATGCCCGAAGACCTCACTGGCGCTATGGGTTCGTTGGGAAAAATGTTTCAGAAAATGGGCGCCCAGTTGACAGGGCGAGGCCAGTTGGTTCAACTCGAAGACCCTGAATTTGAAGGCATGTTCAAGGTCAACTCGTCCGACCAGACCGAAGCACGCTACATCCTTTCAAGTTCGCTCATGCGTCGCCTCGTCGATTTGCGCAAACGCCAAAACAACGTGGTCGCTGCTGCTTTCATTGGTGGGCAAATGTATTTGATGCTCGCCAAAACTGATAACTGGTTCGAGGCTCCCACCATGAGTACACCCCTCGACATCAACGCCCTGAGCCACACGCTCAACCAACTTTCTCTCGTAACGGGCATAGTGAGTGACCTCGATCTAAATACCCGCATCTGGTCGAAGCACTAGCGATTCATTGGAGCACAGCATGAAAAAACTCGGTTTAGCACTCATTTTCGGTGTCGCCATCGCGACCACCGCCACAGCGGTAGTTTGGAACGCCGCACAAAAAACTCCCCAATCCGCGACAGTTGCATCTAAATCACAACAGATGCAGCAAATATCCCTTTCTACTCCCAAAAAATTTGACCTCTCCGATTTGCCGCGCGCTCTGGAACTGCCTCTGGTAAAAACTCCACTGCAACCCGGCGACCTCGCGCCCGACTTCGATCTGCCCGATCAATTGGGCAAGCACCATCGCCTTTCCCAATTACGCGGCCAAACCGTCGTTCTGTCGTTTTATCCGCGCGATTTGACTCTCTCCTGCGTCGGGGAAGCCATCTCCTTCAACCAGAGCCTTCCCGAATTTCAAATGCGCGGCGCCAAAGTCTTTAGCGTCTCGGTTCAAAATGTCGCCTCCAAAGCTGTCTTCGCCAAAAGCTACGACATTTCGTACCCACTTCTGGCCGATACCAACAAAACAACCGCTCGCGACTATCGGGTGTTAAGCAAAGATGGCGTCGCTGGGCGCGTCACTTTCGTCATCGGCCCCGATGGGCATATCCTCTGGACCAATCAAAAAGTCAATGTCCCCACTCATGCCCATGATGTGGTCAACTTCCTCGACAGCCGCAAAAGCGCCCCGCTGATAGCGGGACAACCTACGCTTCAACGTTACGCAACTAACGCCCTGCCATCAGCCTACGCCCATTAAACAGCATCGGCAATGAAATCTCTGGGCACGACGACACGTAACGCTCGTGCCCACACTTTCAAATGCAGCGGAGTCACTTCGTTGATCTCGCCATCAACGTTCGCTTTCAGGCGCCGCCCCATGCTCTCCACCTTCAGCTCTTTGGTCTCAAAAAACGGCACTTCCTCGGCGTCGATGTGCGAATCGCGCATCCACTTCCACGCCGCGCTGACCAGTTCCAACTTCGATTCTCCCCCCAGTGCGAACACCGTTAGTTCGTTGTCCTGAAGCGAAGCATCCTCACTGGCCCGAATCGGTCCTGCCACATAGCGCCCGTTAGCCACCATCAGTTGATGGGTACGGAAGGTCTCTACGCCCTTATCCGAAGTTAAACGCAACCGCACCGCGCGATGCGACAAGGCCACACGCCCACCGATAACAGGCCACGCCAATAGCCCCAATTTCTTCTTGATGTCGCCGGTCAGCGCTCCCGCGATTTCCGCTGAAAGCCCGATGGAAACCGAGTTCAGAAACACCTGATCGTTGCACTTGCCGACATCGATCCTCTCCACTCGCCCATTGGCGATGGTTTCGATGGCGCCTTTCAGGTCAACAGGCAAACCAATCGAGCGCGCGAAGGTGTTGCCCGTTCCCAGAGGCAATACGCCCATCGCCACTTCGTTTCCCGCCAGATATTCGGCGCAAGTCGAGAGGGTGCCATCGCCACCACCCACGATGACGAGATTGGCCTTCTCGGCGATTTCGCGCTTGAGAAGGCGTTCGGTTTCGGCTCTATCGCGTGCGAGGATGGCCTCTTTTACTTCAACGCCATTGTCCCTCAAAAGAGAGATCGCTTCGCCGAATTGTTGCCGTCCTGTTCGTGAATTCCCGTTGATAAGCAACAGGACTGGATGGGGCAAATTTTGGTCGGTTGGTGGGCTAGGTTTTTCGGGCTGGACAGATTCGGCCATGGACTTAATAGGGTAGGGCAAATTTTCGTCCGCGTTTTTCGCTTTTCGGGAACAATGTCTGCAACATAAGCCTTTATAGAGACAGAAACCGCGAAAGCGGATGTGGAGACCATCTTGAAAACGATTCAAACATCGAGCGCCATCTGTGCGACTCTGGCTATAGTTGCAGGATTATTTGCCCTGAATGTGCATTCGCGCATCAATCCAGCGCAAGCAGCCAGCCCCCAATTGCCAATGGCCCCTGAGTTAGTAGGCACCAACGCCCAATGGCTCAACACCAACGGCAAACCCCTCACTTTGAATTCGCGCCGTGGAAAAGTCACCATCATCGAATTTTTCGCATTCCAATGTTCCAATTGCAAAGCCAATTTGGCGACCTACAAAAAATGGGCGACCAAATGGGAAAAGCAGGGCGTCGAAGTCGTTGCCGTTCATACTCCCGAACTTCCCGCCGAGCGTGACCCGAAAAATGTCGCCGCCTATGCACGCGAAAATGGCATTACGTTCCCCATTCTTATCGACTCTTCGGGAGCTAACTGGAAAAATTGGAAGCAACAGTATTGGCCCACCATTTATGTTGTCGGTGCTGATGGCCGTGTGCGCTATCAATGGCAAGGCGAGTTGGAATACAACAACGCCGGAGGAACAGCCCAGGTCGAGCGCCAAATAGAAGCCGCTATTGCCGATACCCGCAAACCCACAAAGGTTGTAAAAACCGAGGACGAATGGCAGCGAATCCTTCCGCCGATGACCTTCGAGGTGCTTCGCCACGCCGAAACCGAAAACGCCTATTCCGGCGACCTTTGGGACAACCATGAAGCGGGCATTTATCGCTGCGCGGGCTGTGGCCTCGAACTGTTTTCCAGCACCACCAAGTTCGAGTCCGGCACTGGTTGGCCTTCTTTCTATCAAGCCATAAATAGAAATGCCGTCGAAGAAAAATCTGACTACACGATGGGAATGGAGCGTACCGAGGTTGTATGTTCCCGCTGCGGCGGACATTTGGGCCATGTATTCAACGATGGCCCTCGCCCAACCGGGCTTCGCTATTGTATGAACTCTGCGGCGCTCTCTTTCCAGAAGGCTCAGAGGTGAAACATCTCGAACGTAAACATCCGCTCGCCATCCGCTGGTTTCATTGGATCAATTTCCCCGTTCTGTTTGTGATGATTTGGAGCGGCTTGCTCATTTATTGGGCGAACGATGTCTATCGCGTTGGTATCGGGAAATATACGCTGCTCCATTTCTTCCCCGAACAGTTCTACGAACGATTCCATATATCATTCCGTTTGGCCGAGGGCATGGCTTGGCATTTCACATTCGCGTGGGTTTTCGCCCTTAACGGTCTGCTTTACGTTCTTTTCGTTGCCTTTTCAGGTGAATGGCGCTACCTCCTACCAACACGAAAGAGCTTCGCCGAAGCCTTTCAGGT
This sequence comes from bacterium, assembly GCA_004172935.1. GTDB lineage: Bacteria > Armatimonadota > Abditibacteriia > Abditibacteriales > Abditibacteriaceae > Abditibacterium. The sequence continues at coordinate 96,070 of SDZD01000016.1, read as the reverse complement.
CGTGCTACACGATCTCAAAATTCGCAAACGCCCACTGCCCCGCGCTAAATTCAACGGCGCCCAACGCTTCGCCTATACCGGAGTCGTCATTATGGGCTTCGGCTCACTGGTGACGGGCCTCGCAATCTACAAACCAATTCAACTCGCCATCATCACCCGTGTCCTTTCGTTCTCCTTTTTGGGCGCTACTGGATATGAGGTCGCCCGATGGCTGCACTTCTGGCTCACCATCGGTTTTTGTGGCTTCTTTCTCGTTCACGTCGCTCAGGTCATACGAGCCGGATGGAATAACTTCCGCGCCATGATCACAGGCTTTGAAGTGGTAACCGAAGAAGCAAAGGAGACTTCTCATGTCTCCTAAACCCAATACCGAGATCCTTTGTGCCTGTCCGCCTTCTCATAGGCGTCTGCGCCGTTCTCTCTCCGCCATCATTGTTGTCTTGGCATTGTGCCTTATTGGCACCCTCTCCTACCTCGCATTAACGGGAGGATTCACATCATGAACGAACCCGAAAATACCCCGCAGTCCGAAGAACGGGCCAACTCTGCACCCACTGAGTTTGAATCTACTGAAGTCGAAAAGTATGGCATCGCCAAAATCGAAGCCACTGCTACCGAAGATGCAGTTCCGGCCACACCTCGTGTTCTGACGGATGAAGATGTCGAAGCCCAGATGCGTCGTATGTCACGCCGCTCGTTCCTATGGGCAGGAACGGCAGTTCTGGGAACCGTGGGCGCTTTTCGCTGGATTAATACCCGGCGCACTGAAGATGGATTAGTGTGGCCGCTGCGTCGTTCGCTCGATACATCGGGAGAAGTCGCCCGCGATCTCTTCTCTGAAACGAGATTGGCGCCTCAGTGGGATGCCAAACGCGCCCGCGAACCGCGCGTTAACGGCGACATCGGTATGGGGGAAGATTTCGACCCCTCTACATGGAAATTACAGGTTTCCGGCTTGGTCGGTGAGGATATAGAGTTAGGACTCAATGCCATTAAAGCTTTGCCCCACACCCAATTCACCACCGAATTAAAGTGCATCGAAGGCTGGAGTACCATCGTATCGTGGGGTGGCGTACGCCTCAGCGATTTCCTGAAGCGCTACCCACCGCAAACACAAAGTGGTGATACCGCCAGTCTCAAAAAACCGGATGATTTGCCGGGCTACGTCGGGCTATCCACGCCCGATGGCGCCTACTACGTTGGTCTTGACCGCGAGGCGGCATTGCATCCTCAAACGCTGCTTTGCACCCACATGAATGGGAAACCCCTCACCGTCGAGCATGGCGCACCACTCCGCTTAGTAGTCCCCGTTAAATACGGCGTTAAGCACATCAAGCGAATTGGCTCCCTTGTTTGGAGCAATGAACGTCCTGCTGACTATTGGGCCGAGCAGGGTTACGATTGGTATGGCGGACATTGATCGACTACGGTTAACCCGCAGTAGACGATAGTCCTTTATATATTCCGCGCGGCACGGTTACGCCGCACCCACCACCATGAAAAATTTCAAATTGGCGGCCACTCTGGTCGCGCTTGCATTGCCAGTCCTGCTCTCGACCTCCGCTTTCGCAGATGACAAAATGGGCGGCAAAATGTCGGGACATAAAATGTCCGGCGCTAAGATGATGGGCGGAAAATCCGTATCCGTCAGCACCCTTGTACCGATGACAGGCAAAATACTCCCCAAAAGCCAGATGATGGGAGCCAAGATCGTTTCCTCCATGAAGATGAATGGCAAACCTTGCTACACCGTTCGCCTCAAGAGCGGCAAAACACTGCAAATGTGTACACCCGCCGACAAAAAGGCTATGGGCCACATGGACGGCAAAATGATGGGCGACCACAAAATGTCCGGCGGTAAGATGATGGGCGGCAAAATGTCGGGCGACCACAAAATGGGTGGCAAGATGTCCGGCAAAATGTAAATATGGCTAACCAACACAAATCGCCCGCACTATTGTTAGTGCGGGCGATTTGTGTTGGGCTTTATTCCGTCGGCGGCGATTGATCTGCCAACCGTGCCTGCTGTAACGCTCTCTGAACTTTGGCGTGAAGTTCAGGCGGCGCCCCAACTTCGCTCTCGTTCAGGCTTTGCCGCACAGTCCCATCCAGGCGCGATTCAAAGCGAAATAGCGGGGCACAGTTACGACAAATCACCAGATGAAAGGAGACGCGCCTTCGCTCGTCGCGAGGAAGCTCTCCGTCGATAAACGGCTCTAGCCGCGCGAGAGCTTCCTTGCACCCATACAACTCCATTGGCCCGATGTGAATGTGGTTCATCGTAACATTTTGAAGCCCAAAGCGGCCCCAATTAAAAACACTATCCCAATAAGGTTCGTTTTGCTTCCAGAAGTTCCCGAACCTTCGGGTTCGTCGCGCACAATGCCTCGTTCTTTTGCCAGCGACCACAACTCGCGTTGCAATAGCTTGCGTCCGCGATGCAAGCGCGACCTCACTGTGCCCAGCGGAACATTCAAAACTTGGGCGATTTGTTCGTAGGATAGCTCCGACACCCAGAATAACGCGCAGCATTCGCGAAATTCTGGCGCCAACGAAGCAAATGCCCTCGCGATAATGGCCCCATCCAGCCCATCAAAAAGACGTGCAACTGGGTCGCCCCGCCGCGCATTTTTCCCCTGGGCGCGCAACCGCTCATAAATCAAGTGGTCGCCCACCTCGCCATCCTCACTCAACGTATCCAGCGACACAGTCGAGACATGGCGCGCATCGGCCCGCAACCGATTGCGATGGGCATTAACCAAAATTGTGCCCATCCATGCCCCAAAGTTGCTCCCTGCCTCGAACCGCTCGAAGCTACGAAGTCCAATTAAAGCCGCTTCCTGAAGCAAATCCTCGGCATCCTCGCGTGTGCTGCACAGCCGAAGCGACAGGCGCCAGAGGCGCCCCATATTTTCATCGAACAACTGTTCAAATGTTGGAGTTGGGGGCATGTGTGAATCGGACGAGGTTTGAGCTTGCTTATTCGTCGTGCTGAGTTACTTCAAATCGGTTGCCATCAGGGTCAAGAGCGAATAAATACCACGAGCCATCATGTGGCCTCTGTTTTGGTTCCTGCAGTATCTTCCCACCAATCTCTGGAATGCGCCGTTCATATTCCCAAATATCGTCGCCTTCAATGGCAAAGTGTGGCGAAGGTTCGTGATCCCAGCCATTGTACGTGTGCAGGTCGTCATTCGTCCACAGGTGCAATTGGTTGGGGCCGAACTGCATCCACGCGATACGTGAACTTAAACTGGCTATACGCTCCATCCCCAAATCGGAATAAAAAGTGGCGGCGCGCTCGATGTCCCGCACAGGAACCAGAATGTGGTGCAGATAGCGTATTTTCACCAGGAGAAATTTAAATGGATTCTTCCCCCTCTGCTCGTTTAAATCGCGCCCTCGGTTCGCTCGAAGGCTTAAGTATCGGCGATGCTTTCGGCGAACAGTTCTTCATGAGCTTCGAGATGGTCGCTCGTCTGCTTAATAACCCCGAAAAATGGTGGGCGACTCCCTACGACTTCGAGGATGATTTCGTCCTGCGCGAACTGATTAAACCGCGCCGCCTCGAATTTTGCGCCCCATCATGGAGATGGACTGACGACACCGCGATGGCCCTCGAAATCGTCGCCGAACTGCGCGACAACGAGCAAATCGACCCCGATTCCCTCGCCCGTCGCTTCACGCGCCGCTTTCTTCACGATGAAAATCGCGGCTACGGCCCCGCCATGCACTCCCTGCTTCCCCGCCTTGAGCGCGAAGGTTGGCAAGACGCTGCGCAAAACCTATTCGCTGGTAAAGGCAGTTATGGCAATGGCTCCGCCATGCGAGTGCCGCCTCTAGGCGCCTACTTCGCCGACGATTTTGCCGTGCTAATCGAGCAAGCCCGTCTCTCGGCCATCGTCACTCACTCCCACGATGAAGCCATTGCCGGGGCTATCGCCGCTGCTGTCGCCGCTGGAATTGTTGCCCGCTCGAAAAACGACGGCGTCGTAATCATCCTCGCCGATTTTCTCGACGAAATCATTTTTTATACGCCCGACTCCGAAGTTAAAGACGGGTAGTGGCTCATCAGGGTGTGATGTGGTGAACTAAGACAGATGTTGATGAAGGTGGTTGAGTGTGTTCATTGCGGTGGGGCAGATGCGGTGCGTAACGGCAAGACCCGCAACGGCAAACAACGATTGAAGTGCAAGGATTGCGGGCGCGCCTCACGCGAAGAGCGTCGAGGTCCCCGGTACAGCGAAGAGGACAAAGAGACGATTTTGCGCGCTTATCAAGAGCGCCCTTCGATGCGCGGCATCCAACGCATATTCGGAGTGTCTCGTCAGACATTGAGTGTCTGGCTCAAAAAAAGACAGGAAATTGAACAACAACAGGCATCCCCAACGGGCACTGGCGGCGACTCTGCTGCCCGCCCAAGCTGACGATGTGCTGGAATTGGACGAATTGTGGAGCTACGTTGGCTCGAAAAAGTACCGCGTGTGGATATGGGTAGTGCTATGCCGTCGGACTCGGCAGGTGGTGGCGTGGATGTGGGGAGACCGAAGTGCTGACACCTGTGCGATGTTGTGGTCTAAAGTGCCACAACATTACAAGCACGCCTTCTGCTACAGTGATTTGCTGAAGGCTTACCAGAAGGTGCTGGGCAAAGAGCAGCATCGAGCCTGCACCAAACAGGAAGGCCAAACCAACCACATTGAAAGGTTTAATCTCACTCTGCGCCAGCAGTTGGGCCGTTTCGTGCGCAAAACACTGGCTTTTTCCAAGAACCTTTTCATGCACATCGTCGTTCTGCGAATCTTCCTGCACACCTACAACCATCAACAAGCCCACAGATACACCATATCACACCCCAATTAGCCACTACCTAAAGACGGGCTTACCTACTGCCGCGATTTACCCGAAGGCTCGACTAGTCAGCAAGCCGCCTCCGCTGTTGGGAGTGGTATGGATATAGCGTGTCAAGATACCGTGCCTTTCTGCTGTTGGTGCGCCGCCACTCAATCGAGTGATTTTTCTGAGGCGATGTGGCTAACTGTGGCGGGCTTGGGCGACCGCGATACCACCTGTGCCATAGTCGGCGGCATCATCGGGGCGGGAAGCGCAAAAGAAGCCATTCCCACCGAGTGGCTTGCCCGCCGCGAACAATTGGTCTGGTTATAAAAATAAGCGGTCTGATGAAAGCCGAGAGCTGTCCAAGGAACTGTAAATGAACTCATCTTCTGATGCCCGTTTGCTGCGCGCCCTCGATTCGCTCGAAGGGCTTAGTGTTGGCGATGCTTTCGGCGAACAATTCTTTCTGTCCAATTCTCTCGCCTTGCGTATCCTCGATTCGCCCGAATTAGACATAACCGCCACCAGTTCCGAAGACGAATTCATATTGACCGAACTCGTCGACCTTCGCCGTATCGACTATACCGATCCCGTCTGGAAGTGGACTGACGACACCGCGCTCGCCGTCGAAATTGTCGCCGAACTGCGCGACAACGGCCAAATCAACCCCGATTCCTTGGCCCACCGCTTCTCGAAGCGCTACATAAGCCAACCCAACCGGGGCTACGGCGGCGCCATGCACACGTTGCTACCCCAACTCCGAACCCAGAGTTGGCAGGTAGCCGCGCAAAGCCTCTTCGATGGCGAAGGTAGTTATGGTAACGGCTCTGCTATGCGAGTGCCGCCTCTTGGCGCCTATTTCGCCGATGACTTCGATCTTCTTGTTGAACAGGCCCGCCTTTCAGCCATCGTCACCCATTCCCACGATGAAGGCATTGCAGGAGCCATCGCCACCGCTGTAGCCACCGGAATCGCCGCCCGTCTACGCGAAGAGGAAGCCGAAATCGAGCCTCCCGACTTCCTAAACCAAATCATCCAGTACACCCCCGCCTCGGAAGTAAAAAATCGTCTCATTGAGTGCCGCGATTTCCCCGAAAATTACACGAACGAACAAGTCGCCTCCATTGTTGGCAGTGGCTTAGCCGTCGCCTGTCAGGATACCGTCCCATTCTGTTGTTGGTGCGCCGCCACCCCCGAATCGGTCTATTTCTCCGAAGCCCTGTGGCTTACAGTTGCGGGCTTAGGCGACCGTGATACCACCTGTGCAATCGTCGGCGGCATAGTAGGAGCCAGAGTCGGAAAAGACGAAATCCCCGACGAGTGGCACGCGCGCCGCGAACCTCTGCCAAAATTCTAGATTATGGATTCTTCCCCCTCTGCTCGTTTAACTCGCGCCCTGAATTCGCTGGAGGGGCTAAGCGTCGGCGATGCCTTCGGCGAGCAATTCTTTGCCATGAACCTGCTGCGTTTCATGGATAACAAGGCCGCCCACCTCCTCAACTACAACGAAGAGGCTTTCAACGAGACCATCTTGAAATGCGTGCGCGCCCGTCAACTCCCTATTGCTCTTGATTGGGAATGGACGGACGACACTGCCCTCGCCCTTGAAGTCGTCGCCGAACTGCGCGAACACGAAGAAATCCGTCCCGATTCTCTGGCCCGCCGCTTTTCATCGCGTTATACCCGCGACCCCGCGCGAGGCTACGGCTTCGCCATGTACTCCCTGCTTCCTCGCCTCGAAAACGAGGATTGGCGCGAAGCAGCCCCTAGTCTGTTTAACGGGCAGGGCAGCTACGGCAACGGATCCGCCATGCGAGTGCCACCCTTGGGCGCCTATTTCGCCGATGACTTCGACCTCCTCGTCGAACAAGCCCGTCTTTCAGCCATCGTCACCCATTCCCACGAAGAAGCCATCGCAGGTGCCATTGCTACCGCGATAGCTGCCGCAATTGCCGTCCGCCTACGCGATGAGAGCGCCGAACTAACTCTCACCGATTATTTGAACGAGATTATCGCCCACACCCCCGCTTCCGAAGTCAAAAATCGCTTAATCCAGTGCCGCGACTTCCCCACCGACTATACCAGCGAACAGGTTGCCTCCCTCGTCGGTAGTGGCTCCGATGTCACCTGCCAGGATACCGTCCCGTTCTGCTGCTGGTGCGCTGCGCACCCAGCCTCCGCCGATTTTTCTGAGGCGATGTGGCTCACAGTCGCGGGCTTAGGTGACCGCGATACCACCTGTGCCATCGTCGGCGGCATAGTAGGAGCAAGAGTCGGAAAACGAGAAATCCCCGCCGAATGGCGCGCTCGCCGCGAACCCCTGACGGAGTATTGATATGGACTCTTCGAAAAGCTTGCAACAATTAGAAGGTGAAGATTGGGGCGGCCCCGGTGGTGCTCCGACAAATATGGTACGCCGCTGTTTAGAGCTAGGGGGCAATGCAGAAAATGGACAATATTGTACGCTAAGCTCCTGATTTCGATGTTTGAGCGGGAATCCATCGGTAGAGTGTTGGAACGGAGATGCCCAGGTCAGCAGCGAGGTCTTTGGGGGGACTCCACCTTCGAGTAGCTTTTGGGCGGCACTGAGTTTGGATGGGGTCAATGCAGAAAACTCAAAATGACCCCATCTACCCAACATCAGGAGTTTCGCGAAAGGCTAGGCTTTCATTTCTTCTTCCTCTTACTGGCGGACTCCAAATACAGGTTCTTGCTGAGTCGTCCCCTCTTGCCCTTTACATGGACTCTGTCGCCCACCTGGGTTGATTCGTAAAATCGTTTGGGGACTTGAACCCAACCTTCTCGTTTGGAATCGGAGACCCTCAACTGCCATATATCGTCTATATAACGAGGGTTTCGAAAGGCACTAGCCACATGCGCGGGGATAAACCGGTGGCCTTTGACCTCGACCTCTTGAGAGAGCGGTGTGGCAAACATCTGGTCTAGGAGAGGAATCGTGCTCACCGCAAGAAGGAACCAGCCAATCGCACGGTCAGGCTGAGGATACGGCATGTTAGACGGGGGGAACACAAACATAGTACAAATAATAAAACGTTTCGCCGTAACTATGTCACTTGAAAAACACCCCAGACTACTCTTGGAATCGCCAAAAAACACCCACACAGGGGCAATTTAGGCCCTTACGGTCGCCCACTACTCCTTAGCGTACAATATTGTCCGTTTTCTGCATTGACCCCAGCTACGGCGCGTTCCGCTCTCGCAGTTGACTGCCAATGACTGTCGATTGTTATTGGGCCAGCAAATTGGCGCACCTTTTCTCGTCCCGCGTGCCCTAACATTCCTCCCAGAAAACATGATGGAAGATGCCGACATGTATCCAGGAGCGTTGCTAAAGAATGTATTGAGTCAGCCAGATTCGTTTTGGAAGCAACACCAGCACCTCTGGTGGGAACTTCGAGAGATTGTGTCTGAGGCCGATGAGTTATGCGAACACCTTGAACAAATGGCGTCGATATTCAAACACTTTCAATCAATTGATGTGAAATAAAAATAAAAAAGCCGCTCGAAATTTAATCGAGCGGCTTTTATTTTGTACGGAGAGAGAGGGATTCGAACCCTCGCTCCAGCTTGCGCCAGACTACAGGTTTAGCAAACCCGCCCCTTCAGCCACTTGGGTATCTCTCCATTATGTGGCAGAAATAATTATAGCGTAGCTAGAGAAAGAGAGGCAAGACGCCCGCGAAAATTCTCTTTAAATACCCGATTTAGCGCCCCAACAGTTTCTTCGCCCACTTCTCCAACTTCGTCGGGTTTTCGAGTTTCCATTTGTCTTCCTCCGTCAAAAGTTCGGGGGCAACAAACTTCTTCAATCGCGGCAGCGATTTATCATCCACTTCGGCCACCGATTGCATCAAGCGGCGCGATATTGGCCCCCGCGCGATGATGGCAGCCGCGAAATCTATAATCCAAATAGACCCATCAGAAGCCAGCAGCAAATTGGAGCGTCGCTTCAAGTCGCCATGAGCCACACCGCGCGCGTGCATCCCCTCCACAACCTCTGCGATGCGAGGAAACACTTCAGGAGCCAACTCCCCTTTGGCATAGGTCGAAATTGGTGTCCCCTCAATGAACTGAAGGGCGAACGCCACCCGATCAATTTTTCCCTTGAAATTCGGAATCCCAGGTGTCCCATTCAAGTGCTTCAGTGTGCGGGCCTCACGTGACACCAGAAATGGCGCCACGAGACGACGAAACCACTTTGGCGCCCGTGCAAAATCCTTCACTGCCACCTGTTCCCCATTCCACTCGACCAAATAAACGCTCGACTGAAAGCCCTTGCCCTCATGAATGGGGCGGATGATATGGCTTTGATACTCGCTACGATTCATGGCGAAATCCTATTTGGGGAACACCGCTCCATCGCGTTCGCGCCAGCGGCGGTGCAACCACAGCCATTGGTCAGGTTCTGCACGCATAATCTTTTCCAATTCGCCCACCATGCGCTTTGTCCCCTCCAAAATCGCCTCCTCGCGATTCTCCGATTTTGGCACCGTCCAACTCGGCGATACGCGCGCCTCAATGCGCCCATCGGCTAGAAATGGTCGCCGCCGCACACCGAATGCCGGAAGAACGTGCGCCCCTGAAAGCAGCGCCAGGCGGGCAACTGCCGTCCATACCCGTGTTGGTTGCCCGAAAAACGGTAGTAAAGCGCCCTCTGGCCCCGCATGTTGGTCAGGCAATATTCCTAGCGTCCCATTGCGTTTCAATACGGTCAATGCCCCTCGCCCCGTATCGTACTTCGAGATCATGTTGATATTGACAGCCCGCCGTGATGCCTCGATATGACGCTGAACCCCGGCATTGCTTGTCGGACGAGCTATCACCGTCAAAGGAATTTCGAGCGCCGCGCGTGCCCCCATCATTTCCCAGTTGCCCAGATGCCCCGTCAGCAAAATGGCCCCTTTCTTCGCCTCCAGAGCGCTCCAAAGATGCTCAATACCATTGATATAGCAACGCTCCCTAATCTCGGCGTCACTCGCGGTAGGCAAATGCATGAATTCGGTGAAAGTCATCCCGAAATTCATGCACGAGCGTCGGGCCAACTGATGGGCACGTGCCCTGGAGACTCCCAGCGCAAGGCGAATATTGTTAACCGCGATATTCTGTCGCTTGCCGAGTGCCCCAAATAGCAGCAACCCCAGCCAGCCACCCATATAGCGGCAAGCATCGAAATCCATCGTTTTACAAACGTTGCCTACGCCGCTCATGGCGAGTGATTCGAGTAGCGAACGAACGCCGGTTTCTTGTGGTTTTTGGCTCATTTGGTAAGTGGTTCGGCTTTGACGAAGATTTTCTCCGGTGCCGCGTCGAAATATTTGAAAAGGGCAGGGCAGAGCCAACCCGTCGCGTTGTATTCGGGCGAAAAGTACCACCATCCACCCAGTTCCTCATGTTGGCGGTCTAATTCCACCATCGCCCCCGGAAAAGCCGATGGGGAAAACAGGCAGCGAAATCCCTCATCCGCCTTCTCTATGTCGGCCACCAAACGTTCGATCATTTCGGGAATGCCCGCCACGAATGGCTCGGCTTGAAGCCCAACTGCGGCATCATCGAATACCCACGTTCCCGCACGCTTGTAGGGGGCTATGACTAAAATCTGATTCACAATAAGTTGCAGTCAACCGTATTTAAGCCCCAGAGGTGTCCGTGGCGAGTGATTTTAGAACTAAATTCCTCAATTCATCTTCACCCTCGCTCAAACGAAGCGAAATTCGAAGGCTCAACAATGGTTCATCCACCCAGTTTGGATCAACCTTGACCGCATCCTTCTCAGTCGTCACCAACGGCGTTCCGCCAAGGCGTCCACTAGTCCACTGCGCTAAGTCGCGCTTCTTCCATTTATAATGGTCGCCTCGTTCTCGCAGCGGAGTATCGACTGTTCGCCCTGTGAGTTCACGCACCAATCTATAAAATTGCGAGTTGTCAGCCAACCCCGCAAATGCCCGCACATCTTGATTCTTCAAAGTGGAAAGTGGCAGAGAAGCCCCCGACTTTTCATCCCGCAAATCAAGTGGCGCATGAAACGCCTCGAATATCGGCGCCTGAGTCCACTGCCGAATTTCACGGCGATTGCTTTCCAACTCCTGCATTGTTGGCCTATCCGCGCGCGTTAGCACCACGGCACTCGCCCGTTTCAGCGCCGTGCGTTCTTCGCGCAACCGCCCCACAGGTAAAAGCCTCCCATTTTTCCCCCACGGCTTCTGGGCATCGAGCAGTACCAAATCGAAAACACGTGGCAACGACCAGAACTGAAACCCATCATCCAAAACCACTACCTGCGCCCCCGCCTGAACACACAGCTCTACTGCATGATGTCGGTTTTGAGCGATAGCGACAACCGCCCCCGGAAGGTTACGAGCGTGTAATACCGCCTCATCCCCTGCCTCTGCAGCACTGAGCAACGTCTGCCGCCCATCGCTAACCAGCCCCCCACGCTCGCTCTGAGTCCCCCCATAACCCCGCGCCGCCACTCCCACTTTCCATCCGCTTTCCTGCAACTGACGAGTCAACCATTGCACTGTTGGCGTCTTCCCAGTTCCCCCCGTAGTAAGGTTGCCAACACTAATAATAGGGCAGGGTACAGCCTCGCGTTGCTGGCGAACAAGATTACTGTCGCGACGACGGCTCATAGCTCGAAAATAGAGCCATTCGGGGAGTAGCACAAAAGTTATTTTAAAGCGCTTCTTAAAACACGGAGATTAGACGCAAAAATTCCTCTTACTTACTTCTTTCCCTCTGTGTTTAATCATCTGATCTGAATCAGTAATTCACGTTCATATGAGCGTGCATACGCCGGAACTGCAATGGCGTAATTCCTTCGAGTTGTTTGAACACCCGCTGAAAATAGCTGGCATCTTCGAACCCGCTGAGTAACGCGATTTTGCTGATTTTGCTTTCGGTATGAAGCAACAGCCATTTGGCGTGGTCAATCCGCACCCGCCGTATCGCCCCCGATAGCGACACTTTATAGGTCTGGCGGTAGATACGGGCCAGATACTGTGGGTGATACCCAACCGCCTGAGCCACATCCGACACCGAAATCCGCTCATGGTGATGGGTGCGAATATAGGTATGCACCCGCACTGCCAATGCCGCCGTCGCGTGCGTGTCATTGGTCGGGCCTGTCGCTGCCACTTCCATCAAAATCATCCACGAGTACAAAGCGGCTCCCAATGGTAGCAAAGTCCCTGTCCCCTGATCATCCAGAAAGCGCCGAAAAAGTTCCGTAACGAAATCAGGCCGCGTCAATTGGGTGTGTTGCGGAATCGACAATGTCTCTTGCCCCTTTTGTCGAGGCATCATTGTGAAATGCAGCCAGAAGAACTGCAAATTCTCATCATAGTCGCGTGTGCCCTGATGGTGACGACCCGGCCATAACAACAGTGCTTGCCCCTCATGAACCTCGAATTCCTTCCCTTCCTCCTCGATATATAAAATCCCCTGTCGAACGACAAGCAGCACAAAATGCGAAGCGATACGCTCGATATGACGCCCCTCACCGCGCGAAATCACAATCCCGGCCAATTGGGCGTCGATTGGCAATGATCCCTCTACATCTAAAACGTTGTCCGTCGGCTGTGAATTAAATTCATCCATCGTGTGCCAGATTCCTTTTGTGCTCAAAACAAACCCGCTCCTATAAGTTCAGAAAATCCTATTTTTATACCGTAAAATCCGCTATTTTTCGCCAATTTATCGAACTACACTTTGCCTCATCCAAGTATGGCAATCGTAAGCTGATTTTATACAAATTCCCTGTGCTGTTGGTTGAGTCACAGCGCCAATATCAACATATTTGAGCGTGAAACTATAGATTCTGACTGCAGTGTTGGGAACGTAGGAAGCCATGAGTACATTGTCCCTGGCCGCAATTTGCGCCTATTGAACTCTGTACTTTTCGCGAGCAGACGCAAGTCGCATTTATCCAGCTTTTTAACGTCTCTTCTTGTGTATTTGTTTTAGTTGATAATCAAAGTAAAGATGGCCACATCGTCAATTTTTCGTTCAGGATTTCTCGTTGTTGCGATGTGCGGAGCCTCAATGGCCTACGCTCAAAACGCGACCGCTCCAATCATCATTGAGGCCGAAAACCCGACCACCCAGCAAGGCTCTCACAAACGAGATTTCAAGATGGCGGCTTCTGGCGGCGAAGTGCTTGGCGAAGATTTCGGTAGCGCCTTCGGCGATTTCGCCGAATACCAATTTGCTCTCCCTGCTCGTATCGCTCCCGCAAACCTGACTGTGCGCTATGCCCGCGAAACCACTGGCGCTTCTGTGCTTAGCGTCACTGTTGATGGAGTTAAAGTTGGTACTCTCAGCTGCGCTTCCAGCGGAGGCTGGGGCAGTACCGACGCGCAGTTTCGTGAAGTCGCTTTGAATCTTTCCTCGCTCGCAGCGGGAACACATCGCTTACGAATTACCGTTGTTCCAGCGGCAACTATGGAAAAAATGCACCTGAAACCAGTTCCAGTCCTCGACCTCGTCGGCAATCGTTCCGATAAAAACAGCGTCGGTCATGGGAAAAATGTGGCCCTCTATACGGGCGCCCCATCCCGCTTCTTCTACGCCACCCACGAACTCGGCGACATTTTCAGCGCAGTCGATGGAAAAACGCTCGATTGGTATCCCGACCACGTCACAGTTGCCCCGCAACTCGTCGCGGGCAACATCAACCTCGACCGCATCGAAATTCAGGCTGCCACTGCCCCGGTTCCCTTCACCTCACAGGCCAATCCAGTTGCGACCGACTCTTTGGTCGAGACTCGTCAGGTTTGTGTCACTCAAGATGATGTCGTGGTTTCGCGGCTGCACTTCCTGAACAAAACCAACCAAGCCATCACCCACCACGTGGAAATTCAGGGCGATTGCCGCCAATCTTTCGACTGGCGTGGTAGCAAAGGCGGCGAAAAAATTACTCGTCGTGAAGGCAACAACGTGCTGATGTTCGACAAGAACGTTTTCCCCGGCACCTTGCCCGAAGGTTTGGCGATAGCAGTAGGCGCCAAAGTGGCTCCTGTAGAGGCCGACGTATCCATTCCCGGTACTTACCGCCTTGTCTATGAGGTGCAAGTTCCAGCCAACGGAGAACGCGATTTTACAGTCGGTTGTGCCATCGAACGCACCTCGAAAGCTGCTCTCGCTAATCTTGGTCGTGTTCTTGGGCAAAAGAATCCTCTGGAAGTAAACCGCGCCGACTGGAAGCGCTTTTACGAGAACGACATCCCCCGGTTCGAGTGCTCCGACAAATCTCTCAACGAGCTGTACGCCTTCCGCTGGTTCTTGCTCAAATTCTCTACTGCGGGTGGCGATTTGGGCCTCTTTAAATATCCCGTTGTCATGGAAGGACGACAGGCATTTCAAACCTACTGCTGCTACAGCGCGCCCTTCATGGCCTTCGACATGAACTGGGCCGATAACCCACAAATCGGTTTCGGCCACATCGCGAACATGGGGCAAGTTGCCTATGATGATGGCCGTTTCCCCTGGTACGCCTCTCCGCGTACTAACGATGTTCCTCTCGATCACCGCAGCAAGAGCGGCGCTTCATTGCTGCCATACACCGCTTGGCAGTGGTATCAAATCCACGGCGATAAAAATGGTTTGCGCTCTCTTTATCCCATGATGAAGAAGAATTTGCAGTGGTGGATTAGCGACCGTGACCCCGATGGCAACGGCCTTTTTAACATCGACCACCAACTGGAAACGGGCATGGACGATTTGCACCGTCGCTGGAAAAACGGCAAACCTGCCCGCTATGAGGCCGTTGATGCGACTACCTACGCCTATTTGAACCTGCAAGCCGTCTCCAAAATGGCGCGCGAACTGGGCGAAGTTGCCGATGCCAACTACTTTTCCAACTATGCCCAAAAGTCAGCCAATGCGCTGCTCGATATAACTTGGGATAAGGATTTAGAGCGTTTCCGCGACCGCAATCCCGATAACGATGAGCTGTCCGAATACAACTCGATTTGCATTTTCTATCCGCTGATGGGCGATTTCCTACGCCGCGAACAAATGAAAGAAGTCGGACGCTACCTGCTCAACTCGAACGAATATTGGACGCCGCACCCTATTCCCGCCATGTCCCAGAGCGACCCCGAATTTGACCCCGTCAAGCGCTACTGGGCTGGCCCCAGCTGGCCCGCCGCCACCTCGCACATCATCGAAGGCTTCGCCACCTCCGCCAAGCGCCTCGACCGCTCCCTACTCCCGCAAGCCGCTGAACTATTCAAGCGCGCCGCCGCCAACCACATGCAGCCCCGCGCCGATTTCTACGAGCGCTACGACCCATTTTCAGGCCGAGGTCTAAGCAACTTCCGCGATTATATGCACTCCTGGTGGATTGACATTTACATCCGCCACATCGCCGGACTGGAGCCGCAAGATGATGGCAGCATAGTTATCGACCCGCTTCCTATGAAACTCGATTCCTTCGCCCTTCGTAATGCTCCGCATCGTGGCCATCGCATCGACGTATTGTGGACTGCCACTGCTGGCCTGACACTAAAAGTTGATGGTAACACCACCCGTCGAAGCAAAAATTTCCGCCCCGGAACTGACAAATTAACTTTGTCAGCCTCACTGTTTTAGTGAGGCTGAGTTTTTCTGCTCTTTCGGTTGGTGTTTATGTACTCACTTCCCCCTCACCGCTTCCCCAATTCTCTTCGCCATCCGCTGTGCTGCCCCCCGATGCGGCGAAAGCACCCCCTCAACCCGCGCCGCAAAATCATCGTCTTTCCTCTCTAACCACCGCTTCAACGTTTCTGCGAGGTGGCTCTCGTCAGTTTTCTCCCCCAAATTATGTTTGAGAATAAGTTCGGCGGCAGGGCGAAAATTATCGACGCTTGGCCCAAACACGACGGGCACACCACGCACAACTGGTTCGAGCAAATTATGCCCGCCGCGTTGAATTAAAGTGCCACCTACTAACGCCACATCACCCGCTGCATAAAAGTCCGCGAGTTCCCCCACGGAATCGAGTAGATAAACCGCATCTTCTGCTGGTTGTGCGTTTTCCGAGCGCCGCGCTACTCGAAAATGAGCCGCTTCGATATGCCGCGCCACTTCGCCAGCACGGTCAAGATGGCGCGGCGCCAGCGCCAGCCGAAGCGATGGCATCTTCTCTCTTAGCGTCGCGAATGCGCTCAGCAGCATTACTTCCTCGCCGTCATGCGTTGAACCCGCGACAACCAATTGCTCATTCGTCAGTCCCAACCGCTCGCGCCACTGTTTTCTCGATAGCGAGGCATCTATCAGCGGTGCCTCTAACTTCACATCGCCCGCGACCATAATCTTTTCCTGCGCCACACCCAACGAGCGCAGACGCTCGGCATCATCATCTCCGCGCATAAGAAACTGTGTCACATTGCCACTCATCCATTTCCACAGAGGCCCTAATTTGGGTGCTGTTTTCAACAGGTTGTCCGAAACTCGCCCATTCAGCAAAAATGTCGCTATCTGCCGTTTATGCGCGATATGCAGCAGGTTCGGCCACAGTTCCGTTTCCACGAATCCAATGGCGCCGGGCCGAATCGCGTTCAGCACCGGAACGATAGCCACTGGCAAATCCAGAGGAAACCCAAAACACAGGTCGATCTCTTTATTTTGCAACAGCTTTTGAGCAAGTTCGCGCCCCGCATCCGTCGTGCTGGAAAGCGCGATCTTCGCATCCGGCATTTCAGCGCGAAGAGCCGCCAAAATCGGCTTCGCCGCCATCGTTTCTCCCACAGAAACGGCATGAATCCAAATCTTTGGGTGTGGCGTCCGGCCAAAAGCGCGCATTTCTGGAGAGATGTGTCCCCACTGCCCTTGAAACGACGCTGCCGATTTTTTCTGGACGAAACGACGGTACAGCGTATACAGGCCAAGAGCCGGATAGAAGGGCGCTAACAGGGCGTTAAACAGCGGGAACACGATTTCAATTTACTGTGCCCGACCAAAGCACGGTTCTAAGCTGCCGTCCACTTGGACTGCATTTTGATATTTGAAGCCGACCGTTATGTCTTCGTTACAATCATTTCTAGCCGACTCGACCATCAAAGCCGCGACAACTCTCGAAACCGCGCTGCTCAAATTGCCCGAAGACAAGCGCAACTGGAAGCCAGCAAAGGACGCCCGTTCGGCTTTGGATATGGTCGCCGAATGCGCCATAATGAACAACTCCGTAATCCACATGATAAACGGCGGAGATTTTCCCTCCGACTGGGCTTACATCTACTACAAAGACCAAATCGCCGCGCTCTGCGAAGACTGGCCCACTCTACAAAATCTACTTCACGAAAACGCCTCTAAAGTCGCCGAGGTCATTCTTGCTATCCCCTCTGCCGACCTCAACCACCGCGAAGACTTAGCCGACATCCTTAGCTACCCTTACTGGAACATGTCCTACCACGAAGGCCAAATCAACTATTTGGCGGCACTACTCGGTTGCCTCGACTAAGTTGAGGAGTAACTGTAAATCGGTTATACTGAAAATAATGAAATGGGGTCTGGGAAATTAGACCCCCCATCACTTATGTCAACCCCTCTCTCCTCTTCGGGAGTGTTCTCTGCGCCTTCGCGCGCAGCCCCCCCAAAAAAAAAATATCTCTGTGTCTCCGTGGTGAATTTCTCAATAAGCTCCAAAGATTGAATAAAAATTGATTAATCAATCTTTCCCCATGTGCACGCTCAACTCACGAGTCGTTCCCTCTTAAATCAATTAAAAATATTGGTTTAAGACCCTAAAAAATTGATTAACCCCCGAAATTAATTGATTTCGGAGGCTAATTCAATTCTCATTAACACGACATTTTTAAGCCGACAGCGCTTGCGGAGAAACTTCCTTTTCCTCGATTTCGCCGCGCTTGTTTTGGAACGCTTGCATTTGATACAGTCGCCAATACTGACCCTGACGGGCTAACAGTTGAGAGTGAGTGCCCGACTCGATAATCTGCCCCTGATCCATCACCAGAATCAGGTCGGCATTAACGATGGTCGAGAAACGGTGTGCGATGATGAGGGTAGTGCGCCCCTTCATCAACTCCGCGAGAGCGTCCTGCACTAGTCCTTCGCTCTCCGCATCCAACGCCGATGTCGCTTCATCGAGAATCAATAATTTCGGGTCACGCAGCAGCGCGCGCCCAATAGCCAGACGTTGCTTCTGTCCGCCCGAAAAACCATGTCCGCGTTCGCCCACCGGGGCATCATAGCCTTCCGGCAATGTGCGGATGAACTCATCTGCATGAGCGCGCCGCGCGGCGGTCACGATCTGTTCGTGTCCGGCCCCACTGCTGCCATAGGCGATGTTATCGCGTAATGTGCCATGAAACAGCGTTGTGTCCTGAGGCACAGCGCCAATCAAGTCGCGCAACGATTGAAGGCTAACATCGCGCAAATCGACGCCATCAAGCGTGATACGCCCGGCTGTTGGGTCATAAAGTCGAGGTAGTAATGAGGCGATGGTCGTCTTCCCCGACCCCGAAAGGCCAGCGAGTGCTACGACCTGACCGGGTTTAATCTCAAACGAAATGTCACGCAAAACCTCGCGGTCATCGCCAGGATAAGAGAATCGCACATGCTCGAATTTCAAATGCCCCTCGACTTTCCGAGCGCTCAGGTCGATGGCTTCAGGGGCGTCCTTGATTTGCGGCTGTTCATCGAAGAACTCGAAAATGCGAGCCGCCGCCGCATCCGCCGAGCTAACGAGCAGGTTCAGGTTCGCCATCGCTTTGGCGTTCATCGCCGTGCGGTGAATAGCCAGCAAAAACGACAGTAACGCCGCCGCTTCCATTCGTCCCGCGATGATGTCACGCGAACCGAACCACAGCGCGATAACGATTCCGCTCATGCCGATGAGTTCAATCATTGGTGCCAGCGTCGACTGAATACGAATCGGGTTCATCGTCGCGCGGTACGAGCGCATGTTGACTTCTTTGAACTGCCCGACTTCGTAGTTATTGGTGCCAAAGGTCTGAATCAGCCGCATAGCGCCGATTTTTTCCTGTAAGTAGTCGGTAAGTTGGGCGTTCTTGTCCGTGAGGTCTTTGACCGCCTCTTTGATCTTCTTGCCCGCACGTGTGATGGCGAACGCGATGGGAGGCAACAACACGATGACAAACAGCGTAAGGCGCCAGTTCCAGTACAGCATTAGGCCTAGCGAAATTGCCAGGTCAATAGGAGCGGCCACAAACGACACCACAGCAGTCGTCAGAACCGTCTGCAAAGCGCCAATATCGTTCGTGAGGCGGCTCATCACTTCTCCGGTGCGCTTACGCTCAAAGAAGTTGATGGATAGTGTCGAAAGGTGTCCGAACAGCGCTTCACGCAGTCGCGCCAAAATACGCTGACCGGTGCGTTGGAGAATGTAAATTTTGCCCGCGTCGGCAGCAAGACGCCCAACCGCGACTACCAGAATGATGAACACCATCACATCGAGTCGAGATTGCCGTGCGGCAGCTCCCTGAACTTGAGCCTGATTATCGACGACGGGCGACAGCACTTCTTTGGACAGCCACAGGAATAATCCATTGAAGAGGCCCGATAAAGCCGCACACAAGATGCCCAGCAAAAGCGCGCCACGCTGGGCGCTCACATAGGGCCACAGCCGTTTGAGGTTGTGCATTAAGGGCAATAGTGTGCAGGGAATGACCAACGTTGGAGAATTTTAGGTCAACGTTCAACGCAAACTAGTCTCATGGCTGTTTCCGTCCGTCCTGCCACCGAAGCCGATTTTGCCGACATTCTGGCATTGCAAAACGATAACTACATTGACAACGTGGCCGTCGAAGACCGTGGCGAGGGCTTCGTTTCAACCCCCTTCTCTCTTGAATTGCTAGAGGAATTAGAATTTTCCAACCGTTTCTACATTGCTCGTGATGAAGCCACCGGAGCTATGGCAGGTTACGTCTTCACTGGCAGCTGGCGCTTCTGCGCCCGCTGGCCTGCCTTCGAAATCGCCATCGCGCGTTTTCCCATCCAGTGGAAAGGCCAGCCCGTCGAGGTTGATGATACTTTCCAATACGGCCCCGTATGTGTGGCGCGCGATTATCGCGGGCAGGGTGTCCTACCTCTTCTCTTCGATGCCGTGAAAGTCGCTATGCGCGACGATTTTGCAGTCGGAACAACATGGATTAATGCCGCCAACGGGCGCTCCATGAATGCCCACGTCAATAAATTAGGCTTAGCCCCGCTCGATGAATGGCAATGGCAGGACAAGAATTTTGTCCTGCTGGGCTTTGAGACAAGAGGCTAAAAACAAAGAAAACCCGCTTTCAAGCGGGGTTCCCGAATCATAATGGGCGCTTAGCGTGAGCGCGGGTAGCACACAGTGATGTTCTCTCCTTCTCCCCGCACAGATGGGAAGTTGGTTGGTAAATTTCTAAACACATGCCATGCCTTATAGCGCGACCCCTGAAAACCCTCAAACTTGGCTGACCTAATGAATCTGTCGCAGCTTTTTATGGTGGGTTTGCCTGCCGATAATGATCTGAGTTTCGTGCGTGAATTTAAGCCGGGCGGCGTGATCTTGATGGGACGCAATGCGCGCCCTTTCGATGAAATCGCACAATTGAGCCGGCAATTAGCTGAGGCCGTCGAAAATATCATCATTGCCTCCGACCATGAAGGCGGGCGTGTTCAGCGCCTTAAGGAAGGCTTCGAGGTGTTACCACCAGCACGTGATGTTGCGAGTTTGGGAGTCGATAATGTGCGTCAGGTTGCCGAGCGGGTCGCAAAGGAATTTAAGGGCGCCGGACTCAACCTCAATTTCGCTCCGGTTTGTGATGTGCCCACCCATCAGGGCGACACCGTCATTGGAAAGCGCGCATTTTCCACCAATTTTGACGAGGCGGGTCAATTTGCCGCTGCCTACATCGAGGGCTTACAAGGCGAATCGAGGGTAGGGGCGTGTGCCAAGCATTTTCCGGGGCACGGCGGAGTTGGAGTCGACTCGCATTTCGGTATGCCGACATTCTTTGGGCAGCGCGACGAGTTAGAACCTCATTTAAAGCCCTTCCGCGCCTCGATACAGGCCGGAGTAAGCGCCATTATGGTTGCACACATCGCCGTTCCAGAAATCGACCCCAGCGGGGCACCAGCGAGCTTGTCGCATCCCCTGATTTCGGGTGTGTTGAGGGAAGAGTTAGGTTTTGATGGACTCATCGTTTCCGATGATCTGGAAATGGGTGCGCTCGAAACCATCAGCCCCGGCGCGATTGCGGTTCGCGCACTAAATGCTGGCTGCGACTTTTTGCTGTTCTGTCACTCGTCGCAAAAAGCCATTGAGGCCCGCGACGCTGTCGAGAAAGCGCTGAGCGATGGACGACTTGAACCCGCGCGCGTCGCCGAGGCACTGTCTCGTATCGTGGCATGGAGACGAGCCTTCGCTGCCGTCACTCAGAGTTAATTCTTCAGGTGGCGGTCGAAAAATTCGAGCGAGTTATTGACGGTTTGAACCAGCAGTTCGGGTTCACCATAACCATGACCCGCATTCGGGAACACAATTAACTTGGATTCGATGCCAACCTTGCGAAGCGCTTCATCCATTATTTCCGATTGCGACACGGGTACCAGTGCGTCTTTGCCACCATGAAAGATGAGAAACGGCGCGCTCTTCTTGTCGATATGAGTGATCGGTGAGGCTTCGCTATAGTTGGCGGCATTTTCGGGCAATGGTCCCAGAAATCCCTCTACCAATTGCATACCCTGGGTTCGCTGAGTTGCATCAAGCACGGGAGCTTTAGGAAACGCGGTGAAATCAGTCGGCCCATACAAATCCACCACGCATTGCACGCGGCTCGAATAAGTTGCCAATTCGGCGGGGGTATTATGTAGCGTGTCGGTTGTACCCAGTAGCGCTGCGAGGTGTGCCCCCGCCGAAGCCCCTAATACACCGATTTTATCGGGATTCACGCCATATCCTGTGGCATGGGCGCGTATCCAACGCACCGCGCGCTGTACGTCGTCTATTTGGGCCGGATAACGATTCTCGTCTCCTTTGACAAAACGGTAAGTGACGGGGAAGCAAACATAGCCTTTCTGAGCGAAAAAGCTGGCGGGCGTCGTCATATCCTTGCGCGAACCTCCTACCCATCCCCCTCCATGCAAGAAGATGATTGCCGGTTTTTTCTTGTTCGGCTCCACGCCATAGGCATCGAAGGCTAATTCTTGTTCGCCTATTTTGCTGTACACCACGTTTTGCAACGTGCCGTCTTTCGCTGGTTCCTGTGCCCTGCTGGAGACGATGTTGAATCCAAACGAAGAACATGCCACAAGCCCCGCCGCAACAAGCCACACAGAATATTTTTTAGCCATGATGTTTGCCCTTTTTCGCCGATTATTACTCAAAAGTACATCCTGAAATTTACTGAAATCGAAGCTCTCACGTGGCACTTTTCGTGGCAATTCACGCAAAAGGTGGTTCACTTGTTAAATTACTTAACATCTGTTTATGTCCGAATCTGCCGCTGTATCGCTGAATCCTCAAGTTCGTTCACCGCACAACCCCCGCATCATGATGGCGAAAAACCCATTTCCATTGCCGCCAATGCCAATGGGATGGGACGAAATCACCAAAATATTGCCGCATCGCTACCCGATGTTGCTGGTCGATAAAATCCTCGAACTTGAACCCGGCCACCGTGTTGTCGGAACCAAGAACGTGACGGCGACGGAAGAGTTCTTTCAGGGCCATTTTCCTGGCCATCCTGTCATGCCTGGTGTTCTCATCCTTGAGTCGATGGCTCAGGTCGCGGGCATCCTCATTCTGGTGACACGCAACACGCCCGGAGCGCTGTCGTATTTTGCGGCAGTTGAAAAAGCGCGTTGGAAAAAACCTGTGCGCCCCGGTGACACCGTCGTTACCGAAGCGACGTTAGATACCCTGCGCGGCCCCTATTGTAAGGCAACCGTAGTCGGACGTGTTGACGGGGAAATTGTCGTAGAGGGCGAATACACCTTCTTCACCACGACCGATTCGCAAGCGCAGACGATCATTAAGTCGGCTGGTACGACGGCCATCGACACCGCTCAGAATGGTTCACCAGTCGCTACGCCGAAGCCAATTGTTGCCCCCGTAAGTGCTAATGGGGCTGTAAAGGCCAGTGCCGCGAAGCCCGAAGTTCATCCGACGGCAATTGTTGACCCGAAGGCAGAATTGTCACCCGGTGTCAAAGTCGGTCCATTTTGTATTATCGAAGAGGGAGTCCGCCTTGGCGAAAATACGACACTGGAAAGCCATGTCATATTGAAGCGCGGCACACAGATTGGCCGTAATTGCCGTGTATTCCCTCACTGCGTTATCGGGCATGAGCCTCAGGACGCCAAATATAAAGGCGAATACACCAGAGTCATCATTGGCGACAATAACATCTTCCGTGAGATGGTGACCATCCACCGCGCGACAGGAGAAGGCGAAGCCACAATCATAGGCCACAACAATATGTTTATGGCCTATGTTCATCTTGGCCACAACTGCGTGGTTGGCGATAACAACATGATCTCCAACTCGACGGGTATTTCGGGCCACGTGACCATCGAAGATCGCTGTGTTATTGGCGGATTTGTAGGAATCCACCAGTTCGTACATATCGGCAAAATGGCGATGATTGGCGGGCTTTCTAAGGTCGTTCAGGACGTGCCGCCATTCTGTATGGCCGATGGTCGTCCAGCCCCCATTCGCGGCTTGAATACTCGCGGTATGCGTCGCAACGGCATCACCAGCGAAGAGCGCACGCAGATTAGCGCCGCCTTCAAACTGCTCTATCGTTCTGATTTAAACACCTCTCAGGCGCTAGAGCGTATTCAGGCCGAGGTTCCTACAAGTGAACCTCTTCAATACCTGACTTCGTTCATCGAGCGCGTGCGCGAAGGACGATTGGGGCGTCAGGATGAAAGCCCACTGTAAATAGTCGTTACTCAAATACGGGCTGCAAACTAACCTTGGCGGGTCATGCCATTCTCTCTGAATGGCAGTGATTTCTGAGGCCCAGTTTGTGGCCCGTTGTTTTGAGCGGTTATTGATCTCCTGTGATGCGAACTCTGTTTTTGTCCGTTGGCGATGCGTCGGGCGACGAACACTGCGCCGTCTTAGTCCGAGAACTCAAGCGGTGTCATCCTGACTGGAATATCGTCGCCTTGGCGGGGCCACGTTGCGAAGAAGCCGGCGCACAAATTCTGGGGTCGACACAGGGATTGGGGGTAATTGGTTTTGCATCGGCTTTGGCGATGGTGCCGCGCTCGTGGCGCCTGAGAAACCAAATGCGTCAATGGATGCAGTCGCATAAGCCGGACCTCGCCATTTTGTGCGACTGGGGGGGCTTTAACACTCGTATTTTACCTGAGCTAAAGCAAAATGGTATTCCCACACTCTACTACTTCCCTCCACGGTCATGGCAGAAGGAAGGCGACGCAGGAACCTCTATCGCTCCTTTATGCGATGCCATAGCTACACCATTCGAGTGGTCTGCCGAAAAACTTACGCGGGTTGGGGCTAATGTACAGTGGGTTGGGCACCCTATTCTCGAAAAAATTTCCAATCTCCCTGAACGCGACGCATTGCGGGCGCAGTTCGGATTCGCTTCTGATGATGTCGTGGTCGCATTGCTGGCTGGTTCGCGTGATATGGAGTTGAAATGTATCGTGCCGCATCTATGTGGCGCGATTTCGCTGCTTTCCAAGCAGAACACATCACATCGCCTTCGCTTTGTTTTTGCAACCCCTCCCGGTGGGGCAGCGAAAATCGGGCGTTATATAGGGTCAGTCAGAAATTTAGTGGAAGACCCTATTGAAGGGCGCACGTTGGAACTTTTACGTGCTGCAGATGTAGGGCTGATTAAATCGGGTACGTCAACTTTGGAAGCTGCCGCTCTTGGCTTGCCGCAGATCGTGGTTTACGAGTTACCCAAACTGCTTCATCTTCAAGTTGCACTGACAGGCTTACGCCGCAAGATTCCTTTCGTGGCAATGCCCAACATTATCCTTGGTCGCGAAGCGGTGCCCGAACTGCTCGGCGAAAACTGCCGTGCGCCACGCATTGCTGCTCAGCTAACATCTCTACTCGAATCTACAGAACAGAAAGCGAAAATGAAAGCTGATTATGAAGTTGTCCGCCGTGCGTTAGGTAGTGAATTGCCTCTGAGCGCGACCGAAGCGACGGCAGACATGATTGAGCATTTGGTTCGCTGATATTCGTCTTCGGGCTGGCTCAAGGATGGCTGGACTTTGAAAGCCGAAGCCTAAATTGTTAGTAGATATGCCAAAGGCGCCACTCGCCACTCAACTCTGTTTTGGCTAAGTAGGCAACTTGGAAGGTTGTTCTGGAGGCCAATTCCAACCAGCTTGCTACATACAAGAGTGATACATAAAGCAAAAAGCCGCCCCCTTATTAAATTAGGGGGCGGCTTTTTGCTTTGAAGGTAATTACGAACCCGATGTGGAGCTACGTGTTGCGGCTGCAGCTGGTTGCCATGTGCCACGTTTTACGAATACATTCTCTCCGCTCGTGCTGGTTGCTCCCATGTAGACATATTGAGCAGTCTTCGAGGTGAGGCTGATGTTCCAAGACACAGTCAGGGTATTGCCGCTGCGTTGAACAGTGGTTTTGCTGACATCAAGCGAACCAAATTGGTTTGTCAATACAGTGCGGGTTCCTGGGCGAACCTGTTGTCCCGTACCTGGATTGATAGACAGAAGGTTCGTTGCGGGATAGTAAATGGCACGGAAACCGTTGCCATTTATATTGCCGCCGAACTGAATGATGACCGGTGAGAGGTCGTTGATTCCCAAGTCGCTTGAGTAGGAAGAACTCACCGTGAAAGGCGAACCAACCAGAGCATTGGGAGTAAGGGCTTCCAAACGAGGGACCGACGATTTGGGATCGTCATCGGCAATTGTCAGGTTTGCTGTTGTGATCGATCCCAGAATTGCGTTGTTGCTGGGTTCTGAAATCGACAGCGAAAGTGTTTCATCGCTCTCGTAGGTTGCGTCGTCAATAATTGGAACGAGGACTGTTACTGTCGTCTCGCCAGCAGGGAAGGTGACAACCGTGTTGACAGCACGATAATCCTTGCCGGAAGTCGCTGTGCCAGTTCCCGTCGTAAAGCGTACCGTTGCACTCTGCTGATTGATTTGGTCAATTTTGCCTGAGCGGCCCAAAGTAATCTTCGCCGAGTTTGCTGGGCTGATGGTGTTGTCCATCACGTCTTCGTTAACCGAATACGATGCTGAAAGGAACGTAATCGTACCGCCGCCGCCGGGTTCATCATCGTTGATGATAGTTCCAACTGCTGTCTTACCACTGTTGGCAAGAGGTGCCCCTTGAGGAGCGGATAACAGAACATTCACTGTCTCATCTGGTTCAACGATAGTATCGCCAATTACAGAGACTGTAAAGGTTTTCGTTGCTTGACCAGGAGTGAACGTCAGCAGAGCGCTTCCTGGGCGATAATCCTGTCCACGTCCCGAACTAATGGCTGTGCCAGTCGTTGTTGTCGCTATTTGGACTTTCACGGTGCTTTGTGATTGTGGGAACAAAGACACAGTGAAGATCATCGAGGTTATGCCAGAGTTGCCTTCGAGGACATCTGTATTTGCAACTGACAGGGTCGGTGCACCTTCATTGTCAACAATGGAGATCGTTGCAGTGTCCTGTGTTGGTAGGACGCCATTGCCGCCAACATTGGACAGCTTAACCTTGAAATTCTCTGGGCCTCCGAGTTCTTGCAAGGTATCGTTGATAATAGGAACTACAATGTTTGCTGTCGTTTGTCCTATAGCAAAAGTGAGCGTACCTGAAGTTGCGGTGAAGTCAGCACCTGCAGTCGCAGTGCCATTAACCGTAGCATAGTTGATCGTGGCTACGCGATCTGTACCTGTTGTGCGGCGAACAGTCAATGTTACCGAACCTGCTGCCTCGCTCACTGATTTGGTGAGTTCCGTAAAGGCCAAGTTGCTGAATGTTGGTGGCGTATCATCGTTGATGATGGTGCCTGTAGCAGTTGTATTGCTAAGCGTCAGGTTCTGTGGATTGGTAAGAACGAGTGAAAGAGTTTCATTGGGTTCAATCGTTGTATCGCCAATCACCTTTACAGTAATCGTTTTGCTGTGATCACCTGGGGCGAAGGACAGAGTGCCAGAGGTAGCGATATAGTCGTTATCTGCGATTGTCGCAGTTCCATCGACTGTTGCATATTGAACGGTGAGCGTCTGTTCCGAAGATTGGTTATCGGGGATAGTAGCCACAAAAGTAAGGTCTACTGTGCCGCTATCGCCTTCGCGAACACTTGCTGGGCTGAGAGTCAGCGTGGGGTCTGCATCATCATCCAAGATTGTGACGGTCGCTACTGGGTTCGCGCCCAACGTTACTACACCTATTGCTGTTGTTGGTGCAGAGAGAGTTGCAGTGAAGGTTTCGTCTGCCTCATTGACCGAATCATTGAAGATGGACACGGGCACAGTTCGACTTGTTACGTTTGCAGGGAATGAAACTACTGTCGAAACGGCAGTATAGTCGGCACCTGCAATGGCAGTTTCGTTAGCAGTTTTGACTGTGACAGAAGCTGCATACGTTGTATCACCAGTACGTGTGATGGTCAGTGTTGCTTGGCCTGCGCTTTCTGTAACGGAAGGTTGGACAGGAGAGAAGTTGAAGGCGCTGGCTGGTGCTGCATCGTCGTTCACGATGGTGCCTGTGGCTTTCCTCGTTATGAGGGTAGAGTTGGTTGCATTTGATAGCGTCAGGATGAACGCTTCATCGCCTTCAAACTTGGTGTCGCCAACGATGGGAACATTGATGACTCGCTTGTTGGCACCGATACCATCGTCTTTACTGACTCCCGTGACAGGGTCTACAGGGATAGTGAGGGTGCTTGAAGTAGAAATGTAATCGTTGTCTGCTACAGTTGCACTTCCATCAGAAGTCGCATATCTCAGTGAGAGTGTTCTCCCCGATGGTGCGCTAAGAGTAACAGTGAAGGCCAAGTTGCTTTGGCCAAAGTCCCCTTCAATTTTTTGTACATCATCAACCGTGATGGTGGGGATGTCATCATCGTCGGTAATGGTGATTGTTGTTACTGAAGTCGGGCCTATTGCTGTGGAAGGGCTTGGATTGGATAGCGTAATCCTGAAGCTTTCAGCGTCTTCATCCGATGGATCGTTGATGATGGGAACTGGAATGTTCTTTGTTGTTTCGCCAGCGGCAAAAGTCAGTGTTCCAGTTGTAATTGTGTAGTCCTGTCCTCCAATTGCTGTGATATTTGACGTCGCGTAATCAACCGTGGCGGCAACACCAGTGTTTAATCTACGTGTAACGGGCACCAAAAGCGTGCCGACAGATTCTGCTACTGTATATGTAGCTGTGGTGAAATTGACCTGAGAGTTCGTGTCGATAATCGAAACCGTAGTTGTCCCAAAAGGAGCAATTGTGATTTCGGCGTTTGGAGTTGGTGGGTTGGTAAATAGAGGGTTAGACAGCGTGACTGTAAAAGTCTCCGTAGCTTCGGCAAGAGTGTCGGCCAGGATGGGGATCTCGATGTTCTGTGTCTGCACATTTGCGGCAAATGTCAATGTGCCGGTCATGCCAGCTGTAGGGGCATAATCCTGTGGGGCGACTGCAGAGCCATTTGTGATCTCGTAATCGACTGTGATTTCACGCGAGACATCGTTTGTTTGTGTGTTAGGCCGAGTGACTGGAATGACAAAGGTAGGAGTTCCTTCGTTTACTTGATATGTTGCCGAAGTAAGACCAACAGTGGTGGAGTCATTATCTTGGATAATGACTTTAGTGACAGTATTTAGTCCTAAAACGGTGGTGCCTGTTCCTGTGACTGTAGAAGCACCTGTTAGAGTAACAGTGAAATCCTCATCGCCCTCGACAATCCTGTCGTTGGTAATTGGAATTCGGATATCTACCGAGTCCACGCCAATTGGGAAAGTGATTTGGCCTGTTGCCGCTGATGTGTAATCCTGACCATTGGTTGCGGTCCCATTGTCAACTTTATAGTCAACGCGTGAAGATCCCTCTATGCCTTTTCGTACTACTGTTACCAGTACGTTGCCAGCAGCTTCATCTATGTTGACTGTGGGGGCATTGAGTTGGATTTCTGAGTCATTATCGGTGATAACAACTCTAGCAGGGCTATTAGAAAAAGTCTGGTTTGTTGTGCCTGGAGGAGAAGATAAAGTAACGAAGAAGTCCTCTGGTCCTTCCACAATATTATCATCAATGATAGGAATCGTAATGGACTTCGATGTTTGACCTGGAGTGAAGGTTAAAAAGCTACCAACCTTCGTATAGTCCGCAGGCTCAGTTGCCTGGCCGTTACTTGTTGTGTAGTTGACCGTTGATGTCCCCGTTGTGTTACCAGAACGGGTTACTGTAAGGGTGACGGAACGGGCTGTCTCACTTACTGATACGGGATTGGTCTGAAAGGAAAACACGGCGTTTGTCGCCTGTGTCAAACGCCAACCACTTGCTTTGGGCGTGGTGGATCCTAGTAGGTTTGAGAACCCTCCAACTGTGGTTGGAGAGGTGTTGGTCGTTGAGTCGATTGGAGTCGCTGCCAAGCCAACACGGACAAAGGCATCACGTGATTGATCAGGCAAGGATTTGTGCGATGAAGAAGCCTCGCCAAAAAACGGTGTTTTTGCGAGGGCAGGGTGACCGGAACCCAATGTTGCGGCTCCGACTGCTAAAGCGGCGCACATAGGAGACAGTGCGCGTAGGAAGCGGGAAAGTTGAATCATGAATCCCAGTAAACGGTCCAAGTGTAAGTATCTCGAAAAAAATGAAAAGGAGTGATCCTTATCAGACGAAGAATTCTTGACAACTGCACATTAATAGAACACAAAAGACGACGCTGGTTGCGGCGTCGTCTTATGATAGTGTTCTTAAATTTAGTTCAGATACTTTAAAACTGCTTCGCCCATTTCATCAGTTGTGCAATGGGGTTCACCCGCGCAGATGTCCCTAGTACGGAAACCTTCGTCGAGTGCTTTCTGAACGGCCTTTTCGATTTTGATTGCGAGATCTTCGCGCTCAAAGGTATAGCGCATCATCATGGCTGTTGCCAGAATAGTTGCGAGCGGATTGGCTATGCCTTGTCCGGCAATATCGGGGGCGCTTCCATGCACTGGTTCGTACATCGAAATGCCGCCTGGGTTGAAGTTGGCACTGGGACTCATGCCGAGTGAACCCACGATGGCAGCGGCCTCATCGGAGATGATGTCGCCAAACATGTTGTCGGTGACGACGACATCCCATTTGCGAGGCGAAGGGTCTTGCAAGACGAGAATGCAGAAAGAATCGACCAGTTGCGAGGAACAGGTGATTTCTGGGTGCGATTTCGCCATCGCTTCGAACATGCGGCGCCAATAGAGAGAACCTGAGAGAACGTTGGCCTTATCGACAGAGATTAATTTTTTGCCGCGCTTTTTAGCAATGTCAAATGCGAACTCCAAGATACGACGTGTGCCGCGCTCGGTAAACAGGTTGATGTCTGTCGCGGTGTTGGCCGTGATGCCGCCCATGCGAGAGTAAAGACCCTCGGAGTTTTCGCGGATGATAACGAAATCGACCCCGCGCTCTAAGAGGGCGTCTTTGAGCGGTGAGGCGGCTTCCAGACCACGGAACAGCTTGACTGGACGGATGTTGACGTACTGTTCGAAGATTTGGCGAAGCGCCAGAATACCATCGCGCTCGACAATGCCCGCTTCGATGTCGGGGCGTCCCATTGGACCTTTGAGAACAGCTGCACAACTGCGCAAGGTCGTAAGGGATTCTTCCGGCAGAACTTGGCCCATTTCGATATAAGTGCTACCACCCACAGGGGCTTTCACGAAATCAAATTCTAAGCCCGAACCGCGCGATACGGCTTCTAATACCGATACGCCCCAAGACACAACCTCCGGCCCAACGCCGTCGCCTTCGATGACTCCAATTTTGATGCTCATAATTTTGGCCCGAAGGGTTTAACCTATTGGGGCATTGTCTGGCGTTTCGCGATAGTGTGCCCACACACGATGCACTAACCCACAATCGTTAAAAACCATTGTTTCCACAGCATCAAGTCCATCCACGCTGCGGTAGCACAGCACCACACTTTGTGCGCCGCTGAAGACATTCATGTGGGAAAAATGTAAATCTGGAAATCGTTCGAGAGCGCGAGAAAAATACTCTTCCAGCGCTTCGATCCCAGATATGAGCGCGGTACCCATTATTCGGGTTGCGAAAGGTGAGGAGAATTCGATGTCTTCCGCATAGTGGTCAAGGATGGCTTCGAGATCGTGAGAGTTCCAAGCCCCCATCCATTTGCTAGAAAAATCTTCAGCTTCGATTTTAGTCATTGTAAGGGTTTTCCCAAAGAAGATTGGCACGGTATGTGCTTTATGATGGGAGTACAAGAAAAGGCTCAGGGGAGCATTCAAGGAGAAACACACATGAGCTTGATCATCACTATCCTCGCAGGTGCGCTTATCGGTTGGATTGCATCCATGATTATGGGTACGAACGCTAGAATGGGCGCTTTGGCTAACATCATCGCTGGTATCGTTGGTTCCGCTATCGGAGGCTTTATCCTATCGGGTGGCCAAGGTTTTGGAGCTCCGGGTTTCAACTTCGTTCAGATTATCGTTGGCGTCATTGGCGCTTGCATCCTGATTGGAGTCGTCAAGTTACTTTCTGGTCGTGGAACGACCACCGTCTAAGCACACAGACCTAAAAGCCTCGCTCATTTTCATGAGCGAGGCTTTTTTTGTTTTAGTGGCCGTCGTTGCTAACCATACGATTCAGGTAACGGCCATATTCGGTCTTCTCGAATCTTTTGGCGGCGCGTAACACTGCATCGGCGTCGATGAAATCCATCTGGTAGGCAATTTCTTCGAGGCAGGCAATTTTTAGTCCCTGTCTTTTTTCGATGGTGGCGATGAAATTTCCGGCTTCAAGAAGCGAGTCGTGTGTCCCGGTATCAAGCCATGCTGCTCCACGACTGAGTTTTTGTGCGTATAAATCGCCGCGTTTGAGGTACGTGTTGTTGACCTCGGTGATTTCGAGTTCGCCACGCCATGAGGGGCGGACGTTTTTGGCTATTTCTACGACATCACTGTCATAAAAATAAAGACCGACGACGGCAAAATGGGATTTGGGCTGTGTGGGCTTTTCCTCAATGCTCAAAACGCGCCCGCTTTTATCCCACTCGATAACCCCGTAGCGTTCGGGATCGGCGACTTGATAGCCGAAAACTTGTGCGCCCTGTTTAATTTGGGCTGCGCTTTGAAGTGATTCACTTAATCCCTGTGCATAGAATATGTTATCGCCGAGGATAAGACAGGCTGAATCGCCGTTCAAAAATTTCTCGCCAATCAGAAATGCCTGAGCTAAACCATCGGGTGAGGGTTGTTCGGCATATTCCAGGGAAATACCCCAATTCGAGCCATCACCGAGAAGCTCGCGAAAATGAGGTAGATCATGTGGGGTAGAAATGATCAGGATTTCGCGCAATCCGGCTAACATTAAGGTCGAAAGTGGGTAATAGATCATCGGTTTGTCGTAAACGGGAAGCAGTTGTTTCGACAAAGCGAGCGTTAGCGGATGGAGTCGTGTGCCAGAACCACCGGCGAGGATGATGCCTTTCATAAAGGTTGTGGTTACAGTGTGGCATCCATTCTGCCATATACGCCGGATGACTCAAAAAGTACGGAACACAACATTTCTTTGAACAGTTTTAAATAAATTGTGTCAATAGGTGTGATTTCCACTTCAAGGAGTTTATTTTTATGGCTTACGATCCAGAAGCTCGGCGTCAGAGCAATTCGGCGCTTATTATCGGTTTGGTATCACTCGTTGTCGTGGGGGGCGCAGCTCTCGCATATTTTGCGACACGCCAGCCTGCGACCGAACCTAGTACTACAGTCGTTCAGGGACGAGACAGGACGGTTATTGTGCAAGCTACCTCCGCACCAGGCCCTGCGGTTGTCATAACTACGCCACCAACAACCGTACTTGTGCCTGTTCCTGGAACCAAAACTACGGTTACGCGCAACACTACCACGACTAACACTCGTGTTATTGCGCCTCCGGTTTCATCGGGCAAATCTAGCGCGGCGCCTGCATCGGGTGACACGACCAATGTGACGGTGAATAACGTTGTGCCAACGACGGCACCTGCGCCAGAAACTGGTTCGGCCAGCGAAACGGTGGCTCCAGAGGCTACTGCGGCGCCTGTTGATACGGAGACAACTAACTCCGCAGCCAATCCTACTCCCGGTTATTGAGAGTAGAAGAACAAAAAAATGGGCCGACTCAGTTGAGTCAGCCCATTTTTTTGTTTTTAAAGCGGAGCGAGAGGGATTCGAACCCCCGGAAAGTTTCCCTTCAACGGTTTTCAAGACCGCCGCCTTAAACCACTCGGCCATCGCTCCACAATTTATTTTAACAGAGTTTTCTATCTTCCTGTCGAGCCGAAGCCGCCAGAACCGCGCGCACTTTCGCTCAGTTGGTCTTGTTCGTTCAGTTCGACGCGTTCGAAACGGGCGAAAACGATTTGTGCTATGCGCTCGCCACGTTTGACATTGAAGGGTTCAGAGCCGAGGTTAGTCAAGATTACGTGAATCTCGCCCCGGAAGTCGGGGTCGATTGTTCCAGGTGAGTTGAGCAGGGTTAGGCCGTGTTTGAGAGCTAAACCCGAACGAGGACGTATTTGGGCTTCCAGTCCATCTGGGAGTTCGAGAGCGAATCCTGTGGCTACTAAAGCGGTTTGGCCAGGCAGCAGTTCGTGTTCGCTGGCGGCTCTTACGTCCATACCTGCTGAACCTTGGGTTTGATAAGAGGGGAGTTCGAGGCCCTCGCCGTTGGGCAGTCGTCGCAGGAGAACTTTCACTCGCGGCCTACTCCCATAAATTCAGTTCGTTGCGCTGTTGGAAGAATCACTACGTTTTTTTTATCGAGATCGTTGCTCTGGTTTCTGAGGCTGACCTTGGCCTTTGATTCGAGAGCTTGCAGCAGGGCTTGCTGTTCCTCATCGGTGAGAGGTTGTTCGGGACGACCACCGACAATCATCTTACCGAAGCAACGCGAGTTGGTGCGGCCAAAGATGGTGGAAATGATGGCGCCGTTATCACGGCCATCGAGCATTGCGAGCGAAAACGATAATTGGCCTGTGACTTCCTCAAAGGCATCGTAGCGCACGAGGGCGAAATGCTGAATGCAGCCATCGAAGCGCTCCAAGAATTCGTTCATCTGGATGCTGATTGCAGTGGCGGTATCACTGGCTGTTTGCGCGTTTTCGATAGTACGTGAAAGCAAGCCTTCCAAGTCCTCGCCCTGAGGCCCTGAAAAGAACTGGCGCAACATTTTCGAGTGGCGTGCCATGCGGCGGCTCATGCCAATGAGAAAGAAGCATTGAGCCACGACGCAGACCAAGAGGACACCCACTAAAATTGTTAGAAGGGATGACGAAACAGGCATTGAACTTTAGTGTAAATCCTGACACACACGAAACCCGCACCTTGCGGTGCGGGTTTTTAGTTTATTTTGAGCGTTTCACGGTCGTTTGCCGTGGGGTTTCCCGCACTGAAACGTTGGTTCGATTGGCTCTTACTTGAGCAGCTTTCTTTTCGTCGAATTGATGCCATAGCACCAACACCATTGAGGCATTGAAAATGGACGAGTACAAACCGGAGGCGATGCCCAACAGCATGGCAAGCGTGAAGTTGTAGATGCTTTCGCCGCCGAATAACAACAACACGAACAACATCAACAATACGGTTAGACCTGTATTGATCGAACGGCTCATGGTTTCGAGCAACGAGTCGTTAACGATTTTGTTGAAGGGTTCGGTGCGCCTGTTGCGTAGGTTCTCGCGGATACGGTCGAAAATAACTACTGAGTCGTTGATGGAATAACCAACGACAGTCAGCAAGGCCGCGATGAAGGCACCATCCACTTCGACACGCTGATCGAACTTACCAATGAGCGCGAAGAGGCCGATGAGCACAATAACGTCGTGCAGAAGTGCTACGATGCCTGCTACAGCATATTTCAAACCGTCGCCCGCAAAGTTGTAGCGGATGTAAATCCAAGCGGCGATGAGCAACACACCAAAAATAACACCTTTGATGGCGTTGGCGCGGAGTTCATCTCCAATAACTGCACCAACCTGTTGGCGGCCTTCAGGAGTTGCTTTTACGCCAAAAGCAGCCGAGACAGCCTTAGTAGCGATGTCTTCTTGTGTTTGAGCTTCACTGGCTGTGAGAGCCGGGGCATTGATGATTATGTCTGCTGCGCCAGCAATTTGGGCACGTGTACCAACCAGGCCGCCTTCTTCCATGCCTTTGTTGACTTTGGAGAGTAAGTTCGCTTGTCCCTGTTCGTTGGCTAAGTCGCCTCGAAGCGCTGTGGGGATGCGGTAGGTGAACTGTGAGCCACCTTTGAAGTCGATACCATAGTTAAGACCCATCGGTGGGATGAGCCAACCTATTAGGCCAATGACCATGACGGCGATGGAGATACCGAACCATAGCCACATTTTGCCCACTAAGTCGATTTTTTTTTCGCGAAAATCCATAGGAGTAAGGGCTAGTGGTTTCCGGCCACTAGCCCGAAAGAGTTAGGCGCGCGAACCTTTGCTTGTGGTCGGTGCGGTCGTGTGTGCTGCGGGCAACTTGCCCGCCATGAGGTTGCGATTTTTTTCGCCTATGCTGGCGATGCTCCACATGAATAGTCTGGTGACGGAAATAGCTGTGAACAAGGAGATCACAACGCCAACAGCAAGTGTGAGCGCAAAGCCTTTGACCGGGCCTGTTCCAAAGTAGAACAACACGGTTGAGGCGATGAGCGTGGTGATGTGCGAGTCCAAAATGGCCGTCCATGCACGGTCGAACGCAGCGCGCAGCGCGGCGGCAAACGTGGGCTGGATGACCATTTCCTCTTTGAGTCGCTCGAACACGAGAATGTTGGTATCTAGAGAGATGGCTAGAGCAAGCAACAAACCGGCGATACCAGGGAGTGTGAGCGTAGCACCGAGAAGGACGAAGGCAGCCAGGTTGAGAACCATGTAGAC
Organism: bacterium; assembly: GCA_004172935.1. Lineage (GTDB taxonomy): Bacteria > Armatimonadota > Abditibacteriia > Abditibacteriales > Abditibacteriaceae > Abditibacterium. The sequence continues at coordinate 60,182 of SDZD01000016.1, read as the reverse complement.
CGCCAACGCGCAGTTCGCCAACACGCCAGGGAGGCGATAGAAGGCGATCATGAAGACGGCAACCACAGCCATACCGATGAGACCTGCGTTCACCGATTTTATGAGCGAGTCGTTGCCCAGAGTTGCCGATACGGTGCGGTTTTCGACCACGTCGATGGGGGCGGGTAGGGCACCAGAGTTAAGGAGCAACGCGAAAGAACGTGCTTCTTCGACGGTTTTGAAGCCGCCTGAAATTTGACCGCTTCCGCCTGTGATGGCGCTTTGAACGTTAGGCGCCGAGATGCACTTGTCGTCCAAGAAGATGGGGATTTGACGGCCTTTGCCCGCAACGTCGCGCGTCACGGCGGCAAATTTTTGGCTGCCTTCGCCCTGTAACTCGAAGAAGATCGCGGGGTTGCTACCTTCGGCAAAGCCCGCTGTCGTCGTTGGTTTTACATCCTGACCCGACACAATCGGCTGGGGAGCGCCATCTTTGGAGAGTCCCAGTTTCTGTAGAGTACGGCCTGTTTCGGCTTCGCAAAGTTCGAGAGCCTGTGCGCTTGGTACGAGGTTGCCCTTGGAATCGAGGAAGAGCGTGTTATTAGAATCGCTCGGATCGGGTTGGGCTTGCAAGCCTTGCGGCAAAAGCACGATGCGCATTTGCGCGGTTTGACCGACAACCTGAACAGCTTTCTGTGGATCGTTGACGCCGGGAAGCTGAACTGTGACACGGTCGGGTGGCTGAGCTTGAATCAGAGGTTCGCTGACGCCGAGTTTGTCAACGCGCGAACGTAAGATTTCGACAGTGCGGCTGAGTAACTGGCCGGAATAGTCGCTGCCACCAAAGCCGAGCTTTTGGCCGGTGCTTTGGGTATCGTAGAATTGGGCGCGGCCCGGTGTGGCAGCGCCGCTGAGCGCTGTCTTGACCATCGTATCGAGCGCGGCTTTTTGCTGGTCGAATTGCGCTTTGTCTTTGGCTTGAGTGCGAACCTCGAACTGGTTTTCGCTGCCTTTAGTGGTGGCAAAAACGGCGTCTGTGCCACGCAATCCCAATGAGGCATCGGAGGCTGTGAGTCCCGCGCGGATTTTGCCGAGAATTTCTTCGCGAGCGGCGGCATCTTTGGGAGCTGCGGGCAGACGATAGGGGAATGAGGCGCGGCGGATTTGCAACACGAGGTTGACGCCGCCCTGCAAGTCGAGACCGAGCTTGACGGCAGGGACGGTGTGACCATCGCGCTGGCGTGGCGGGTAGACGGCATAGGAGCCGAGCGAAAACAAGGGTTTCTCGCTCAGTCCAGAGATGGTCTGTTGCCACGATGGGGCGAGTTGGACGCCTTTGAATTTGGTTCCCAGAGCCGCGACAATTTTGTCAGCGCGGGCCTGAACCGCTTCGCGGGTATCGCCGGGAGCGGTGTCGGTGATAGTTCCCGACTTACCATCTTCATCAATGGTAAGAGCACCGGGCAAAATCTGGCCTTTGAAGGCTTTGACAAAAGCATCATCGGCTTCGGCAGTAGGCGTTTTCCCTTTAGCTACAAGCTGGGAAAACGCTTTGGGGGCCACTACGGGCACCTGGAGCGTGCTGCCTTGAGGCGCGGCGCCAATCGGAAAGAAAATCACTCCGAGGCTGGCCAAAACAAGCAGGAAAAGTCCAAGGTATTGAACAGGACGACGTTTCATCAGAAAACAGCGCTATGCGCTGGGAATGCAACTCTGTGACGAACAGGGCAGGAAAAGGCCCGAAAATTATAGCCCTTCTAGCGCGCGCCGCGCAAACGCGACTATGGGCTGCCACTTAATCGTAGCGCTTGGCGTGCCCGTTTCGAAAACTCCACAGAGGGTGCCTCCAAGGGTTAAACACAGTGTGGCGCCCAATAGAAGGTACACCCGTGAGGGTGCTTCGCGTAAAGTCCACCAATATGGAACCATGACGATTGAGTGACGCTTAGAGCCGACACAATCCCAAAAAAGGTGGCTTCCGGTGCCAATTGCTGCCCCCAAAGCCAATTGATAGAAGGTTGGAGAGGCTAATTGGGGCCATTTCCACAGCGCTCCCAGAAGAAGCGCGGGCAGCAATGGCGAGTGGGTGAGCCAGTTTCGATGGGACGCGGGGCCAAGAAACAACACGTCCCAGTCGGGCAAAGGATAGTGGAGAAATTTCCACAAACCTCGTTTCGCCCAACGGTCGGGCACCCAAAAAAAAGCGGAAGACGAGACGATGAGGGCGAGGGTGAAAGCTGGGGAACTGAGGAAGTAGAAGGGATTGCCAGCTTGCCAAGCGCCAAAGGTAACGGCGAAAGACATCGCCGCTGCGAAATGCCACAGGCCGGATACGAAATAGCTCATGGAATGGCGCCTTTAGGTGCCACGTAAGTTTGAGGGCAGAGAGAGTTCACTAAATCTGGCAAGGGAGGGAACTATAGCAGTTTCATGGTGGGGCGAAGGTCGTCATCTCTCTATTTTGTCAAGTTGGTTTGGCCTCAAGCGTAGAAGCGAGTTCGTGCGTTGAGTGCCCTTATTGAGAATTGAATATGCCCTGGAACAGGCGAAAAATCAATCTTTTTTGGGCATCAATCAATTTTTAGGATCGATTAATTGGGGGTTCCATTTTCGCATTGAACGTGAATGTTGGGTAAAAGATTGAAAAGATTGATTAATCAATCTTTTCAGGCTTTTAGCGCTCTTATTGAGAATATACGCGAGGTTTTTTGGGCCTCTTTCTTGAGTATGCCTCAGGGGGATGTAACATTGTAAGTTACAAAATGGGAGTTTTCAGTAAATGTTTCGCGTCTTTTCCAGAAGCATTCGCCTCTTATGATTTTGCTCCGGCGGCTACCAAGATGATTGATACAATCGCCAAGGCGAGGCCGATGCGATTCCACGTACTGGTCTTTTCTTTGAAGACAAACACGCCGACCAAAGTACCAAGCGCGACGACGCCGACATCCATTATGGCAAACACTGTGGCTGGACTACGTGGCAGGGCTTGGTGCGCCTGCACATAGAAGAAGATATTGCCCAGGTTTAGCGCGCCCAGTAGCAAGCCAGCGAGGAAATTGTGCATGGTCAACTGCACCTGGCCTTGCCATTTGCGCGACAATTGCCAGAGCAACATCAAGCAAAATGCCAGTATGAAACTGATTTGCAAGGCGGCCATTGAGGCTAGTCCGTGCAAGGCAATGCGCTTCAGTAGGATGCCTATGAAGGCGTAGCCAACGCAGACAGCCAGGAGCCATACCCATATCTGCTTCCATGCGACATTATCTTCGGCGTGTTTGAATAGGATGCCAAACAGAGCCAGTGCGCCAACGATAAGCCCCGCAAATTTGAGCGCATTAATTTCTTCGCCAAACAACACGAAGGCCGCGACCAGTTGTAACAACAGCGACAAGCGCTGTGCGGCATCACTGCGCGCGAGTCCGGCGAGGTCTAAGGTACGTGCGAACACCAAAAAGATAGCTGGAAGCGCAACTGCCAATATCAGCAGTTCAGGCCACGGTGCATTCGGCTCTCGTAGCGGTTGCAGCGATGGCTTTAGAAGTAAGGCGCACAGCGTCGCGGCCATCGCATAGTTCCATGTTACTGCCTGGGCCGCGTCGATGCGCCAGTGTGTTGCCCTACGTAACAGCACTGACACTGCTACGCTGCATAACACACTTAATATCAAAAAATGCATGGGGGCTGTTCAAAGTGACATGTGAAGCCGCACCCGCAGGGCGGGTGCGGCTTCACATGTCACTTTGAGAAATTATTTTTTTCCTGATTTTCCTGTATCGGGTTCGATTTTCACGGTGCAAGCTGCGCCGGAAAATTCGATTTTAAGGCGTCCCGTCGCGTCGGCTACAACGGTTTGCTGGAAGGGGACGTTTTTCTTGTGGGTGGGTTTGTCGCCATCTGCTGGAGTCCCGAAGTCGGTGATTGTTATTACGTGCCTTGAACCTGCCGGGCAGCGGTAGCTCGTGGGCGAATCGACGACAGTGACGCGGAAATTATTGATGCCATCGGGGGCAAGAGGCTGCCAGCCCTTTCCACCGAGCGGAGCAGAGACGTGAAGAGTGGTCCCCCACATTCTGAGACTTAGGGAACCAGCTTCTTCGGTGAGAATTTGAGCGGTTATGGTGCCTCCTGCCAAATTCTGTACGGCAACAGGGCGCATACGGCATACCAGCTTTTCAGCGGGGGCTATGACCGAATAGAGAGTGAGGGAGCGAGGGCGTGATTCGAGTTCGGTAGGATTGTCAATGGGGGCGGGGCGGCCTCCGTTGAGGATTGTGGCGGAGTCGGGCAGCATTCGCACGATAGCGTTCGACCAAAGCCAGTCGCCGCTGCCTGTTGTGTCGATGGCCACGTTTTGAGATTCGCCTGAGGCATCGTGATCGAGCAGGGTGATGTTGTTATCGCGGTTGATGATTTCGGGGAAGCGAGTTAATCCAAGTTGTGTGCCGACCGGAAATGGAGTCAGGGCATCGCTGGCTACCGCCAAATCAGCACCACGAGCGAGGATGTCGCCGTGTAGTGGATCGAAGCCGTATTGGCCGGGGCGCCATGTGGCCCATAGTCGAAAGGGAGCGAACACGAAATAGCCGCGCTCGACTGTGGCGATTGAAAGAGTGACTTTCTCTGGCCCTGTGACTCCGGCATTATAGCCGCCTAGAGGAGTTGGATTGGAAGGGCCGACTGCGAATGAAACGGCGTTGGTGGCGGGCAGGGCAAATCCTGCTGGGCCTTCAAAGGCGGAGTCGGCCTCGCCATTTCCGTGCGAGAGCATAATGCCTGGACGTTCGTTAAATAGTTTTGACCATGTGGGGAGCAAGGGATGTGAGGCAGCGCTACGCACATTAAAACCGACCTGGCGTAGTTGGAATGGGCCTACTCCCCCTGCAAGTCGAGCCATTTGGGGGGGCAGGGCTGTGGCGGAGCCGCCATTTTGTAGGGCACCCAGACCCAGATCGGTGACAAAAGTGCCGCCTGTACGCATCCATGCCGCCAGTTTTTCGGTCAATTCTGGCGTGCAGTCGAGCATTTGCGGGGCGAGAATTGTGTTGTAGCGTGATAGATCGACGGTCGCCAAATCTTCGGGGGCGAGGTAGTCGACGCCGCCGAAAGCAGTTCCCCAACGGAGCGAAGCAACTAGATTGGATGGTTCGCCTTCGATGAGACCTTCGCCGAATCCGTAGAGTCCTCGTGCGTCGATGCTATCGCCGACGCGGAATGTGGTGCCTTCGGCGAGGGGTTCGAGAATGACTGCCGCTGTTGCCACCGGAAGCTGGTTTTCCAGGGGATTACTTTTGACGCGGGTGAGGGTTTTGGAAATCGCTTCGCCCAGTGCGGGATTTTTTTGCAGTGCGTCGAAGGAGTCGAAGCAGACACCGCGCGCGCCGTGTGCGAGAGCTGTGTCTATCCAGCGCGGCATGAGTTGGGCGATGGAGGCCGCATCTAGGTCGGGGCGTGGCTGGATGGAGAGTTCGGCAATGGCGGTGTGAGCGCCCGCGCGACGCGCGATGTCGATGGATTGGGGATTATGGGTGACGATGTCGGGTTCGGCGACGCTGGGGGGCATACTGGCCACCGAAATATCGACTCCTACTGGCATTGCCAGCAGTTGGGCGTAATCGGGGCAACTACCGGAGAACACCGGGTGTTTGGAGTCGGCGCCGCGTAGAGTGCTTGCCCACAGTGCCATCAAATCTTTCCATGCGTTGGCTCTATAGTCGGCGAGAAACAGTGCTGATGGTGCGAAGGCGGCATTCGGGTCGGAGGCCGCGCCCAAGGCGCCTAATGCGGGTAAAACACCTCTGTTCTCGCTTTGGGTACGTGACTTCCAGAGGGTCACCAGAGATTCGACATCGCTGATTGAAATGGAATCGAAGTCGGCATAGGTGGTGCCCCATCTGGCGTTAAGGGCTTCTATTGAGGCGAAATGAGAGGAGAGATAGCTACGGAATCCCGCGTCGTCGAAGGTGGTAATCGAACGCGAATCGTTGGGTAGCATCCAACCGGCAAGGCCAGGAGTGGTGGAGAGCGCGCTGAGCGTTGTTTGTGCCCAGTTCGTCCAGAGGGCGGTATAGGAAGGCGAGTCGGCACTGATGCGTGTTGCTCCCAGGCCTTCTGGGGAGGCTGACAGCGAGAAGATGATCTTCAGGCCGCGTTTGGAGGCTTCGGTTGCCAGCCCCCGTTGTTGCTCAAAGTCCGTATCGAACAAGTCGCCATCTTTGCCCGTTTCCCACGGGAGAGGAATGACGAGGGTATCGAAACCTGCGGCGGCGTATGCCTCCAAATCTTCTGGGGCCGTGACTCCTTCGCACCAGAAATAGCGCTGGACAATGGTGTTGTCGCGGGGAATCACCAAATTTGTTGGTGGCGGACCGCCCTCGTTTTGGGCTAAGGCCGGGAAGCCGGGAAGAAGAGCGAAAAGCGCGCTTGCATAGAGCAGACGCGCTTTCAAACGGAAAATGTCGGAATTTAGAGCCATTTCACGAGCCAGATGGACAGCATATAGAGCAAGCAAGGCGGAATCGCGCAGGCCGTCATTGTGACTGGGTCCCAGGTTGGGGTTACAATCGCGATAATAGTAAAGATGACTACTACAGCGTGACGCCAGTATTCAATCAGCACATTGCGGGAAAGTATGCCTGCCTTGTTAAGAAATATAATGATGACAGGAACTTGAAATGCGACGCCGAACACTAATAGTGTTTTGGCTAACAATACAATGGATTGAAGATAGTCCCAGTTCGCTTTTACACCCACCGGTTTATATTCCAAGAAGAACTTGAAAAACATTGGTGCCATCAAGTAGCCCATGCCAGCGCCGACAAAGAACAAAAGGCTGGAAAAAGGTACTAAAACAAGGGTGTATTTACGTTCGTTGTTGGTAAGAGCTGGTTCAATGAAGCGCCATACCTGCAACAGAATGAAGGGCATCGTGAGCAGAATCGCCGAGATGAGAGAGATTTGCAGATAGATGGTGAAGAAGGCAGTCGGATCTATCGAGATTAGTTCCCCTTCCTTGCCTAAGGCTTGTCGGATGGGGCGTGCAAACCACTCGGAGATTTCGGTGCATTTGGCCCAAGTCAACACCATCGCCAAGCAAACGGCTACGACTGAGTGCAAGATGCGAGTGCGCAGTTCCGTAAGGTGTTCGACGAGACCGAGTTCTTTGTCGCGCGGTGTGTTTGGGTCTCTCCCGTCGCCTGAACTACTATCATCGTCGTCATTGTTGATGACGGGCGGTTCGCCGCCGGAGCCGCTCCATTGGGCGAGGTGTTCTTCGTCCTCGTCGTCTTCCTCCATGCGTGCGTCGAGCAATGGTGGAGTGGAGTCGACTGAAAGTGTGCCTCCCTGTGTGCCTATATCGGATTCATCGAAGATGTAGGGGCGCGCGACTTCGTCCGTCTCTGTTGTATCCACTTCTGTTTCAGTGGTTTTGGCGAGATTTACTGGCTCTGTAGGCTCATCCAATTCTTCAGATTCGATTTCTGGCTCGTCGGCTTCCAGATAGCGCGACGAGCGTGCGCCCACGGGGGGGCGCAGCAACGGACGGGGTGCGGAAGAATGACCGTTTTGCGAGGAATCAGACATTAGGATTTAGTTTGAGGAAATATGACTCCCCAAGTTCATAAAAGAGAAAGTTGCTCCGATGAGGTTCGGTTAGGAGCGAAGCGCTCGAATAAACGGCGCATGACCGAAGGCATGGCTAGATTATCGGCTTCTTCTGTTCCTATCCATTTCAAAGTTTCGCTTTCGGCGGGTTGGTTTGCTTGCACTCGCCAACATTCCAATTCAATTGCGTAGCGTGTGACTCCGTGTTTGACAGTGATTGCGCGAGTTTGCGGCACAAAGGCGCATCCCAGTTCTTGACCCAAACGAATTAGCGCTTCTGTGCTAGATTCGCCTTCGCTTCGTGTGGTTCGTGGCAATTCCCACATACCTTGCCACCAGATGTCGGCGTTATTGGGACGTTGACGGAGCAAAATTCGCCCGGTTGCATCTTGAGCGAGCGCGCAAACATCGAACATGGGAGTCGGTGCTTTTTTGGGGGGAATGAAGGGAAGTTCGTTTTGACGATTCTGTTTTTGGGCCTGACAATTGTCGGAAACCGGGCACACAGGGCAGCGCGGGTTTTTCGGAGTGCAGATGAGTGCGCCCAATTCCATCATGGCGGGGTTGACAGTATGCGGCTCGACACTTTCGACCTGGACTATTTGAGTGGCGGCATCCCAGAGAGCCGCTTGATTTTTGGAGGTTTTTAGGTCACCTTCGACGGGGAGAATGCGGCTGAGGACGCGAGCGACGTTGGCATCGACGATGGGGGCGCGGGAATTGTAAGCGATGGAGGCGACGGCGCCCGCTGTGTATCTGCCGACTCCAGGGAGTGCCAGGATTTCATCGAGTTCGCGGGGGAAGATGCCGCCGTGTTCGCTTTGAATGGCTTTGGCGGCTTTATGAAGGTTGCGAGCGCGTGCATAGTAGCCGAGGCCCGCCCATTGGGTGAGGACATCGGCTTCGTCGGCTTCGGCGAGAGAGTTGGAATTGGGAAAGCGATTGAGGAAGCGCTCGTAGAAGGGGCCGACGGCGGCTACCGTGGTTTGCTGGAGCATGACCTCGGAAACCAGAATACGGTAGGGGTCGGTTGCGTTATGGGCTTGTCGCCAGCGAAGGTCGCGCTGGGATTTGTCGAACCACGCGACTAGCTTCTCAGCGAATGATGCGGGAGAAAACACTCTTTTAGTTTGAAGGAGTAGGGCAAAATACGGATGGGGTACGGGAGAGGAGGCGGAAATTAGAGCGCCCCGATGCGATTATCGGGGCGTTCTTAATTTCAATTTGGAGGTGGGAATGGCGCAACTTGGCGGGCCGCAGGGCTAAAGCCCGCGCTTCTCGGCCTACGGCCACCTGTCCACCTACGTGGACACAGCAGGTGCGCTTCGCGCGCTGATTAGATTCGCAAAATTCGCATACATTTGGAATCTGATATGGTTCTGCCTGTTACTTCTTAGCCACCGCAACAAGGGCAGATTGCAGGGATGTAGACGGTTAGAGTGGCGCCGTATTGGGTGAATGTGTATTTTTCGCCCGCTTTGTTTTGTCCTGCTTCCTTGGTTTCGACATGGGCTACGGCTAGATAACGTTTGGCTTCGGTTGGGGTGAAGGTGACGCGGCCATTGATGTTGGTGATGGCTTCGTAGCGGGAATCGAAGTCGCCTCGCAGTGTTTCGCCTTCGGGGATGAAGGAGATTTTGGTTTTCGCCAGAGGTTTGCCTTGGAAGTAGAGGCGGAGTTTCAAGGGCATTCCGGCGCCGATTGGGGCGATTGGGTTGTTTTCGGGGACGATTTCGAGGGCGTCGCCGAGGCGTTTATCGAAACCGGGCGCCGCCATTGGCACTCGGTCGAGGCTTTTGGAGGCCATGAAGTAGGTTTTCGCCGATTTGATGGCGCGTTCCGGGGCGTAAGTCATGACGGCGTCGAGAGTTTGGTGGACACAGTAGAGACCAGGGGCGGCGTTGGTGAACCCGCCTGTCCAGAAACCCTCTTTGGGTGTGTAGCCGGTATCGGTCAGGCTAGATTTCAAGTCGTAGCGTTTGCCATCGGGGGCGACGACTTCCATCTTGACTCCATCGAGAGCGACTTTTGAAGCGAGTTTGAAATCGCGGTGGTTGTTGCCGTGATTGCCGAGTTTGAGGTCGATGTGAGCAACATCGCCGACTCGATAGAGCGGCGTGTTGGTTTCGACCCATGTATCATGGGCGAAGACTGGGACGCTTAAACCGAACAGAGCCAGTGCGAGGAATTTTAATTTCATTTGGATTTGATGAATTGTTCGGGATGGGCATTGAAGGCATCGCGGCATCCGACGGCGCAGAAACCATAGAACTTGCCTTTGAAGGTAGCGATGATGGTGCTGTCGCTTTTCACTTTCATGTGGCAGACCGGGTCGTAGTCGAGAGCGAGTTTTTGGTTGCCACGAGGATTTGGGGCGGTTTTGGTGAGTTTGACGCGCTCTTTTGGTAGGTCGGGGTAGACGGGCGTCTCGCGGCGGTATTGTATGGCACGGGCGATGCCATCGGCGACTCGTTTGCCGCGCGTCTGTTCGACTAGGTGTAGGGCGCCGTCGATGCCAGATGACACTCCTGCGGCTGAGAGCCGATTGCCATCTTCTATGTAGCGAACACCGGAATAGGCTTGAGTCTTAGGGAATTTTGTTTGAAATTCGCTCAAGGTCAGCCAGTGGGTCGTGGATTTTTTGCCGTCGAACAGGCCCGCATGGCCGACTATGAAGGCTCCGGTGCAAACCGACATTATGGTTTGGTTGGGGGAGGCGTTGCGGCGCAGCCAACTTTGAAGGCGCTTATCGGTGCCAACCTGTGAGACGCGCTTTGTTGAGGCGCCGGGGATGACCACAATGTCGGGTCGGGGGGCATCGGCCAGAGAAAATTGGGGGGTTATTGTAAGGCCGCCAGATTGGGTTTGGACGGGTTTGTGGTCGAGACCTACGGTGAATGTGGTGAATGAACCGGGGGAAATGTCGTTGGCTTTGACGAAAACATCGAGTGGCCCGCTGAGATCGAGGACTTCGACTTCGGGGTAGATGACAAAGGCGACTTTGAGCGGTGAATTGGATGCTTTCGCGGGTTGGGCGAATGTTGCATTCGCTGAGAACGCGGTTGCTAGGATTGCGGTTAAGAACAGGTTTTTCATGATGGAAGGGGCACAGCGGCCGTAAACCGCTGTGCCTTGGTTGTTTATTTGTGGCGAGGGTCGAAGTCGCCATCCCAGATGCCGTTGGCCGCATCTTGATACCAAGCCTGACTCCAGCGACGGCTTTTAACGTGGCCGTCGGCGTAGAGGACGTTGAAGGCTTCGAGGTGGCGAGTCAATGAGATTTCTTTGGTTGCGTTGGTTAGGTCATCGAAGGTGATGCTGTGCATATAAGCCGAATAGAGTGGGTTGGCGGGTGTTTCCACTGTCCAATTGAACGGATGGAAGTGGTCGCGCTGAGTTACATCGGTGTTGGCGTCGGCGAGGATGATGACCTTAGAGGGGGCTTGAACTGCCGATAATTTGGCATAGGTTTGAGTGCCCGCAAAATAGGCGTTCATGATGTAGCTGGTGGTGTAGTAGTTGGCTGCTGGCGGCGACACGGGAGCGCTCCATCGCGCGGCTGTATCGGAGGGGCAGCGGAAAATTTGCGTGCTTTTGATGTAGGGTGCGGTTGAGAGCGTCCAGGAGATGTTGGTGGCGGGGTAGGACGAAAGCGGGAATGCTTCGTCGTAATCCTGGGTGTACTGCATGAAGCCCAAGCCCAATTGTCTGAGGTTGGACAGGCAGGAAGTTTTTCGGGCGTTTTCGCGTGCTCTTGCAAAAACTGGGAACAAAATGGCGGCGAGGATGGCGATAATAGCGATGACTACCAGTAACTCTACTAGAGTAAAAGCGCCGAATTTAGGTGAACGGAAGCCGCGCGGCCCCGAAAGATGCGTTTTCATAAAAATATGGGATATAGGGGCCGCTAACTCTTAGTGCCAATTACAAAACCACCCTTGTCCTCTGCTTTGAAAGTAGGGACTCGTAGGCGTATGTATGCAGGGTAAGAGTTAGCGGAAAACTGCTTTAGATACGAGGTATGGCGCAGCCCATAGCCGGGGCTTCGGCACGAGTAACTTTCTTGCCCGTGGAGACGGCGCTGACAGCGTCGGCGAGGTTATGTTGGCGTGCGGCTTTGGGATTGAAGGTTTCGTCATCGACGCGACCGTGATAGCGCAGGACGGATTGACGGTCGAAGAGGTAGACCTCGCTCGAACAGCGGCCATCGAGCATCTTGAGCAGGCGCTGGTTTTTGTCGATGATGGCTGGGAAGCCAATCATGTGGTTTTGCATGAATCGCGCGACTTCGATGGGCTTTTCGTCGGGTTTGGAGAAGACGTAGACCACGCGCAAGCCTTTGGATTGGTAGCGAGTGGAGAGGGTTTTGATGCGCTCTTCGACGGCTTTCACGCAGGGGCACTGAGTATCGGCGAGGATGAAGAGGGCCATTTTACCCTTGAAAGAGGCTTTGGAAAGCCCTTTGCCATCAAGGGTGGGCGCCGCGAAATTGGGCATCGGCGCGTTGATTTTGACTGTGTTGGAAGAGGAAGCGTGCGCGAAATTCTTGGTTTCGCTTTTGAGTTGGCCGTAGCCTTTCTGTGAAAAGTTGTGTGCGAGCGCGGGCAGTGCCAAAAAGGGCACCGCACAAAGCGCGAATATTTGTTTTTTCATGATGTTGACCTGGAAAGTTGGGACGATTGTTAGGTCAACAGGGGCGGGCCGCGCCCAGAGAAGGTGCGAATGAGTTCGCGTGTGGGAAATTCGCGGCGAGCCGGGAACCATGTGGCGAAGGAGACGCGCACGATGGCTGGGCTTTCGAATGGTGAAACGGCCAGGGCTGGCATTGCTGACAGCAAGAGCGCCAAGCACGAATCATCGTGCGTCATGTGACCATTCACTACGAATTTCGATTTGTGTGGAAACTTCTCTTCGCGATGAGTGGGGGCACAGAAACAGACGAGGGCGCCAGTGGCGGAGCGGATGTATGAACGTTCCTTGACTATCTCGCTGTGTGCCATTCCTTTGTGGTCGCTGGCCATTTGCATGGTGTGTCCGCCCATCGAACAGACATGCCACGTGGGGGCAACGAACGACAGCAACGTCAACATGGCGACAAAGAGGCGCAGTTGGAGCGGATATCGTTCGAGCCAGAGGCGTGGCGACAACATGAGAACTACTTCTCAATAAGTTTATTCGATTGCGAAACGTATTGGAAGCCCTTTGTTACTTTACCTGAGCGGGGAAAGTCGATTGCTACACTTTTGGTTAAGGATATTTTCTTGAACGCCTCAACTCAAATTCATTCTTTCCCTAACGGTCTGACTCTGCTGGGAGAGCCGACCTCGAAACAGGCCGTTGCGTGGAGTTTGTTGGTTCCCGCTGGGAGCGCGACTGAACCGGAAGGCAAAGACGGCCTGACATCGGTGTTGGAGTCCGTTTCGTATCGCGGCGCGGGCGAGCGCGATTCCAGACAGCTTTCGGATGCGCTCGACGATTTAGGTATCGAGCGTGGAGGTGGCTCCGATGTCGAGTACACGAGTTTTGGTGGGGCCACGCTTGGGCTGTATTTGCCGGATGCGCTGAAGTTGTATGCGGACATCGTGCGGCGCCCACGATTGCCTGAGGACGAATGGGAGGCGGCGCGCGACTTGAGTTTGCAGAGCCTTGATTCGCTGGAGGATAGTCCCGCCCGCAAGATGTTCGTGCAGATGCGGCGCAACTGGTTCACGAGCGGGCATCGACGGGCATCAATTGGGACTCGCGAGGGATTGGAGTCGTTGGTGCTTGAAGACTTGAAGCAAGACCACGCGGCGCGTTTTTGTCCCGATGGCGCTATTCTCGCGGTGGCTGGTGGGTTCGATTGGGCGGCTACGGTGGCCCAAGTTGAGGAGCTGTTCGGTGACTGGACGGGCAGCGCGCCACAATTGGGTGAGGTTGAAGTGGTGGCCAAGCCGTTTTTCGAGCATATTGAGCATGATACGGAGCAACAGCAGATCGGGATTGCCTATGCTGGGGTGCCTTCGACGGATGCCGATTTTTATGCTTTTCGCGTTGCAACGGATATTTTGAGTGGTGGAATGGGGGCGCGATTGTTTTCTGAGGTGCGTGAAAAACGCGGGCTGGTTTATTCGGTTTCTGCATCGGCTGCTTCACATCGCGGATTCGGGTTCACGCTGGCTTATGCGGGAACGAAGTTGGATCGCGCGCAGGAAACGCTGGATGTGTTGCTGGCTGAACTGCAAAAAATGCGTGAAGGAGTGCGGGAAGATGAGTTGGAGCGTTCCAAAGTCCGCATGACATCGGGTTTAATTATGGGTGAGGAGTCGTCGCGGGCACGTGCGGGGGGGATTGCTCGCGATTGGTGGATGCTGGAGCGGGTTAGGACGTTGGATGAGGTTCTTGAGCAGATTAACGCTGTGACGGTTAGCTCGATTCTGGCGATGTATGAACGCTTTCCCCCGCAAAATTTTTCGATTGTTACGCTCGGCCCGCAAAAGTTGGAGCGTCCAACCCTTTAAATGGAAACAATTCTAGGTGTGTTGCTAGGTGGCATTTTGGCGTTTAACGCCTTTGTCACTCCAGGGAAAGCGGAGAAAGAGGCCGAAAAGGCGCTTCGTAAGAAATTCCCTGGTGCAACTGTAAACGTTGAGATAGAAGGAAAGCGAGGGCGCGATGTGCTGAATGGGCGCTTCAAACGAGTGCATGTTGAGCTGTCGAATCTGCATATCGAGGACTTCCCGATTCAAACGGTGAATGAGGCTACTGAACCAGATAAAAAAGCTAAATTCAGCACAATTGGGCATATGGAAGTGTCGCTTCGCGATCTGACTTTCAATGATTTGCCCGTCAAGACGGCTGAAATCTCGTTCGATGATGTGAAGTACGATTTCAACGCCTTGAAGAAGAAGTCGGATATTAAGTTGATTTCGTTTTCGAATGGGAAAATTGCGCTTGGCGTCGAGGCTGCTTCGATGACGCCTTTGATTTACAAGCGGGTGCCGGACATCAAAAACCCCCATGTAGAGTTGAAGGGTGGAGAGATTGTGCTGACCGGAAGGAAAGAATTGTTAGGAGCCGGGGCTGATATTTTGGTGCGAGGCCCCATTGTATCGCGTGGTGCGAACCTCGATCTTGAGGGCGCGCGGGTTGAAGTGGCTGGTTTGGCTATTGCGCCGCTCTTGTCTGGACCCATCGTGCGAAGCCTGAATCCGTTGTATTCGTTCGATGAGAAGTGGCCTTTCAATGTGCAGGTTACGAAGATTGCGGCGGAAAACGATTTGTTGCAGATCGAAGGCACCTTGACGGCAAAATAAAACTTCTCCTGACATATTCAACTTTTCGCGCTATGGTGACAATAAATAGGGTTTTGGAGCGTCAAACTCAGACATATGCAAAAATTGCCTCAAGACCGTTTTTACACGCGCGATGATTTATGGGTGCGCGCAGAAGGTGATATTTGGACGTTGGGCATGTCCGATTATGGTCAAAACGAACTGGGCGAGTTGGTTTTCGTCGAATTGCCAGCACTTAATCATCCGGTAAGAATTGGGCAGAGCGTGGCTGTTGTGGAATCGGTTAAATCGGTTTCTGAGGTATCGTCGCCGATTGGAGGGATGGTTATTGAATCCAATCCCCTTGTTGGTGAGAGTCCCGTAATTGTGAACGACTCGCCTTATGAGGAAGGCTGGATTGTACGCATCAAATCTGAGGAAGCGCCCGCTAATTTGCTTTCTCCCGCGCAATATGCGGCGTGGCGACGTTTGCCCGAACTATAAATGCGACTTCGTTTATTTTTCGTGGCGCTTTTTCTTGCGTTCTCGGTTTCTTTTGCTCGTGCCCAAAGTCCCAGCGGTCCTTCTTTAGCCGCTCAGGGGCTATTTCCATTCACGTTGCCATGGGATGATAGTGCCCCCGGCCCAACGGATGTCTCGTTTTTAAACGCGAGTCCGGCGGGTTCGGGTGGGTTCCTGAAAGCTCAGGGCGAAAACTTCGTGGATGAGAAGGGGCAGATGGTGCGCCTTTGGGGCGTCAATTTGAATTTCGGTGGTGTGTTCCCTGATAGGGATCAGGCTCCGAAAATCGCTGGGCGTCTGGCTAAATTTGGTTTCAATGCGGTACGAATTCACCATATCGATGGATTGCCGTCTCCAGGCGGAATTTGGAAAGCAGAGGGAGCGCGCCTGGCATGGCCCAATGAAATTGATCCGGCTCAGTTAGACCGGCTCGATTTTTTTGTGGCTCAGCTGATCCAGAAAGGCATTTATATTGACTTTAACCTGCACGTCGCGCGCAAAGTGACCGAGCGCGATGGCTTTTTAGACGCCTCCAAACTGCCGGAAAAAGATAAGGGCATCCCGTATTTCGATGACCGTCTTGTGGCGCGTAATCGCGAATACGCGAGGATGTTGTTGACGCATGTCAACCCTTATACGACGCGCGCCTACAAAGATGAACCGGGAGTTTGCGCCGTCGAAGTCGATAACGAATCGAGCCTTGTGCAGTTGTGGCTTGATGGCAAATTGAACGATTTGCCCCCCACTTATGCTGAAGCGTTGCGCTATGGCTGGAATGAGTGGGCGCGCCAAAAATATCAGAATAGTGATGTGTTGCTAAAGCGGGCTTACACGGAAATCGACCGACCTCAGGGGCCAGTTGATTATCTGGTGCCAACGCCTACTCCCACGCCACGTCCAACAGCTACCCCCAAACCGACACCAGTCCCTGTAACCATATCTGCACCACCGTTGGCTGGTGGCCCGATTCCGACACCAACTCCCTACGCAGTAATTCAACCTGTGGCACCGCCGCCTATTGTTGCAGCGGCTCCAATTGCGCCTGGCCTTGATGGTTGGCAATTGCGATTGGCTGGAGGGGCACGCGGAATTTCAATTCGCGATGAACTTGCTGGCCCTGCAGTGGATGGCGTGGTGCAACCTGGACTTTCGGTGCGGTTGGATGCGGTTGGCACCGTGAGTTGGGGCTTTCAGTTGGTGCGCGATGATCTGGCACTGGAAAGCGGCAAAATTTACACGCTTGCGTTCGCGGCCCGCTCTCCGAATGGCAGAGCCATTTCGGTGAACCTGTGGGAAACCCGCCAACCTTATCGTTGGTTGGGGGTTAAGCAGGTTGTGCGTTTGCGCGATGATTGGTCGTTTTATCGCATTTCGTTCCGACCAGTAGGTGCTCAGGCTGGGTTCGTGCGCCTTTCTCTTGATTTGGGAAATATCGCGGGCGGCGTTCAGATCGGCGCTATTTCGCTGCGCGGTGGCGGGCGTATCGCTGCGCCCGATGATTGGTCTACACGCGGCAATTTGCCTTTGATCAGCGCGGCCAACGAGCCTATTTTCGCGGTGCGCCGAGATTTCGCGCGCTATTTAGGGGCGTTTGAAGAAAAGCATACGCTGGAATGGCGCCGCTTTTTGAAGGATGAACTTAAGGTTCGTGTGCCGATTTGGCAGTCGCAGGCTCAGTTCGGCGGATGGGGGGGAGCGCTGCGCGAACTTAATTCGGATGCGCTGGATGTGCATATTTATTGGAAGCACCCTGAATTCGGAGCGGTGGCGTGGGATGGCACCAACTGGAAAGTTGGCAACCAGAGCATGGCAGCGACGCCAGCGACCGACCCACTGGTTTCTTATTCGTTGGCGAGGGCGACCAACAAGCCGCTTGTGGTTACGGAGTGGAATTCGGGACAACCGAATGATTACGGCGCGGAAACGCTGTTAATGGCCGCTTCTCAGGCTGCGCACCAAGGCTGGGCTGGTGTGTGGATGTTCGATTACCACTCGAACGGGGCGTGGAACCGGGCGCAATTCGAGAATTTCTTTTCGATTGACTCAAACCCCGTCAAAATGGCGACGGCTCCGTTGGCGGCTTTGCTGTTCCGGCGCGGCGATGTGGCTCCCTCCAATTCGTTGGTTTATTTGGCATTGCCACCTGACCGTGCGTGGGATGAAGTTGCGAATGCTCCTTTTGGCCCGACGATGCAAACCTTCGTGAGAACGTGGACTACTTCGGGAGCTACGCGCGATGTTGCTTTGACACGTCGGGCGCAGTGGCTGGGAGCTGCTGCATTGTTTCCGACACCTTCGCTGGCGACCCTTGAAGCGCCGGGAAAATGGCTTTCGGATACAAAGCAGATTTATCGCGATGGTTTGCTCTGGTCGGTGAACTCGCCGCGCTCGAAAGCCTTTGCCGGATTTGTTGGAGGCCGAAAATTATTGCTGGGCGAACTTGAAGCCTGGTTCCCTGCCCAGACGAATGGTGCGCTTACCTGGGTGGCCGGGGGCGTGACAGCGATGGATGGAGAGAAAGTTGGCGTTTCGAAGCGGTTGTTGGTGACTTTGTGTGGGCGAGCGGAGAACCCCAATATGGGGTGGAACGCGGCCCGTGACTCGGTTGGTAGCAACTGGGGAACTGGACCTACATATGTTGCCTCGCCACCTGCGATGATGAAGATTGGCACGAATGCGACGACGGCGCGCGTGTGGGCGCTTGATGAGCGTGGGCAACGGCGCGGAGTTATCCCATCGGTGTTAAAAGGCCGTGCTGTCAAGTTTTCGCCTTCCAATGTGTGGCGCACGCTGTGGTATGAGATTGAATTGAATTGAGAGTATTTCGTTACTCGTGGTTCGTTTTTAGAGATTATCTTTCGAAAGTTGTGAGTGGGCGGGGCGGTTGATGACTCCGTCCGATTTGGGATTTTTATGCGCGTGTCGACCGGGGCTTTGAAATTCTAACTTTTGGAGACGGAGGATGGGGCTGACTCGCCTAAACTTGGTTGACCTTCCTTCTTAAAAAAGTAATGGTGAAAGGAGAATTGTAATTCATGCCCTGGGTCACTACCTGTACGTTTCGTGAACCCGTCAAAAGTTATTATCTCGATCCCGGTGAGTTAGAGCTCACTGTGGGGACGCACATCCTGGCAGAAACAGTACGCGGTTTGGAGTTAGGCCGCGTTAAATTTAAGGCTCGCGAAGTTCCGCCCGATAAGTTCGCGGCTGCACCAAAAAGCGTCGTTCGCATCGCTGATGTTAACGATTTGGAGCAGGACAAAGATAATCGGGCTTTTGAAGATCGCGCTCTCATAATTGCCCGTTCGCGCGTTGCTGCTCATGCCCTTGAGATGAAAATCGTCAAGTGCGAGCTGCTTTTTGATCGCTCGAAGTTATGGATTTTTTATGAGAGCGAGGAGCGAGTCGATTTTCGCGAGTTGTTGAAGGATTTGGGGCACAAACTAGGTGTCCGGCTGCATTTACAGCATGTCGGGCCTCGTGAGGCTGCCAAAGTTCTGGGAGGATGTGGCCCCTGTGGTCAATCGTTGTGCTGCTCGACGTTTTTGAAGGAGACGCCCGCCGTCAACCTCAAACTCGCGAAGGAGCAACGGCTAAGCCTGACGCCGAGCAAGATTTCGGGCGCCTGTGGGCGTTTGATGTGTTGTTTGCGCTACGAGGTCGAGTTTTACCGAGACGCTAACCAGCGCTTACCTAAAAACGGCGCTAATGTGGATACACCAGAGGGGCCGGGAACGGTCGTCGAGGTGAACGTGTTTAATGAGACGGTGTTTATCCGTCTTGGCGATGGTCGTCATATTTCTGTGGAAGGAGAGACTTTGCGCTCTTTACGCGAAGAGCGTGGGGGAGTGCGTTCGTGCTCGAACCACATTGATAATGGGGGCAGTTGTTCCAAAGGAGCAAATGCTCGCGACGAGGCCAAAAAGAAGATTTAACTGAGCGCGGAGTAGTTAAATTTGAGCAAAAAGGCGAGCAACATTATTTGTTGTTCGCCTTTTTGCTTTTCCTCACGTGGAAGGGAGTTGTTTGAGGGCGGTTTTTAGTTGTGTATAGCGGGCGCGAACCCAGTGGGGGCGGTTGGGATCGGAGGGGATTCTGTTGGTGCGGAAATCAAGAGGGCAGAGTAGGACTTGCATTTTCTCGATGCCGGTTTGGGCAGCTAGAATGAAGAGGTCTTCGGCGGCTTCGTCGCCCATCGCGAGACAGCCGACGGAGACGTTGGAGCCGTGAATCATGATGTCTCCGCCTAGATTGGTGCGTCCTTCGATTTCGGCTTGAGCGCGGTCTTGCTCGTTCGGGTAGGAAACTCGAAGCGAGAGGTGGAAGGCGCTGTTGGGGTTGAGCGATTCTATGTGATAGATGCCTTCGGGGACTTGGTAGTCGCCGTAGCGTAGTTTGGGGCCGATTTTTCCGCTGGCAGCTAGAATTGGAAGGGAGCGAACGAGGCGCATTGTTTGACCGTTGTTCGCGGCGTAAACCTCCAATTTCTTTTCGCGTTTGAGTCCGACTAAGACAATTTTTGAGGGCGGATAGGCGATTCCTGCTGCTGCGAAGAATGGTTGCCAGCGGGCTTCGGTTTGCTGGCCATATTGCGTGAGGCGGTCGAAGACGGTGGCTTTGCCTTGGATATTTTGCACTGGGAATGATTGATTTATAGATTCTGGCGCCAGTGAGGCTACAATGCCTACGATAGTGGATAAGCCAACTGCTGCTGCGATGATGGGGAGAAGCTTTTTCACCAATAGAATTTTAAAATAGAGAGGCAACTTACACCATCATTTATGACGGGAAACGGTTTTGCACTTGTTTTCGTTTGACTTCGATGCCTTCCTCCTCCTCTTCGCGCCTGGGCAGCGCAATTTTTCGATGCAAGGCTACCGCGCTTCAGGCGCGTCGCGCTTTTTATGATCGGCGTGATGGAGTTCGCGCTCATCCCCAGCAAGAAATTCCTGATGAGTGGCGGCAACTATACGAAGTGCGTTCGCCACTGTGGAACGATGCTGGGGAGGTTGATGCTGAGTTGGAGCGTGGCAAAGTGCAGAATTTGCGTGCAGCGGTTCGGCAATTGAATGGGATTCGTGTGGAATCGGGCAAAGTTTTTTCGTTCTGGGCGCAGATCGGGCGCGCGACGAAGAGACGAGGTTTCGTTGCCGGGCGACTATTGCGTGAGGGGTGTCTGATGCCGGCTGTGGGCGGAGGGTTATGTCAGTTATCGAATGCGTTGTATGATTTGGCGCTGCAGGCTAGTCTAGAAGTCATTGAGCGCCACGCACACTCGCGGGTTATCGCGGGAAGCGCGGCCAAATTGGGCCGCGATGCGACTGTAGCGTGGAACTATATCGATTTGCGCTTTCGGGCGAATGAGCCGTTTGCTGTGTGCGCCCATTTGACGCGCGAAGAACTGGTTGTTTCGCTGTGGGGATGTAGAAATGGAGTCGAGTCAGACGAGATAGTAGGGGCTTCGTCGTTTGTGCCGCTGATGTTGTTCGAGAGTCGGCCTGAGTTACAGGCTTTGGCTCATTCGTGTGCGAGTTGTGGTGATACCGAGTGTTTCCGCCATGATGCCCGGCCTCGGAGGAGCGAGGGGCAATGCGCTTGGATAGTTGATGAGGCATGGCCGGAATGGGCGAGGTTAGCGAACACTGAGGGCGCGAGTAACAGAATTTTGCTGGCGCCCCGACCTGAACTTTGGCCGCGTGAAGGATGGCAGAGTATTGAAGGAGCGCCTTTGCGCGCATGGCAGCGCTCGTTGAGGACAAGAGGGGCTGCTAGAAGCAGTGCGGGAGGTGCGGTGTGGCGGACTCAGTTGGAGACGAGTGAGCGCCTTGCCCAAGCGTTAGAGAATCGGTTGACGAGTGAAGCGACTCATATTGTGGTAGCGCAGAGCCTGTTGCCATTTTTGTGGAGATCGGGGGCGCTTGGGGGGCGGACATTCGATGTGCTATTGACGCGGGCACCTTTGGATGAATTGGCTGCCTGCCTTGATGGGGTATTTAGATTAGTTGGGGATTCGGCATTATCAGATTTTCGGGCGCCGCAATCGCTGGTTCGGGCCGAGCGCGAGGCACTTGATGCTGCCCGGACGGTATACACGTCTCATGCGCAGTTGGTGGTGGGATTTGGGAATCGAGGAAAGCGTGTCGATTGGGAGAGGCCAAATGTCGCGGCCTATAACGCGAGTGGGCGGCATGATGCGTTGGTATTGGCGGGTTCGGCTTTGGCGCGAAAAGGGGCTTATGCAGTGCGTGATGCGGCGCGCGAATTGGATTTGCCATTGGTGATCGCCGGGCGTGACTGGATGGGAGAGAATTTTTGGGAGGGGGTTACATTGCGGAAGTTAGGGGGAGATGAGTCGTGGTTAGATCATGCCCGCGTTGCTGTTTTGCCCGCATTCGTTGAACATGCGCCACGCCCGCTTTTGCGTGCATTAGTGGCGGGAGTTCCTGTTGTTGCCAGTCGCGAATGTGGTTTGGGAGAGCGTGAAGGTGTGGTGACTGTACCCTCTGGAGACTCCGAGGCGCTTATTAAGGCTTTGAGAGATTTCTTTTAGTTCTGCTCCCAGCAGTGGTGAACCCCTCAAACTGAAATCGGCTTTCATGGACCTTAAACCTTTTTTCATAACGACGCCGATTTATTACATTAACTCGACGCCGCACGTCGGGCACGCCTACACGCAAATTGCTGCGGATGCGCGCGCGCGTTTTGAGCGGCTTCGAGGGCGTGAAGTGTATTTTTTGACCGGTACTGACGAGAACGCGCTTAAAGTCGCGCGTGCTGCTCAGGCTCTGGGCCGCGACCCTCTCGAATTTTGCGACGAACTGGCTCAGGCATTCAAAGATGTGTGGGCTACGCTCAATATCTCCTACGACGACTTTATTCGCACTACTGAAGAGCGGCACAAGCAGCCCGTTCGCGAAGTCGTACAACGATTGTGGGACGAGGGCTTTTTGGAGTTGGGGACTTATTCTGGTTGGTATAGCGTACCGGACGAGACATTCTTCCGACCTGAAGATGTGATTGAGCGCGATGGTGGCCACTATTTGATTAATCCTTCGGAAGATCAGACCAAGGGGCCGCTCGAATGGACTGAGTCGGTGGGGCATTTTTTCAAGCTACCTAACTTTAGCGACCAACTGCTGAAGATTTATGCTGATAATCCTGAGCGACTGCGTCCTTTGTCGCGACGTAATGAGACGCTGCGATTTATTGAGCGCGGCTTAATTGATACTTCTATCTCGCGTGCTCAAGATTGGGGTATTCCCTTGCCTGCCGATATGCCGGAATCGGAAGGGAAAGTCGTATATGTGTGGTTCCCCGATGCATTGTTGAACTATGCAACTGCTCCGGGGTATCTGGCCGATGATGAGCGCTTCAAGCGTATCTGGCCGCCCGACTTGCAGTTGATGAGTAAGGACATTTTTACGCGCTTTCATGCGACCTTGTGGCCGGCTTTGCTGCTGGCGCTTGGTTTGGAATTGCCGAAAGAACTGTTCGCTCATGGTTTCTGGACAGTCAATGGCAGGAAAATTTCGAAGCGTGACCCTGAAACCATCGTGGAGCCGATTGAGTTTTCGACTCAGATTGCCCAAAGCGCGGGAGATGCTGAAATTCGCGTTGGTGTGGATGCGCTGCGCTATTACTCGTTGCGCGAAGTTGGCTTCGGCTCGGATGGCGACTTTTCGACCATTGGATGCATCACGCGGTACAACTCCGATTTAGCCAACGGATTGGGCAACTTGTTCCAGCGCGGCGCAGTGATGCTGCACAATTACTTTGGTGGTGGCGTTCCCGCTTTGCCTAATCAGGATAACGAGTGGTTGGAGGATTTGAAGAACCGCCAAGCGAAAATTGAGGCAGCCTATGAAACGCTCGACTTCAGTGCGGCGTTGACTGAGATTTGGGAAGTGGTCGCGATGGCGAATCGCTGGATCGAGGAGGAGAAGCCTTGGGTGAAGGCGAAGGCTGGAGACCTCGATTCCGTTGCTGTGTTGCTCAACAAACTGCTGTCCGTATGTCAGTGGGTCGCTGTTTGTACCTTCCCAACAATGCCATCAAGTGCGGAGCGTATTTGGTCTGCGTTGGGAAGAACTGAACCGATGAGTTGGGCGAATGCTCTGCAACCTTTCGCTGAAGGGCATCAAACTCCAAAGCCAGCGCCCATTTTTCCGCGCGCCGACCTGAAGAAATTCGAGCGAATTGAAAAAGCCGCGCTTGAGGCGCGTGCTGCAAAAACGAAAGAACAAGTTATGGAAAATCAAACGGAACAGAATCAAGCACCCACCGAAACTCCCTCGGTTGCCGCTGAGGCCCCCGCGCCCGTAGAGGCGGAAAAATCAGAGCCGACTTTTATCACCATTGATGACTTCATGAAGGTGCAATTGCGTGTTGGCAAAGTGTTCGAGGCCGAGCGCATTCCTAAAGCCGACAAGCTATTGCGCTTGCAAGTCGACCTTGGGGATGAGAAGCGCCAAATTCTGGCGGGCATCGCTCAGCATTATACGCCCGAAGAGATGCTGGGGAAGAGCATCGTTATCGTGGCGAACCTTGCGCCGCGCACAATGCGGGGCTATGAGTCGCAGGGAATGTTGCTGGCTGCTTCGGATGAGTCCGGTAAGGTCATCCTCGTCAACCCAGGTGATGTCGCTCCCGGCGCCACCGTTCGCTAACAACAGTCGTTAATGAAAGGCGCGTCCTCTAAATGGGGACGCGCCTTTTTTGTTCATCTGTGTGCGGGAGCCAACACTTAAAAAATATATTCCCTATTTTGTTCTACAAAGATAAAGTGAAATTTATATAGAAATAAATAAAACTGATTTCATAGAATAATTAATTTAAAATTAAGTAAGATAATAAGATGAGCAATTTAAATAGGACGATGATGCAGGGTGATGGTGATTTGAGACGCAAATTGGCTCAATGAGGAATTTTGATGATGCTAATTTATGAAGGTATGATAATTTGAATTATGTTGTAAATGAAGTCCTCCTTGTAAATTATGCTCAGCACCTATGGAGTTAGACATAGGTGAGCAGATGGTGGAATAATTCTACTTGAACTTAACACAATGAAAAGGAGCGGCCTATGTTGGAGCCCTTTACAAATCAGGAGGGGGATAAAATTGTGTCATATGAAGTCGTACTAAAAAAGGTCGCGTTCACTCGAACGCGACCTTTTGGGATTGTTTTTGTCTAGGCTTTGGCGCGAACCAAGCGGCGTGCTCCGGCGTAATGGGCTATCCATTTTGATTCGTTCAATGATGAAACGATGGTACCGACTTTAGAGTTCGCGGCATGGATGAAGCGTCCACGGCCAAGATAGATTCCGACGTGGGATACGCCGGGTTTATAGGTGTTGGCGAAAAATACGATGTCGCCAGGTTTGAGGAGTTCACGCGCAATGGGTGTACCATAGTGGAATTGTTCCGCTGCCGAGTGGGGGAGAGCGCGGTAACCGAGGTCGCGCATAACGCGCATAATGAAGCCGGAACAATCGAAACCACGCGCGCTTTCGCCACCCCAAACATAAGGAGTACCCAAATAACGCTGAGCGACGCGAACGAATGGATGCAGACCGCCACCTTCATCGCCAGCTTCCATCATTGCAGAGCGAAGCGTCGTTGTGAAGGCTCCGAGTTGCCGCTGGCTTTGGCTTAGGCGGGCCTGAGCACGGTCGAGGCGTGGTTGAGCTGCAGCGAGATCAGCATCCATTTGCGAAAGCAACATACGTTGGCGCATGGCTTCACGCGAAGCCAGTGATTTTGGCTGCGCCGCAGGTGAAGTTGGTAGGGCGACGGTTTTTGTCGCCGTTGTAGAATTTTCAACCGTGCCTGTTTTGGGGGAGAAAGCTGGAACAGGTATATTCTTCGCCGTTGTTTGCGGAGATGGAATTAGCGAATTAGTTGGTATCGGAGCAGGAACCGTCTGTGCTGGAATTGTGGTTGTTGTTTGCGGTAGCGCCACAGGGATAGCACTGGGAGTCGGTATCGTCACAGCTAACGGTTTGGGTTGTGTCGGGGTTGGTACTACTGCCGTGGGAGTCGTTTGCTGTGTAGCCGTTTGAGTTGGGGTAGAGGCTTGTAAAGTTGGTTTGGAAACTGGTGTTGTTTCGCGTACCTGATCGCGTTGTGCCAAAGCGAAAGGACTCAGTGCGATGGAACTGCCCGGTTTAGTGCCGGAAGACATTTGTGCGGGCGTGGCCTCCTGTGCGAATACAGGTTGGATCGCCAAAACTCCTAACGAAGCGAGCAATACGGGACGGAACATAACAACTAAAACTTCAACTCAATTTGGACGCGCGAAAGTGTGAACAGCCTTACATCAAGGGTCAAGAAAATAAAGCTAAATTATTTTCCGAATTGTTTAAAGTATCGCGTAGATATTTCAATCTGACGCTTCAACTGTAACTGGAATCCCTATGTTCTGCTCTGGTTTTAAGTCAGAGAGTAATAGGATTGGTTGAGTAACAACACGCTCACCAGCTTTTAAGCCCGACTTGATTTCAACATCAAAGGCTGTTTGGCGTTGAATCTTAACGGACCGCCATTGCAGTGTGGCTGGCTCTTCCTCTTTTGTGGGGGCAACGACTGCGACGTAGGATGCTCCATCACGCGGAAGAATAACTGATAGTGGAACAACAACAGGCTGAGGGCCAGTTTTGGGTGCTATTCCGGGTGTTTTTGTTGGTAGGGCTTCCAGCGGAATTTCTACCTGGACATCTGTTGACGTTGTGCTCCCCGAAGCTGTGTTTTCGGTGCGTACAGCATCAATTTGTGCAGCCTCACCTTCGGTTGAAGGAGGTGTGATGCGCGTAATGCGTACTGAGAAGGTTGGCGGTGGTGTTACAGGCACAGGCACTGGAAGTTGAGATGCTATGCTGGCGGGCATGGCGTTGCTTGAAGGCATTGCTGGCGCAACGGAATTTTCACCGGACAGTTCAGGTGTTTGTGGTGCTGAAACCGCCCGGAGAGTCTGGCCTACATGCAAAGATTTCCATGCGCCACTTTTATCCTCGAAGCGGAGGAAACCACTTCGCCCTTGAGAGATGCCGAATACTGTTTCACCAGTTCCTACTTCTCTGGCGAGACGTGAAATCCAAGTGACTGTCCCTGATACAGGAGCAACCGTTGAAGTGAAGCGGGGACGAGGTACTGAATCCAATACTCTTTGCTGGGCTTTTTGTAAATCGTCGGAAGCCGACTCGACACGTTGCGAAGTGAGGCTAACTTGACGCTGATAATCGTCGACGCGAGCGTGGATACGGTCTGCTTGCTTTGTTGCTGCTTTTGACTCGCGCAAAGCATCGGCGACTAAGGTGGCCGCTTGATCTGCGGTCATATAGTTACCGGTTTCTTCGCTTGCTGCTGTTGGTTGTTCTATTAGGGTCTCAGCCGCTTTTTGCGCAGCGCTTCCAGCATCTTTTGCGGCAGCTTCGCTTGCGGTGACTTTACTCTGGGATGAGGTGTAGGCGCGTTGGGCGACATCGGCGCGAGTTTGTGCCGTTTTGAGTGTTGTCTGAGCGTCATCCGCATCGGCACGCGCGTTTTGGAGTACATCGGCTGTGGCCTTCTCCGCTTTGAAATCGGTTTCCGCCTTGGCTAAGGCAGCTCCTGCTGTATCGGCTTGCTTTTGGGCTTTGGTGAGTGCTTTCTTCGAGTCGTCGAATTCGGATTTTGCGCTTGCAGATTTGTCTCGTGCGTCACTCGCCGCTTCTTGAGCACGCTTATGCTCACGGTCAAGGCGTGCAGCTTCTGGGTTTTGGCGCTTGCTGATTTGATGAGTTGTTTTGGTCGGGCCGCCAGCAACAGGGATTTTCTCGCCTGCTATGAGGCGTTTGACGAGGGTGCGTGCGGCTGAAACCTTCGCTTGGGCATGTTCTACTCGTTCTTGTGAGGCGAGTAGTTGGCTTTGGGCCATCGAGAGTTTTTGAGCGAGAGCTGTTTGGCCATTAGCAGCAGCGACCTGTTCCTTTTCAGCCTGGTTTTGCTGCGATTCAGCGCCCACAGCGGGGCGTGAGGCTGCCCCACTGGAAATTTCGATAACCCTGTCGCCTGCTTCTACATGTGAGCCTGGCTCGACTACCCAACGAGCTACCTCGCCGGAAGTGGCTGCTTTGCCTGTTACATCTGTCGTCAGCTTCCATTGACCTTTCATCATGCGACCATTAGTGCTGGCCGAGATTGGGCGAGCCTCAATGAGTTGTGAGGCTGGAATTAGCAGTGGAGCTGCCACTGTTTCGGTTGTGGTAGTGGCTGGGGTTACAATCGGTGTAGGGTTAGGGGCGAGGCGAATTAAAACTGCGCCTGTCAGCAATGCACCGCCACAGGCCAGTAATGGGCGCCAGAAGGCAAATGTACGTCTGGGTGTCGCCGTAATTTCGGGCGCTGGAATAATAGTGGATGTAGAGGGTGACGAAGACGTAGAAGCGCTCATAAACAAACTCTTTTCGAATGGCGAACTGATATTACCTTTTCCTCAGTAGGACGAAAGTTACTAGAGCAGTGTGCCCTTAATATAGGGGTTTTTTGTGAAGGGAGATGCTGATTTTTGTCAAAATAGCAAAAAGAATCGAACGCAACAAGACCCGCCTCCTGAGAGGCGGGTCTTGTTGCTGATAATGGTGATTTTACTCGTCGTCCGAGAAGGAAGAGAGTAGGTCATCGCCACCTAGCAAGTCGTTGTCACCGAGGTCGCCAACCGAAGGCTCGGATTCATCATCCAAGATCGAGAGGGCGCTCGAAGAACCGTCTTCGATGCTCATGCCAGCTTCGGCGAGTTCCAGAGCGCTAGCTCCGGTGTCGAGGCCTGGGATGTTAAAGACATCGTCCACATCAACTGGCGTGCGTGGTGCGGGACGGGCGCGAAGCTCTTCGGCTCGCATTAATTCCGCGTTGGCACGTGCGTATTCGAGGGCTTCTGGATCCTCGTCTACTGCGATTGCCTCGCGGCGACGGAGACCTGTTCCGGCAGGAATGAGGCGGCCAATGATGACGTTCTCTTTCAAGCCTTCCAGCATGTCCTCTTTGCCGTGTGTCGCGGCTTCGGTCAAAACCTTGGTGGTTTTCTGGAACGAAGCTGCAGACAGGAACGACTCGGTGGCCAAAGCCGCTTCGGTGATACCCAACAGCACGAAATCGGCTGTTGCTGGGTTCAAGCCGGCGTCGATGGCGCGCTGGTTGTGCGCTTCGAAGTTCGCTGCGTCAACCAACTTACCTGGCATGAGTTCGGTATCGCCGGTTTCCTTGACGCGACGTTTGCGGAGCATCTGGCGGACAATCACTTCGATGTGCTTGTCGTGGATATTGATGCCCTGTGCCTTATAGACCTTTTGCACTTCTTGCACGAGGTATTCGGCAATTCCCTTCAAACCGCGCCATTGCAGTACGTCCTGTGGCCACAACGGGCCTTTGGTCAGTGTGTCGCCGAGAGCGACTTCCTGCCCAACGCGCACGTCGAGGTTGCCACGGTGAGGAACAGCGAATTCACGCTGAACGATTACCGATTTGACTTCGTTGCGATCCAGCAGGTCGAGCATTTTGTCGGTCAAGTCGCCCAGTGCCGGAACGAGTGGCTTGGCACCTTTGACGACCAGACCATCCTCGTAGGCGTCGGGGGCGTAGATGGCATTGGCTGAACGCTGTCCGATGAGATCGTCGCGACGCTCCATCGGGATTGTTGTCTGGACAAGCACTTTACGCACACCGTAACGGGCACGCTCTAAGTCGATGACAAGGTCTATGCCTTGCATGACATCTGTACGGCCGCCACCAATGATAGCGACGACTGTACCGTCAACTGTCGTGGTGATAGCTTCGCCCTTGGGTTTGCGAGCCTCGAACAATTCAACGACGCGCAGAAGACCGCCAACCGACGCTTCCAACACTTTGAGGTAGCGCTGGATTTCGCGTTTTTGTTCGGTCGCTGTTCCCTGCATCTGGAAGTTGCCCTTGGCGATGTCGCCACGGAGTTCGATGAGAGCCTGACGACGAGCTTCTTTGCCACGGGAAACGCCTGTCAACGATTGCCCCTGCGCCACGCCGCCCATGTGGAAGGTACGCATGGTGAGCTGGGTGCCTGGTTCGCCGATGGACTGAGCCGCGATGATACCGACTGCTTCGCCGATTTCGACTTCGCCGTTGGTGGCGAGGTCGGTGCCGTAGCAGTTAGCGCAAACGCCTTTGCCAAGTTTGCAGGTCAAAATCGAGCGGATTTTGACGCGACGAACTCCTGCCTTCTCGACTTTATCGGACAACACCCGGTTGACGTTCTCGCCCGCTGTGACCAGAACTTCTCCGGTTTCGGGGTGAATAACGTCTTCTAGAACGATACGTCCCGACATGCGCTCAGCAAGTGTTTCGAGCGGCATGTGGATGCGCGCGCGGTTGTTCTTGCCCCACTCATAGTTCTTGAGGTCGGCGAATACCTTCTCCGAAACGTAGGTTTCGTAGGGGTAAAGAACTTCTTTGGTCTGCGGGTGCAGGATGGGGTCCGCCAAGCGGCGTCCAACCATTGAGCGCGATTCCATCGAAGTCATTTCATCCGACTCATAAACCTCTTTGACGTAGATGCCATCGTCCGTTCCGCAATCCTGCGCGCGGATGATAACGTCCTGCGATACGTCCACCAAACGACGAGTTAAGTAACCCGCGTCTGCAGTACGCAAAGCTGTGTCGGCCAGACCCTTACGTGCTCCGTGCGTCGATACGAAGTATTCGTGCAAATCGAGACCGCGACGGAAGTTCGATTTAACTGGTAGGTCTTCGATCAAACGACCAGATGGGTCTTGCATCAAACCACGCATACCCACGATCTGCATCATCTGTTTGACCTTACCAGTTGCTCCCGATTGTGACATCAAGGACAGCGGGTTGAAGGGGTCCATCGCCTTTGACACGTCGTTCGATACGTCCTGAGTCGCTTTAACCCAAGCTTGTAGAACCGAACGCTCGCGTTCTTGAGCGGTCATCGAGAAAGGATCGTCGCGGTAAGCATCGTTAACGCGCTTAACCGTAAGTTCGGTACGTGCGATGATGTCTTCACGTTTCGATTCTACGCGGAAGTCGCCCATCGAAATCGACATACCCGATTTTGTTGCGTAGCGGAAGCCAAGGTTCTTCACATCGTCCAGCAATTTGACGCAGGCTTCATTGCCCATTGTCTCGTAGGTCTTCATGACCAAACCGGAGATGGTTTTCTTGTCGGCCAACACGTTGGCGAATTGCACGGGTTCGGGAAGAATCTCGTTGAATAACAAGCGTCCAATGGTTGTTACCAAACGTGGAGCGTGTCCGTCTTCGAGAATCGTTCCTTTCGGATGGCGCACACAAATCAACTGGTGCAAATTGTGGCGACCTTCATCGTAAGAACGGATTGCATCAATGGTATTACCAAAGAGTGGCAGTTCTTTCGCTTCTTCCGCCGTGACGAGCATCGGATTCTTGGCGTTGCGCTCAAGCATCGTCAGATAGAAGCAGCCCAGAACCATGTCGTTACCTGGTGTCATGGCAGGAGCGCCATCACGAGGCGAGAACAGGTTCGAGGTCGACATCATTAAGATGCGAGCCTCGGCCTGAGCCGGAGCGAACAATGGAACGTGAACAGCCATCTGATCGCCGTCGAAGTCAGCGTTGAACGCTGGGCAAACGAGCGGGTGGATTTGGATGGCTTTACCTTCGACCAACTTAGGTTCGAACGCCTGAATTCCCAAGCGGTGTAATGTTGGGGCGCGGTTGAGGAGCACCGGATGTTCGGTGATGACCTCTTCGAGTGCGTCCCACACTTCGGGTTTCAAACGGTCGACCATGCGGCGGGCCGTCTTAATGTTGGAGGTGAAGCCTTTTTGCACCAAACGCTTCATTACGAAGGGCTTGAACAATTCGAGCGCCATCTCTTTGGGCAGTCCGCACTGGTCGAGGCGCAACTGCGGACCGACGACGATAACCGAACGGCCTGAGTAGTCGACGCGCTTACCGAGCAAGTTCTTGCGGAAGCGGCCTTCTTTGCCTTTCAGCATGTCGGACAGCGACTTCAAGGGACGACCTGAAGAACCTGTAACTGGGCGCTGGCGGCGCGTGTTGTCGATCAAAGCATCGACCGACTCCTGCAGCAACCGCTTTTCGTGGTTGATGATGGATTCCGGCGCTTTGATTTCCGTGATGCGCTTCAAGCGGTTGTTACGGTTGATGATGCGGCGATAGAGGTCGTTAAGATCGGAGGTCGCAAAGCGGCCACCATCCAACTGAACCATCGGACGCAACTCTGGTGGCATGACTGGAATGACTTCCATGATCATCCACTCAGGGCGGTTCTTCGATTTGCGGAAAGCTTCGACAATTTCCAAACGCTTGATGAGACGACCGCGCTTGGCACCCGATGGCGTTTCCTGCACCTGTTTCTTGAGGGTGCGGGATTCGGCTTCGAGGTCGATGACTTCAAGCAAGCGCTGAACAGCGGTGGCACCCATACCGGCGTGGTAGAGGTCGGTGAACTCGCCGCTCATTTTGGACTGCAAAACGTCGCTGAGGCGCTGCAAACCGCGATATTCGCGGTCTTCGAGCAAGCGCTTTGGCTCAAGTTCGTTCAGCAAGCCCAGAGCGTCTTGCAATTCTTTCTTGCGCTCTTCAGCGTAGGCATCGCCCGAAACATCCTCGGCGAGACGACGCTGTTTGATGACATCATCTGGAGAGATTGTTTCGTCGCCCTGTTCCTGGCGCTGGCGCAAGTCCTCGTAAATGTCAAGGTTCCGCTTGCGCTCCAAGTCACGGGACTGGTCGATTTCGGTGAGCGCTTCCATAACGGCGTCGCGGATGCGCTCGACGTTCTTGGAAATTTTCGCCTGGTCGGCTGCAGTGACGATCCAGTGCGAGAAATAAAGCACGCGCTCCAAGAAGCGGGGCGACATGTCGAGCAGCAGCGCCATCGGCGAGGGGACGCCTTTGACGTACCACAGGTGGGCGACGGGAGCTGCCAGTTCGATGTGCCCCATACGGACGCGGCGCACTTTCGAGCGCGTTACTTCGACGCCGCAGCGGTCGCAGATAACGCCCTTGAACTTGGATTTCTTGAACTTGCCGCACGAGCATTCCATGTCCTTGGTGGGGCCAAAGATGCGCTCGCAGAACAAGCCGTCGCGTTCTGGCTTGAAGGTGCGGTAGTTAATTGTTTCCGGCTTTTTGACCTCGCCACGGCTCCATGAACGAATGTCCTGAGGTGAAGCGATGCCGATACGGAGAAGGTCGAACGCAGACGCGGTGACGGTCTGTGTGACCTGACGACCATTGCCGATGCGCTCGCCGAACACGCCGCGCTCGATACGGTCAGCAGAAGTGCCCTCAACTGCGGGCACTGCGAAAATGTTGGTTTCAGCCATTGATGAGTTTGCTTGGATTGTGTCCTGATTCAACTCGCTCCCGCTTCTACCCCATAATAAGGCAGAAGCGGGAAGGGGAGGGGTTTAGCGGTCGAACTCGTCCTCGACTTCTTTGAGTTCCATCGCATTGCCATGCACGTCTTCGACTTCAACTTGCAATGCGAGAGATTGAAGTTCTTTCACCAAAATCTTGAAGGATTCAGGTACGCCCGGTTCTAGGCTGGTTTCGCCTTTAACGATGGACTCGTAGGTTTTGACGCGGCCTGCCACGTCGTCCGATTTGATGGTCAAGATTTCTTGGAGCGTATGCGCCGCGCCATAAGCTTCGAGCGCCCACACTTCCATTTCTCCGAAACGCTGTCCGCCGAACTGGGCTTTACCACCCAGAGGTTGCTGCGTTACAAGCGAGTAGGGGCCAGTCGAGCGAGCGTGGATTTTGTCTTCAACCAAGTGGTGAAGCTTCATCATATACACGCGGCCAACAGCCACTGCTTGTTCGAACGCTTCGCCAGTGCGGCCATCACGAAGCACGCATTTGCCCGAATTAGGATCGTAGCCAGTGCGTGCATCGACAACGTCGCGAATCGCTTTCACGATCAGGTCGGCTTTGATGTTCTTGTCAGCGCGTCCGAATTCTTCGGGGTCGGTGCCGACATTCTCGCCGATTTCCTCGATCTGTTCATCTTCCATGCCGCGAAGCATGTCGGTGAAGGCTTTGGCGAGGTTATCGAGAGCAACATCGGTGGTGTCGTCGCCACTGAATTCTGGGATTTCCAGTTCAAGATCAGTTTCGATGAAGTTTTTCATCGAAGCGACGCGCAACTGGCACGCAACGCGGGCCATACCTGCGTATAGTTCTGGTTCGCGAGCGCCAGCAAAGATCGGGTTGACGAAGTCGGTGCCGAAGTGGGCGCCCACCATACCAAGGTGCATTTCGAGAACCTGACCGATGTTCATTCGAGTCGGAACGCCAAGTGGCGTCAAGACGATGTCGACCGGAGTTCCGTCTGCGAGGAACGGCATGTCTGCGGCTGGCAAAATCTTCGAGACAACACCCTTGTTACCGTGGCGTCCGGCCATTTTGTCGCCTTCCATGATTTTGCGCTTTTGTGCGACATAAACACGAACCATCTGGTTGGTGCCAGCACGCAGTTCATCGCCTGGTTCTTTGGTCATGATGCCGCCAGTGATGGGGCAGATGGGCCGTTCTGGGTCGTCCACGAGAGGAATCGTCGCCATGCGGCGCGCTTCAATTTCGGAATAGCCCTCGCGAATGAACTTCTCGTATGCCTGTGGCGAGAAGTACTTGTGGCGCGCGAAAATTTGAACGCCAACGACAGTACCCTTTTCACCGTGCGGCATACGGAGCGAAGCGTCGCGCGATTCTTCGGCTTTTTTACCGAAGATTGCGATAACGAGCCGTTCTTCTGCCGAAAGTTCGCCCTGTGATTTGGGAGCGATTTTACCGACCAGAATGTCTTGTGGGAACACGTCTGCGCCGACGCGGAT
The DNA here is from genome assembly GCA_004172935.1 of bacterium. Lineage (GTDB taxonomy): Bacteria > Armatimonadota > Abditibacteriia > Abditibacteriales > Abditibacteriaceae > Abditibacterium. The sequence continues at coordinate 25,953 of SDZD01000016.1, read as the reverse complement.
TATACCATGCTCGTCCAAGTTACGAAGTTGATCTTCGCCAACGTTGGGAATGTCACGAGTGATTTCTTCCGGTCCGAGTTTGGTGTCGCGCGCTTCCACTTCGTATTTCTCGATGTGGACGCTGGTGAGCAAGTCTTCTTTCAATACGCGGTCGCTCAAAATGATAGCGTCCTCGTAGTTGTAGCCGTCCCACAGCATAAACGCGACCGTCATGTTGCGACCGAGTGCCAGTTCGCCACCACGTGTGGAGGGACCATCAGCTAATGCCTGACCTTGAGTAACACGCTGTCCCTTTTGGACGATGGGTTTCTGGTGGATGCAAGTCGCTTGGTTCGAGCGCAAGAATGTGCGCATCGGATAAACGATCTCGTCGCCATCATAGCCGGAAACGGTGATGGACTTCGCCGAGACTTCGGAGATAACGCCATCAATATCGGCAGTAACAGCTGCGCCAGAGTCGGTTGCCACGCGCCGTTCGATACCTGTTTTAACGAGAGGTACGTCTGGACGAAGCAATGGCACAGCTTGGCGCTGCATGTTCGCTCCCATCAAGGCGCGGTTAGCATCGTCGTTTTCCAAGAACGGAATCAAACCTGTCGCGACGGAGAACACCTGCAATGGAGACGTATCCATATAGGCGCACTGCATTGGCGAGACTTGAGGGTGAGTGGAGCCATAACGGGCTTGAACCATCTCTTCCGTCAATTGGTAAGTCTTCTCATCGACATGAGAGGAAGCTGCCGCAATATAGACATTCTCCTCTTCATCAGCCGACATATATACAAGTTCTTTATCTTGTGACAAATAGGCTTTGCCATCGCGTACATCGACACGACGGTAGGGACTTAGTAAGAAGCCATAGTCGTCCAACTTGGCGAGCGTCGCCATCGAACCGATAAGACCGATGTTTGGGCCTTCAGGAGTTTCGATTGGGCAAATTCGGCCATAGTGCGAGTGGTGAACGTCGCGAACTTCCAGCTTCGCACTCTGGCGGGATAAACCGCCTGGTCCGAGCACTGAAACGCGGCGTTTGTGAACCAACTCTGCTAATGGGTTGGTTTGCTCCATGAACTGCGACAACTGACCGGAACCGAAGAAGGAACGAACGGCAGCTGTCAGTGGTTTGATGGAGATAACAGCTTGAGCGGTGATGGAATCGCGGTCAAGCGAAGTCAAACGCTCACGAGCGACGCGCTCCATACGGAGCATACCGCCGCGCAACTGGTTCTGAAGCAATTCGCCAACAGCACGCACACGCTTGTTACGCAAGTGGTCGATGTCATCGGCGCCGGAGCGGAATTCTTCGTCGCTGGTTTCCATCGCCAGCACGTAGCGAATACCACCAACGAGGTCGTCCATCGTCAGGGTGTGAATGCCTTCAGGCACGTTGACACCGAGCTTGCGGTTGAGCTTGTAACGGCCTACGCGGCCCATGTCGTAACGCTTCGGATCGAAGAAGTACGAGTTGAGCAGGTTGCGGGCATTCTCTTGTGTTACAGGGTCGCCGGGGCGCAGAGTCTTATGTACTTCTGCGAGAGCCAGCAATTCAGTTTGGGACGAATCCTCTTCTGTTTTGCCTTTCTCATCACGAACTTTGTCGAGAACAAGGGCGCCTGTCAGCATCGCTGGAAGACGGTAAACCTCGATCTGTTCGGGAGCGATACGCAACACTTTATCGATATTATCGGCATCAAGGTGAGCGCAAGCGCGCAACAAGTTTTTCTTGTTGTCGGGGTCGGACAGGTTCTCGGCCAGCCAGAAGTTGTACTCACGGTCATTGCCCGTGGTGCTTTCTTCCGTCATCAAGTCTTTGATGTCTTCGACATCATCCGGCTTGTCCGTCAAATTGATGGTGAGTTTCTCACCAAACATTTCAAGAATTTGACGTGTGGTTGCTGCCTGTAGACGGGTCGCACGCACTTCGATGTCGGGGTTGTCGCGTAGATTTTTAATCTCGGCGAAAACTTCATCGGTGATAACTGTGTCGGCTTCGGCGACGACTTCGCCGGTCGAGTAGTTGATGAGCTGTTCGCTGAGGATGCGACCAATCAGCGCAGGATCGTCAATTTCAAGCGCTTCTGTGCGGGCACGGTGGGGTTGTGCTGCATCCAGAGCCGAGAACGCGCGTAACAGTGTCGTGATTGGCATACGCTTCGACTGAGCGACCTTAGCGCCCAACGAGGTCACGATGCCTTTGGTGGTTTCTTCTGCGACTTCGGAGTCAACCCAGGCGCCTTCCTGAGGAATGATTTGCATTTGCAGCAAACGGCGGCCTGAGTAAGAAATCTCTTCCTTGAAGTAAGCGCCCGACGAACGCGAGAGCTGAGCGACAACGACGCGCTCGGCGCCGTTAATAATGAAGGTGCCACGCTCGGTCATACAGGGCATTTCGCCCAGATATACCTCGGACTCTTTCAATTCGCCCGACTCTTTGTTGACGACGCGAACTTTGACCTTCATGGGCATTTCATAGGTCAAGTCACGCTCGCGACATTCGTCAGGAGAGAATTTGGGTTCGCCGAGGGTATAGTCGAGAAATTCCAACGACATGGTGCCGGTGAAGTCTTCGATGGGGGAGAACGAATCGAACAAGTCGCGGAGTCCGTTGTTCAAGAAATCCGCATAAGAGTCGAGCTGCATCGCAACCAGGTTCGGAACTTCATCGAAGTTGAACTGGTTCAAGTAGGAGCGAGATTTTGCCGTGTTAACCAGAGTTGAATTAAACACTGGCAAACCTGCGCCAATTGTTCCCACGCCTTCAGGCGCGGCGACATCATAGAAATTTGTGGTCCCGCGCAAGCGAATGGGCAGACCGTGTGAGGCTATGGCCATAAGAAAATTTTATTAAACGTGCAAAGAAATGGGGAAGACGCGCTTCAAGGGCTAGGCCAATCGAGAAAAGGTGAGCGCATCATAAAAGGGCAGATCAAAGCATTCGCGAACGAATGTAGTAACACAAGCCTAACTAATACGCACATGCAGACAACAGGTTCCTTTTCTACACGCATGTCTTGTGCATCGAGAAGGAAACAGGCAAAAACTTGGCGCAATCACCGACTTGAACTTAACACAACGAAAAGGCATGGGGCTTCCACAGCTAGAATGGATATATAATTGGCTTGTGAAACGTTGCCCCCAGTGTAATTACCTCCTTGACGCTTTTGATATGAGTTGTCCCCGTTGTCGTGGTGGGGTAGTACAACCTGAAGCTACAATTCCTGTTAAAAAACCAGTAGAAACCACACCTGAAACTGTCGGTAGTTCACTTCGAGGTGGTTTAGTCGCATTAATACCAGCCTTTATCATTACGTTATCTTTCACTTTTCATTGGGCATGTAACGCTGTTAATCGCGATAAGCATGGTATTACCTTTTCGTTCGCCAGTTATATTGCGGTGATACTTCTTATTCCATTATGTATTTTAAAAGGAGTCGCAATTGGAGCTTGCGATTGGCTCTAGTTTGCCTGTTCAGATAACTCAAAAGGGAGTTATTATAGGTGGATTTCTTTCCTTTGCACTCTGTGCTTTTATTACTCTTTGTGTAATCATTCATTTTGATGCCGTTTTGTATGGTCTTATTCCTTTAGTTTTTGTGGGTGTCGTTTTCTCTGGGGCTTATGGAAGTGCAGAAAGACAACGAAATGGTCACGGTGATAATGATAGTCAACTCGGTCAACTTGGTGTCGGATTGCTATCAGCATGCTTTCCATTGATTGGATTATTGCTGACACTTGTCTTTGGCCGCGGAGGTAGCGATAAAGCCTCCGCAGCTTTATGGGGAACAGTTACAGGAGTAGGGTTATTTATCCTTACATTTTTGACAGGCCTCGTTATGTCTAAATAACGGGGCACAACAAAAATGCGTTTCAGTTAACTCTCTTCTCTGCATTAAGTATGCATTCAGACTGTTTGTGAAGACAGACTCTAAGATTTAAAGTGCAACGACAGCGTTGCCCATTTCAAACTAGACCCCGCTCTTTCTCTGACGGTTAAACGGGGAATTATCATCCTAAATTTCAACCTTACACAATTTATATTTGCTCAGGTTGAATCCACCTTTTACTTTTTCAGCTGAACTGCTAGTCGCTATTCTCCGTTTAGATGCATAGAGCGGTTCGATAGATCGGGACGCTGGAGGTTAGCAATAACCTCGTTGTATTCATTTTTATGTCTGCCGAATTTGAACCGCCTGTTACGACTACACCTCGCCAGGATCGTCTAGCTGTATTACGCATACCTGATTTTCGTCGTTATCTTATTGGAGGAGCTTTAGCTGCTTCAGGTGGTCAAATGACCGCCGTTGCTGCGGGATGGGAACTCTACGACCGCACTCATATGCCTATTTCCCTTGGACTGCTTGGTTTAATGAGTGCACTACCAGTCATCTGCCTTGCCCTTCCAGCAGGAACCATCGCAGATAGATATAGTCGGAGAACAATCTGTTTATTCGCTGAACTTGGAGCAGCAATATCGCTTGGCCTTTTAGCTTGCGTCTCATTTCTCCATCTTCCACTCCCATTTTTCTATACGTTAGTCCTACTATTAGCCACATGTGGAGCATTTCTAGGCCCAGCTCTTGGAGCATTAGTAGCGAATATAGTCGGTGACAGTTTATTGGCCGACGCAACAAAATGGAGTGCCATTCGATGGCAATTAGCATCAACCTTGGGGCCGGTTGCTGGTGGATTCTTAATCCATAAATATACCCCTGCTCTAATTTATGCGCTTGATTCTATCGGACGAATCATTTTTTGCCTTTTATTAGCCAAAATCACTCCAAGATCTCATACCCGTTCTGGTGAAAAATTGAACTGGGGACAAGTGATAGCAGGATGGCATTTCGTTCGAGGTAATCCTTTGATTTTAAGCACGATTACTCTTGATATGGTCGCGGTCCTATTCGGTGGAGCAACAGCTATGCTGCCTGTATATGCTCGTGATATTTTGAAGGTAGGAGCTGAAGGACTAGGCCCATTGCGAGCAGCCCCTGCAGTTGGAGCTGTCTGTATGAGCTTGTATCTCACCACACGCCCCCCACTAAAAAACGCAGGTCCTTCATTATTACTGGCAGTTGGCGGATTCGGCTTAGCAACCATTGTATTCGGGCTATCGCATATTTATTGGATCTCACTGCTTACGCTCGCTTGTCTGGGAGCTTTAGATAATATATCAGTGGTTGTCCGCCATACCCTGCTTCAGTTACTGACGCCTGATGAGATGCGTGGTCGTGTAAATGCAGTCAACTCTGTTTTCATTGGTACAAGTAACGAAATTGGAGAACTTGAGTCAGGAGTCGCCGCTCAATTAATCGGTCCAATGTTAGCTGTGGCTGGTGGTGGAGCTATTACCATCTTCGTCGTGATATTAGTCGCATTGAGGTGGCCTGTGGTTAGACAGCTTAAAAGCTTGGAGAAGTTACGTCCGAGTTAAAAAGCGTATTGACTTAACACAATGATCATTGTGTTAAGTCAATACAAACCCTCTCAAAACTCAACGTTAATGAAAAATGAGGGGTTGTTTTTAGCCTTCTCAACTGCTTTTACATAAATACCAGTTGTTTCTAACTTGGCATGTCCCATTGCATCGCGAAGATGCTCAACCTTAGCTCCACCTGCAACGGCCAAGGTTCCAAATGTGTGTCGTAAAGCATGACAAGACACACCCGCCTTTTTGAGGGACGAGGCATTCAAATACTTGTCTACAATTGAGTTGATGGAAACACGTGATAGACGATGACCACGACCATTATTTCCATGACCAACAAAAAGCGCACCTTCAATCGGATAACCAGCTTTCTGTTTCTCCTTCACATATGATCGAAGAGTTTCCCACGTGTCTGGACGTAAATGAACGAGACGAACTTTATGAGCCTTGCCATCAACAATAAGACCGCCAGGCTTAACTGAACTCACATCAGTATCAACATTCTCATGGTTGAGACGATGAATTTCCACACGACGTAAACCATGTGCAGCCATTAATGCCACAATCAATCGGTCACGACATCCACTAAGTCCCTCATTAGGAAGCGAATTTACAAGAGCAGATAAAGCCTCCTCAGACAAAATTTTCAATTTGTCCTCCGGACTACTTAAATCTTTTCCAGCCCAAACACTACCTGCTGGATTATCCTCACGCAGACCAGCATAAATTGCGCTTTCATAAAAGCGGCGAACTATAGACAATTTATAAGTCCGTGTAGCGAGAGCCAAACCACGACGCTTTAATTCTTCACGGAAAGCTTCAACATGATGGCGTTGAGCATCTTCTGGAGAAATATTACGTCGACGACACCATTTCACCCAGCCCATTACTTCACGATGATAACCATCAATCGTGTCATCCGTTGCCTCACCGCTTGCCACCTCAACACGAACAAAATGAGCAAAGGCATCGTAAATATTTTCGATAATGGGTTGACCATCATCTTCATTAATAATGCCTTCAGGTTCCAGTGACTCCAAAGGATCTGAAAAAAGGTTACCTGTATCGCTCATAATGATATGGACTCACTGATAGTTTGACTAAAATGCAGCAAAGGTGCCCTACTCTAATCAACGCTCAAGCCAAAGTGAACTAGTAGGTAACATTGTTCACGGTGCATTACCTCGCCTTTTCATTGTGTTAAGTTCAAGTCAGCAGTCTAAATGCAAATAAAAACTCCAGCTATTAAATAGCTGGAGTTCTCAGTGGAGGCGGGGAAAATTGAATTCCCGTCCGTCAAACGAACAATCGAAGCGTCTACAGGCGTAGTTTTACTTTAATTTAACTCGCAAGCTCCGGTAAAACAGCGGAATCTCTTGAGCGATTCTGAATTGATGCCAGTTTCAATCTTTGGAACAGACAAACCTGAATTGAAACATCCGTCTAAGTGATGGCGAAGCAGCCCGACGGACAGGAACTACAAAGCCATGATGCCCTTAGGCAACGAGAGCCATTGGCTCTTGGTATGTGTTGGCAGTTAATTTTTTTGCCCCGTTTAGCGTCTCTGAGCAAGACGACCCGCAACCCCGATCTTCAGATTCAACGTCGAAACCTGTCGCCCCCAAAAATACAGGAACCTTCATAAGAAGGTCTAGTTACATACGCAAAAAACACCAATACGTTCCCCTCATCTACAAACGTCAAACTTTAGCTTATGCATCCAGAGCCTCAATCTTCGCCCGCCCTACCCGCGTCACCCACTCTCATTCCTGAAGGCGAGGCAACCTTCGATTTTCAGGAGGAAACAGATAACTTGGAAGAAATTGATGCTGAGAGTGTGGTCGAGGCTGCGGAGCTTCTACTTCGCGAAGGAGCTCCGCACGATTTCGATGTCATCGTTATTGGCGCTGGCCCCGGCGGATTAGCCTGTGCAACTCATCTGGCTCAAGGTCGACAAAGCGTAGCAATCATTGAGCGCGAAGAATTAGGAGGTGTTTGTCTTAATCGTGGCTGCATTCCCACCAAGACCCTCCTAGAAAGTATTGGTGCTTTACGTCTAGTGCGACGGGCAAGCAACTTTGGTATCACTCTCTCTGGAACCGTAACACCCGATTTACGCCAAATGCAACAGCGTAAGCGCGAAGTTGTCGCAAGTTTGCGCATTCAATCGGAACAACTCGCCGAAGAAGCAGGAGTTCAAATTTTGCGCGGCAATGCTCGACTCTTGGGTGAGAATACAATAGAATTTGCCGAATCAAATGGCACATCAAGGCAATTGAGCGCAGTTCATATTGTTATTGCAACGGGAGGAATTCCCTCAAGACTCCCAGTGCCAGGCGCCGATTTAGAAGGGGTTTTAACATCGGATCAGATTCTTGAGTTAGAAGAAATACCTCGTCGCCTCATTGTTTTAGGGGCTGGTGCCATAGGTGTCGAGTTCGCGGCTATTTTTGCCGAACTTGGTTGCCACACTACCATTCTAGAAAAAATGACTGCTGTACTCCCTGGAGAAGATGAAGATATACAGCAGGAAATGAAGCGCTCACTTAAAGCCTCCAATATCGAGGTAATAACAAGTGCCGATATTGAATGCATTGAAGATGGCAGTCAGAATCTGCGCGTTATTTATCGAAGCGAAGGGCTACGACGAGAAGTCGAGGCAGAAATAGTGCTGATGGCCACAGGACGCAAGGCCAACATCGAACAACTCGGCTTAGAAAAAGCTGGCATTGAAGCCAATAATGGGGTAATCGTTGTTAAAGCCGATGGTTCAACACAAACCACTGGCGTATGGGCAATTGGCGATTGTGTACGTCGCGTCGGTTGGGCACATCAAGCAGCATTAGAAGGTCGTCGTGTTGCCGACGCTATCTTGGGAGTTGAAAACAACATTGACGACCGATTTATTCCAGCGTGCTACTACACCTTCCCTGAAGTGGCCTCTGTTGGCCTAACGCTCAAAGAGGCACAAAAGGCTGGATTGGAAGCACGTGTAGGGCGCTGTGCGTTTCGCGATAATGGGCGTGCCAATACATCCGGCGACAATGGTGGCTTTGTCAAATTGGTCGTCGAAATTACCAGTGGAAAACTACTCGGTGCTCAAATTATTGGGCCGCGCGCCACCGAGCTTATTAATGAAATCGCGGTGGCACTCCGCAGTGGTGCCACCGCTGATGATCTGGCCGATGCTCTCCACGCCCATCCCACATTCGCAGAGGTGCTCCCCGGTGCAGCAAGAGCAGCACTCAGGGAGTCACATTAGCCACTGATTCCCAAACTGGAAACCTGCGCTCCGGCATTAGCCAATCGAACTCGCACCCGGAGGCTATCATCGGGACGACGAACCCATTGAGAAGGTATTGGCGCACTGAAATTCCATCCTCCTGCCGGGGAAGCATCAATACGCATCTTTCCGACTATCGGCTGCCAGCGCGACTGATGGATATTCCAAGCCTCAAAGCGCACCATCTGATCGAGAGGTACAGAACGTATAGGCTCAAAGCGTGAGCGGGCTGAATACATCTGTGCAGAATAACGCGAGATTCCAGTACCCCGAACATTCAGCACCAAAGACTTACTGTTAGGAACTTTATCGCAGTCGAAGAAAGCTAAACCACCTTGTACTGGACTCTGACCGGGGGTAAATGGTTCGAATGCAACATTCTGCACAGTAGCTTCGCTGGCCGCGAGTCGAGCAGGAGATTTGGGAGTACGGAAAATAAACAGCGTCATTTGACGCCCTTGACCATTATCGACGCCAATTGAAAAAGGCGCGACCGAATTCTTTCCCCACGCCACTAACATTGGCGCTGTATTATATTTGCCGAATCCATCACCCAAGGCCGCAGTTAAAGCTGCTTGCGGGATGCTATTGGCCTGTGAACTTTTATCAAAAATCGCGGTCAGTTGGGCAGCTCGAATGATAGCACCAGGAGCATCAGCACCAAATTTGGGGGTTTTATCATTGGCTGGCAATAGTGACACGGAATCGCCGTTTTTAAGCGCGCCCAAACTGGTGATTCGTTGGTCTTGCACCCAGACAAGACCATATAAATCTATCCCCAAGCCATTATGAATCGTCGTACCATTGAGCGATAATCCTTGTTTCAAATCGCCCAAACTCTGCGAAGCGAAAGCTCTATCCGTCCACATACGTACCGGAACTGCATCAATCTTAAAACCAGTTCCATCCAACGGTTGCGAAATGTTGAACTCGCCCTGCTCGCCTCCATTCATATTCGCATAGTCGGATAAAGCTGCATTCTGACCGACAGTAGAAACGTCGTAAGTAGTGCGACGTGGAGAGAACAGCCAGAATAAGGTGTCGACCCTTCCCTGCTTGGAGCCAATTGTACTTTGCACAACGTCCATCTGGCGCGTCAGAATCGCTCGACCACGAATAGAAAGCGCCTCGGTATAAGCCCACACTGAGAACACAACTACGATTACGGGAATAGTCACCCACGCCAACTCGCGTCTGTCGATGATACGTAATACCGCATAGTTGAGCGGCACAAGAAAGAACACGTACAGCGCCAAAAACCACGCGATGCGCGATACCGGCGGCATAGTCAACTGCTCGGCATGGGAAAGAGCTTGTAACAACCGGTCAGTCAAGCTCGAAGGCGCACCGTTATCAACATTATAAGAGCTGGGATACCCACCGCCCATATTAGTGTATGACGCCGCGAGGAACGAGCCATCTACTGTCTCAAGCGTTTTCAGTTGTGAGGCCTGAACGAACAAGTCTCTCCATAATTTCCCCTGCCCGCTCCATCCCTTGAACGGAGGTTGAGAAGGGTCATAGGACAGATACAACACAGTTCCAGCCCCAACATCACGCTTTGCAAAAAGCGGCTGTGCCATCGTCCCCTCACGCAAAATCGCATCGGAAGTCAACTTCCCTCGCGTAACCACGACTGGCGCACCGCCGAGACGGTCACCACCGTTTTGAGGATTATCTACATTACGCGACACGATTTCAGCCACCTCGCTACTCGACGCAGATACGGAGGTCGAGGGCATCATTGGCCAAAGGTCTTTTAACGGCGAAGAACTCAAACGCGCGGCATTCGCTCCTCCCATCACGATCAATGTTCCCCCACCCTCGACATACCCGCGCAATGCAGTGATTTGAGTCGGTGACAACGCGATATGTGGAAAATCGCCCAGCACCACCATATCGGCACTCTCAAAACCAATCCACCGATCAGGAACCAAATCCTTCGCGAAGGAAAACGGTACGATGGGCGTCATCCCTGTCGTGAAGTTGTTAGTCGGCATTTTCTGCGACCGAAACAACAAATTAGAGCGCAGAGAGCGCAAGGTGTCATCCAAGCCAATATCGGAATCAGATACCACCATAACCTCCCTCTGCTCAGGATCGGGAAGAGTCACAGGTACTCGTTGGTTTAACTCGCGAAATCCACGTCCCGAAAAGGACACTTCAAACCCACCAATATCGGCACGGTCAAGACGAGCATACAACCAGATACGTTTGGAAGAATTCGTAGGCAACTCAACATCAGCAGTATAGGTATTAGGCCGATACTGAAAGGAGCCGCCCTGAATCGGAGCGAGCTGCAACTGCACTTGCCCGGTAACCGAATCACCACTGTTCGAAAGCGTAATGGCGATGGGAACCCATTTACCATTCTTACCCATTACAGTGAGTGGTTTGACAGTGCGGGCAAATGGCGAGGACAGCGCCATTTGAATTGGCGCCGGAGTGGGTGTTGGAGTTTGGGCGTGGGAGGACGCGGAAAAGCCACACAGGCAGGTCACGACAAGCGCGAGGAGCCAAAGCCGGGAGAGCATAATGCAATTTTACTGTGCTTGGAGCCTAATAGATACCTCTTAATTAATGCCCTCGCGACTTACTGGCCGAAAGCTCTTTTAGAGTGCCGGAGTTCTTCTAATTCTCCCTTGGGAGAGCGCACATTATTCTTGGCTGCTATCTGTTCGTCAAAGCGCAAAAACACATTATTGAGCGACTCAGCCCACGTCGGATGAGCGAGAACAGCATCGCGAAGCGCCATATAAGGCATCTTAGCCATCATGGCCATCTGTAAAATCGCCATCGTCTCGCCCCCCTCACCACTCAAAAGCGCCCCACCCAAAATTTGCTCAGTGTCGCGCTCGATTAATATTTTCCAGAATCCCCTGATTTGACCTGTTTCAATTCCACGCGCGGTATCTTTCATCTCAAGCCGCACCACATCGAACTTCTTATTGGCCTTCTGCGCTTCGCGCTCACTCAAGCCAATGCGACCTAGTTGGGGGTCAATAAACACTGTGTAGGGAACGGGCCTCTCTTGAATCGAGCGCCATGTGCCGCGCAACAACCCGTCACGCAAAATGCGCGCATCATCATAAGCGATATGAGTAAATTGCGGTCCTCCTTTGCAATCTCCCAAAGCATATATGCTCTGGTTAGTTGTTCTCAAATAATCGCTGGTGCGGATATATCCTTCCTCATCAATATCAACCCCCGCACCCTCCAAACCTATATTGCGCGTCTGCGGAGCAAGCCCGGTGGCAACCAGCAAATGGGAGAAATTTCTTTCCTCCTCATGCCATATAGCCTTTAATCCATCATTGGTTTTCCCAACTCTCTTTACCTCACAACCAAGCACAACCTCCACGCCTGAATCCCGCAGAATATCAGCGATGGCAGAAGCGACATCCTCATCTTCGCGTGGCATAAGTTGTTCAGCACTTTGGACAATGGTGACACGCGAACCGAAACGGGCAAACATCTGCGCAAACTCGCAAGAAATATAGCCGCCTCCCATAATCAACAGATCAGGTGGCACGCGTTCAAGCGCAAGCGCCTCCACGTGAGTAATGAACGGCACCTCGCTTAAGCCCTCAATCGCAGGAATTTCCGAATGTGTTCCTACTGCGACAACAAAGTTTTTCGCCTGCACAGTCAGTTCTCGACCATTCTGCTGCTGAACTTCAACCGTATCATGGCCCCGAAATCGGCCAATCCCATAAATCAGTTCTAATCGCGGCGTACTCAACAGGTACTCTTCATTTTCACGGCGAAACTCCTCAACAATACGACGACTCCGTCTTGCGACAGCAGCAAGGTCAATATTTACCAAATGTGAATCCACACCAAAGTCATTCGAAGTACGAATGACGTGAGCCACTTTGGCGGCGGCAATATGCGCCTTAGTCGGTGTACAACCAACATTAGTGCAACTGCCACCCACAAAGTGTTTTTCTATCAATGCGACGCGCTGACCGCCTTTTGCCAGCATACGCGCGAGTGGGCCACCTTGGCCCGCGCCAATAATCACCGTATCGAAATTGGGATTCACCCAATCAAAGGCGTCAAAGCACGTGCCAGACTAGCCAATTTAGAAAGCTCGCACACCAAAAACAATGTTAAAGCGTGGCGCCGGATAACCAGCAACTTCCTCATAACGTCGATTCAAAAGGTTGTTGATACGCACATAAGGCTCGACACCATTCTTGAGACGATAACCGAACGCAAGGTCAACACGGGCATAACCACCGTACTCACGAGCGCTGAATTCGTTAACGAAATCGGCGTCGAATCGGCGCCCCTGTGCGAGCACGCTCAAATCCACGTTATAAGCGCCACGCTTATAAATCAGGTCGCTGCTCAAGTTAAATTTCGGGCGCCGAAGCAGCGGGCCAGTCGATCCCTTCGCCTGTGTGTAAGTCCCACTTGCGATCAAACTAAAACCGCTCCCCAGCTCCTGGTTATACGAAACCTCCGCGCCAGAGGTACGAGCAGTGTTGATGTTAATCGGTAAAAACGTGGTTGGGTCTGAACCAATAAGGTTGCGGATACGGTTGTTGAAATAAGTAACCTCTACTCCACCACGACTCCCCAACTCACGACGCACACCGACATCAAAGCCACGCGAGCGCTCAGGGATTAAATTGGGATTCCCGAAGTTAGGAAAATAAAGCGAATCGAATGGAGGAGCCTTAAAAGCAGTGCCAAAACTCGCCTTCAGTTTGGTATCAGCATTGACATCATAAGCCCCGGCCAAACGATAGCTGGTGAAATCGCCGAACTGCGAGTTATTCTCATAGCGCACGCCTGGAACAAACGTGAATGCTCCCGATTTGTATTCATCTTGAGCAAAGAGCGCATAGGTTCGCGTCGAGCGATCATAAGCAGACTCTCCAAAACTCGAACTAGAGAAAATATCTGCCGATTCGCGCCGCAACTCGAAGCCTCCCGAAACTGTGTTTTGATTGAAGCGGTAACCCGTTTGAGCGTCAAGACTCAAAACACGATTAGAAAAACGCGATGGATTTGGAGCGGGGCTAGTAGCATCACGTGTGTCATCATCAGTTAATCGTCGATCATAGATACCAACTGCAACTCGGTCATTACGCTGGCCGACCTGATTTGTATATGCCAATGACAAATTTGTATCACGTGAAGTGCCACGCTGGTTCGGATCATAGCTCAAAAATCGCTGTCCACCAACACCAAAATCAGCACTGGAAGTACGGCCAACAAGAGCTAAATTCGCCTTACCACCAAGCGCTCGGTCAAAACGCAGCGAGGCACCCAGATTACGAAAATCGTCGTTCTGGAAGTTACCGTCGGTTTTGTTACGGAAAGCCGAAAATGCCACGCGATTTTTATCGCTCGCCCCGGTTACGTTGATAACTTGCTTCTGGGTATTGAACGAACCGTATTCCAACTGTCCACCAGTGCGCCAGGGGCCTTGGCCACGCTTGGTGATAATGTTAATGACACCACCAATAGCATCAGAACCATACAAAGCCGAAGCTGGGCCGCGAACGATTTCGATCTGCTCAACGTTTTCAATCGGAATTTGCCCAATATCGAAACGTCCATCCTGCGGAGAATTAGCGCGTACTCCATCGACAAGCACAAGCGCATGGTTCGAGTTCGTTCCCCGCAAGAAAATCGAGGCTGTTTTGCCGAAAGTACCCGATTGAGAAACCGAGACGCCGGGAAGCAAACGCACAGCGTCAGCGAGGTCAAACGACTTGCGTGCTTCGATTTGCGCGCGTGTCACAACAGCCACGCTCGATGGCGATTGCAACAACGTTTGCGGACGACGCTCAGCTGTCACAACGATAACTTTCTCATCGCTACTCGCAGCATCAGTTTCGCTTGTGGGTGTTGGAGTGGGTGTTGCATCCTGTGCCCACACAGGCGCAGCCAGCAACGGAAAAGTAAGGAACAAAAGCGGTGTTTTCATCTTATTAACGCCGCATCTTTAAGACGCAGGGGTGAAAACAGCCGCACTCAACATCGAAGCCACTTCAATAGAGATAGTGACCGCGATGCAAACACACTCAGAAAACAATGCTTCCAAACGTGCGCGATGGCGAAATCACCCCCTTTCCCTCGAAGGCGGCTAGGCTCGTTGTCGGTCGGTCTCCTGACTCATTGCTTCATACTCTGCCCGTCTTCCCATCCTTCTATAACGAAGGACAGTGACACTTGGACATCGTCAGCAACTACAGTGGCGGGGCCGTGCCTTTAGCCCTACAAGAAGACCTCAGCGTTCCCAGAACCCCTCGCGAGGCTCAACCCGACAACGGGAATTTAGAATTGTGCGGCCAAACTTTAACCGATTTTCCCTTACGATGTCAAACAATCAGAGGGCGCGCCTCTCATTGTGTTAAGTTCAAGTAGAATTTAGATAGAGATATGCTTCAAAAACAGCAAAACCATGTGCCCGTACGGGCACATGGTTTTGCTGTTTTTGAAGCAGTCGCCGAAAGTCCGAGCCAATCAGGACTAATTTCTTCAGGCGACACGTCGCTCGGAAAAGTGTCCCTTGATCTGTTCGTTGGCAAATGCCCCCTTCGATTCCGATTGCAGGAAGCGAATATAAAGTTCGGGCGCCACGCCGCGATACTCATATACGCCGCCCCCCTGCCACTTCAACGTCAAAGCACGCTTCTCGATGTCATAGCTTTGCTCACTCACGGCGCTTGAATTAACACCGGAACGTTCAGGGCGAAGCAGAGGGAACAAAATTACCTCACGAATAGAAGGATTGTTGGTGAGTAGCATCACCAAACGGTCGATTCCAATTCCAAGCCCTCCACAGGGAGCGAGTCCATATTGCAAAGCGCGAATATAGTCGTCGTCGTAAGCCTGGGCTTCGGCATCCCCCTTAGCCTTTTGGCGCGCCTGTTGGGCGAACCGCTCGGCCTGATCTACGGGGTCGTTCAACTCAGAGAAGGCATTGCCAATTTCCGAACCTCCGATAAAGACCTCGAAGCGATAGGTAAAGCGGGCATCATCAGTTTTCCTCTTCGCAAGCGGTGAGTTCTCAACAGGGAAATCCAAAACAAACGTCGGCTCGATGAGGTTTTCTTCGATGTGCTTCTCGAACGCTTCAATCAGAGCGTGTCCGGTCAAGTACACGCCAATCTTCTCATGCACCAATTCCTGCATCGTCGCGCGCTTCCAGGGTTTCCCCAGGTCAATCTCCCGTTCGCCGAGCTGTATCATAGTCGTGCCGTTCACAACTTGAGCGATGTCGCGGATCATCCCTTCCGTCAAATCCATCATGTCATAGTAATCGGCGAACGCCTGATAGCACTCCATCATGGTGAATTCGGGATTGTGCGTGGTGTCGATGCCTTCGTTGCGGAAGTTGCGGTTGATTTCATACACCCGCTCCAAACCGCCCACAACCAGACGCTTCAGGTACAACTCTGGAGCGATCCGCAAAAACAAAGGAATATCGAGCGCATTATGGTGAGTGATGAATGGTCGCGCTGCCGCACCACCGGGGATGGATTGCATCATCGGCGTCTCAACTTCCATAAATCCGCGCCCATCCAAAATGCGGCGCATCTCACGCACGATCATGCTCCGCTTCTTGAACACTTCGACCACATCTTCATTGGCCAAAAGGTCGGCATAACGTTGGCGGTAGCGCAACTCGACATCCTGCAAACCATGATATTTATCTGGCAATGGCTGGATAGAAACCGAAAGTAAGCTCCAATCGGTGACGAACAGCGATGGCTCACCAGAGCGCGACTTACCGACAACACCCGTCACACCAAGGATGTCGCCCAGTTCTAGCGCTTTCCACTGCGCCATCTTTTCCTCGCCCACGCGGTCGATCTGCGCGATAAGTTGCAACTTACCTGTGGGGTCATAAAGGTCAGCGAAAGCGATTTTACCTTGCCCACGTCGCGACTTGATGCGTCCAGCAATACGAACTTCCTGTCCGTCCAGTTGCTCAACATCGCTCACGATCTGAGAGGTGTGATGAGTACGATCAAAACGGGTCTGCGCGAACGGGTCGCTTCCCTCGTCCTTAAGTCGTTGCAATCGGTCGAAGCGCAGCTGCACAATCTCCGATTCTGCGCCTTGATTGTCATTGGGTTCTTGTGACATAGCGAAAGCAGTGTAAAGCCCTCTGCCGAACTGCCTGAGCGAAACCTGTCAATCCACGACATCTCGCCAGAAATTAAATCCCGAAAGCGCAGCTGCCACCGTCCCCTGACCAGGAAAAACCGAGTCTCCAATGCACCAAAGGCCGGGAGCAATCCGCCCCGAAAGCGCGCGCAAATTCGCGTTTCGCCTCGTTAGTGGAAAACCACCTACCCCACCACGAGCACGATGCGTGTACGACTCCCACGTCGAGGGCGTGCCACAAATAATGAATTTACACCCCTCATCAAACTCAGGCAACGCAACACGAACTCCGTCCAACAAACGCTCCCTCCACTCGCGCTTCAAGACCCGATACGCCTTCGCGTCCACTCCCTCCCAATCGCTCAAACGAGTGTGCGTCGAAACATTGAGCGCCCGAAAACCAGACGGCGCCTGTTTCTCATCTCCCTGCACCGACAAGGACAAAAACACATCATGCCCATCGCCCGCCTTCGCCTTATAGTCGCGCAGTACCTGCGCATGAAGCCCAAAGTCCTTGGGGATCGCTTCTTCCCGAACAGCACAATACAAATTGACTGCTCCCCATTGCGCCCCACTCAATTTCACTCCCTTCTCTACCTTATGCCGCGAGACATCGAGCAATCGCGCCACCTCATTCAACGACTGCAAACCACCATTCCAAGCCACAAATGGCGCCTCGAAAACCCCGCGTGTGGTGACCACACGCCAATTACTTCCCTCTTTCTCAACAGCCATCGCCCGCGCTCGAAATTCGATAACTCCACCCCGCTCGACAAAAATCTGCCCCATAGAGCGAGCCAACTCGCCCACCCCACCTCGCAAATGAAAAGCTCCATGACGCCATAAATCAAGCCCAGCCGCTCCATTCAAAAATGGCGTCTCATCTACGCCCGATTGAGTCGTTATGATAAGCCCAAGTTCCACCACAGCACGAAAAGCCTCATCATGGTAGATACTCAGCCCACGCATCACTTCCCCCATAGTCAGGACTTGTGCGGGCACCAGCGGCCACAAACGCGGGACAGCGAGTTTCAGGTTACGCCGAGCATCTTCGATATTTTGAAGAGGCAAGCAGGGATGCCGACTCAGTGATTGCCATGCTGCATCCGCGACAATCTCCTGCATTTTCCAAAAAAGCAGTTGCCCTCGACGATTACCCCCTAATTTACGCCGCTCATTGCGCCATTTGTGAGCATCATGCGCCATATAAACAGCCCTATCCGGCAAAATCACGCGCAATCCCTCAATCGTCTCAAATGGGGGTAACGGCGCCCCAATTATCTCAAAAATCTGCCGATGTAAGCCCCCCGGCTCTAACCCCATTAGCGCAGTTGCGCCAGTTGGAAAAGTGAACTCGCCTGCCGAAAAATAGCCCGCACATCCGCCCACTTTATCGTGGGCTTCCAACAAAATGACTTTGGCCCCCGAATGCTGGAGTAGCAAAGCAGCGGAAAGCCCAGCGATACCAGCACCAACAATAATAACTTCAGCAGGAGGTTTCACAAAGTTAAGTTTCGAGCAGCGCACCACTGTTCAAGTTGCAAACGCGCTTCCACTCGCTCGTGAGCCGTTGGCTCTTCAACGCAAATAAACAGCGCTAAATCAATGATAGTTACGAGTTCCAAAAAAAACGTAAATTTTTTGAAACAAGATTTGAGAAGATTCAGTCTTTAAGGAAGTAAGTTAGAAGGGATGAGAAAAATGAAAATTACAATTTTTGCGGGAGCCAAATTAACTCGCACCACGGGCATTTTCTGCAGTTTGATGGGGTTAGGCGCCGGACTCATCCCTACTATGGGTTGCGCCGCAACCCACGCCGGAGAAACCGCCGACACTACCAAACCTGTGAACAGTTTCACCATTGCTAACAACGCTCAAAAGGTCACGGTAAACGTGGATGATGTTTTTGAGGTAAGCCTCGAATCGAACGCCTCGACAGGCTACGAGTGGAGCATCGTTACCCAAAACACCAAAATCATCGAAAGTGACGGAAAGCCTCGCTTTGTCATTCCCCAGGAGGCGCCTCCTGGGACACCCGCACAGCAAGTTTTTCGCTTCAAGGCCAAGAGCGCAGGCAACACAAAACTGGTGCTGCATTATGCACGCCCATGGGAAAAGGATAAAGAGCCAGCGGAAAAATTCTCTCTCGAAATAGCGGTCAACAAAGCGAAGGAATAAATTCACTTCATCACCGCAATCCCAGATCAACAAGTTAGAATAACGTCTCATTTAGGCACTATAACCAGTGCCTGCGTAGTCACTCGCCTGATTTTTACACCCAAGGAACATTGACATGTTAAAACCCATTTCTCTGAAGCACACTCGCGTCGCCGTGTTAGGAATCGCCCTTGCGGGCACATCTGCCCTGTTGCCTCAGGCAGCACAAGCTCAGGGTGGCATACGCTTCCCCGGTCAAATCGCGCAAATACAACGCATCACACCACGCTTAACACCCGAACTTCGCACCTTCTTAATCGCCAAGAAGCCCGTCGTCAGCTCCGAAGTGCTACGCAGCGCCTTCATCCTTCAAGACGGCATCCCCGCATTCAAATTAGATGACGGCACCACCCGCTTATTAATGCCTTCGTCAGATGCTCCTGCTCAAACAACAGCAACAGCCCCGCTACCTCCCGAACTGAGTCCCGCCCAATCCTATATCTTCTCACCCCAGAAATTGGAGTCTGTGCGCAACAGCGTCATAAAATTCAACCCATCCTTCATCTTATTGGCGGGAGTTGACCATCGCTCTAACATGACGCCAATTCGCGATCAGGGGCCACGTGGTACATGCACCGCCTTCGCGTTTTGCGGCGCAGTCGAGTCATTCCCGAACGTCCAGACCGACCTTTCCGAACAGTACCTGTTCCACGAAGGCCAGCGCAAAGCCGGACAGCCTTATTCAACTCACAAAGGTTTGCTCCCGACCATCGCGGCGGAAGTTGGCACCGAAGGATTGGTACGTGAAAACCTGTTTCCATACACCAACTCCTATCCGCCCAACAACGAAACCATTCCCCAGGCAGCGGTGGACTCCAAGAAATTTAAGGTGCAGGATTGGCACTTTATTCCCAACAGCGGCCTAACCGGCGTCAGCGTACGCAACACCAACTATCTGGAAACCTTGCTGAATCAGGGTTACAACATCCCATTTTGGACTCAGGTAGCCTGGTACGGTAGCCACACCAACGATGTAATTGATGTCGTCATCGACAGCGTCACCCATCAGCCCGCAGCGTCGGGCGGCGACCACGAAATGGTTATCGTCGGATATGACGCTTCCCAAAAATACTTCATCGTCCGCAATAGTTGGGGAACAGGATTCGGACACGCAGGCTATGCATACATGTCGTATGACTACATCCGCACCTACGCGGTCGAAGGTCTCTACATCACCAAAGTCTCGGCTCCACCACGCATCTTCAATCCCAACTTGGGCACGATGATAAAGCCAGGGATCAGAATCAATCCTCGCATCGTTCGCTAAAACCTATGCTAAAAACAGCGCCCCACTCAAAGGGCGCTGTTTTTGTTCGGTGACTCCCCATCGCTGCGCGGAATACGTGTTTTCGCGAAAATCAGCGCATCCGATAGGTTGCCAGCATTATCTCGAAACGTGTTCTTCAAATGAGCTTCCTGCTCGAACCCGGCGCGTAGCGCCACCTTCGCCGAAGCAGCGTTAAGCCCATGACAGCGAATTTCCAGGCGAGCTAAATCTAACTCCTCCCACGCGAATTGCTCTAACCGCTCGACGGCTTCGGCAATAAACCCGCGCCCTTGAAAACCAGCATGTATCCAGTAACCAATTTGCGCTGATGGTACATCCCATTGGATGGTATGCACCGCACAGTTGCCAATGAAGTCGCCATTATAAAACAGACGGTAATCGAGGCTTTCGCGGTCGTGCCACTCCCACAGGGCACGGCGAACATAAAGTTTCGTGGCCTCAAAAGTAGGAATATCCTTCGCCCATCTCATCCAAGGTTGCAACTGGGCATGGGAAGCAACAATAGCGGGATGAATAAAATCGGCGTCATCAGGGGTCGGCGCACGATATTCGAGGCGCGACGAAACAAGCAGAGCAGGAAAATCGCGAATCATCGCGCGTTCGCGGGCAGTCATCACAGGTAATATCTTCCAAAATTGGGGCCGAGAAGACTTTTAAGGAATTGCATGAATCCAGAGTCTGCCTCCGCTCCTAAACTGCCCACTCAGTGAAAATCGCCATTTATCCCGGCACCTTCGACCCCATTACGCGCGGGCACCTCGACGTGTTAGAAGAAGCCTCACTGGTTTTCGACCGTGTTATCGCTGCTGTAGGCTACAATCCACGGAAAGTCGCCCTCTTTACGCCCGACGAGCGCGTCGAGATGCTGCGCGACGCAATCCGCGAGGGTGGGTGGGACAACGTGGAAGCCGATTCGTTTTCTGGACTCACCGTTGATTTTGCCCATGAGAAAAATGCGCAATTCATTGTGCGCGGTTTGCGAGCCGTCACCGATTTCGAAAACGAGATGGCGCTTGTCCTGGCTAACGAGCAACTGGACGAATCCATCAAAACGGTGTTTTTGCTTCCCTCGCACCGCCACTTGTATCTCAGTTCATCCATCGTTCGCCAAGCTGCCGAGTTGGGAAGGCGCATCATTCCGGGTAGCGTCCCCACTCTGGCTGGGGAAAAATTGAAGGAGAAGTTCGGTTTCTAAATGCTTTCCATCCAAAATCTGCGGGTACGCTATGGTCCTATTGAGGCACTCCACGATATTTCTCTCGAAGTGAATGAAGGCGAAGTCGTTACGCTAATAGGCTCCAATGGAGCGGGCAAAACAACCACGCTCGGAGCTATTTCGGGCTTGTTGCCCCTGGCGGGCGGTCAAATTCATTTCGACGGGCAGGACATCACCTCTCTGGCACCGCACAAGCGCGTCCCACTCGGACTTATACAAGTCCCCGAAGGCCGACGTATTTTCGGTAGCATGACCGTAGCGGAAAACTTGGACCTGGGCGCCTATGCGCGCACCGACCGCGCAAATCTTCGCAGCGAACTCGACGAGATATATGCGCTCTTCCCACGACTGGCCGAACGCCGCACTCAAGCGGCGGGCACGATGAGCGGTGGCGAACAACAGATGCTGGCAGTAGGCCGCGCCCTGATGAGTAAGCCAAAATTACTACTATTGGATGAACCATCGCTGGGATTAGCCCCATTGTTGGTGAAAGAGATTTTCGCCGTCGTTAAGCGCATTCGCGACCGAGGCGTAACAGTGATGTTAGTGGAGCAAAACGCCCACATGGCCCTCGAAGTGGCGGATCGCGCCTATGTATTGGAAACCGGTCATATCTCGATGACCGGCGATGCGAAATCACTCGCCAAAGACCCACGTATCAAAGCAGCGTATTTGGGCGCCTAAATGGCGCTTTAAGGGATACGAACAATATAAAGGCGTGCAAACTCATCCCTAATCTTCATGAAAATCCAAAATTATCAAGTTGGTGGCGGAAACCCGCTACTGCTTATTGCTGGCCCG
The DNA here is from genome assembly GCA_004172935.1 of bacterium. Lineage (GTDB taxonomy): Bacteria > Armatimonadota > Abditibacteriia > Abditibacteriales > Abditibacteriaceae > Abditibacterium. Next base: position 3,590 of record SDZD01000016.1, on the reverse strand, counting down.
TGCGTCGCCGAATCCCTCGATCTCTGCCGTCTTGTCGCCGCCCATATGAAGCCGCTTTGCGACGAATTGGGCATCAACTACGTTTTCAAGGCTTCATTCGATAAAGCCAACCGCACCGCGATTAGTGGGGCGCGTGGCCCAGGTATTGAGGACGGACTGGAGATTCTTTCGGCGATCAAAACTGAATTTGGCGTTCCAGTGACGACCGATGTCCACGAGTCTTATCAAGCAGAAATCGTAGCGCCTGTTGTCGATTTGCTGCAAATCCCGGCCTTTCTATGTCGCCAGACCGATTTGTTGCTGGCGTGCGGAGAGCAAGCCGCGAAATGGAACGGAGCCGTCAATGTCAAAAAGGGCCAGTTTTTACGCCCCGAAGGAATGACTCATGCTCTCGCGAAAGTTCGTTCAGCGGGTTGTGAAAACGTTCTATTAACCGAGCGTGGGACAACCTTTGGATACGATTCGCTCGTGGTTGATTTTCGCGGTCTGGAACTGATGCGTGAACTGGCCCCCGTATGCTTTGATGCAACCCATTCCGTGCAGAAACCAGGCGGTGGAGGCGATAAAACGACTGGCGAACGTCGTTTTGTTCCCGGACTTGTGAGAGCGGCTTGCGCAGTTGGAGTCGATGCGCTGTTCATCGAAACACACCCAAATCCAGAATCTGCTCCATCGGATGGGCCGAATATGGTTCCGTTGACAGAAATGAGACTACTGCTAGAAAAAGCGATTCAAATTCGCGACAAAACGCTTGAGACACATAGCTAATTAGGTCAAACTGCCCTATGTTCCTCAAGGCGCCTCGCGCTTTTTGAATATAATGGCCAAATCCAAGTCGCACTCTAAACAGCAATCTTCCAAATCCAAAGTCGTCCGTAAGGGGGCACAACAGGGTTTGGCACCACAAGTAAAAACGAAAACGGTTACGGCAGAAGCAAAACCGCAATCGCCAGTCACTGTCGCAGCAGAAACCAAGCCTACACCAGCCAAAACTCCCGCATTTTCGGCAGCCAACGCTTCACTTCAAAAAGTCAACACACCTACCGTCTCAGATATAGCCAAGCCCAAGAAAGCCGAGGCAGTGGCGCCAGTTGAGCCAACCTTGGAGTTAGCTCCTGAGTTCGCGGCGACACCTAAACCGCCAGTAGTTATTCCGGCTCCCGCCAAGCCAGTTACTCCGGTTGCGACTACAACAAAACCAGTAGCAAAACCAACAGCGGCGGTTACTAGGCCGACCGCCGCCCCAGCCAAACCTGCTGGTCAGGCAACCTTGCCCGCTCAAGTGGTGCGCGAAGTGAAGGAAAATCGCGCTGCTCCGGCACCTGTTCGTCGCACACGCCCCAGCGTGTGGATCGGGGCAGGTCTGGGGGCCTTGCTGTTGGTTGTAGGCGGTGCGGCGGCAGGGGCGTACTCGAAGTTCGCTTCGGGTGGCACCATCGCTCCCGGCGTCTCAGTCGCTGGCGTTTCCGTTGGTGGCTTGACTCCAGAAGTCGCTACCCAGCGGGTGGCGGCCCATTTCGGCCAACCACAGATCGCGCTTTTATGCGGCGACGAGAAAATTCAGATGCCCATCACCGAATTAGGAGCCAAACTTTCTATAGAGCCGACGATAAAAAAGGCCTATAAAATCGGGCGCGATGGCTTTTTGCCCAACAACTTGTTGGTAAGCCCGGCATACGAATTCTGCTCCTGAATAAGCGTCGGGATTCCGGCATTGGCAGCCGCGTACAGCATCGGCGCGCTGGCATAACCGCCAACTCCTACCACGGCATCGGGCTGAAAACCTTTGATAATCTTTTTCGCCGCCTGCAAACTCCTGAAAACCTTTAGCGGAAACGACAGATTTTTCAGGGAAAGCGAGCGCTGTAAACCTACAATATCGAGGCCGATAATCCGGTAACCTGCTTCAGGCACTTTGGTCATTTCCATGCGGCCCTGCGCGCCAACGAACAGAATATCGGCATCCGGGAAACGCGCTTTAAAGGCATTGGCAATGGCAATGGCCGGGTAAATGTGCCCGCCTGTGCCACCGCCGCTAACGATCAGTTTATATGGTTTTGTATGATCAGGCATTGGCTGGGATGTTTACAGGTGGCGGAGCGATGGTTTGCTTCTGTTTATCTTCCACATAACTGCGGCTTACACTAAGAATAATTCCGATCGAAATACCTGTAAAAATCAGCGACGTCCCTCCCATACTCAACAGCGGCAACGGCTGCCCCGTTACCGGACCCAAACCAACTGCCACGCCCATGTTTACCATGGCCTGCAACACCAGACTAAAACAGAGGCCTGCCGAGAGCAAACCGCCAAAAGCGCCCAGGCTCTTCGAAACAGTAACAAGGCCACGGTAGAGGAAAGCGAGGTACAAAAACACTACCAGTAAGCCGCCAATAAATCCGTATTCTTCCAGGATGATGGCATAAATAAAATCTGAGAAAGGCGAAGGAAGAAAGTAACGCTGGTCGGAGTTGCCGGGGCCTTTGCCGAACACCTCGCCGGTGGCAATGGCAATGTAGGCCTGCTCTTCCTGGTAACCCACTTCTTTCGGATCCATGAACTGCTCGATACGGCTGATGGCGGTACCGGAGCGCTGCCCGAAAAACAAGGCCATGCTCGCGCAGATAGTGCCTATCAATACCAGCATCATCAGAAACTTCATGGGCACACGGCCGATAAACATCAGCAATCCGCAGGTGGCAAAAAGCAGAAACCCGGTAGAAAAGTTGGTAAGCATAATCAACCCGCTAATGCCGCCACACCACAAACAAATAGGAATAAGCGTTTGCCAGTTATCGGTAATATGGTGCTGGCGCTTAGACAACATGCGCGCCAGATGAGAAATAAGCGCCAGCTTTGCCAGATCCGAAGGCTGAAAAGTTTGGTTAATAAGCGGAATGGTGATCCAACGCGAAGCTTCGTTAATGTTAGAGCCGAATTTCCAGGTAAAAAGCAACAACGGCACCGACACGCAAAGGGCCAATAAAGATAATTTAGAGTAGTATTTATAATCGATGCGGTGCGCCGCCCACATAAAAAACAAGCCTACCAGTATCAAAAAACCGTGCTTCATAAGGAAATACTCGGTGTTGCCCGACATTTTCTTGAACGCCAGCGTGCCCGTTGCCGAGTACACCACAAACAAACTGAGGATAGACAGCACCAGCACAATCCCCCACAAAATAGGGTCGCCTTTCAGGTGCCTGTTCAGCCAGGACAAAGGAGCATTAAAAGTGGCGGTTGTATTCATTTTGGTGGTATTGGTTTGATTCGTATTTCGTATTGGGTAGTGCGTAATGCGACTAAAAAATCATCTGTTTGGTTTTGAGTTTGGCAGCAACAGGTTAACTTTTTGCGCTGCTGAAATTCAGTTGATGCACGGCTTCTTTAAAGCATTCGCCGCGGTGTTCGTAGTTATTGAAAAGATCGAAACTCGCGCAGGCCGGAGAGAGAAGCACCACATCGCCGGCTTCGGCAAGCGCGGCGCTTTTGGCTACCGCATCAGTTATACTATCGGTAGATTCTATCACCGGAACAATGCCGGTAAATGCTTTTTGCAACTTGCTGTTGTCTTTCCCAAGGCATACTAA
>SDZD01000115.1 GCA_004172935.1 bacterium | reverse complement strand
GCGTGGACAAGGTCGCGGCCATGCAGAGCGCCGATCCGGCGGGCTTTCACTTCATCGCTTTGATGCCCGCGACGGGCACGACGGGCAAGGCTTTGGAGAAGCGTTGGCTGGAAGGGTTCGCGAAGCCCGACCTGCCCGGCATCGCGGCACCGTTGCATTTACGGAGCGCGTTCGCCATTTGTCCGCGCGATGGTCGGTTGGCCGAAGAGCTGTTCGAATTTTTAGGTAGGCAATTGGCCTGAGCGTTGGCGGCAAAATTGCGCGCCGATGCGCGGGCTTGGTGAACGTTGAAGCCCGGAGAATTAAATTTATGGCAGCAATCGAACGTAACGCAACTGGCACATGGCATGGCGACTTGAAGAGCGGCAAAGGTCTTATCGACGCTCCTTCGGGCGTATTGAGCGAAACCCCGTTTTCTTTCGCCACGCGCTTTGAAAACGCCAAAGGCACGAACCCCGAAGAACTGATCGCAGCGGCACACGCCGCTTGCTTTAGCATGGCATTTTCCAATTTTCTGTCTGGCAAGGGACACGTGCCCGACGAAATTTCGACGAAGGCGACCATCTCGCTGGAAAATGGTAGCATCAACAAGATGCACCTCGAAACGACAGGCCGCGTTGCGGGCCTGGATGATGCCACTTTCAAGGAATTGGCTGAAGAGGCCGAGAAGTCTTGTCCTGTGTCCAACCTGTTGCGACCAGGCCTGACCATTTCTCTCAACGCCACTTTGCTTTCGTAAATTCGCGACTGAAGAAACCTATAAATGAATGGAAAGCCGGGGTGCGTCTTCGCACCTCGGCTTTGTTGCGCCAAACTGAGGGCGATTAATGAAAGCTGTTCTCCAGCGCGTGACGCGCGCTCAAGTCGAAGTTGAGGGTGAGGTCGTCGGTTCGGTTGGAACCGGATTTTGCATTTTTGTTGGTGTTGGCACCGAAGACAGGTTAGCCAACGCCGAAAAGATGGTACAAAAGATTGCGGGGATGCGGGTGTTTTCGGATGCCGATGGCAAATTCAATTTGTCGCTCGCCGATGTGAGTGGTGGCGTGTTGTTGGTATCGAACTTCACGTTGTTTGGGGATGCGCGCAAAGGCAACCGTCCTTTCTTTGGTGGTGCGGCGCGACCCGAAATTGCGGAAGAGTTGTTTGAACAGCTTGCTACACTTTTACGCGCACAGGGCATCCCTACGCAGACCGGCGTCTTTGGCGCCGATATGAAAGTACAACTGGAAAACGATGGGCCAGTGACTTTAATACTGGAATTTTGAGTCGCTGACATACCTTCAAAAAGGCACGGAATGTGCTTTTGTTCGTCCTTCTTTTTCAGATGAATTCAGATGCCTCAACAGTCGTAAAAATGGAACCTCAATCGTCACAAACGCCCGAAGAACTCGCTCTCTCCCGCGCCGAACTCAGCGAACTCCATGCTGCGCAGGGCAACAATCGCGGCGATGACGGCGACTTTTCTGGAGCGCTCCAAGATTATAAGAAAGCTGCGCAGCTCGAACCGACCTCGCCGACGCGCCTACTGAAGCTCGCCGAAGGCTATGCTGCCAACGACTTGCACCACAAGGCGTTTCAGTTGTATCAGCGCGCCCTCGAAACCAACATCATAGAGGATGCGGGCGAAGACATGACCGAGGCATATGTCGGCATGGGCGATTTGTGCCGCACCTTTGCCCGCTCGGCTGCCGCCGTGCGCTCTTACGAGCGCGCCGTGCGTTCGCGCCCGAAACAGCCGTTCCTGCGCTGGAAACTGGCGGTTTCGCTGGCGACGATGGGACTTTATGACCGCGCCGAAGCGCAGTTGCAGATCATTCTGGAACAGGCGCCCACCGACTCGTTTTATCATTTCCAACTCGCTGATCTGTATCGCATCATGAACCGCGATCTGGACAGCGTGCATCACATGGCACAGGCGGTTGAGTACGCGCCGCGCGACGATTATTACCGTTTGCGTTTGGGAGCGGCCCTGCTGCGTGCCAATATGACTGATGAAGCGGTGACTCAATTCGAGGCCGCTGCCCGCATGAAACCAACCAATGCGAGCTATCAGACCTTGCTGCTTTTCTCGTACATGAAGAACAATCAGCAGCCTGAAATAGCGGTGGACATCGACAAAATCGAACTCGGCGCTTATGACGAGGATTTTGTGAACCGTATTCAGCGGTTGGCTTTACCAGTGGCTTGAGGACTAGGCGACGAGAGATTGAGGGGGAGCGGACAGTGTGTCCGCTCCTTTTTGGTTTTTGGAGGATAGGAGGAATATAAGGTGTGCTTTGTGCGGTTGGATGGGGCGCAGGACTAAAGTCCGCGCTATTTGGCCTTCGGCCACCTGTCCACCTTCGTGGACACAGCAGGGGCGCTTCGCGCGCTGGATTGGGATTAGGGGATGGCTGCGTTTTTGATTGCTTGCCAGAATTTGAAGAAGCCGGATGTGGCGTGGGGGAGCATTTCGGCGTCTTCGGGGCGGCGTAGGAGGCGCAGTTCTATGCCCTCGGTTTGGAGGCGCGTTTGGAGAGGCTGCAGGGCGTCGTGTGAGGGGCCGATGAAGGGTTTGAGGGCGACTATTGTTTGTATTTCGGCGGATTTTGCCCACGTGACTAATTGGTGGGCGAGGTCGGTTTCGTTGGCGGCTTCGATGTTGGTGGGGGCGATGGCCCATTTTTCTTGGGCGCGGTGAGCGGCGTCTTGAGCGGCCTGAAGGCGGTAGGCGCGGCGCAGGCCGTTTGAATTTGGCGGCTGGTAAGAGGGTGCTATTACCGAGGTGCAGATGGCTGTGAAATTGGTTTGGCTGAGTGCGGCGCAGGTTTCGGGGGACAGGTCGTCTTCGGTAATCCACAGGGCGGTATTGCCTTGAAGGTCGCCGATTTCCAACTCGAAATCGGGTTGGATCGGAAGAGAAATTGGGTCGGGAGTGATGGGGAGCGGAGTCGGGTTTTGAAGGCGTTCGAGGCCAATTTTATTGCCGAGATAGGCTGAGTCGCAATATTTTTCGAGGTTGGAGCGGCGGGCGAGATAGGATTTGCCTGGAGTTTGGAGTCCGACGACCCAGCGCCAACTGAGGGTGTTGGAGGCTGCGCAAGAGCAAATCAGGTTGCGGTCGAAAAAGTCGGCGCCCAGTTGCCAGGGAAGGTGTTCGGTGTGAATCCAGTAGGCGGCGAACCACATGCGGGCGTGGTTGTGGAGGTAGCCGGTTTCGACCAACTCGCGGGCGAAGTTGTCCATCGGTTCGCAGCCGCTGTTTCCGGCTTCGAGTTGGGCGATGCGGTGGCGCTGTTGGGTGGTGAGATTGAGACGGGCTTCGTCGCGGGTACGCAAGTAGCGCTGCCAGATTTCGGGGTGCAGTTCCAGCCACGAGCGCCAGTAGTTGCGCCAGTTGGCTTCCTGCACGAACTTCTCGCAGCGGTGCAGCGAGCCAAATTCCGCCAGGGCGATTTGCGTGACTTCGCGCTCGGAGATGAGGCGAACACGAATGGCCGGGGCTAAACGCGAAACGAAAGGATGTCCCGGCATGACGCGGTTACGTTCGCTGGCGTAGCGAAATCCCATTTGGGGGGCGAAGGCTTTGGCGGCTCGCAGAGCGCCGTCGCGCGTGGCCGGGAAATGAATCGGTTTATGCGCAGACATCAAGCGCGTTCCATTCGCGATATTAAGGCCAAATAGTGTCAAATCTGAGTATTATTCTCAGGAATTTCAATCTTGACGTTTGGGATAGCGGAAATGGTTGGTTATCTCGTAGCAGTCTAAGGCGTCTTGTTCGACACATTGCCAGCCGTTGTGGATAACCATTGGCACGCCGCGCGAGCTTATTCCGTCGGAAATGACGCCTGTGTGCCAGCGTCCGCCTTCCAGTTTCCATTCGACTATGTCGCCGGGGAGCCATGTTTTCAGGTCGTTGCCGGAGGTACCGATGGGCAGAGTTTGGCCGAAGCGTTTGAAGAAGACGATGTGGTTGGGGACGCGGCGGTGGTCGATGTTTTTATCGGTGCGGCCTAATTTCCATGAGTCGGGATAGAGGCGGAAATTGGCCTTCATGTCGTCGTGGATGAGCTTTTGGAGGTCGATGTTGGCGCCGCGAAAGGCGCGCACCACGACATCGGTGCAGGCGCCGCTACCTTTGGGGACATCGCCCGCAGGGTAGGAAATGACGCGGTAGGTGGCGTTGTAGGCATCGCCGATCTGGGTTTTGGCGGCAGCGACAATCTTACGCGCCGTCTCGCTTTTGGGTTCGACGCGGGTAACTTCCGGTACGAAAGCCTCTTTCACAGGCGAGTTGGGGAGGGCGGCGATAATGGCGCCACGCCGCGTGGGACGGATGGAGAACCACGTGGCGCCGAGGATGATAGCCGTTGTTAAGGCGATGGAGGAGCCGATGAGGAGAGTGCGGCGTTTGCGCATGGAAAGGCAAACGAACCGCACTCGTGAATGATTGCGAAAAAACGTTCGGAAATTGTGGGGAGGGATTAGAAGAGGAGCCTTTTCGCTTTTTTCAGAATTGGCCGCTTTTGAAGGTATTTACCCCGCTCAATCTGGCGACGTTATAGGAGTGCTACCGACTGAACGGAGCTAAAGTACGTTCACGAATTGCGGTAGATGGCCTTTAGGTTTTGCAACGGAATCTTTGAGCAAGTAAATGACCTCACCTCGAAACGCGCAGTGCCACAAACTCAGGCGACTATGACAGAGCAGGAAGCGAATGTATTTGCGAAGAGGCTCGTAAGGATATGGAGACCAGAGAAGGTCCATCGTAGTGAAAGGTTTAGTGTGGGAGAACCTGAGGAGGGTTTTACTTTCTCGGCTCAACTAACCCCCTTAACTCTTACTCTACACATATCGTGTAATGCCGAAGGCTTCTACTCTCGCCTCAATTCGGCCCAAGTCGGTTCGCGAGGACAATTGTTTTTTCTGCGAGGGGATGTCTTTGACTCTCTCCTCCCTGATGCTACAGATGAAAAACGAGCACAGCAGGCCCAATTTACTGCCCAGTGGCTCCCCTTCTTCCGTCGTGGATGCTGGCTTGCGGGCCTTCCCCTCGAAGCCACTGCCCACGAGAAAACCGAGTGGATACAGGGCTTTAGCCAGGAGGAGATAGAAGCATGGAATTTGAAAATGTGAGCGAGGAGGTGAAACGGGAAGCGCGCCGGTTCGCAGCAGCTTTTGGGGTGGAGAAGTGGGAAAGGAAGGAGGAAAGCGAGTTGCATGTACTTTTAGTAAGTCGGGCTGGATCTCACAAAGTTGGCTGCAGTATCTGTCATACAACAGGCCACATAGAGGAGATTGGAGTTGTAAAAGACGATCTAATAGCGCTTCTATTCGTGGATCGTTGGGATGGGCGACAGGAAATCGTCGAATTTGACCGAGTCCTTCCTGATGATTATGACTTTATGGTCCGTGGCCTCCACTGTCTTGGCTACAAGGATGAAGAGGTATTGAGCCAGTTGCCACCGCTCACGGCTCACGAGAGGATGGAACTGCGTCTCTCCATGCCCCGCGAGTTCTGGCCGCAAAAGTGGCTGGATGAGGAAGCCGCGAATTAATGAAAATCGCTCTTCTAATCCGTATAGTTTTAGACGCTTAAACCTCACGAAAAAACGGCTTGTTACTGAGAATCGGTGATTTTGCGGGTGTTGTGGGTAGAGTTTGGCTTTATAAAGCCGTGTTTTGGCTTAGGTAAGACACTTCCCATTATGTTGGTACCAAAGTTCTAGCCGATGGAGACACTAGGGTAATGCGTTTTAGAAATTGTCTTTGGGCGTTGGGTGTCTTGGGGAGCAGTGTTGGTTGTGCATCTCAAACCCTTCAAGCAGGCCCAGCAGCCATAGGGCGCAAAATAATAC
>SDZD01000197.1 GCA_004172935.1 bacterium | reverse complement strand
CCCACATCCGCAATGTAATCCCCTCCGATGTTGTTTTCTCCCAGGCGTTCCACGACAACTCCATTTTGTTCGCGTAACCATTCAATTGCTTTGTGGTCGCTTTGCGACAGCCATTTGCCCCCATCAAGCGACAGGCCCTCTTCTCCGTAGCCCTGAGTGCGAGTTTTCCATGTCGCATAAGGCGCCAACGATAGCACCCCGGCCAATGCCAGGACGCCAACCCAGGCCGGAACGCTGAAGGCTTTGCCCCGACTCCACACTCGCAGTCGCAGCAAAAATTCGCTTCCAATTGCGGTGCCACCCAGTAACCACGCCTGCAAATAGAATTTGAAAACCGTGTCCTGATGTTTGCCATCTCCCCCGGCGAACACGCCCCCAATGTAGTAAATCGAAGGAAACAGCACGGCGATAATCCCCAGACCCAGCAGAAGGCGCCTAAAATCTCCCTCGCGTGAACGGGCAATCCTGCCCATCTCAAAGCCAAACGCAATGATGCCTAGGGCAATCCAAACTCCCCAGAACAAAGCAAAGGAGTACAAATGGGGAATCCACCGCTCAAAACCTCCCCCACCGATTTGCGAACGAAAGCGCACGAAGAAGGGTAGAGCCACAACTACAGCCAAACCCAGTCCCACAAAAGCCGCGCTCTGGGTCAACTGTGACTTGGCGTCCTTGCGTAGCGTATAAAGCACGCACCCTCCCCACAACAGCCCGTACAGTGGCATGTCCCAGGTATTTGTCAGTGCCACCACCCCAACCAAAGCTCCCCCCAGAGCAACGAGGAGCGCCTTGTGTCGCTCCGACCTAACAGAAATGATGCCCAGACAAACGCAAAAATGGGCCATAGCTAGCGCCAGCGCATAAAAATGCGCGTGGGCATCGCCAATCAGCACCGTGAACGCGGGGTACTCGGTGATAGTGAACGCATTGGGGTCGCGTGGCGGATAAACGCCAAGGTTGGGTATCACCCGCGACGTTTTCCACCAATCAAGCTCCGAGAGCGCGGCCCCTTGGCTCAACTGACGAAGCGGTTCCAAATGCCCCCCTAACCCAACCAATGCCATGACGCCCAACCCAAGCCATTTCGAGCGCGACAGCGCCGCTCCCAGACTCCACAACGCCGACAGAAACAGCGCGCAAAACAGCGGTTGTACGAGGTTGTAGGCGAGAGGCGCCGCTGTCGCAAAAACGCGCGCCAACATCCCGCCCATGAACGGCC
>SDZD01000077.1 GCA_004172935.1 bacterium | reverse complement strand
GTGGAGCGGGTGCGGCGTTCGCCCAAGCCCAAATCAGTCAGGGTGCCAATGACGTTGCCGCCCTCTTTCTTCATCTGTGCCAGTCCCTTGATGAAGCGCAGTGTGGCGCCGGATGCGTCCTTATCGAATTGCCGTTTGAAAGCGCTTGTGGACTGCCCCGCGATGTGACTGAATACCTTGAGCGCGCCACCGCCCTTTTGCGTTGCGTCTTCCAACTTGGCGAACACGGCACCAATGGAAGAGCCGCCCGCTTCTGTCTTGATGCCGAGCGAGCTAATAGCCGTTGCATAGCCCAGAATCTGCGTTTGTGACAGGCCCACTTGGGCGCCCACAGTCGCAATGCGAAGGCTCATGCTCGATACGTCTTTTTCAGTCGTGGCGAAGTGATTACCGAGGTCAACAATGCTTGAGCCCAGACGGTCAAAGTCCCGTTCCGACATCTTCGTGATGTTGGCGAACTTTGCCAGCTCTAAAGCGCCTTGCTCGGCTGTTAAGTTAGTCGATACCCCTAAATCCGCAATGACTCTCGTAAATTTGGCGATGTTGGGGACGTGAATACCGAGTTGTCCCGCTGTCTGCGCGATGTGAGAAAGCTCTGTCGCCGCAACGGGAATCTCTTTGGACATCGAACGCAAGCGCCCTGACAGGCTCGCAAGCTGCGCGTCATTGGCCTTCACGGTTTTGGTGACACCCGCGAAAGCATCCTCGAAATCAATAGCTTTCTTGGCGGCAAGCCCAAGTCCCCCTAATATGGCAAGCCCGCCGCGCGTCGCGGACGCCGAGAACTTATCCGCGAGTTGACCCGCTGCAACTTTGGCCTCGTTGATAGCGCGCTTTTGGGCACTGGCTACCGCTTTGGCCCCCGCAATGGCTGCTTTGTCGGCGCGCTCCCGTTCTCTGTCTGCCTCCCGAATTGCTCGTTTTTTGTCCTCGGCGGCGCGCTTATCGACTTCGGACAACTCGCGCGTTCGTCTCTTAGCGTCCGAGACATCGACGGTGATGGTGACGCGCTTATTTTTGCCGATGTCTTTGAGCGCTTTGCTGACTTTGCCCAGGCCATCGAGGGCGCCTTTGGTGTCGGCCTTGATAGCCAGATCGACCTTGCTTTGGGCGCCGAGCTTTTTGAGGCCCGCAATATCGGTTTTGAGCTTGCCAAGTTCGCTCTTGGCCGCTTTGGTATCGAAGCCGACCTTAACCGTCGTGTTGCTCTTGGTGGTGGCTTGTAGCTCGCCGCGCAACTTGCGCAGATTGGCGAGAGCGCCTTTCGTATCGAGATCGACAACGCCGGATAGTCGTGACATGGCAGAAAAACAAAAAAGCGCCACGAAACAACCGCACAAAAGGCGGGAATCATGGCGCTTCAGGAGCACTCCGACGCCTCGAAAGACGTTTGAATTTGTAAAAGTAATTTTACCAAGAAGGTAAAATAGAAACTGATTTAATCACATCATGCCCCACGTTTTTATCTCCTACAACCAAGAAGAAGCGGACTTTGCAGGTCTTTTGATGATGCGGCTCGAAAGTGCTGGCTTTGAAACATGGCTAGACAAAAATCGCCTTCGCGGTGGTAACGACTGGAGCCAAGAGATAGATCAGGGTATTCTTGAGGCATTTGCCCTTGTGGTGGTCATGTCGCCAACTGCCAAGGCATCCGAGTACGTAACATTTGAATGGTCTTTTGCGCTGGGGGCTGGTATCCCTGTAATTCCGATTCTGCGTAAGCCAACCGATTTGCACCCAAGGCTCAACAGGCTGCAATACCTCAAATTCACTCATGATCAGCCCTGGGAAAAGTTGATTAACGAGTTATCTGATCTTCAAAAGGGTAAAAATAGTGGCTTTCAAATCCCCAAAGATGCGCCGCCCTATATTCGCCATTCAGTTGACGCCTTAGATAATGCCAACCGCGCAGACAGAGAGGCGGCAATTGATTCGTTAGCAGACACAGATTTGCCAATTGCAACGGAGGCGCTAGTATTTGCACTCGCTCATCCTTTGCGCGATGTGAGATTTGCAGCATCACTCGCATTGGGAACAAAGGCTGATGAGAGAGCGTTCCCCGTTGCATTTGACGACATGCCCCGTCCCTTCTATCTATTGCCGGAGGATGAACAGAATAAGACTCTTGGAAAATTGAGTGATGCATTCCGAGCCCTTCGACATGCCTCGATTCCCTACTTGATAAAGCTGCTGTCTTCAGAGACACCCATTGTTCGAGCCTTTGCCCTCGACACGCTTGGTGACTTGAAAGCTGTCGAAGCTATCCCGCACCTTGCGCCTTTTCTAGAAGATGGATACTCCGATTTATGGGACATACGCTTGGTGTTTGGCACCCTTCAGGAAATCGGTGACGAGTCAGCCATGCCTCTTTTAGTCAAAGCTTGGGATTCATCCCACACAAAAAACTTTAACCACATTGACGAGATGCAAGGTGCGAAATACCTAATTCCCATTCCCCAAAACTTCTTTGCTCTTTATAATGCGAGTATTCAATTTCGCTCTCTTGAGCTGCTCCCATCTCTTCTTAAATGCCTTAAAAGCCCTTATCCCCACATCGTCGCTTACTCTTTGATGATCCTTGATTACTTGGTCCAGTTAGATGGATTTGACGTGAATGCAGTTTTGCCTGTGTTAACTGGGTTACTACAAAGGAACGACAACATCCAAATGGAGCTATTTGCTGCTCTGGACCTGGCACCCGGACGGGCCTTGCCCATATTTGCCCCGACTGGTGACATCAGACAATTTGGCGTTCGCTTATGTGATTTCGTTGCTCAGACATTGGACTTTATCGGAAAACCAGAGGCGACAAACGCAGTCAACGCTTGGCGTAAAGGAGAAGGCATAAGTACACCGTTTACTTACATTCCAGGTGGAAAAGTAGGGTAGTGACAACGGCCTTTTGTTCTATGTTTATGTATAACTTGAGGTTATGTTTCAGGAAGTTCGTTGCCCCAAAACGGGTTTGCTTTTAGCGCGATTTGACCCCGAAACGCGCACTCTGGAAGTCCAGCAACGCTATCGGGGTCACAAGATGCTTTTTGAAGCGGTTTTACCGCCGACTAATCCTCCAGTGAACCCGACACGACGCCGGGATTCTTAGTCTGTGTTTCGCTGTCCTTCTCTCCACCATTTGCATCACCAATCTGCCCAGTAGGTTCGACTTTCGATGAGGCACGAAGATCATCGCCTCCTGCAATTGGCTTCTTGCCCACCTCTTTCCTGGCTTCATTTGGAGTTAAAAAGCAACCGCCAGAAGCCGCGACGAGAGCCTTCCATAGCTCAACTTTGTCGTTCTGCAAGCACCCCACTTCGGATGTATCGAACCAAACGCGGCACTGCGTGATGTCGCAACCAAATTCGAGCAGGATGCCGCGTGTCAGCTCCTGAGCCAGTGACATCGATGTCGGGATGATGCACGACTCGTAAGCCTGTTTGCGGTCGTCGCTTTTGTTGGCGCGGCTGTTGGAATTGGTGAGGCCAGAGCCGAGCTGAAGCACGCTGAGCGGCAAACCAAAAGCGCCGCCGATTCTCTGCTCTGGAATCGCGCGAACTTTGTCCAAAACCAGCTGTTGCGGATTGTAGCCGGGAAACTGAATCTTCACCGGTATGTTGTGGATGAAAGCACGCCCACGCCCCTCGCCGGTGAAGCTCTCCTCGTAATGTTCGCGGAAGTCGGCGCGCTCCTTTTTGCTGAACGAGGGTTGCGACGGGCCACTCGATTCAGGCGAGATGATGACACCGGGCATGCCCATATTCTTCATGAGCGAGGCCACCATAACAGCAGCCTCGTCGTCGCTCATGACTTCGCGCAGCACGCCCGCAAATTCGGAAAGTCCTTTGCGCCCCTGCCAACGTGGATCCAAGCCATTGCGGAAGTGGATAATGTCGTCGACCGGGATAGCGAAAACCTGACCGTTAACGCGGTATTCGTAGCACGAAATGAATTCGCTGCCGCCCTCTTCCCAGCGAGGATCTATCATCCATGAGGGAATCCACCACAGCTCAATCACACGACCGGACGCACTCCTCACCTTGTATAGATAGGCGTTGCCATCCAAGTGATAATCCCAGCGGATGCAGTCGAACAACTGTGCGGCGCTATGGAAGCGGTTCGGGTTGCGCAGTAGATTGAGCGCTTTGTGTTTGGGGGCGTTCACCCAGTCGCCGTTCTCATCGTTGGTTTGAACCACGATGTTCAATTCGATGGACGCGCGTTGCTCCCACTTCAGGCACGAAAGCGGAATCGACGACTTCCACAGCTCGCCGACATCGCCCTCGGCATCAACAACGGGCAGGCCCAGTAGGCCCGCGACCGTGTTAGCGTTCCATTGCCCGTTACCAGAGGAGCCGCCGTAGCCCGAAAAGATTGGGCGAGTGAGCGCGCGACCGATACGCGCGAGAAAGTTCATGGCGAACAGTTCGCGCGCGCGACGCCTCGAAACTGCCGGGCATCAAGCAAACGTCAAAATGAATAAGGGAAACTAGGCAAAATGAAAAAATGGATAAAGTACGCCCGCTCCCTTCGACGCGACCTTTCGGTATTGGCAGGAATTTCTCTCTTTATTGTGGTTGGAATTGAATTGGCTGGCACTCTAAAGTGGTTATCTGCTGAATCAGTCTCCTTGCACCTCGCTCTTATCGTCCAAAAGTTGCTGTTGTCCTATATCTCCAGTTTTATATTCTATTTTCTAGTTGTTCACTACAAATCAGAGAAGGAAAAGGAATCTATTAATCCTTATATATATGATGAATGCTCATCTATCACGAGAAAACGTGGCTCCATAATGATGGCGCTGAAAAAGGAGTGGCACGGTACCCCTACCTTGCGCGAAGTGAGAATTGCGCTACGTGCACTACACATCTATGAAATGAAAACGCAAGACAGCATGTTTAAAAATTGGCTTTACGGAATGAAGCAGCTAACTCTTAAACATCAATCAAACATACTGCGTTTAGCCCCTTATATTAATCCTGAGCTTGCAAGTCTGCTCATAGATATTGAAAGATGTACCCTATTTGAAAGCCTGGATTTTGTTGGCAAGGAAAACTTTTCAGCTATGAAACGTTGGGATTATATGGCTCAGGACATTCTTGATTACATTGCGCTTTGCGACAAGTTAGACGCATATATTTTGAAGAACAAACGAAGCTATATAAGCTAAGTTTGTGTTCAGTTTTTACCTTTGATTGACGCGCCCGTAAATCGGCGTTTGAAGCTCCTAGAACTTTGGGCCAATGATTCAATGGTCCAAACGCGACGAGGGCGGCAACCCCCTCGCCATCCTCACGACATTTGCCGATGTCGCCGCACTGGGTGACTCGATACTGATACCCGCCAAAGCCGATACGGCGTTCTACATCTTGCAATACATGATGAGCGCGGGCGACACCGTGAACGCGCGCTTCAAATCCGGCGGGGCGAACATCAGCTCACTCAAGTATCTCGGTGGAGCAGCTGGCGACGCGGTGAGCGACGGCTTCCTGTTCCGTACTGGTTACGGTGAGGCGCTGGTACTCAACCTGTCGGCTGCGGTGGCGGTCGGGATTGACCTGGTGTATGTGGAGGTTGGCCGATGAGCAGCATCAGCGCACCGCCCCGCTCGACTGGCGAAATGGCCGAAGTCGCCGAGGCCAAAACAGCCGCGACGAATGCGCAAACCTCGGCTGCAGACTCGCGCACCTATATGCGAGATGCGTTTTCCTACCGGGGAGGCGCCCAAACCGCAGCGACGAACGCCGCGCAAAGTGCATCAGATGCGGCTGTTTCTGCATCAAACGCGGCCTCTAGCGCATCAACAGCGGCTCAAAAGGCATCTGAATCGGCAAATAACGCATACAATGCCGCTCAAAGTGCATCAAGCGCCGCCAATTCTGCGACTGCGGCTCAAACCGCTGCGACTGCGGCTGCGACGAGTGCCACGACTGCCCAAACAGCGGCGACGAACGCGGCAGCCAGTGCGACCGCTGCGGCCAGTGCCCTAGCCCAGATTCAGGCACTACTCGCCTCGATTCCTCGCAAATACGCGGTTCAGTTCACCCTCACCGCGCTTCAGTTGACGGCGACCATCACCCACAACCTGAACACGCGCGATGTCATCGTGTCGGCTTACACCACTGCGGCGATACCGTTGCCCATCACGATTGGGACGCTTCAGATTGTGGATGCCAACACGGTGAAGTTGAACTGGACAATCGCGTTGGGAGCGGGCAATTATCGCGTGGTTGTGGTTGGGTGAGTTGCGGCAAACTTGTAGTCCTCATGGACACCTCTCAATTTGACAATAGAATCCAGACCGCTGAGACAAACATCGCGTCTCGCCAAGAACAGATGGAGACAATCTCGCAAGAATTCATGAGGCAGGCGCCTATTTCAGCTGTTGAATTTTGCAAGAAGCATGTGAAAGATTTGGTTGATAGTAACCCGGATGCCGTAGTTAAGTTGGGGGCCAATGGAGTTCAGGATTTGAAGGCCGAGCTTAAGAAATTCTATGAAGATCTGACTGAGAACATCACTAGCCAACTAAAGCAAGATGTTTATTGGCCCCATAGAAGTAGTGATGTTGGGGCGAGAAATACATGGGATTGGAGTGGGGGCGCGCTCATACAGAATGGAGGAACTTCAACGGCAATAGGAAGAGCAATGCTTCCGATGCTTCAGATACTGAGCAAGGCTGGACTCAGTAATTCTGCTACAAAGGACACTGTTGAGTACTATAAATTGCCACCGGAACTTACAGAGATTGGCAAGCAATACGCCACACTCCTTAGGGAAACTACCATGCTACGGGTAGAAATAAAGCAGGCACAAAGTGAAAGAACAAGGGCAATTGCTGAAAGCCTTTGGGGGGAAGACTGACTAATAGAAAAGGCCCGCTCAATTGAGCGGGCCTTTTGTTATTTGAAATGTGTTAGCATCCCAACGAATCGCGGAACGAGTTTAATCCCACTCCCAACGCACACCCAGAGCGACCTTGTTGAACGCGCCGCTGCTGCCGTCTACCTGATCGTCATTCGTCGCGTTCGGGAATCCCGTCATCTCCTCAATATATTTATGAAGCCATTCAGCGCCACGCTTCAGCTTGACGTTGCCCGCCTCGAATGACGCGATCAGTGGCCGTGCGCGTGTGGTCTTGTCTCCCTTCCCACTCACCGACTCGGCGAAGACGGCGAACCCGCTCAGGTTCATCAGCGTGGACTGAGCCGACTCCTTACCGCCGGAACCGCCTTCCTGTTCGACCCAGACCGTGTAATTGTTGCCGAATGCTGCCTGATCGCTCTCGGCAGTAGCTTTGATGATGTCCTCTCTATCTTTGGCGCCCCACTGGCCGCGCACGACATCGACTATATAGAAGAAGCCTGCCTCATCGCGCGCCATGAGCACGCCCGCGCTCCAGTCGCCGCCGCCTGCCGTTCCCGCTTTATCCCAGTAGCGAACAAAGCGGCATCCTACAGGCAGCTCATCAAAGAACTTGGTGAAGTGTTCGCGCTTGAAACAGCCGCCATCTTTGGGGCGCGGTCGCTGCTGAAACAGCGCGTTCCAAAAGTATTCGCCGACCGATTTAGCGATTTTCTTCAGCTTGGCGAGTGGGTAGCGCTCTTCGCACAACGCTTCACCCGGCTCGCGCCAGTCCTTGATAACGGTGCAGGAGGCCGGGAATTTGGGCTCCTCTTCGGGGCTTTCCTTAATGGCGGCGAAGTTGACGACGTGCCACTTCTGTTGCTCATCTTCGCTCGCGCCCGCCTCAACCGCGAGCTGCCACCCGGCGAGATCGTCCTCATGCCACCTGGTGAGAATGAATATCAGCGCGCCGCCCTCTGGCTCTTCGCGAGTCGAGAACACCGATTGGAACCATTCCTTCTGCTTGTCGCGGATTTTGACTGAGGCGGCTTGCTCGGCATTCTTGAGGGGATCGTCGATGATTCCCAGGTGCCAACCTTTGCCCGTCGCGGGACCGCCCACGCCGGTCGCCCACAGACCGCCGCCCTGCGCTGTCATCCAGTGCTTAACGGCCTTCGCGTCGCTCTTCAATTCGCCGCCCGCGTTCACGAAGTGGTCTTTGGCTGCGCGGCTGAGCGTATACGCCAGATCGGCGGCGTAACTGGTGATAGCCACCCACTTTTGCGGGTTGCGATAGAGGAAGTAAGCGGAAAAGAGTCGGCTGGTTTCTTCCGATTTGCCATGCCGAGGCGGCATGAAGATCATCAGGCGCGAGATATCCCCATCGGCGACGCGCTGGAGCACATCGCCCAGAACTTCGCAGTGCTTGAAAAATCGATATCGCGGATTGACGAGGGCAACGAACTCGCGGAAGGTCAGGTCATCGCGAACACCGGATTGTTTGGCCGCCTCGATTTTGGCGAGAGCGGCGTCGCGGGCTTCGAGGGCGCCGGGGGCAAAATCGAACGACACCAGCGCCGATACTCGCGGCACGTTGATTGTTGAGGCAGGGTTAGCGGCCCAGGCGACCGCTGCAACGAGGAACTGAGTAGCGCGGCGTGTGAGGCCGCCGATGTGTTTGTTCACCCATCAGGGTCTGGGGGAGATTTGACGGGATTTCTTGGCGCGTCAATCAAACATCAGTTCGGGTAAAATTGCGCTACTATGCATCTAGATAGTACCATTAGTGGATTGCTCTTCCCTGCATTAATCCTCCTATTCTACGGATTTATTGCGTGGTTAAATTTCAAAAGTCATAGCCTGTCTTCCCCCAAAAAAGGCCAAATACGCCCTGTCTCCGAGACACTGGCCCTTGGCCGCTTTTACATGGAATGCTTTGTATCATCCGTCCTAATTATGGCCTCCTTGTATGTGATCATGATTAAACCTGGAAGTGAGGACACGCAGAAATGGGCTACTGGGATTCTTGGTCTTGTTGTGGGCTACTGGCTAAAAAGTAGTGGCTCTAGCACCACTATAGTGAAGGACGACAAAGAGGAAGAATGAATAAAGGCCCGCTCATTGAGCGGGCCTTTACTTTGGCGGTTCAATCTTCTGTGCGGCTGCTGCGGCTTCGAGAATCCTAATGGCGACATCGGCCTCAACTTTAATGAGGTTCGCCATCTCATCGGCTCTCTGCCGCGCTACATAGTCAGGGCGTGCGGTCGCTTCAATTTGAGCGGACATCGACTTGAAAGTCTGGGAGAGGAAGCCGCCAATCAACACCTCTAACCCCACCAGTTGCTCGACTTTCTGTTCGTGCTGTTCGCGCTCTTTGATTTCTGTTCGAGCCTCCTCGAACACCCCTAAGTCCAACTCATTTTTAATCTTCGAGACCGTTGAAACGGAGACGCCAAACTCGCGAGAGACGGCCCTTATGCCAGAACCGGAAAGAAGCGCCGCCGCAATTGCAGCGCGCTTCTCATCAGGAATTGGAATAGCGAGGGCCATTTAATCGAGGAAAATCAACTCAAAACTGTGGGACCGGGTTACTGGGAGTAGGGGCGCTTACCGGCTTTGGCCTGTCCGAGCGTGATGCCAGTCGGTTCGACGTGGGCGACATCCCAACCGAGCGGGCCGGAATACGCGAAGTTGCGCGCATCGAGAGCGGCGTCGAGCTTTCGCTTGTTCTCACTCGACAAACCGAAGTGGGCGCCGGAATACAGGCCGTGAACGCGAGCTGAGCGCGCTTGCACCATCCAAAAGCGTTTGGGCGCGAGTCCAGTCCAGCCGTAGCGCTGATCGGTGATGTCGGCAGCCAGAGAATCGGCTTGGCCCGATGGCGTTGAGGCATTGTGAAAGCTGAATGTGACTTTCGAATAGCCTTTCTTATAGAGGGCGTACTGTTCTGCTTTGCTGCGCCAAACCGCATTATCAATGATGGGTTTGTAGCCGTTTGCCTCATCGTCGGAAATGACCGCTGCGACTTTAGCGCGCACGGTCGGCGACATCTTGGCGAGGTTGGTTTTGTTCTGAGCGACACGTTTGGCTTCCAATCCCTCGGCAGCGCTCGCAGTTCCGATGACAGTCGAGACGGCCAGAAACAACATGAGGAACACTCGCGCGCGCGTTGCGAGAAAAGCGAGGAAGCGCTGCAACTGGATGCGAGCAAGGGGCGCCATCGCGACGACGGAGTCGCGAAGCGCGGGGAACAAGGCGAAGAGAACGAACAACAGCATGAGAGTTGTCGCCCGGTCGTGCTCGGCCCCTAGAAAAGTGTGGTGCCAGTGACACCCTGTAATGAGTTGGAGCCGACGTTTCGCGGGCGACAACTCAAGATTCCCCCACGGGATAGCCAAATCTGAGCGGCGTCAACTAAACGTCAACACGCCAAACTGGGTCAGCATTTATGAGCCTTGTCCCTGAGTTCCTTCAATCATTCCAATCAAAGCCTGTCATCGTCGAGCCTACCGAAATCGACGGCGGCGGGCCGTTACGCATCCAGAGTTTTTGGGGATTTGATTCCATTCCAACCAGCCAAAAGAACTGGCTCGCTGGTAACACGGTTCAGGTTTTCGAACCGATGCTGGGCGGGAAATGCCGAGTTTGGGAGATCACGGCATCTGTGGGCGTACCGTTTGATGTGGAACGGGCCGAGATGGAGGGTAAAGTGCTTCCTGCCTATGCCGTCAACGATTTAGACGGTGCTATGGCCGAATTGGGATATGGTGCGGGCGAATGGAATGTAACCGGGGGGCCAATGCTCACCTACACGCTGACACCAGACGCGCCGACACTCGCGGCGATTCTGGAGCATTTCCGCGAGGCCGGTATGGATGTCGAGGGTGTACTGGCAGCGGTTTAGTGCGCGACTGGTTTGCGGTGACGTGGTGCTGACTTCATCGACCACAGCGCGAGGCGAACCAGGCTGCGTAGATGTTCAACGTGTTGAGGGTCGTCGAGCTGGAATGTGTACTGGCCTTTCCATGTTTTCAGGCATGTAAGCTGGCGGCAGTAGTGGCGAACCGAGTGGGGCTTGATACCCAAATAGGGCGCAATACGTTCGGGAGTGGCGTTGAGTGCGCCGCCAGCAGTGAGGGCTTCGACAATCGCATCAAGGGCGAGAGCCAGATCACGCGCGCGCTCATCGCTGCCGATAACAACGTAAGCGGGCATTAGGAACGAGCCTCCTCGATGTGGATTCGCACCGCGCGCCCAAACAGAGCCGCGAGGAGCCACAGACCGCGAATTACAAGGGCCGAGACGATGAGAACGGGGATTTCCAGCACGCGACACAGTACGCCTCACGTCAAGTCCTTTTTAGGTGTGCGTATGCGAAACGTCAATATGAGTTGGGATTGAGGGGAGAGGGCGATGTTTGGCACGGAAATATTCAGTGTCAGCGTGTCGCCCATTACGCGCGGACTTTTCTTAGTTGTCTGCCAGAATAGGACTCACGACAAGAGGAAAAAGCCCATAAAAAGGCGAAATTTATCGCTTTGAGATTCCTCAGTTTGGCTTTATAAAGCCATTCGCATTCTCTTTAATATCCATTATGGAGTTTGCGTTTGAGCGAATTTGAGAGAGGCTTACATCACCGTACGCCCATAGATATAAGATGTACGACAGTGCTTTTCATTGTGATGGTTTTAGTTGATAGTTCCCTGTGAGCGGTTTAAGAAAAAACCACTGTTTTCAAAGGGTGCCTTAAGGGAACTGATTTATTCTTTTTTTAGCACGGCAGGGAAAACGCTCTGTGCTACTTACAAGAACGACCATGAAAAACATCCAACGGACAAAGAGTGCCTTAAAGACTCTTAGCTTATTCGCCTTTCTGGGCGGAGCCTTCTATGCCGTGGCGCCTTCAACGGCGTTCGCTCAAACCTCGAATGCCGCCAAATCGCGTGCCTCCGATTTGAAGCCACTCGAAGGCGATGTCAAAGTCGATGCCAAAGGCCGTGTCATCGAACCCGGCGCCAAAGACAGAAAGGATAGCGCCCGTGAAGAGGGAGTTGGCCCCCGTGGTGGTCGCGGCTTGCGCGGCGGCCCCGAAGGTGGCCCTCGCGGTGAAGGCCCCGGCGGACGCCGAGGTGGACCCCGCGATGAGCGCGAAATGGGCGGCCCCGAAGATGGGCCACGCGGCCCCAGAGGCGGCAAAGATTTCGACGATGAGGGCGGCCCCGCACGCGGCCTCCGTGGTGGAGGTCCCGGTGGCCCACGGGGTCGTGGCCCCCGTGGCGGCGACATGGACGATGACGGCCCACGCGGTGGATTCGGGGGAGGCCCCCGTGGCGGCGGTGCCCGTGGCTTGAGGGGAGGCCCTGGTGGCCCCCGCGATGGTCGTGGCCCCGGCGACGAGCAGGACGATGACGGCCCCGGTGGACGCGGCGCTGGGCCACGCGGTATGCGTCCCGGCGGGCCTGGAGGCCCTGGCGGCCCTGGCGGCCCCGGTGCAATGCGCGGTGAAGAGGACGGAGGTCCCCGTCGCGGTCCCGGCGGGATGGGCGCTGGCCCACGCGGCGGACGTGGCGGCGGAATGAGGGATGGTGGCCCCGGTGGACGCCCCGGCCCCGGTTTGCGCGATGGGGAAGAAGATGGCCCACGTGTTGGTGGCCCTGAAGATGTAGGCCCTCGTGGCGGTGGTCCACGTGGCTTGCGTGGAGGCCCCGAAGGTCCTGAAGGCGGTCCCCGTGCTGGTGGCCCACGCGGTGGACGCGGCGGCGAAGGGCCTGAAGGTGGGCCACGTGCCGGAGGCCCCCGTGGTGGACGCGGCCCTGAAGGCGGACCTCGCGCTGGAGGCCCCCGCGGTGGACGTGGTGGCGAAGATGGGCCACCCGCACCACCCGCCGGCGCTCCTCGCGACCGTGACGGCGAAGATGGGCCACCCGCACCGCCAGCCGGTGAGCGCGACGACGCTTGAGCAACTCTGAGAAAAGACCCCACTTTTGCTGCCATCGTCGGGCATAATCCTGGCTATGGTCTATATCTCACGAGCGCCCCTGATTCTAGGATTGGGGGCGCTTTTTAACGGCTATGCTGCCCATTGTCTTACTCGTTATCTCGAATATTTTTATGACCGTCGCCTGGTACGGACATCTCAAACACCCCGACTCGCCCTTGCGCCACGCCATTTTCACTTCATGGGGTCTCGCGTTTTTCGAGTACGTGTTTCAAGTGCCCGCCAACCGCATCGGTTCGCACCTTTATACGGTGACTCAGCTGAAGATCATGCAAGAAGCGATAACGCTGTGCGTGTTCACCATCTTCGCGTTTTTTGTGTTCCACGAAAAGCCCAAACCGCGCAATTTGCTTTCTTACGGCTGCATAGTCGCCGCTGTGTATTTCGCGTTTCGGAAATAAGCCATGCTAACCCCAATTCTGCTTATCATCTCGAATATCTTCATGACATTGGCGTGGTACGGGCATCTCAAGTTTGAGTCGTCCCCATTATGGCTCGTCATACCGGCGAGTTGGGCGGTGGCCCTGCTCGAATACGCCTTTCAGGTGCCTGCCAACCGTATCGGTGCGCGCAAATTCTCGGTGACGCAGCTGAAAATCATGCAGGAATGCATCACCCTCGCGGTCTTTTCGGTGATCGCCTATTTTCTGTTCGGGCAAAAACTGACGGTCAATACGGCCATCTCTTATGCCTTTGTAGTGGCAGCGGTGTACTTCGCTTTCTCGAAAGATAAGGGAGAGGGGGAGGCTGTTGTGGCTGAGGAGGATTCGCTCTAGCCACGCAAATTGGCGGTTTTGGCGCGTACGAAGTCGGTGAGGAGTTGCGAAATCTGTGGGAAGGGCAGGGTGCTGGTGTCGATGCAGATGTGGTAGTTTTCGGGCGACATCCAATCTTTGCCCGCCATTTGCGAGATGGATTTGGCCCTCATATTATCGGCGTCGAGAATGACGGTTCGCGCTTCTTCGGCGTTTTTCTGGCCGTGATATTTGACGGCGCGCTCAACACGAAATTGCAGAGGGGCGTAGAGCAGAATGTTCACTGTGCCGGGATGAGGCGGGAGCACATGACAGGCCGCGCGTCCGACTATGACGCAGTCTTCCTGCGTGGCGATTTTCTTCAGCACTTCGGTTTCGGCGTCGAAGATTTCGCGGTCGGTTGGCATATAGGTTGGGGGCGGCGCGATGTAGGCTGCTTCGGGGGCGCCTACGACAAAACCGCTGAGCATTCGCTCCCAGAATGAGGCGACGCGCTCCTCGCGGTTGGCGACCTCTTGCTCCTGGATTTGGAACTGTTTCGCCGTCTCGCTGATGATTTCGCGGTCGATGCAACGAATGCCGAGCGCTGACGCCAGGCTGTTCCCTAAGTCCGAGCCGCCGCATCCCAACTGGCGGGCAATTGTCACGTTAAGCTTCATAGCCTTTACCCCCTGATGAGCATTTTCGCCGCCAATGCCCGCCTTGTTTGTGCCGCTATACGTCGAGGTTTGTTTATTATTTCGGCCCTGGTTCATCGCCCTGAAATGCGAGTGTTAACTTTGTATGCTTTGGCTGTTCAGGCTCCTCTGCTCTCCTTTTCAAGGCAGGAAAAACTATGGCATCTACGCACCTCGATAATCCGCCGATTATTAGCACGCGGTTGGTGAATGGCTCGGCGAAATCTGTATTTGAAGCTTTTCGTGACCCCGAAATTCTCGCTCAGTGGTGGGGGCCGAAGGGCTTCACCTGTACATTTCGTGAGTTCGATTTTCGACCGGGAGGTGACTGGCTGTTCGTGATGCATGGCCCCGATGGAGTCGGCTACGAAATCACCTACAATTTCATCGACATCGTGCCCGCAGGGCGTATCGTTTTGCGCAATCCACAGCCTACGCACGAGTTTCAACTGACGATTACTTTTGAAGAGGAAAAGGGAAGCACACGAGTTACGTGGACTATGCAATTCCAATCGCCGCAGGAGGCGGCGCGGGTACGGGAGTTCGTGATTGTGGCGAACGAACAGAATCTCGATTGCCTTGAGGAACAACTCACCACGCTTGCGGCGTAGAGGCAGCAAATGCAAAACAGGGGCGCTAACTGACGCCCCTGTTTTGGTTGTGAGTACAGAATTAGAAGTTCAACTGAGCCTGAAGGCGCAGCAGTTGACCTTTTTGGAGGTTGTTCTGACGAACGAAGTCTTCGGCGCGGCGTGAGGCGAATACATATTCGCCAACGAGTTCGAAGTTCTTGTTGGGCTGCCATTCGACACCAATTTCCGCTTCGCGAACACGATAGCTACGAGCATCGAGTTCGTGTTTTTTGCCGCCGTTATAGTTGTGGAGGCGCAAGAACGGGATGATAGTGTGTTCTTTCAACTTCGTTAAATACGAGAAGGTGACGTAGCCACCATGCAGGTTGCGAGTTTCGATAGTGTCGGTCGCAGGGTTGAACTCTGGACCTTTACCCCAGTTGTATTCGGCCTGAATACCGAATGGCTGTGGGTAGAGTACAAAGCTGGCGGCGACGCGCTCATCGGCGTAGCTACGGGTGGCGTTGACGATGGTTCCGGGGCTGGTCTGGTCGGTCGGGATGACGAAGTTGCCTTTGTATGCCTGGATACCCGGTTCGATGATCTGCTTACCAATCGCGAACGGATAGCTGGCGCGAGCGACAAAGTGCTGTTGGTTGTTCAGTTCGGGGCGGTTGGCGGTTTGGCCGTTGAACAGACCAAAGCCGAAGACGCCGTAGTCGCCACTGCCCTTCAAGCCGCTGCTGACCAAATCGGCGAAGCGCTTACGAATTTTTTCGGGAGCGTAGTAGAAGAAGACGCCCAGGTCGCGCTCGTTGGTGAACGAGCTGTTGATGCCATCGGAGCGGTCGAGAGGCAGACGGTTTTGGCTCGATTGCATGTTCTCGAAGCCGTAGGGTATTTTGCTCTGACCAACACGTAAGCGGAATTCGTTTTTGTCGTCCATGCCCAGGTCGAAGTAGGCATCGCGAAGCTGTCCGTAGTGCAACTGGGTCGATGTCGTCTGGCTCGCGAAGTCGGGCTGAACGTAGAAATAGACTTTCTTGCTGACCTGACCCGAAAAAATGAGACGCATTCGACGCAAGAAAATGCCGCCGTTATTGCCCACGCTGCGGTCGCCCTGTTCGTTGCGCAGGTCGGGGTTGGTTTCGAACAAACGGTTGTAGCGTACCTGCGTGTAGCCACGCAGAGTAATGTTATCATACCATTTGAGCGCTTGTGGCCTTGTTACTACGTTAGGTGACGTTGTCGATTGTATAGGTGTCGGACTCGATGTTCCGGCTGCGGGGGTGCCGCCGGGAGGCGTTGGTGCGTTTGCCTCTTTGAGTTTGCGTAATTCTTCGCGCAGTTCAGCGATTTCGTCACGCAGAATCTTCAAATCGGAATTATCTGTGGGCTGGGCCGAAGCTGGCGCTACAGGTACCGCTGGAGCGGTTTGTTCCTGAGCTTGAACGGCGTGTCCCGTCAATGAAAGCGCCATTGTGGCCCCAAGGAGGCCCATTCGCTGTGTAGGATTCATAGGAGGCTTCCGCGAGACCGGCCTACCGCAAGGGTAGGTGGTTGATGTGGGAAAAGCCTCAATATTTTATTTTGGGAGTTCTGCCAGACGGGCTAACTTAAGATTAACTAAAAGTTAAGAATAGGTTAAATGGGCCGATTGTTCGTGTCGAGTAGGGTACTAAAAGGCTTTATGAAGATGTAATTGACTGGTTGCGGGGCATTAGATATTAATGCGTGACATGGAAATCTACCTGGGGAAATATACAGAAAGTGCTGTGTGGGCCTTCTCGCGTCTTTAGCCCCGAAGCATTCGTCCAGAAACATCGTGTATTGATTTCGTTTCAAAGGTGTGAGGGAGTTTTCGTTTGGGGACAGAACTCGCCCTGTCTCTCGCCACATTTGCCATGTCATTGCTTTCTTCTCTTCGCCGTACAGCGACATTGGGCGTTGTGTTTCTGAGCATGAGCGTAGCGCATCGGGCTTCTGCCGATAGCTTCGTTGTGACTTCGACTGCCGATAGTGATGGAAATAGCTGCGGCACGACTTGTACTCTGCGTCAGGCCATTAATGCGGCTATCGCTGCGTCAATTGCGGCCCCCAATGACAGGGAAGACATCGTTTTCGACGAAACCGTATTCGCCACCAAACAAACCATCGACATCACGGGATACAATAACTCCGGGGCGCCCAATGTTGGCCTTCCGTGGATTGAAGGTAACATCAACATCATTGGTCCTAGCAAGGAAGACTCTGGTGTCACCATTCGTGGGGCTACACCGCACAACTACAATGTCTTCCAGACACGTGGCAACAATATGAGCATTTCTAACCTCACCATCACGGGGTGGGGCATAGGGCTTTTCAATCGCAGCCCGCATCTGACATTGACTGATTGCACTTTCGAGAACAACGACATCGGAGTAAAAACCTCGAATACGCAGTGGCTTCGTCTCAAACGAGAGTATGAAGCTGTACAGAACCAGGCTCATCCCGGTTTCGTTCCGGCGTTTGTCACTAATGCAGCCGTGACGCTGAATAACTGTACTTTCTCGGATAACGGCCAGATGGGCATCGAACATATCAGCGGGGCGACGATGGTGAACTCGTGTACTATCACCGGGAGCGATAAGGGCATCCGTGCCCTTATCGGGGATTTGACTCTTTCCAACTCTCTGATTGTGGGGAATAAAACCGCCAATCTGTATAGCTACGATACACCCGATGGCCGGGTTATAAAATACGGCGATCAGGAAGGGGTGGCGTGTAGCTTTACCAAAGTGGGTAACAACATTACCACGGGCACAGCCGCCGAGGCGGGGCTTGACCCCAATGGATTGCAGGATAATGGTGGCGCGACACGTACCATCGCGCTGATGAAGAATAGCCCGGCGGTGGATAAGGGGGCGACCGATTTGGCAAGCGACCAACGCGGACAGTTGCGCGCTCAAGCGGGAGTCGCTGACATCGGGGCGTTCGAATATGTAGATGCACCCACGACTGAACAGAACTCCGGGCAGCCTTGAGGCTTTGGAGGAAGTTAAAAAGAGCGCGCTGCTAACGGGCAGCGCGCTCTTTTTGACGGGGTTTACGAATTATGCATTCGAGTCGGGCAATGTGGCGACGCACATCAGGATGATGGCTCCGGCTTTCGAACTGGGATTGACGCCGGACAGGCGTTGCAGGATACGGAAGCGGCGCGGCACTTCGCCCATATCGCCGTCGAGCGCTTCCTCGCCGTTGTTGTTGTGCGGGTACAGGTCGACTTTGAAGCCCAGTGGTTTGAGGTTGTCGAGGAAGAACTCTTCGCTAACGCCCTCGCCGGGATCGTGGTGGATTTCGGTGGCCAGAACGAGGCTTTGTTCGGCGCGCGAACGGTGAAAGCCTTTTTGCAGCATCAAGTTGACGAAGAGGCGGAAGTACCACAACCCTTTCGCCAGGCCACGAAAGTCGATAGAGCTGATCTGAGGGTCGTGGTCGATGACCATGATGCCACCAGGCTTAACTAAGCGAGCCGACTCCATGAGGACTTTCTCCATGTCGTCGCAGTGGTGCAGAGCAGCGTTGAGTACCACTATGTCGGCGAAGTGGGAGACGAAGGGCATCTCCTGAGCGTCGCCCATAATGGTGGTGTAGCCCACATCTTGAGCCATACGCAAACCACCTTCGGATACATCGATACCAATCAATAATTTGGGTTTGCCACCCATATTGGCGTAGACGTTGCCGGGGCCACAGCCGACATCGACCACAATTTTGTCGTCCCACGAACCTGCCGCTCTTCTCCACCTTGCATGAAAGCGTTTATTGCGATGGCAATACTTTAAATAGCCTTGCGCCCATTCTGGATGGCCGAAATATTCGGCGTTGGCTTTAAGTCCGGGGGTGATGTTGCGAATTGGGGAGCGAGGTAACGAGGGGTCACTCCAATCAATTTCGGCATCGGGTCGGACGAAGTCTTTTAGCTGCAAGTCAGTCTCTAGCATCATTATGTATTTCTCCCTAGAGTTGTGAGGCAACTTCTAGAAGGACTGTCCATTGAGGTTCAATTTTCGCGTTCGGAGAAAATTGAGCCTTTCCTCAGGCCAACTAATATTCTAGCGGCGGGCAAGTCGTGATGAAACCATAACTAAGCCTGTTCGGCGTTAAAATTCCATAAAAATATGGTTAATAGTTAGACAAATAGGACCGAACTAGTTGAATTATGGTGAAAGCCTGTCAGGAAACAGGCAAGGTGATGGTTTGTGGCACCTGGCTCGTTGATGGCTCTCCTGAGATGTTAGGTGTGGACGATATTCGCGAGGTGAATTTCGCGTAAGTTTCGTTCTGAGTCGGTTGGCTCGAAGAAACGTGAATTTTAACACGATAAATCCGACCTTATTAGTCGCCTATTGCAATTTTGATGCTGCAATCAGGTAAAGTTGCCAAGTTTTTTGGGGTTCGATTTTCTGTTGTTGGGAGGGCTTTCAGACGTGCGGCGCTTACGTGTATAAGTCATGTGGCAGCTTAGATGCAGCGAGCTAACATCTAAGTTAAATGGAAATTCGCCTTCCATTTCTTTGAGGATTCTCATGAATTTTCAGTGGTTAGAAACTGGTATTTGCGCCGTGGTTGGTTGGGGTAAAGGGAGATAGAATGGCATTCGGAAATATCTTGGTTGAATGGAATACGTTTTACCTCAATGCGATTATCAGAATGCAGTTGCTTGTTATGTGATTGAGATGGCCTGGCAATTTACCTATCTGTGGCAATTGGGGAGATAACTTAAGATTCAGTTTGTTTAAATAAGACTCAGAGAGGGTATAACTTAGACATCCCTGGCCTTGCTTTGCTCCTGCCTAAGGTTTGGGGATTGTTTCAGAGGACTCAATTAATGCTTAATAAATTTTCAAAAGATAGGTCGCGTATTTCTGGATTTACCCTCATAGAATTGTTGGTCGTTATCGCCATCATCGCTATTCTGGCGGCTATCTTATTCCCGGTTTTTGCTCGTGCTCGTGAGAACGCTCGCCGCGCCTCATGCCAGTCGAATATGAAGCAAATTGGGTTGGGCATCATGCAGTACACGCAGGATTACGATGAGAGAATGCCCGCGCGTTACACGTTCAATGAAGCCAACTCATGGCGCCGAGTAATTCAGCCTTACGTTAAGAGCACTCAGCTTTTTTCTTGCCCTTCTAACACCGGCAATGCGACAAATGCGCGTGATAGTTCCGATGGTAACTTGACTGCGGCGGGTTATCCAACAACGGGAACTCCTCGTTTCGCCATTTCCTACGGAGCTAACGGATTGGACTCTTTGACTACTGGCAACCGTGGTGGCGGAACCTCGCCAATGCCTGCTAATAACGGGCAGAGCATCTCGGCTATGGCGGATGTGGCGCGTACCATCGTGGTGGCTGAAACCTCGGCTGACTATAGCGAGGCCGTCTTTAGCGATGGTAACGCGATGTTCAAGGGGCATCTGGGCACAGTTAACTTCTTGTTTGCCGATGGACACGTCAAGGCATTGAAGCCCATCGCGACTGTGACCCCGGTTGATATGTGGAACGTCGAGGAGACCATCGGCGATGCTGATGTGAACCTCGTCAACCAAATCAGCGGCTGGCAAACCAAAGTCAACTCCGGCTAAGCCGTTTAATATTGCAGAGTAGCAGCAACGCGGCCAGATTCATATGAATCTGGCCGCGTTTTCGTGGGTGAAGTTCCCGTTTCAATGGTTATTGATACCGCTACCAAATGGGCGTTATTGGCTCTAAACCACTACCCAACTGTGAAAAACCTGTTTCCTGCTGTTGCGTGTTTGCTGACGCTTACGACGGCCGCTGTTGCGGCGCCGCGTTCGCCGATATTGATGGACATGGTCCATAATAATCCCGGCGAAGCGCCTTTCGATACGCATTACAACGACCCCAAGTTACTGAAAGATTGGGGTTTTGGCGCCAAGACTTTCGAGCTGTTCGAGAGCGCGCAATTCGGTATCGACTGGTCAGCTGCCGACCCCGACATCTTTCCGGCGGATTCGCCCGACCGCAAATGGATTGATGTCAAAGGCGCCGAACTCGACAAGCTGTATTCGGCCACCAAAGCAGCAGGTTTGCAGGTCTATTGCCACACCGACATGGTGGTTCTTCCCAAGCGGTTGGTCGCAAAGTACAAGATGGAGAAGACCTTCGGTGACATCTCCGACCCGCAGACGCAGAAGTTTTTGCGTTTGGGTATCGGGCAGATGTTCCAACGCTTTCCTCAGTTGGATGGTCTTGTTATCCGCATCGGTGAAACCTATTTGCAAGGGGCGCCTTTTCACACTGGCTCTATACGCTCGAAAGACGACCCGCAAAGAACCATCATCCCGTTGATGAACTTGTTGCGCGATGAGGTGTGCGTCAAGCGTAACAAAAAGCTGTTCTTCCGCTCGTGGCTCAGCTTCGATACCAGCATCGAAAAATATACGCAGGTCAGCGATGGGGTTGAGACTCATCCTAATCTGGCGATTGTCGTCAAACATTGCGAGGGCGATTTTCGGCGAGGGAATCCGTTTAGCAAGGTGCTGGGCATCGGGCGTCATCCGCAACTGGTCGAGGTGCAGTGTCAACGCGAGTACGAGGGCAAAGGCGCCTATCCCAATTACATTGCGAATGGCGTAATCGAGGGCTTCGAGGAGCATACCGACCAAAGCGTGCGCCGCCTGTGGGATAATGGCCTGACGGCGGGTATGTCGACGTGGAGCCGAGGAGGCGGGTGGGGTGGCCCTTACATCACCAACGAGTTGTGGTGCGACGTGAACATGTACGTTCTGTCCCACTGGGTGCAACACCCCGAAAAGAGCGAGGCCGATGTTTTGCGCGACTACTGCACGACAGTTTTGGGGCTGAATGCCGAGGATGCCAAGCGCTTTCGGCGTTTGTGCTTGCTGTCGGCGGAAGCCACTTATCGCGGCATTCGCTCGACTCACAACGACATTTCGCCGTGGTGGACGCGCGATCAGGGCATCAATCGGCCCGAACTTCCCGCGCCCGGCGAGGCCCGTCAGCGAGTGCTGGACGAAAAGGATGAGGCTGTGGCGATGTGGAACGAAATCGTCGATCTGGCCAAGACCATCAAGTTCCGCGACCCCGCCACGCAAGAGTACGCCCTGACCTCTTCGCTGTATGGTTCGCTGCTGTACCGCATCTATCGCTCCGAATTTCGCCTGATGGCCGTCGATGCCAACACCGACAACGCCAGCCTGAAACTATTGCTGGACGACTACGACCGGAACTGGGCGCAATACCGTCAACTCAAGGCCGATCATCCTTCCTGCGGGACGCTGTATTCCGATAATGATAAGGCGGGTATCGGAGCTAAGGTCGAAGATTTCCGTAAGCGGGTGGCGGGCTAATTAGTAAGGTCAACCATCATAAGAACTGCCAATGATTTTTCTTTGGCTCTCTTAAACTGGCGGCGCAGATGGATGCCCAGTTCAAAATAGATGAGCGCGAGTTGTGGGAAGTGGAGAATACCTACGTTATCGGCCATCAGCGGCCTGATACAGATGCGATTGCTTCGGCGCTGGGCTATGCGTGGTTCCTGTCGGAGACGGGGGCGCCGCGCACAGTGGCGGCTCGTGCCGGGCAGTTGCCACCGCAGACAACCTTCGCACTACGGCGTTTTGATTATGCTGCGCCACCGCTTTTGAATGGAGTTGCGCCGCTGTTCGCCCACATCACCCGTTCGCAGAAGGCATTGCCGCGCGATGCTCCGCTTTCGGAGGCTATGGCTGAGATGGCTTCGGGGGTGCCGCTGGTTCCGGTGCTTGATGAGGAGAAAAAGCCACTCGGTGTGGTCACTCCGATGGCTCTGGCGCGGGCTTATGGAACTCTGGGGCAGGATGCGCAGGGATTGGCGAAGGCGCTCGCCATGCCGTGTGGTGAGGTGTTGGAGAAGGTGCCCACTTTCAGCGCGCGCCAACGCATCAGCGAGCAGCGCCGCGCTTTGCTGCGCCTGGGGGCCGACGACTTTCTGGTTACCGATGAGGCGGGCGAATACGTTGGCGTCACTTCGCGCGCCGATGTGTTGGAGCCGCCGCGCGCCCACTTGATATTGGTTGACCATAATGAACTGGGACAGGCTGTTTCGGGGGCCGATGAAGCCGAAATCGTCGCGGTTCTCGACCACCACCGTTTGGGCAACTCGCCCACGGCGCTGCCGATTCCTTTTGTGGTCGAGCCAGTGGGAAGCACTTGTACTCTGGTTGGCGAGCGCTGCCGTCGCGAAGGTTTGACTGTGCCGCCTTCGCTGGCTGGCGTGCTACTGAGCGGCATTTTG
The DNA here is from genome assembly GCA_004172935.1 of bacterium. Classification (GTDB taxonomy): domain Bacteria; phylum Armatimonadota; class Abditibacteriia; order Abditibacteriales; family Abditibacteriaceae; genus Abditibacterium. The sequence goes on along the minus strand of SDZD01000077.1, from coordinate 608 downwards.
TCCGATACGCTGGTGTTTCGCTCGCCGACCACGACGCCGCGCGACCGAACAATCGGCGAGTGGCTGGCGAAATTGTCCGATGTCGATTTGGAAGCCTACGGCGATGAGTTGCTGCGCGTCACTCCCGGCTTGATGGCGCGCGATGTGGCTGACATTTTGGATGGCGACCGCAAGGGCTATGAGATGAGCGGCCAGAAAGTGAGCATCGGGCAGGTCGAAGTAACCAACCTACTCGAACTGCCGCAACGCCGCGAGGAGCTGCTGGAAGCGATGCAGGAGCGGCGCGATAAGGAAAATTTGGCGCTCATTTGTCTGATGGTGACGGACATCGTGACGGGCACTAGCCACCTGCTGTGTCAGGCCGCGCCCGCTGTGTTGGGCGTTTTGCCGTTCAACCGTGTGGAAGAAGGGGAATGGGATTTGAAGCGCCTCGTGTCGCGCAAAAAGCAACTAGTGCCCGCTATCTCCGACGTGATGGAAAGCGCGCTCTGAGAGTCTGTACTCAAAGAGATTGATAAGCGAAAGGATGCTTTTTGGGTTTGGGATGAAGGGTGGCTAGCATCTTATGAATCATGGCCCACAGCATCCACGCTCTGGAACATTGGGTG
>SDZD01000196.1 GCA_004172935.1 bacterium | reverse complement strand
GGGGCGGCTATGCGGTTTGCAATCAAATTCACGGCACGGGCAAGCGGGCTCACACCCTCTTCCACTTCGCGCCCCAGCCTAACTGTTCGGTCAAGCCGACACCTACAAGCTTCGCTTGTTGGTTCCCTCCGTGCTGCGCACTCCGGTGCGGCTTACCGCGGGCGTTAGGCCTCTTGTGCATTTGTTCAAAAAACCGATAGATGAACCGCGCAGACTGCAAGCTTCATCAATTGGAGCCCCATATGAAGTTCTTCATTCCAGCAGCAGAAAATTCTGAACAAGCTGAAAGCGTTTATGACGCGGTTATCAAGTTCAACAGCGCACCACCTCAAACCCAAAGGGTTTGCGCATTAGCTTGGCGGCACAATGGCCAACTAATGTCTTGTGAGGTTGGTGGCGAAGCACCTTCCTACTACGGCACAGGAAGTGAACCTGTTGTAGCAATTCTTGATTGCGGACGTCTCTACAAGGTTTGCACAGCGAACCGTGGTGTGCTTCGGGGAGAAGCCATCCTTATTGGAAAAGGCAATGACTCATTTCCCAGCCACTTTGAAGCTTAGGGCCATTAACATGGTGCCTTCGCTCCGCGGCCTAACTGGTTGGTCAAGCCGACACCAACAAGCTTTGCTTGTTGGTTCCCTCCGTGCTCCGCACTCCGGTGCGGCTTACCGCGGGCGTTAGGCTTTTCATATGGCAACACTGATTTGGCGAGCTCCAATGAGCTATTACGCACCAGGGGATGAAGCAGCGTTCTTCAACTGGTTGCAATCCATTCCCGGTGTTCTTTCTGTAAGAGGTATTGGGCGAGAGCTTCACATCCAAACTCGATCCACGCGCTTGAGCCGTGATTCCATTCTGGAGTTTGTTGCCCTATATCGCCGGTATCGGGGCAATCTCAACGAACTGGTACTTTTCTCTACCCCAGCTAACAAAGCTTGGTTGGAGCCCATACTCGGTCTTCCTGCTGTTAAGCAGCAAAGGTTGCGTAAATGAATTCCTACATCGAAGGCGCTTTTGCCACCAGCCTAACTGGTTGGTCAAGCCGACACCAACAAGCTTCGCTTGTTGGTTCCCTCCGTGCTTCGCACTCCGGTGCGGCTTACCGCGGGCGTTAGGGCTCAAGTGATTCCAACTGCGCCAATTCGTTTATTTTTCCTGATTTTTGCAGTTCTGCTTAGCTCATGCCGTGACGCGGCGCTTACAGCACCCAGCGTGGATGGCTTT
>SDZD01000015.1 GCA_004172935.1 bacterium | reverse complement strand
GGGGGAGGGAACGGCATTCATTGAAGGCCGCGCCCGCGAGTTGGCAAGTTGTATCTCGGAAAGTGAGGCTTATTGAGAATTGAATTCGGCGAAAAATGGGTTTTTTCAGCACAGAATCAATCTTTTTAGGGGGTTGAATCAATTTAAAAGATTGATTCTTTTGGGGATTTAGAGGGGCGCTAAGCGTGGAAGTTGGGTTTGGGATTGATTAATCCATCTTTTCCAGTGGAAACGCTCTTTATTGAGAAAAGGTGCTGGGTGGCACTCTTGTCATTGATATCAGTATAACCGATTTTTGAGGGCGAGGTGAAATCGCCGCCAACGAGAATGGCCCTGACGGTGTCGGGCGCCCCACCTTCGCCGACAAATAGCGCCAGAGGGTACCGCACTTTGCGTGGCAGTGGTGGGGATTTGAGAGTACAAGACGCGCCGAGGCACGTCTCTACAATGGGTGTGTAATTACTCAGAGGGGGATTCGTCGGTGCGTAGGGCTGAATCTAGGTCGGCGAAAAGTATGCTGAGCCTGCTCTTTTCTCTGGGCTGGGGCGGCATGTGTTTCAGGAGTTGGCTCACTTCAGGCGGGGCCGTTTCGATGGCGCGCTGGATTACATCGGCGGCGATGTGTGAGTCGTCTTTGGTCGCGGTTTCTAGGGCCAAGGCTGCGTAGACGGCAGGGCCGAGCAGGTGTCTTGCCTGACGAACACCCTGTAGGCCCGTTTGCAAGTCGGTGTGGGTGTAGGCGACTGAGGCTGCTAAGGTCGCGGCCTGTGCTGCGTATTTTGATGGGGTGTCGGCGTCTTTGCCAGCTTTGAGTGCCGCAAGGGAGAGGACTCGGAGGGTTTTGTCGCGCTTTTTGCCTCGGCCAAATTCTCGACCTGCTTCGATGGCTTCGCGAGGGCGGGTGTCTGTCGGGTGGCGAGATTCAAAGATGGCGAGAGCTTGCTCGGCGCAATCGGCGGCCCATAGAGCGACGGCGCGTAGGGATTCTTGCTCCTGGGTTGAGTTGCCTAATTCGGGGGAGGGGGGAGCCATACGGTTATTTTATGGGTGAAGTTCGTCTGTATCCCAATTCGCGGGGTTATTGAAGATGTATTCGCGTTGGCGTTGCAAATCGTGTTCGTCGCGGATGATGTGGTCCCAGAAGCGCTCCTGCCAAACCTTTGTCGGGCAGTGGCGCGCTTCGCCGATTTTGCGTGTGACGCTTGATTTAAAGCTGCCTATTATGGTGCTTATTGAGCCACTCTGGGGGCTTCCGAAAAGGCGTAATTCGTTTTCTTGTTCTTGTGTTGGTGGTGCTTCGTTTTCGAGGGATAGGATGCCGTGGATATGGTTGGGCATTACAACAAAAGAATCAAGAGTTACGCCTTGATGGTGCTTGGGTATTGCTTGCCAGCGGGCGTGAGCGACTTTGCCGAATGGATGGAGGCGCATCTGGCCGTTTTCAATTTTGCCAAACGCGGGGCGGCGTTCGTGTGTACAGATGGTCACTACGTAAACACCGTCCAACCGATAATCGTACCCGCGCCAACGAGAAATTTTTCGCTCCGGCCACATGTTGAGAAGCTAGGTTATCTGTTCAAGATTTTCTCTGAAAGTGGGAGAGTTGTTGAATTTGGTAGGGACATGGCCTGCCGTGTCCGCGTTTGTCAATTTTGAGTCTGGTGATGGCGTGTTTAAGACCCTCTCGCGCTTACGCGGCCTTTGCCTGATACCCTCTCGCGGACATGGCAGGCCATGTCCCTACCAAATTCAACAACTCGCCTCTTTTTAATTCGGAAAAGTAGCAAATCTATCTTCGACAACGAAAGCTCGGCCAAATGGCCGAGCTTTCGTTTTTGTTTAGCCGCAACCAGTGGTGGTGCCGCACTCGTTGCATTTGTAGCAGGCGCCGCTTCTTACGGTGATGGCGCCGCAGTTGGGGCAGGGGGGGCTGTCGCTCTGGCTTTGCATGAGGGAGGCCTGGGCGTCGGCTAGGTTGCCGTTGCGGGCGCCTTCTTCATGGGTGGCGGCTGAGAACAGGGTTGGTAGGGCCGAGGCTTTGGGCGCTTGCGCTGTGGCGGGCGCCCGTTCAGCTTTTTTTGGTTCGGCCTCACCTTCTACTGAAGGAGCGGGTTTGCCGAAGTAGCCGTTATCGCCGTTGGGGTGGAACTTCTGGTCGAACCAGCGGAAGATGTAGTCCATCAGCGATTTGGCGAGCGGGATGTCGCGGTTGGTGGTGTAGCCGCTGGGTTCGAAGCGGGTGTGCGAGAACTTGTTGACCAAGACGCGCAACGGAACTCCGTACTGCAAGCACATCGAGATCGCGACGGCGAAGGAGTCCATCAATCCCGAAATGGTGCTGCCCTCTTTCGACATCTTGATGAAGATTTCGCCTGGAGAACCGTCCTCGTACAAGCCGACCATGAAGTAGCCTTCCTGTCCGGCGATGGAGAACTTGTGGGTGATGCTCTGGCGCTCGTCTGGCAATTTGCGACGCAAAGCGCGCTTGACTTCGGCTTCTTTCTTATCGGCTTTTTGGGCGTCGGTCGAAGTCGAGAGTGGTTGGGTGCGCTTGGAGCCATCGCGGTAAATCGCGACCGCTTTAACGCCCAATTTCCACGACTGGATGTAAGCGTCCATGATTTCCTCAACCGTGCAGTCCTGAGGCATGTTGACGGTTTTGGAGATGGCGCCCGAAAGGAAGGGCTGTGCCGCTGCCATCATTTTCACGTGGCCCATGTGGTGGATGGAGCGCACGCCGTTCATGGCTTTGAAAGCGCAGTCGAAGACCGACAAATCTTCGTCGCGGATTTGTGGCGCGCCTTCGATGGTGTCGTTCTTGTCGATGTACTCGATAATCGCCTGAATCTCGTTCTCGTCGTAGCCGAGTTTGCGAAGTGCAGCGGGCACCGTCTGGTTGACGATTTTCAGCAAGCCGCCGCCGACGAGCTTCTTGTATTTGACGAGAGCGATGTCGGGTTCAACGCCGGTTGTGTCGGCGTCCATCATGAACGAGATGGTTCCGGTGGGAGCCAACACCGTTGTCTGCGAGTTGCGGTAGCCGTACTTCTGGCCGAGCAGCAACGCCTCGTCCCAGCACTTGTGCGCCTCTTCCATGACGTTGGGGGCGACCAACGAATGGTCGATGCGGCCCACGGCGTCGCGGTGTTTGCCGATAACGCGCAGCATTGGTTCGCGGTTGCGAGCGAAGCCCTCGAATGGCCCGGTGTTGCGAGCGATGCGGGCCGACTGGCGATAAGCAGCGCCCGTCATGATGGCGGTGAGGCCACCGGCTACGGCGCGGCCCTCGTCGGAGTCGTAGGCGAGGCCCATCGCCATCAGCAAAGCGCCGATGTTGCAGTAACCTAAACCGAGTGGACGGAACAATTCCGAGTTCTCGGCGATTTTGGCGGTGGGGTAGGACGCGAACGAGACGATGATTTCCTGCGCCGAGATGAAGGTTTCGCACGCCTTGACGTAGCCCTGCGCGTCGAAGTGGCCTGTTTCCAAGTTGTAGAACTTGAGCAGGTTGATGGACGCGAGGTTGCAAGCGGTGTCGTCCAAGAAGACGAACTCGGAGCAGGGGTTGGAGGCGTTGATGCGGCCCGTGTTCGGGCAGGTGTGCCAGTCGTTGAGCGTGGTGTCGTACTGCAAGCCGGGGTCGCCGCAGATGTGAGTGGTTTCGGCGATGGAGTGCAGCAGGTCGCGGGCGTTGAGCGTTTCGACGATTTTGCCCGTGGTGACGGCGCGGGTAGTCCAATGCGCGTTGTTTTCGGCGGCGCGCATGAACTCATCGGTGACACGAACCGAGTGGTTGGCGTTCTGGAAATCGACCGAGTCGTAAGCGCCGCCCGGCACGTTGAAGCCGCCGTTGTAGCCAGCATCAATCAAGGCCCATGCCTTCTTCTCTTCGTTGGCTTTGCAGACGATAAATTCGGCGATGTCGGGGTGGTCGGCGTTGAGGATGACCATCTTGGCGGCGCGGCGTGTGGTACCGCCCGATTTGATGGCGCCCGCGAAGGCGTCCCAGCCGCGCATGAAGGAGACGGGGCCGGAAGCGATGCCGCCGCCGCTGAGCTGTTCGCGTGACGAACGGATGCGGAAGAGGTTGGTGCCAGCGCCGGAGCCGCCTTTGAACAAGCGGGCCTCGGTTGCGGCCAACTCCATGATCGACTCCATATCGTCGTAAACCGAGTTGATGAAGCAGGCCGATGCCTGTGCTTTGGAGCCTTTTACGCCGAGGTTGAACCACACTGGCGAGTTGAAGGAGCCGAACTGGTGCAACAGCAAATAAACCAGTTCATCGCGGAATGCCTGTGCGTCTTCGGGGGTGGCGAAGTAGCCGCCGCTTACGCTCCATGAATGGATGGTGTCGGCAACGCGGCCAATGACTTGTTTGACGCTGGTCTCGCGTTGGGGTGTGTTGACCGGGCCGCGAAAATATTTGCTGACCACGACGTTGGTCGCCAATTGCGACCAGTGCGCGGGGATTTCACAATCTTTCTGCTCGAAAACCGACTTGCCATTCTCGCCTGTGATGGATGCTGTGCGCTTTTCCCAACGGGCGGTATCGAAGGGGTCTTGACCGTTCTGGGTGAAGTGGCGGGGGAACTTCAAAGCCTTCTCTGTTGAGGTTTGGGCGCGGAAGCCGGGAGTCCAACCCGTCGAGCCTGTTCCGGTTGTCTGCGATTGAGCGACTTCAACGTTTTTTAGTTCTGGCGAGGTGATTTCGTCTGGGCCAGTAACAGTGGTGCCGTGGGATTCGAGAAGGGCGCCGTTGCTTTTGGCGGCTTTGCCGTTCGACTTGCCGTTTGTGGCCTCTCCGTTGGTTGAAGGCGTGGTTGATGAAGTAGTGGATTCAGGCATAAGACAGAGAAAAATTATACCGCTGCACATCTGTCGTGCGGCGGTTTTTTTTGAAAGAAAAACCCAACATGTTGTGCCATGAAAAAATTGATGACACAACATGTCGGGTTAGTGATTGATCGAGAGGTAGCGCGTTGAGATAGGGCGCGCAAGTGACTTCTGCAAAAAAATCGAAGAAAAAGTTGGTTTTTAGGCTTCTATAGAGCTGATTTTCCCTATCTCGAACGCGGTTATCCCCAGTCGTTTCAGCACATGCAAAACCGATGTTTCCAATCAGTTTCTTTTTTATGTGCGAGGCGACTGGGGAATGTCAACTGGGCTGGTGGAGCCGAGCGGGATTAGTCGGATTTAGAATCCGATGCGGCGGGAGGAGGGGTGGGTGGAGCTGCGTCCGATTTGCCAACGCCCGCTTCGGCGCGCGTGTCGGTGAGGTAGAAACCCGAACCTTTGAAGATGGTTCGCGTTGGTCGAAAAACTTTTTTGGTTGGAGCGCCGCAGGTCGGGCAGGGTGGGGCTTCGGAGCCGACTTCCTGCCACACGTCAAAGACGGTGCCTTCTTGGGTGCATTTATATTCGTAGGTTGGCATTGTTGCCTATTAGTTTGGCAAGCCTTTCGAGTTTTGAGCGAGGGTTTTCGATTAATGAGTCGAATAGCGGGTTTGTAAGGTACGGTAATTCAGGCGACAAAAGCGCGGTGTTATTGGCCGCAGGGCTAAAGCCCGCGCTGCTCGGCCTTCGGCCACCTGCCCACCTTTGCGGGCACAGCAGGACGCGCTTCGCGCGGCTGGATGGGGGGAGCCATTGAAAATTGACAATCTGTTCTGTGTATGATGATAGAAGGCAAAAGCGCGGTGTTATTGGCCGCAGGGCTAAAGCCCGCGCTGCTCGGCCTTCGGCCCACTGTCCGCCGTCGCGGACACAGCAGGACGCGCTTTGCGCGGCTGATGGAGTGGGGGCAATTCGGGGTGTTCAACACTCATGACTTAGAAGTTGTCACTCATAATTGGTTGGGGATCCAAACTGCTAGTCCGTGTTTTGGGAGCATCTGTTGCGCGGCGGCGCTTTTGAGTTGGCGCTTAGTGCGACGGGGAAAGTGTTTTTGATGGGAGTGGCGGGGTATTTTCTCATCGCCAAAGGGGTGCTGAAAGAGGATTCTCTCAAAGCTTTTTCGGGGTTGGTGGCTTTTTTGACGCTGCCTTGCCTGATTCTGTCGCGCTTTTCGGAGCAGTTCGACCCGCAGAAATACCCTTACTGGTGGGTTTTAGTGTTGGCGGGGGCGGCGCTCCAAGTGGCCCAGACTGCTTTGGGCTGGTTGGTTTCGCGGCGTTACCGCGAAGATCAGGGGCGCGCCGAGATGATCATGCTCATCGGTTTCCAGAACTCCGGGTTCTTCGTGTTGCCGATGCTTCAGGGGTTGGTGCCGCGCGAAGAGTTTGGGCATGCGGCCATTCTGCTTTTTCTGTTCATCATTTTCTTTAACGCCTCGTTTTGGCCTGTGGGGACGCGGGTGTTGTTGCGGCAACGCGGCTTCGATTTGAAAGCCGCCCTGATGGCGCCGCCAACGCTGGCAACTTTGGTTTCGCTCATCGTGTTTGGCTTTTTTCCCGGTGCTTCACACGCTTTTCGCGAAACGCTGATTGGGGGCATGTTGTTTGGCTCTCGCTCTCCCGGTGCGCTCACTTTGCTTGGTGATCTCACTGTTCCACTCGCTACGCTCGTGTTGGGTGGCACCATCGGACAAGTCTCCTCACGTGGCTTGGCGGGCTTTGGAATTAGTGCTGCCTCGCTCGAAGTTACGCTTTGGAAGTTGGTGGTGATTCCCGCTTGTGGCTGGCTACTCATCCACTTTTTTCCCAGCATCTTCGCCGACCGCTCGCTACGCTTGCTCACCATGCTCGAATTTGCCGCCCCCGTAGCTATGAACGTCGCCATCTTCTGCCAGCAGTACCAAATCCCCATGAAGCTAACCCCAGTCGCCTCGCTGCTTTGCTACGCCCTGTGCTTGCTGACGGTGCCGTTTTGGTGCGCGTTGGTGATTTGAAGCTTTTAGCTGTTGGCTATTAGCCGTTAGCTTTCTGAATTCTGCTTCCTCGCCTATACATGATGCTTACAATTCGGTGAGTGGGCTAAAAGCTAATAGCCAACAGCTAAAAGCTTCAAAAGGCGAGAACTTGGCATATAGGTAGTTGATTTTCAGATGAATTTGACTGCTGCTTCTGGTTCGACTGTCGGCTATGATCCCGCGTTTGCGCGCGAGGAGCGTCGCTTCCGTCGTCTCGAAGTGTCGTTGCCCGTCTGGATTTCGACCGAGTACGCGGTGAACGCGGGCTTCGATGTCTGGGAATTGGGCTACACCCGCGACCTGTCGCTTGGTGGTGCCAAGATTATCGTTCCGGCTGGCGAAGAGGCGATGTGGCGCCAATCGTTGGAGACAGGAACTGCTTTCGTGGTCCGTTTTGCAGGTGCGGGGGTTAATGACCATATACCCGCGCGTTTGTGCCGCGTTTCTAACGATGGTAAGGGGCAACTCACGCTTGGGCTTTCCTTCGACTATGAGAAGGCGGGCGGCGCTTGTGAGCGCGCTATCGCGGCTGGACTTTCGACTAAGAAGAAGCGTCGCCGTTGGCAGGGGGCTTTCGTCGCCGCTGTTTGTGCGGTCGCCATCGCTGGAGTTTCGATTCGTTCGCTGTCGGCTCAGGTCGCGGCCCGCAACGCTGAAATCGTCAAGTTGCAAAAGGCCGCGCAGCAAACCGAATCCAAACTGAAAACACTCGCGCAGCCCATCATCGTTCAAACCAAAAGCGCAGGCATCGACCGCGCCTTTCAGAGCGCCGAGTTGCAAACCGAACTGACGCAACTGCGCTCCAACATCGCGCGACTCAACGACCCGCGCAACATGAACGCCGCCATCGAAGCACGGCAGAATGAGGCGAAGAAGTTGGGGCTTAACCTCTCGCCCGCTTCTAAAGGCGCCCACGTTCAACTTGCCGTCGCTTTTCCCTACGGCTACAACTGGCCACTGGTGGTGCGCGACCTTGAATCGGCTTTAGGGCGTCCAGTCCCACAGGTAGTAGTTTTCTCCGATTGGAGCCAGCCATTTCCTGACCTTGATGCTCGTGAGGCTCGATTACGCGGGAAGACGTTGCAGATTACCTGGGAGCCGTGGCACTTCGGTAACCCTAATGCTGTTCAACTGCGCGATATCGCCGCCGGGAAATACGATACCTACATCGACTCATGGGCCAACTCGGCGCGTGCCTTCGGTGGCGAAGTCTGGCTCCGTTTCGGCCATGAGATGAACGGCAACTGGTATCCGTGGGCGATTTCGGCACAGGGCGGCAATACCGCACCCTATTTGAGCGCCTATCATCGCATCCATGATCGTTTCCGCAAGGCGGGCGCCTCTAATGTGCGCTGGATATGGTGCTTCAACGCCGAATCGGTGCCGCAAGCTGCATGGAATGACCCTAAGCACGCCTACCCCGGCGATGATTATGTCGATGCTATCGGGATTGATGGCTACAACTTCGGCGATACGACTGCCCACTCGCGTTGGCAGTCGTTCTCGCAGATTTTCGCGGCGCCTTATGCAATGGCTTCCAAACAGTGGCCGCGTAAGCCGCTCTTCATCGCCGAAACAGGCTGCTCTTCAACTGGCGGCGATAAGGCCAGTTGGCTTAAAGATATGGATGAGACGCTACGCACCAAATTCACCCGTATTGAGAGCCTGACATGGTTCGAAGCTGCCAAAGAAGCCGACTGGCGCGTGCTCTCCACCTTGAACACTGCCCAGACGGCGCGCTCCCTGTGGAAAGCCCCTTATTACGGGCGCGGCATCGACTGAGAATGGGGTTGGGGAGTCAGACTATCCCCTTTATGTCCACCCCCGACATCCATCTCTGGCCCGACTTTGTGACCGATTCTCTTTCTCTATTCGAGCATCTCAAGGACACAATCGCTTGGGAAAGCTCCATGCGCGCCCGCAGAACCGCCTCGTTCGGCGCGCCTTACAACTACTCGCAGATGAGCTACCCGAAGTGTCCGATTCCTGCTGCTTTGGAACGGTTGCTGGCTCCCATTGGTGATAAGGTCGGTTGGATTCCCAACAACAGCCTCGTTAACTTCTACCCTGATGGCGATTCGACGATGGGTTTCCACTTCGATGCCCTCGAACCTCTGGAAGAGGGAACAGGCGTTGCCATCGTTTCTCTTGGAGAACAGAGAACCCTCACCTTCGCCCGCCGCGACGACAAGGGCGTGCGCTTCGAACAGCCGATGCCGCCCGGTTCGTTGTTATTGATGCCTGCCCCAGTTCAAAATGAGTGGTTGCATGGCGTTCTCAAACAGGCAGGCGTTGGTTCGCGGATGAGCTTGACTTTCCGGCGTTTGAAGCCGCTTAGTTGACGTGCGTTTTGAAGAACTCGACGAAATGAGAGATGGCGTCCGGCGAGTGGAAGATGTCCGTAAATTCCATCGTCGTGGCACCGACTTCTGCGACGCGGGCGCGCATCGATTCTTCGTAGGCAGCAATGGCGGAGCGTGTATCGGCGATGTCGGTGCTCAACAAACACTCTGCCAATTCCAGCGCATCCTGCATCGCCATGTTGACGCCTTCGCCCGCGTAGGGCGGCATCACGTGCGCGGAGTCGCCCAACATCGTCAGGTCGGGTAGGGCTTCCCATGTCTGGTCGAGAGGCGCGCAGTATTGCGGGCGAACTACGAAAGAAGCGGCTTTTTCAAATAGCTCGATCCACATCTCATCCCATCCCTCGAACTCGCTTTTAAACCATTGCACGACTTGAGCATTGTCCGAGAAGTCGATGCCGCTGTCCCGCGCCCATGATTCGTCGGCTTTGTGACCGCTGTAGAAGGCGGCGCTACCGTCGCCTTTCAGGACAATGAAGAGGGTTTTCGAGTCGCTGAGTACGCAGATTTTCCCGCCGTCAAGAAGCTGGTGAAGGCGTGGAATGGCCGATTCGACATCGTAAATTGTGCCTTCCACGATTGTTACACCCGAATAGGCGGGTTTGAGAGGAGTGATGTAGGGGCGGATTTTCGAGTTCGCTCCATCGGCTGCAACAACGACATCGGCTGTATGCGATTGGCCGTTTTTGAAATTTAGTTTCACTTGGCCATCGACGCGCTCAAGCGAATCGAACTGGCAATACCATGTCACTGTGCCCTCTTGCAAAGAGTCGAGTAGTAGTTCTCGGAGCGGGCCTCTGTCTATTTCGGGGCGTTCTTCTTGAAGGTTGCCGCCACCGAAATCTTCTATCACCACATTGGCGTTTTTATCGACGAAAGCCATTTTCTCGGCACCGGGACGGTAGGCTGCTTTGAACTGCTCCATCAGGTTGGCTTTATGCAGGGCCAATAGCCCCGATTCTTCGTTCAGGTTTAAAGTGGCGCCTTGAACGCGCGCCGTACGGGTGATGTCACGTTCGTATACCTTCACGTCGACACCGTTCATCTGGAGAATGCGGGCCAGTGTCAGCCCGCCGGGGCCGCCGCCTACGATGGCGACAGTTTTGTTTTCAATTGGGTATTTCATTGGGGTTTGTTTGCTGTGTGCGGCGCTTGCATAGGCCGCCATAATTCCTCACTTAATGAGCCTTGATTTGTCGTTGCAACAAGAATATAACTTATTGATAGGATGCTATGCAATAGGCTCCTATGTAAAAAAGTGCTTTATCCTTTCTCTGTTCACAATGAGCATTAAATCTCCGTACCCCAGACCCGGCTACCTTATTAACCGAGCAGCGCGCCTGTTTATGCGCCTTAACGAGTCGCGGCTTGCATCACATGGTGTCGCTATCGGGCAAGTTCCCGTACTCGCATCGCTTAGTAGACCGGGAAGTTCGACCATGACTCAGAAGGCGCTCACCGAAATCGCGGATGTGGAGCAGCCGAGCATGGCGCAGTTGCTTTCGCGTATGGAGCGAGATGGACTGATTCAGCGAACTCCCGACCCACAGGACCGCCGAAGTAATCTGGTTCGCCTGACTGAGCAGGGCGAAGCCGCTGTACCTGCTGTTCGAGAGTCGCTGGATTATTTCAATACGCGGGCTTATGCTGGCTTCAGCGAAGAAGAGCGCGTAAATTTCGTGCAAATGCTTCAGCGTATCATCAACAACCTGGAGTCTCTGCCTGAGTCGGGGAGCGGGAATGGTGATTAGGAGAAGTGTGTCTGAACAGAGGTATAGATTCTTCATGGGTTCAGAATTACGACGCTGGGATACCCACTTTGCAATCATCATTTGAGACATGTCTCCGAAAAAACAACGCCCGCGAAATTCGAATTTCGCGGGCGTTCATTTTTTGTTGGTTTTAGCGCATAACGAGTAGGGCGTTTGACACGCTCCGCTCGGCTCCATCCGAGGGGCGGTTCACGATGCGCCCCTTCACCGCCATTGCCGTTGAACCACCACCATCCAAGTTCATTGCGTAGACGGCGCCCATCTGCTGCATCGTTGCCGCAAGCTCATGAAGTGTTAGCCCCGTCGAGTGGTACTTCTGGCGCCCGTCGACCACCACGATGATATAGCGCCCCTGTTTGTCGATGCCAAAGGCAGTGCGTGGTCCCGCCCCGTTGGTTACGTCGGTGCGGAAATTCTCGTCCCGAATCGCGATTTGACCATTCTGAATCAAGCGTGGTCCGCCGCCCAAGGCGGTCGTTATTTTCGGCCAGCCGATGGGGGTGATGCTCAAAGTGGCTCGCTCCTTGAGTGCCACCTTCTCCAGATATTGGCGGGCCGAACCCGAAGCTACCAGCACGAAGCCGTTGGCCGGAATCGGCGTGCCGCCACCACCGGGACGTGCTATGACGACACCCTTGGAAACCACGACCGCCATCTCGCCCGAAGTGAGGCGATAGTAGGTGCCGAAGCGCCGCGTCAGAGCTGTGATGCGGTTGGCGTCAGGCCAGCCGTTCAGGTCGCGAATCGGCAGATTTTGCCCCGAACTGAATTTGACTGTCGCGTTGGTTTGCAGCGGCGCAATATGCGCCTTGCCCGCGTCATCGAAGCCAACTGCTGTGCGTCCCTGCCACGGCAAGCGAATCCATTCGCCCCCCACCAACATGGCGCCCACTGCTGCGCCATCATAGGCGAAGAAGCCGCCATTGACGGCCAGAATGGCCTTCTGGCGCTCAGCCAGTTTCGAGGTGCGTGCGCGCTGCAACACGCTATAGCCGCCGGGTTCGACTCGCACCCGCCAGCCATCGCGCGGGTCGAGGCGGGCTGTCCACATCTGCACTGGTCCATGTCCAGTGCCACGCCTGACTTTAGTCAAGCGAAGCCCCCCCTCGCGCATCGTGGAGGATTCTTCGAACAGGCGCTGCGAATCAATCACCAGACGCGGTGGCGAACCAAGCGTGAACCACTGAATTGGAGCGGCGTAGTTCATCGTCAGTGCAAAGCGCGCGTTCCAGTTGCCCGAAGTCAGCACCGTGCGTGTCACCAGATAGTCGTTCACGGTAGCAATGCTGGGGATGCCGGGGGCGCGCGCTCCCGAAAACTGGAAGGTCGCGCCTTCGCGCGCCACCGAAGCCGTCACACGAGTTGGGTTCGAGAAGGTGACGACGGTACGCACCTTGTTGCCGCTCACTGTCGAGCGCACGTTATCGACGCGCGCTGCTTTGTAGGTCAACAGGAAGACATATGGCTTAGAAGTCGTCTTTAACCCGATGCCCAATGTGTCGCAGAAGGCGCCCAACGGCACGAAGACGCGGTTCGAAATGATGACTGGCCGAGCGGGCAGGGTAAAGGCTTTGTCGTTCAACGTCGCGCCCCGCTGACCCACCCAAAAGTCGAGTTTTTGCCCGAACCACAACAGCTGGAATTTCGGTTTGGTAACTTCGCCCACCGATGCGCCCAGATTGTCCGCGAAGAACGTCAATGGAACATAGGTGCGGCCGCCAGTGGTGTAAGGATGTGGCGACGCTTTCGCATACGCTTGTACCAATGGCGGCTCAGTCGGAGGCGGAAATGGCGTTGCCGTTGCTGCGGGAGTGGAAGTCGGCAGCGGTGGCGGTGCCAGCGTAATCGTCGGCTGTGGCGGGGTGATTTCCGGCAACGGTACGAGGCCCGGAACTGGAACCAGAGTTGGAAACGGCTTCGGATTGGTGACAACGGGAGGCGCAATTGGCGGACGCGGTGCCACCTGTGCGAGCGCGACTGACTCTGCAACGCATAGCGAGAGTGACAGTCCCAAGAGGTGGAATAAACGGTTCATGAAGGGATAAAGCAAAAGACGCTGCGCGCCCGTAAGAGTTGATAGAAAAGCGCCATTTGCTGCGAAGAGCTGTCGGGAACAGTAAGGCGAATTGCGTTGCCACAAAACAAATGACGGCAACAATTGTAACTCAATTTTGACAAACGTTAGGTCACGGGCCATTAAGCTGGCGAAGAACACAGGCGCGCGAGGAAAATTTCCATCGTTGCCGCCGAATTGTTTTTGGAGTCGAAGCCTCCATCGCCTTCAATACCTTTCATGGCGAGGTCGGCCTCCAATGCCAATTCCAGCGCGCGGCGTAACTGGCCACTCGAAAAACGGCGTGCCGATGTGTTCAACCGCCTTGCCAGCCAACTTTGCGCACCCAGTGCTTGAACCAGATTATCGCGCCCCTCTTTAGGCAACTGTTCGGCGATTTCGGGTGGCAGACGCCGCGCCAACGAGCCATCGAGCGGCAAGTTCAAGTCGAGAAACGCGCGCGCTTGCATCAACTGGCGCAGGTTCGATACGACTGTTGCCATCAACCGTTCGGGAGCCTCGCCGCGTTCCAGCAACTCGCGCAGCGTCGCAATCGCTTTGCCGCCATTGCGTTCGCCCAAGGCATCGGTCAAATCGAAAATGGTGTCACCCAACGCGGGGCGCGTCATCTCGTCGATGACAGCGGGCGTCACTGGCGAGGACAAACCCGCCCTGAGCGCGCATTTTTCCACTTCGCTCAGCAAAAACGCGATGTCGGTGCCGCAGCGGTTACACATGTAAGCCGCCGCTCCGCGTTCCAGCTTGATGCCGCGCAGTTTGGCCTCGCTTTCCAGAATGCCCGCTACCAGCGAGGTATTTTTCGGGTCGACCGAGCAGTTGATGAGTGCCCCGACATCGTCGATTGTTCTATCGAGAGCCGCGTTCAGGCAGCGTTCGCCCGCTCGTTCGCCGGGTTCAACCGATTCGGGAGTACGCGCCAAAATCAGCACTGTCGTTGGTGGAAGCGAAGTGAGTCCTCCCACCAGACGTGTTGCGGCGCTGGCTCCCGTCGCCGCTTTCTTCTTCGATTTGGGGGGCGCATCTCCATCGCCTCGCCCCAAACCCTCTACTCGTTCGGCGCGCTTCACCAGCACGACGCGACGGTCGCTGAGAAAGGGCAAGTTGCCCACTGCTGCCAGAATATCAGCGACTTTAGTGTTTTCGCCATCGAGTTGATCGAAGTTGAAATCGCGCTCGCCTTCGCCCACTGCGGTTTCGAGCAGCGACGAAATAACACGGTCTTGAAGCCAGGCATCGCCCCATATCCCGTAAACGGTCAGCGGCGCGCCATCGCGCGCCCAGGCGCCGCGCGTTTGCCACTGCACGAACGAAAGATTCATCTTAGGCCGCCGAGCGGGCCGCGCGGTTACCGAGGAACCACAACACCGAACGCACCACGAAAAAGCCGCACAGCAAGAACAGCAACAAACCCGAAAGCGGCCCCAATTTGGTCGATATGTCGCCGCCCGAAAGTAAGCTGGGCCACTTCGAAACAAAGCGCATCGAACCAAGCACGCCTAAAAAGGCGACTACCACGGCGATGTGCATCGCCATCTTGGTTGCTTTGACCGTCGTAGCCATCGCGCCGCAAACGATGAGGGCGATTCCAAAGATGGACGGGATGAAAGCGGTGAAGCTTTTGTGCTCTCCGCCCAAAGCGAAGAAAATCGGGCCAAGCAAGAAAAGCAGAGCGCCCGTGGCTATAGTGGTTGTACGCATATTTGGGTATCAAAAGGATAGAGCGATTTGAAGAGTAAAAACGCCCGTTGAACGCAACAAAACGCCAATAACACTAACAGCTTGAGTAAAATGGCCGACGATGCCGCGTTCGCCCTTTCCCCCCAGCGCAACTCCCTCATTCTCGCGTGCTGCCGCTTCGCTGCTCGGTGCGCTGCTGTTGCGCCCATTGTTGTGGAGTGCGGCCTGTGCCCTGTTAGGAGTGATGTTAGGCGGGCAGCTCGCCCATGCATGGCACGACCTTGCGCGCGAACAGGCTCCAATATGGTTGTTGCTGCCCTTTCTTGTGGTGGGTGTGGCTGTGGCGTGCTATTTTCGTCATTCTCCCTGGCTATCTCGTGTCGGCGTGGCAGTGGCTTTCACAACCTTGTTCGCTGCCCACACCACCCGCCGTTTGCTACCGCCTCACGACGACATCTCGCGCCTCTTCGCCAACCAATCGCCGCGCGACCAACCACTTCGTAGTTCTCCGGCCCGCCTCGTGGGCATCATCGGCGACTACCCGCAACGCTCACGTTGGAACACCCGCTTTCCGCTCGATGTTGAAACCGTGAATGGTAACATGACGCCGGGCCGGATGTGGGTTTCATCCGCGTTTACCTCGCGCCTGGAAGTAGGCGACCGTATCGAACTGCGAACCGATGTTCGCCCCCTGTCTCGTCCACGTAACCCCGGCGAACGCGAGGGATTTTGGGCAGCGCTGGGCGCCCGTTGCTGGTGTCAGAGCGGCCCTTTGCTTGAATTGAACGTGCTTAAGCCCGCTGCTGCCTACCCGCTCGAACGCCGAATCCAAGGCATCCGGCGCACACTTTTGGCCCGTTACGAGTGGTTGTTCGCGGGCGACGAAGACACTCTCGCTAAACGCCCTTACCCCCGCCAGAATGCGGCACTCCTTACCGCGATGGTGTGGGGCGAAAATGGCCTACGCGACCCTCTCCCGCAGCAAACTCGCGACGACTTTCGGGCCGCAGGGCTGTCTCACCTCTTGGTTTCTAGCGGGTCGCAAGTCACTGCCCTGGCGATGGCTTTGCTTTTGATTGGGCGGACTTTTCGTGTGCGTCGCGCGTGGTTATTGCTGTTGGTTGTGCCGGGATTGGTGGCCTATGCGTTAATCGCCGGAGCGGCTCCCTCCATCTGGCGTGCGACGGCATTCGGCATTCTGGGCGCGATCTGTCTGGGGAGTGGTCGCGACCTTGATTTGCTTTCGATGTGGAGCGCGGCGCTTGTTGGGCTATTAGCACTCGACCCTACATTGGCGTGGGATTTATCGTTCCAGTTCACCTTCGCGGCTGTATGTGGCCTCATCGTCGTTGCGCCCGTACTCTTTCGGGCTATACAGCCGCTAAATTCTGGGAAATTGGGCCAACTTGCCGCTATGTCGTTGGCGGCTCAGGCCGCGACGTGGCCACTTTCTCTGCTTCACTTCGGAACGGCGAGCGCGACTGGGTGGGGAGCCAATTTTCTGGCGGTGCCTCTTGCTGAAATACTGGTCTTCGCTGGTTCGATTGGGCTGGTTATTCCGTGGGGCGAGCCGCTCTATCGTTTGACAGGAGCCGTGAGTTCTCTCGCTTCCAGCGCCGCCCAACCAGCGGGCGCATTAGTCGAGGATGTTTTCTGGCCGACCAGTTGGGTATGGGCCTGTTATGCGATATTAGCGATGGCGACTCTTCCTTTGGCCGACGAGTGGGACGAACTGCAAACCGGTGCTAAGCAGTGGTTGGAGAAGCAACGCGCGAATTTATTCGGGCTTGGGCCGAAGGTTATCGTTGCTGGGTTAGTTGTAGTTGCATTGGCGGTGACAGTTAGTTCGTTGTGGCCGTCGTCTCATACGCTACGCGTTACTGTGATTGATGTCGGACAGGGGCAGTGCATCGTTATTCAGGACCCGTCTGGGCGCGCCGTGTTAGTTGATGGTGGCTCGTTGGATGGGCGCGAACGAGCTGAGATTGGGGCAGCGGTTATAGTTCCGGCCTTGCAGCATCTGGGAGTAACGCGCCTCGACTTCGTGTTTCTCACTTCGCCCGACGAGGATCACTGTAATGGCTTGCGGCGGGTGTTGCGCGAAGTGGCGGTGGGGGCTTTTGTTGATGGGCCAAAGGCGGGAGAGACGCCGAACGGCGCTTTGTGGGATGAGTTGGGACAGGCTGAACTTTTAAATTTGCGGCGCGAAGTCGAACGTTTGGGAGTGCCTGTTGTGGTGCCGCACGTTGGGCAGGAGTTTCCGCTGGGCGAAGCACGGCTTAGGATTTTGAACCCTCAATTGCCGTTGGCTGGTTCTCAACACGACAATTCGTTGGCTATGCGGTTGGAGTGGGGGAATCGCTCGATTCTGCTTTCCGGCGATTTGGAGCGTGAGGGGGAGCAACGCCTGACGCGCCTTGGCTTGCCGCTGAATTGTGATGTGTTGATGCTTTCGCAGCATGGTTCAAGCACATCTTCTTCGCCCGATTGGTTGAATGCCAGTCGCGCAGGGGCGGCCATTGTTTCGTGTGGGCGCTTCAATCGCCTCAATGTGCCATCGGCCTCCGTTCTTCGCGAATTGGCCGTTCGCAAAATCCCGCTGTTCCGTACCGATATGGATGGGGCGCTTACCGTCGAGTGCGACCAGAATAGGTGCTCTGTTACACCACAAACCCCGTGAGTCTCAATCGAATTCTTGCGCCGATTTGGGAATGCTGGCTTCGAGCGAAGCGGGGAACATCTGACACAGAGCATCAATGCGATGAACCGCGATGGCATTGCGCTTGGTCGTCAGGATGCCGTGCTTGCTCCAGTTCATCATCAACTGGTTGACTTGGACGCGACTGGTGCCTACCATCTGAGCCAGCTCGGCCTGTGTCAAACCGAAGTGGATGAAATGGGGAACGTTGCCTTCGGGCAAACCATGATCGCGAGCTAGAGAAACGATTTGAAACGCGAGGCGTCCACGCACATCGAGGGTCGCCATCGCCTGAACTTTGGCCGTCAAGCGGCGCACGCGCCCTGCCAGAAGGTGGGCCATGTTCACCGGAATGGGATTGATTGGCCAAACCACTTTCCAAAAATTCTGTGAACTTAGAGAGCCTACTATGCACGAGGTTTGGGCGGTTACCGTTGCTGAACGCGCTTGACCATCAATCGCTGCTAATTCGCCCAGAAGTTCGCCTCGACCGCACAATCCCAGTAGCACGGTGCCTTCGCCCTTTCGGACGGTGATTTTGAAGGCACCATCCATGATGAAAAATAGAGAGTTATCCGTTTCGTCTTCGGTCAACAGTTCATCTTCGGGAATGAGTGTGCGGCGCTTAATCACACCGCTCAGCATTTTGAGGTTTTGTGGTGAAAGTCCCTTGAACAACGGCACCTGTTGCAAGGCCGCCAGGGAAAAATCCTCCCTGGAATTATGTTGTCCGTTGTTTGCGTTTTGATGTAGCACGGAGGGACGAGTCGAATCAGGCATAGTGATTTTCTCGCTGGCGAGAACCCAATTTCAACAAAAACAACTCCCTACGTCAAACATGGGATTAATCCTGACAAGGAAAGTAAGGACTTCTTTTCGTAAGGTAAATAGTGCAACTGAATTGAGGGGAGACAATTTGTACGAAAGTGAAGAGGCTATTTGGCCGGACAGGTTAACTTGACATTGAGGTTTTACTTCCCAACTGCTACTGTGGTCGCCATACGAATACCCTTTTCTAACTCGTTTTAGATGTGTATAATCTGTTGAGTAACGGCGGCGAAAATCCGCATCCCTTTTATCATGTTGAAAATTGGTGTTATCGGTTCGGGCGGACGCGGTGGACTGGCGCGCCACGCTCATGGCGAAGAGAAAGGCGCACGTATCGTAGCGTGCTGTGACCTTTCGGCTGAGACTCTGGAGAAAAACCGTGAGGCCTATGGCGAGGACTTGTTCACCACCAGCGATTATCGTGAATTGCTCGAACAACCGCTGGACGCAGTTTTCATCTGCACCCCCGACTTTTTGCACGAGGAAATGGCTGTTTCTGCTCTGGAAGCAGGTAAGGCGGTTTATCTCGAAAAGCCAATGGCGATTACGACTGCTGGGTGCGACCGCGTTTTAGAAGCGGCTTATCGCACTGGCTCGAAGTTGTACGTCGGCCACAACATGCGCCACATGCCATTCGTGCTGAAGATGCGTGAGCTTATCGAAGCAGGCAAAATCGGCGAAGTGAAAGCGGTTTGGTGCCGCCACTTCGTCGGGCATGGCGGCGACTACTATTTCAAGGATTGGCACGCCGAAAGCCGTTACTCGAACGGATTGTTGCTACAGAAGGGGGCGCACGACATCGACGTTATCCACTGGCTGGCGGGTTCGTATGCTCACCGTGTTACCGGAATGGGCGACCTGTCGGTTTACGGCTCCAACCAGAATCGCATTGAGCCGACCAATGGGCCTCGCATTCGTGGGCCTATCATCGACAAAGAGTTCTTCTGGCCACCCTCGCAGCAGGAAGGTTTGAATGCCGAGATTGATGTGGAAGACATTTCGCACCTGACGATGCAGTTGCAAAATGGTGCGTTCGCTACCTACCAACAGTGCCACTTCACGCCCGATTACTGGCGCAACTACTGCGTTATTGGCGATGAGGGCCGCATGGAGAACTTTGGCAATGGCGAAGATGGCAGCTGCATCAAAGTTTGGAACACCCGCAAATGGGGCAACGACGCGCCGGATGAGGTTCACATGATTGAGCGTCCCAAGGGCGGACATGGCGGCGCTGACCCTCGCATCGTTGCTGAGTTCCTGCGTTTTGTGCGCGAAGGTGGCCCGACCTATACCTCGCCTATCGCGGCTCGTTTCTCGGTGGCGGCTGGTTGTGCGGCCACGACCTCTATGCGCGATGGGGCTACTCCTCAGATCGTATCCGATGTTCCCGTCGAATGGTGGCGTTACTTCAACGAGGAGTATCAAAGCCGTCGCACCTCAGGCGTTAACAGTCGTCAGACTTTGGAAGGGCGCGATACGTCTACCAATGGTCACACAAATGGTCATCTAGTGCGCTAACTAGATGGAGCTATAACCGTTGTCTGGGCAAAGTTGTGGGCTTTTGGCCGCGACTTTGTCCCTTTGGCAATGAGGGCGTAACATTGACAAGGTATACCGTTCGGCCTTTGCTCTTGTGCGGTTTTCCAAGTGCCGCTTCTCATCGAATTGTATGACGACTGAAATTTTAAACGTCGAGCCGCCAAAGCCGACGCATCAACGCACCTCTCTTTTCGAGGCGCATCAACAGTGCGGAGGCAAGATTGTCCCGTTTGCAGGATGGGAACTGCCCGTTCAATACGCGGGTGTCAAAATCGAGACTCTGGCTGTGCGCGAAAATTGTGGATTGTTCGATGTCGGGCACATGGGACAGTTCGACGTATGGGGCGAAGGCGCCACTGCGTTTTTGAACTCGGTAGTCACAGCCGATTGGAGCAAGACCCGCGTCGGTCGCGCTTCCTACGGATTGTTACTCACCGAAACGGGTGGAGTTCTCGATGATGTGATGGGCTATCGGCTCGAAGAAGAGCGCTGGCTCGTTGTGGTGAATGCTTCCCGCGTGGAGAACGACGAAGCCTTGCTCCGTTCTTTGCTTCCCTCTTCGGTTTCCTTCCGCAACCGCCTCGAAAATCAGGCGATGATCGCGGTGCAGGGGCTTGGCGCTGAAGCGATTCTACAGTCTTTTTGCAACGCTGACTTGAGCAGTTTCGCGTTTCGTGATGTTCGCGAAGTCGAAGTCATGGGCGAAACGTGCATCGTCGCTCGTGGTGGCTACACCGGTTGCGATGGCTTCGAATGGATGGGTTCGGCACAGGTCGCACCTGCCCTGTGGAGCGCGTTACTAGAGAAGGGCGCAGTGCCTTGCGGCCTTGGTGCGCGCGACGTCCTACGTCTGGAAGCCGGCTTACCGCTTTATGGTCACGAACTCCGTGAAAATCTGACGCCCTATGAGTCGGGCGTGGCTTTTGCGGTTAAGTTCGACAAAGGCGATTTTCACGGTCGCGATGAATTATTAAAGGGATTACAAAATCCTTCGGAACAGACGATTCGCGGTGTTCAGATGCTGGGACGCGGTATTGCGCGTGATGGGTATGCTGTATCATACGGGGGAAAACGTGTTGGTGAAATCACATCCGGTACGCCCTCGCCCACTCTGGACAAGAACATTGCTTTAGCGTTGTTGCCAACGGAATTAGCGCTGGGAAGCGAAATTGAAGTCCATATTCGTGGTGCGGTGCATCCGGCTCAGGTGGTTTCACTACCTTTTGTGCCTCGATCCACTAAACCCGCGCAAAAAATCTCATGAATACGCCCACAGATCTGTTTTACACCGAGTCCGACGAATGGTTGCGCCGTGAAGACGACGGCCTTGTGACGCTTGGAATTACCGATTACGCTCAGGGCGAACTCGGTGAGATCGTTTATCTGGAATTGCCCGAAGTGGGAACTTCCATCGTCGCAGGCGGTTCCTTCGGTGTGGCCGAATCGGTCAAAGCCGTTGGCGAATTGCACAGCCCCATCGCGGGCGAAGTTGTCGCCGCTAATACCGACGCTACGGAAAATCCCGGCGTCGTCAATGAATCACCTTTTGAGAACGGATGGATGATCCGCCTCAAGCCGTCCGAAGAACTTGATACCTCTTCGTTAATGAGTGCCGAACAGTACGCCGCTTTGCGCGCGTAAGACCTTAGTGCCGAGTGAGGGAACTAATCAGCCCGCCATCACTCGGTATTTGCATCCATGCCATATTTTTCCTTGACTCCAGCAGACCGTGAGGCCATGCTGGCTACTATTGGCGTGCAAAGCGCCGATGAACTCTTCGCGGACATTCCTGCGTCTCTTCGGGACGCGGCACGCGAAGCATTCGCCAATCTCGAAGGCGGACGGTCGGAGATGGGACTCAAGCGCGATATGGCGCGTTTGGCCGCAAAAAACGTTCACGCCGATACCTCGACCTGCTTTTTGGGCGCAGGTGTCTACGATCATTACGTCCCCTCTGCTGTTTCTGCGTTGGCGTCGCGCGGTGAATTTGTCACCGCTTACACCCCCTATCAGGCCGAAACCAGCCAGGGCACGTTGCAGGTTATTTATGAGTTCCAATCCCTGCTGTGCCGCCTGACTGGGATGGAGATGGCGAACGCCAGCCTTTATGATGGAGCGACTGCTTTGGCCGAAGCTCTCATTTTGGCTTACGCCGCGACCAAAAAGAAGCGCATGTTGGTGCCTCGTGGTCTGTCGCCCGCCTATCGGCGCGTTGCCACCACCTACACGCAGGGCTTGCCAATTACCATCGACGAGATTCCTTTCGACACCACGACCGGACAAATCGACGGTGAAGCCTTGAAAGAGGCTTTGAAGAGCGGCGATGTCGCGGCTGTCGTTGTGGCGCAACCGAACTTCTTTGGCGTTTTGGAAGATGCTCCGGCCATTGCTGAGGCGACCCACGCTGCGGGCGCTTTGCTCGTTGCTGTATTCAACCCGCTGTCGTTGGGAATTTTGCCTCCGCCGGGAAGCTATGACGCCGATGTTGCCATCGCTGATGGCCAGTCGCTCGGTTTGCCGATGACATTCGGTGGCCCCGGCCTTGGCTTGTTCTGCTGCAAGCAGAAGTTCTCGCGTCTGGCTCCGGGCCGTCTGGTCGGTTTGACCACTGACGCCGAGGGTACGCGCGGCTTCACTCTGACGCTGCAAACGCGCGAACAACACATCCGCCGCGAAAAGGCCACTTCCAACATCTGCTCGAACCAGGCGTTGTGCGCCTTGGTCGCGACCATTTATATGGCGACGATGGGCGAACGCGGTGTGCGCGAAGCGGCCACACATTCGTTCCACAAAGCGGCTTATGCCCGCGAGCAGTTGCAAACTCTGCCCGGTGTGAAACCCGTTTTCAGCGGCCCGCACTATCACGAGTTCGCGGTGAGCTTGCCCGTGGCAGTCGAAACTATTGGTAAGGCTCTGGCGGAAGAAGACATCATCGGGCCTTATGATTTGGGCCGCGATTATCCCGAACTCGAAGGTGCTGCGTTGTTCTGCTGCACCGAAAAGCGTTCGCGCGAAGACATTGACTTTCTGACGAAGGTGCTGAGCGCTGCTTTGCCCCGTCCCAAGGTAGAATCGGGCGCATCCGGTTCGGATTTGAATGGTAACGGGAGCGTGCATCTGGATGGCGTTGCCGTCCACTATGCGGATGATGCGCGCACCTTTTATCTCGACTGGTGAACGCATGAGGGTATTTGTACCGCTGTGTACGAATGCCCTCCTTGTTGTACCTAAATGCGTTCGTTGTTAGCCCTGTCCATCTATTGAAAATCCATGCTTAATTCGCCTTCGCTCGAACCGCTTTTGTTTGAACTGTCCGACCCCGGTAGCGCGAGCGACTACTTGCCGCCGTTGGACGTTCCTGAGGCTCCCCTGCCTTTCGCCACGCGGGCCGAACTTGATATTCCCGAAGTCGATGAACACTCGGTAGTGCGCCATTTCACGCGCCTGTCGCAGAACACGTTCTCGATTGACACACATTTTTATCCGTTGGGTTCTTGTACGATGAAGTACAACCCCAAGTTGAACGAAGCCGTTGCCGCCATGCCGGGGTTTGCCAGCGTGCATCCTTTGCAGGCCGAAACCACGAGCCAGGGCTGGTTGGAAGTGCTTTTCCGCGCTCAGGAAGTTCTGGCGAAAATCGCCGGACTTGATGCCTGCACTGTTCAGCCATTGGCTGGCGCGCAAGGCGAGTTCTGCGGCTTGCTGATGATTCGCGCCTATCACAATGCGCGTGGCGAAGCTGACAAGCGTCGCCGCATCGTTGTGCCCGACTCGGCTCATGGCACCAACCCCGCCAGCGCTGCGCGTTGCGGTTATGCCGTGACGACGGTTAAGTCGAACGCCGAAGGTGGCGTCGATATGGACGCCATGCGCGCCGCTCTCAAAGATGATGTGGCGGCGGTCATGATTACCAACCCCAACACTCTCGGCGTTTTTGAAGCGCAAATCGAGGAACTATGTACCCTCGCCCATGAGAATGGCGCGTTGGTTTACATGGATGGCGCCAACATGAACGCCATTTTGGGACAGGCCCGACCCGGCGACATGGGCGTGGACGTTATGCACTACAACGTTCACAAAACCTTCTCGACGCCTCACGGCGGCGGCGGCCCCGGTGCTGGCCCTGTGGCGGTTCGCTCGATTTTGGAGCCGTTCCTGCCAGTGCCTCACGTCATTCAAGCCGAATCTGGTGAATTCGCCTGGGACTGGGACCGTCCTGACGCAGTTGGTTCGTTGCATGGCTTCCGTGGCAACTCCGGCGTTATCCTGCGCGCTTTGACCTACATCTTGCGTCACGGCGGAGAAGGCTTGCGTCAGGTTTCGAGCGACGCCGTTTTGAGCGCGAACTACATTTTGGCGCGCTTGAAGGGCACCTATGAAACCGCCAACCCGAACGGCTGCAAGCACGAGTGCGTGCTGTCGGCTTCCAAACTGCGTTCGCAGTACGGCGTTTCGGCGTGGGATATCGCCAAGCGCTTGCCCGACTATGGTTTCCACGCGCCGACGGTTTACTTCCCGACCATCGTGAAAGAAAGCATGATGATCGAGCCGACCGAAACCGAAACCAAAGCGACGCTCGACGCCTTCTGCGAAGCGATGCTCGCCATCGCCGAAGAAGCCAAAAACGACCCCGACTTGTTGCACCGTGCGCCGTTGACGATGCCAGTTGGGCGATTGGACGAAGCGAACGCCGCCAAGTGCCTGAACCTGTGCTGGACGACTCCGCAGGCCGAAGAGGCGTGCGAATCGGACGGCGAACCCAAGCGCGAAATCGCTGGAGCACCGACTTACTAAGAAGTGCGCAACTTGCGCCAACATACATCGGCGCAGTTAGTCGTACCAACTTAAATTTCCTGAAAGCGGGCCTTTTGAAAGGTCCGCTTTCTGATTGTTTGCTTAGCAGTACCACTCACTTAGAGCATTTTTAACTATGATTATTGGAGTTCCTCACGAAATTAAAGCCTTTGAGAACCGCGTCGCGTTAACGCCCGCCGGTGCCGAAATACTTGTTGATGAAGGGCACGAAGTCCTCATCGAACCAGGTGCTGGCGAAGGATCGGGGTTCGCCGATTCCGCTTATATTGATGCCGGAGCGAAAATCGCTTCGAACGTCGATGAAGTTTGGGCGAAAGCCGAACTGATTCTCAAAGTCAAGGAACTCCTGACCAAAGAGTGGCCGCATGTGCGACCTGGACAAACGCTGTTCTCGTACTTCCACTTCGCGGCGGATGAGCCATTGACTCGCGCGGCGCAGAAGTCGGGGGCGACGGTTATCGCTTACGAAACTGTGCAGGAAACCAATCGCTCTTTGCCGCTATTGATTCCGATGAGCGAAGTCGCGGGACGCATGGCAGTTCAGGAAGCGGCCAAATTCCTCGAAAAGACTTTCGGTGGACGCGGCGTTTTGCTGTCGGGCGTGCCAGGAACACCGCGCGCCAACGTGATGATTCTGGGCGCGGGTATCGCCGGAACCAATGCCGCTCGTCTGGCGGCTGGCTTGGGCGCCGATGTGTATTTGTTCGATGTTAACCTTGACCGCTTGCGTCACCTGAGCGAAGTCATGCCGCCGAACGTGGCGACGCTATATTCGCAGCCAGCGGCGATTCGTGAGCATCTGGCGTTGGCCGACGTGGTTATTGGCTCAGTGCTGTTGCCGGGCAAAAAGGCTCCCAAACTGGTTCGCCGCGACGATTTGAAGCGGATGCAAGCGGGCGCAGTTATGGTGGACATCGCCATCGACCAGGGAGGCTGCTTCGAGACGAGCCGCCCGACGACGCACGACCATCCGACCTATGTGGAAGAGGGCATCATTCACTACTGCGTGGCCAACATGCCGGGAGCGGTGCCTCGCACCTCGACGATGGCGCTCACCAACGCGACGTTGCCTTATGTGCGTCGCCTTGCCAATTTGGGCTGGCGCGAGGCGTGCAGCAAAGACCCTGCGCTGGCGCTTGGCCTCAACATCATCGACGGACAGATCGTACACAGCGGCGTCGCCGAAGCGTTCGGCGAAACCGCCAAAGATTGGAAAGAGATGGCCTAATAGTTTTTAGTTGCTAGTGGTTAGTTTTTAGTTTTGGCTGGCGACGTGAGTTATGAAACCAAAATCCCGACCAGTCCAACTGGTCGGGATTTTGGTTTTGAAATACCTTTTTCTGAAATTGGTTCATTGGAATATCAGTACCATTGTGAAAAGCCAGATGGGGGAGCAAAGATGTCATCAAACAGCTCCTGTATCTCGGTTGATTTGGCGCCTGCTTGCAGAGCCTTTAAAGTTGTCTCCTCTTGAGAAGTGAAAGGTCGTAGAGTCGAGAGTCCTACAAGTGCATTTAACGCCAGAGTGGTGTGTAATGTCTGGTTTTTCTCTGATTGGGCGGGAAGAACAGGAGAAGAGTAGTCGGGATGCTCAAGTAAGCGCTGCATCAGGTAATTCCATGCGGTGGTGCGTCGCAACAAGCCAACGCTACTTAGGTTTCTGATAGAAATCAGTGCTTCACCACGGGCGGTTTGCGGCCATTGCGGATTGTCTGCGGCCTGGCACAACAAGTCGAACAACCACTGGCCACTGGTAGAAGTGACAGAGTCTTGAATTGCGACTTTACCAAAACCTCCCTTGCCACCAAAACCGTCCCCATTTCCGATGCTACCTAGTAGATGCGCTGTTTCTACCGCATCTGTCTTATCGAGAGTTGATGTCGCGAGTCGTTGCCAAAAAGCAGTGCGTTCTGGACTGTCGCGCCATAAATCTTTACTTGGCCCGCGTTCTAATGCCGGAGCGATAGCCAGCAGTTCTTCGGGTGAACTTCGCGGGTAAGCCGCTATTTTCTTTAAAAATTCGAAGTCGTTATAGTCGCTTCTTGCTGTGTACGTGCCGAGTGCCCATGTTCTTAATTGGTTAGAGGGAGCGTGCAGATAGTTCTCCAGAACGGGGATTTGATTCGCTTTGTTGGTTTTGGCGAGGCGTTCTAGCGCTTGAGCATGTTCGAGTGCTTGGGAG
Organism: bacterium; assembly: GCA_004172935.1. GTDB lineage: Bacteria > Armatimonadota > Abditibacteriia > Abditibacteriales > Abditibacteriaceae > Abditibacterium. Next base: position 80,201 of record SDZD01000015.1, on the reverse strand, counting down.
TATGTTGACAGACCTCGAACTTGCTCATCTGTATTCAAGGGGTGATTTTTACTGATGGGAAGTTTTAGTCTGTAGGGAAGCCTCCTCGTGGGGCCGAGCATAACAGGATAAGAAGTGGCATCCACGTACTCGGCTTGAATCCCATTCTTTTTATTGAATTCCAGCCTTTCTGGGTCTTTCTCTATGTACAATTGAACTATCCAAAGGGCCTCTTCGTTTACTTCGGGAACAAAGTAATGGATGATGTTTGCCCGGTATGGGTTATTCCAAGAACTATTTCGATCTGAGGTGCTTAGACCCTCGACAGTGAATGGCTTACCAAGCAGGTTCTCTGGCCCGTTGAAGACGTGTTCTACTTTCCAACTGGCAAACGCAGCCCTCTTTGAATCTACCGAGGTGCAGCGCGCTTTCACCAGCCAAAGGCCTTGCTGGGACTCTGTCAGAGGGGATGCCGTGTCTCTTTCTCTTCCGTTACTTCTTCTTCCTGCCTCACTAATCCCCATCGTGTGGGCTTGAGATTTGGGCAATGTTGGAGTTAGCAGAATTAAGCCATAGAGAAAGAGTAGGGGAGATAGATATTTCATTGGTGTGGGTGGAAGTCCGGCTTTTGTAACCAGCATTTTTAGAACCTGTGCCGAGGAGATGGTTGCAGAGGTTCACCATCGTAACAACAACCCACAAAAAATCCCGACGAGCGAGGCTCGTCGGGATTTTTTGTGGGTTGTTGTTACGGGGTGAGGACGTGTCCGGTTCGGCCTTGCCAACCATCTACCAGTAGCCAGAAGAGCATCATGGCGATGTCGCCCAGAGCCAAGCCGAGGAAGAGCGGGGTTATTTTGCGGTAGGCGTCGTTGCCGCCGAAGCGAGTGACCAGTGATTTGGCGGCCCAGCCGATGAAGACGGAGAGCCATAGGTTGTGCATCGCCCATGATTGAGCCATAACGAAGCCGGTGGGGTGAAAGGGGAACCACGCGAATCGTGAGCGCATGAGCGACATGCCGAATACCATCAAGCCTCCCACCACTGTCCAAAGTACGACCTGACCGCCTTGAACTGGTTCGCCGCGACCGAAGAGGGCTGCTGCTGAGGCGAGGCCCTGCGGGGCGCTGCGAGCGGTGTAGGGGGCAGCCATCGAAAGGGCGCCGGACTCGTAGGAGATACGGATGTGTGTCGTGGAGGCCAAGACGATGGTGATGAGCGTAACGGCGCAGAAGAGGGCGAAGAGCGGGCGAGCGGGCAGTTTGCGGTCGGAGATTAATTTGAGGCTGGTAATCCACGAGGGCATCAAACAGGAGCGCATGTCGCCCGTGGCTGAAAGAAACGAGTTAGCTGCTGCGTGTGAGCCGCCCATCATTGTGCCGGGGCCAGAGCCGAAGGTCTGGCGCCATACGGTGAGCGGGTCGTGAATTTTAGAGACGAAGAGCAAACCGGAGTCGGCCAACACGCGTGACAAGACGAGCGAGATGACGAGGTAGGAACCCCAGTACCAGATGGCGACCAGAGGATGGGCGCCGGAGATGGAACCCCACGCGACCAGAAAGCCGAAGGAGCCGAGCAAGCCCCAGAAGGCAACAGGGTAGGAGAGTCCTTCGGTTGCCTCGCGGTCGTTCGCTTTGGCTTTGCCGAAGGCGCGGCGCACGATGTAGCCGATGTGTTCGCGCCCCGTCCAGAGGGTGAGGGCTGCGATGGCGATATAAGCGCCGACTTCTTGATAGCCGTTGAACACTTTGGTACTCAGCGGCATGACTGAGGGAAGCGTTGTGGGAGAGTAGCCCAGCACGTAGGCCGCGATGTACTGGAATTTGAAGAACCAGAAGAAGAACCACAGCGAGAACGAAATTTCGGTGGTGAGCAGGAACGAGAGGCCAATGGCAAGCGGAAAGACCTGCAACATGGTGTAGCCCATCTGGTTCCAGGGGGCTTCGCTGAAGAGCGGCCCGGTTTCGAGGAACATCGGGATTTCGGGGATGTCGGGGAAGTAGAGGTGAAGGCCGTTGATGAGTTGGATTGAAGCTGCCAGACCGAAGCCGATCCACATAAGCGAGTTGCGCCAGAAGGAGCCGTTTGGGGAAGTATCGGCGTCTTCGGTCATTTCCAGCGGCAGACGCAGCAAGGGGAAGGCAAGGGCTTCGTTATCGCTCCACTGGGCGCGCAGAATGACGCTGAGGCAGCCTGTCATGACGAGGCCTGCGAACACGACGGACACCCACACTGTCATCGGAACAATCCATGCGCTCCACGGAATGTATTGGCCGGGAGTGAGTCCGGTGTAGAAGGGTTCGACTATGCCCGCGCGGTAGTGGCCCGTTGCATCGACGGCGGGAGTGAGCCACGAGGGGAGGGCGCCCAAGAAGTCCATCCACTTGTTGCCGGGGGTGGCGTAGTAGAAGGCGCCGACGATTTCGGAGGGCCAGTAATTATGCCCGCCGATGCCCGCGACCAGAGCCGAGAACAGGCAGGAGAGGTAGACCACCAGCATTTCGTCGCGCGACAGCTTCCAACGGCGACCGAGGAGACCCAACAATGGGTTGACGACCAAAACGAGCAATAACAACGCACCAATAGCACCGGGAGCGGTGTGCTGTGAGCCGAGCGGTGTGTTGCCCCATTTGAAGTCGATGAGAGGCGACACCAAGCCAAAGAACACAGCCAAAATGAGCGAGAGAACGGCTGCGCGGCCAATGCGAAAAGTCGGTCTTTCCTCGGTGTCGCTTTGGGCAATCGCTCGTTTAATTGGAGTTGGAGCAGGTTCGGTGGTCATGGAAATTACGGGCTATCTGGAATGGTCGAATTGCAAAGGGAAGGGGCTTGCCGTTGAAAGCAAGCCCCTTTTGAAGTCGCGCCGGAAGTTATTCGGCTTTGACTGCCAAGTTGGTGGGGATACCAAGCGTTTGCTCGGTGGTGGGCATCCATGTGGGCAAGTCTTTGACGGCGTCGCGGGCGCTTTGGGTGATGGGCACGCCCCAGGCGGCGTAGAACGGGCCGAGGTTCTTGCCGATGGCCTTCGAGAAGCGAATCATCCACTGGTCGCGCTTTTCCTGATCGGTTTGCGGACGCTGGGCTTCGGGCATGTTCTCGTACTGGCGGAAGACGGTTTTGAATGGCTCCCAACCGAAGGTGTTCTTCAATTGGAGGTAGGAATGAAGCGCGAGGAAGGGGTTCGATTTCCAATCCTCGAAGTTGCGGCCCCCCGCGTCGTATTTTTCCCACTGCTTCTGGAAGTCGGCGGGCTTGAGAGCGGGGTGGGCATCGGCTTCAGCTTTGCCGATGACGGTTTCCCACACATAGAGCGCGAACAGGTTGTTGGTGACTTCGCCTGTGCCTTCGGGTGTCCAAGCACCGACCTGATGGTTGTGACCGAACTCGTGCCAGTGGCCCCAGCTTTCTTTGCTGAGCATATCGAAGTCAACCGACTTTTTCTGCACGTCGAGCCAGGTCATGACCGGGTAGCCGGAGTGCATGTAGCCCGCTGAAATTTGCTCGTCGGCGACGATGCGTTCGGGAGCGATGTTGAGGCGCTTGATGCCGCGCAGGTCGGCCATCGCCAAGAACGCTTTGTTGTAGAGTTCGAGTGTTGCGGTTGGGTCTTCGATGTCGCGCACGTTGACCGAAGGAACGGTGACGATGACGCGGTCGGTGGCGATTTCGGCCCACGGGCCGGGGGCGTTGCGGATGGTGGTTTTCCAATCGGCGACGCTGGTTTTGCCCAGCTCGAAGAGCGGAGCGGCAACGGCGCCCGAAACGGTGACGTTGGTTTGGCCCGCCATGCCATTAGGAACAACGACATACACCAAGCCGCCGAAGGGGTTGGCGACTTCGGTGGTGGCGGCGGTCAGCGGGAATGCGCGCGAGATTTCGGGCGAGCGCTTCCACGAATCGAGGTTGACGAGGCTATCGGTGTGGCTTCCGATGCGAACCGACAGCTTTTTGCCCGTCATATCGCCGGGAATAGTGACCGAAACCTTGGCGCCAGGGGCGGCATACAAGCCGAGCGAGTGCCACTGGGGAATAGCTAAGTCGATGGCGACGGTTTTGGTGGTGGTCTTGGCGTCGGCTGGTACGGAGCCGGGGAATGTCGAGGCGGCGGGGTCGGCTTTGATTTTGGAGACAGGCAGCGCTTGCTCTTGGCGAAGCGCGAGCAAGTAGCGCAGACGGGCGCCCGGTTCGTTGGGGCCAAGAGGCGCTTTGTCGGTGGGGAATTGCAGGTCGCCGCCAGTGGTGAGCAGAGCGCTGAAGCGGTTCTGCATGGCGGTGTCGGTTGGGGGAAGGCCGGTTAATAAGTCGTTCAGCGAGCGGGAGGCGAGTTTGGCTTCGTCGGCTGTCATGGCCGCCGGGTTTTTGATGGAGGCTTCGAGAAGAGTGAGCGCGGTGCCGCCGTTAGTCAGTGCGGGGATGTCGCTGATGGTGAACACGTTGGCGCCATCTTTCTTATTGCCATTGACGGTGCCTTCGCTCCACACCAGGCCGTAAGGGGCGAGCAGTTTGTTGCCGAAGTAGTCTTTGGAGAGGGTTTGCGAGTCGTTGCCCCAGTTCCAACCCCAGCCGGTTGTCGCCATGACCAGACCGCCGCCGTTGGTGACGTATTTCTTCAGCGGTGCTTCGTCAGCTTCGGTGAAGCGGTGGCCGTTGACGATGATGGTGGAAAAGCCATCGAGCGCGGCGCCGTGGCTAATTGCCTGTGCTTGAATACCGTTGGCTTTGAGGCCATCGATCATGGAGGCGTTGTCGTCGCCTGTCATTACACCGACCGGGCCGGTTTTGCCGTTTTGCGTCCAGCGAACTGAGTTGAGTATCAATTGCTTCGTCTGGCCAACAGTCCAGGCATCTTTGCCCAACATGCCATCGTGACCCATCGCGACAACGCGGCCTTTGGGTGTGAAGGCGGCGGCGACTGCGGGGGCGACGACGGCGTTTTTACCGCCGCCAGCTGTTCCCAAAATGACGGGGAAGGCACGAGGGCCGAACACCGACACGACACCGGGGAGGCCAGGGGCCAAAACATCGGTGACGCCCGTTAACAGAGTGGCACGAGCCGCCGAGATTTCGGTGGCGGTTGCTGCGGCAGTCGCCGTGAGTGGCTTGGACGTGACCGTTTGCTGAGCGCGGCACGCAGAGCTTGAAACGAGCAGGGCGCCCGCGAGCAATATGTGATGAGGCCGAATCGTGTTCATTTTGAGATGCACCTTTAATTCTAAACGATAAATGTTTCCTCTAACAGCTGTCAGGGATAAAATTTAGATTTCGTAACGTGCCGTTTGTGTCGCACAAATCTTCATTCTCTAAAAAATTTGTGGCGTACTCAAATATGCGCTAGAGAATGGGGCCGAATTATTTATATGGGCGTTAGAATCCTGCTGCGTTTGTAGGTGGGATGGCAGAGTTCGCAGTAAAATTAGAGATAGATTTTTATGCCTGTCCTCTCCAAAGATCAAGTGTTTGAAGCACTCATGGAACTTGATGATGTCGAGCGCGCCGAAGTCGTTGAACGGGTGGCACGGGAAGAAGCGAACGTGAATTTACTGCCCGAACAGGAAGCTGAACTGCGCGAGGCAATCCGCGACCACCGCGAAAATCCCGGCACCCCGCGAGTGTGGAGCGACATCAAGGCGGAGTTACTCGCCAAGTTATGAGGGCTTTTGTCGTGTTCTCGGCGAGGGCGGAAAACAGGTCGAGAACATCGCACTCAATTTGGCGGAGCAATCACGCAACGCGGCGCTCGAATTTGTGAAAGCGGTCGATGTTAAAGTCGCGCAACTGGAGCAATTTCCTGAATCGGGCGTTATTTACGAAGACGATGTGCGCCGATTGCTTTTGCGTCCAGCGCCGTTTTCTCTGTTTTACATTTTCGATGATTCGCAAAACACCGCTACGATTATCGCGTGTTTTCATGACCGGAGTGGCCCCGGAAATTGGCGCTTCTGAATGATTGCGAATAACGAAGTCGCGCTTAGTGCGCGACTTCGTTTGAGTTCATGACGACGAGCAGTTGGTCACGAAGGCTAACCGACTGGTTTTTGCTCTTCGATGTTACTGCTGGGTTAGGCAGTGGCAACAGGTTCGTCGAGCAGGTGCTTGACGTTGGCGAAGGCTTTGATGGCGAATTCGAGGTCTTCGCGCGAGTGAGCCGCCGAAATCTGGATGCGGATGCGCGCTTTGCCCAGTGGCACCACCGGATAGGAGAAGCCAATGGCGTAGACGCCTTCTTCGAGCAATGCATCGGCAAGGCGCGAGGCCAAAGCCGCATCACCAATCATGATTGGAGTGATTGGGTGCGTGCTTTCGATGATGGTATAGCCCAGTTCCGAAATGGCTTTACGGAAATAGGCGGTGTTTTCTTCCAACTTGTCGCGCAAATCGGTCGAGGTTTCCAGCATCTCCAGCACACGCAGTGATGAGCCAACGATGGGCGGAGCGAGCGTGTTCGAGAACAAATAGGGGCGCGAACGCTGGCGGAGCAATTCGATGATCTCGCGACGGCCCGATGTGTAGCCGCCGGATGCGCCGCCGAGAGCTTTGCCCAGCGTGCCAGTGATGATGTCTACACGCCCCAATACATCGGTGTACTCGTGGGTGCCGCGTCCGTTGGCGCCGAGGAAGCCGACAGCGTGCGAGTCGTCCATCATGACGATGGCATCGTATTTATCGGCGAGGTCGCAAATCGCCTTCATGTTGGCGATGACACCGTCCATCGAGAAGACTCCATCAGTGGCGATGAGGCGGAAACGAGCGTCTTTGGCTTCCTGCAAGCGCGCTTCGAGTTCGGCCATGTCGTTATTGGCGTAGCGGAAGCGCTTGGCTTTGCACAGGCGCACGCCGTCGATGATGGAGGCGTGGTTGAGCGCATCGGAGATGATGGCATCTTCGGGGCCGAGCAGGGTTTCAAACAGGCCACCGTTGGCGTCGAAGCACGACGAGTACAGGATGGTGTCTTCGGTGCCGAGGAACTGCGACAGTTTTTCTTCGAGCGTTTTGTGGATGGACTGGGTGCCGCAGATGAAGCGCACCGAGGCCATGCCATAGCCCCACTCATCGAGTGCTTTGGCGGCAGCGGCGCGCACTTCGGGGTGTTCGGCCAAGCCCAGATAGTTGTTGGCGCACATGTTGAGCACCTTGCGACCGTTGACTGTGATGTGGGCGTCTTGCGGCGAGGTGATGGTGCGCTCGGATTTATAGGTTCCTGCCGCGCGCGTCGCGTCGAGTTGCGAGGTCAGGTGATCTTGAAAACGAGAATAGGCGGTCATGATGAGTTATCCGGCGCCATAAATCGCAGCCAACGGAGGTGTCGGCTGCGATTTATGGCGCCTGTTGCTTTTATTGCGAGGGCAGTTCGCTCCAGTTCAGCACGACTTTTCCGCAGTCGCCCGACGCCATAGCGTCGAAGCCCTTCTGGAAGTCGGTGTAGTGGTAGCGATGGGTGATGACGGGCGCGATGTCCAAACCGCTTTGCAGCATCACGGTCATTTTGTACCACGTCTCGTACATCTCGCGGCCATAGATGCCTTTGATGGAGAGCATGTTGAAGATGACCTTGTTCCAGTCGATGGGCATCGGCTGGGACGGGATGCCGAGCATGGCGATTTTGCCACCGTGACACATCTGCGCGATCATGTCGCTGAAGGCCGATGGGTTGCCGGACATTTCCAGACCAACATCGAAGCCTTCCTGCATTCCCAATTGCTTTTGTACTTCGGCCAGCGAGGTGTGGCGGACATCTACGGTTAGGTCGGCGCCGAGTTTCTTCGCCAGTTCCAGACGGTAGGGGTTAACGTCGGACACCACGACGAAGCGCGCTCCGGCGTGCTTGACGACGGCTGCCGCCATGCATCCGATGGGGCCGGCGCCCGTGATGAGGACATCTTCGCCCAACACGTCGAAGGACAAAGCGGTGTGAACCGCGTTGCCGAACGGGTCGAATATCGAAGCGACTTCGGGATCAATGCCGGGGCGATGATGCCACACGTTCGTCATCGGGACCGAGATGTACTCGGCGAACGCGCCTGCACGGTTTACGCCAATGCCTGAAGTGTTTTTACAGAGGTGACGGCGTCCGGCGAGACAGTTGCGGCAGTGACCGCACACGACGTGACCTTCAGCGGACACAATTTCGCCGGGGAAGAAGTCGCTCACGTTAGAGCCGACTTCGACGATTTCGCCGACGAACTCATGGCCGATGACCATAGGGACGGGGATGGTTTTTTGTGCCCAGGCGTCCCAGTTATAGATGTGAAAGTCCGTTCCGCAGATGCCGGTCTTCGCCACACGAATCAAAACATCGTTGACACCGACCGTCGGCTCTGGCACCTCTTCGAGCCATAATCCTGGCTCAGCATACTTTTTGACCAATGCCTTCATAATAGTTTGGAATTAGCAGCGGGGACGAAAAAAATTCCCTTGCAGGCTGACACCTGTTAGACAGCATACTACGCGGCGACGAAAAAGAGGGGGAGGGCGCAACATATTGCGACACTCACCTCGGCATTCGTTTTTTGCGTGTTTGGTCTTTTGGTCATTGCAAAGTTGGATCGTCAAGAAGCCAAGCCACAAGGCTTTTGGCTTCCGCCACACTTTCCAATAGCTTAGTTTTACATCTTATGCTCAAATCCATTTCCACCTGGGCTTTCGATCCTTCGCGCTCGCCTCAAGAAGTGTTTTCTCTGGCCCGCCAGCACGGTTTCGAAGCCGTCGAGGTGTCGGTTGGCAGCGAAGGTTTTCCGCTTTCCTATCAGGTCAATTTTGACTCGACTCCCGACGAGTGCGCCGCCGTGCGTGAAGCCGCCGAAAAAGAGGGCATCAAGCTGGCTTCGATGGCTTCCGGCTTCGGCTGGGATTTCCCCATTACTTCCAACGACCCCGCAGTTCGCGCCAAAGGCATCGAGCTGGCGCAGAAAGCTTTGCGTGTTTGCTCCTATCTGGGCATTGATGCCATGCTTCTGGTGCCCGGTGGAGTGGGAGCAGACTTCATCGATGGCTTTGTTGTTACCGATTACGAGGATGCATGGAATAATGCCCTCGCTTCATTGAAGGAAATCGCACCTGTAGCCGAAGAAGTGGGCGTTTCGGTGGGAGTAGAGAACGTTTGGAACAAATGGTTGCTCTCTCCGCTCGAATTTCGCGCATTTTTACAGGAAGTCAATTCGCCGCGTGTGGGATGCTACTTTGATGTCGGTAACGTTGTGCTGACGGGATACCCCGAACAGTGGGTTCGCATTTTGGGCGAGCGCATCACGCGCGTCCACTTCAAAGACTTCAAAAAATCGGTCGGAACGCTCGATGGATTCTGCCCGCTGTTGGAAGGCGACACCGATTATCCGGCTGTGATTGAGGCTCTGAAAAAAGCCAATTATTTCGGGCCTGTTACGGCAGAGTTTTTTGGCGCAGAGGACCAATTAGCAGATATATCGAAGGCGATGGACACGATTCTTGGGCGCAGCTAAACCGGGCGATAAAATTTGTGCCTGTTAGTTGAGTTTCCTATGACAAAGTCTTCCGTTGGTGTCTGGTCGCTGATTGGCAACACGCCCGTTTTGCCGCTTTATTTTGCCGAGTCCGATCAAACGATCTGGGTTAAGTGCGAGTTCATGAACCCTTCGGGGAGTATCAAAGATCGCATTGCGGCCTACATCATCGAAGACGCCGAGCGGCGGGGGATTTTGAAGCCCGACTCCATCATCGTCGAATGCTCCAGTGGCAACACCGGAATCGCCTTCGCGATGGTGGGAGTCGCTAAGGGCTATCGGGTACAAATTTTATTGTCGGAAGGCGCTTCCTTCGAGCGGCGCTGGCTGATTCGCCAACTCGGCGGCGAAGTGGTGCTGTTCGATTCGGATGGCAACTACACCACCGGAATCAACATCACGCGCCAGATGGCCGAGAACGACCCGCGCATCTTTTTGCCCCGTCAGTTCGAGAACGAACTCAACGTCGAGGACCATCTGACCACGACGGGGCAGGAGATTCTCAAACAAGTCGAGGGACCCATCGGTTTGTTTGTGAGCGGGTATGGGACGGGGGGCACACTGGCGGGCGTGGGGAAGGCGCTTAAAACGGCGAACCCGAATTGTAAGGTGTGGGCGATGGAGCCAGCAGAAGCGGCGATTCTGGATGATGAGATGCCGTGTTGTCATCGCATCGAAGGTGTGGCCGATGGCTTTATGCCCGACTTGATGAAGTACGCCCCGGTTGATGGGCACACCAAAGTCAGCAGCAATGATGCTCTGGCGATGACAAAGCGGCTGGGGCGCGAATTCGGTTTGCTGGTGGGCACCAGTTCGGGGGCGAACGTCGTGGCCGCTTTGCGTGTGGCTCAGGAACAGAAGGTCGAAGGAGCGATAGTTACTATCCTATGCGACCGCGCCGAACGTTATTATTCGACGGCTCTCTTTCGAGAGACGGCGTGCGAAGATAAAAAAGCTAATCTGTCATGAGACCTATCCTTCTACCCGTTATCGGTGGTGCAATTGCCCTGTTGAGTTCGTTGGCGCCCCAGTGTAGTGCTGCTCAGGTGGCGCAACCCAGTGCCCAAAAGCCCAACATTGTATTGATATTCGCCGATGATTTGGGGTGGAAGGACACAGGATTCACGGGCAGTGATTTTTACGAAACACCCAACATCGACAGGCTGGCGAAGCAGGGCATGGTTTTTAGCACCGCCTATGCTTCGGCGGCGAACTGCGCGCCCAGCCGCGCCTGTTTGATGTCGGGACAATACACGCCGCGTCATGGCGTGTATGCAGTGGGGGACACCGAGCGTGGCCCCAAAAACCAGATGCGTATGGTGCCGATTCCCAATAAAGGCGGATTGGCCCCCGAAAATGTGACGGTCGCGGAGGCGCTTAAAGCGGGCGGTTACGCGACGGGCATTTTCGGCAAGTGGCATTTGAGTGGGCGCGATGGGGCGCCTCCGGCCCAACAGGGCTTTGACACTGTGTTCGATGCCCAGGGGAAGGGCGAAGGACGCGGCGATAAAGGGCCAGCGGAAGACCCCAAATATGTCTTCAAGATGGCCGACGAAGTGGGGACTTTCATGGAGAAGAACAAGCAGCATCCGTTCTTCGCCTATGTCGCCCACGATGCGGTTCATGCTCCTCTGGCGGCGCGTCCCGAATCGTTGGCGAAGTTTCGCGCCAAGGCCAAGGGCACCCACGGCAACGCTCTTTATGCGGCCAACATCTACGACTTCGATGCCAGCGTCGGAAAGTTGATGCAGAAGATTAGCGACCTGGGGTTGGAAAAGAATACCCTCGTCGTTTTCACTTCCGATAACGGTGCCCCTAAGGGAGTACGCTCGTCGCAGGAACCGTTACGTGGTAACAAGGGCGCCTATTATGAGGCTGGTATTCGCGAGCCGATGTGGGCGGTTTGGCCGGGTGTTATTAAAGCGGGGACGAAGTGCGATGTGCCGGTTTGCAACATCGACTTTTACCCTACTTTTCTCGCAGCCACGAAAACTGCGGTTCCCGCCGATAAAGTTCTCGACGGTGAAAGCCTGTTGCCGCTTTTCCAGCAGCAGGGGACATTAAAGCGCGATGCGTTGTTCTGGCATTTTCCCGGCTACCTGAACAACCCTGTTTCGCGACCTCGCGATACCATTTTTCGCACTCGTCCTGTGAGTGTTATTCGCAAGGGCGATTGGAAATTGTTGCTATATCACGAAGAATGGCAGCTGGATGGAGGGCGCGCAAAAGTCGCCACCAACCATGCTGTCGAACTTTATAATCTTGCCGACGATGTTGGCGAACGCCGCGATTTAGCCAATGAAAACGTGGCTAAACGCGACGAACTATTGAACGATTTGTTGGCGTGGATTGAGAAGACGAAGGCGCCGTTGCCCTCGCAGCCGAATCCCGCCTACGCTCCACAGGATGCCCCAGCGGGCGGAGAAAAAGACACCACCGATCATGATTAAAGTTGCTGTTGTTGGTTTGGGCTTCATGGGCCAGACCCATTTCGGATGTTACAAGAACAACCCTCTCGCCGAAGTTGTGGCGGTTGGCGACTCGAACCCGGCCAAATTGGAGTCGGGAGCCAAAGTTGAGGGAAACATCGGCTCGAACGATGCGCTCGATTTGAGTGGGGTTAAGACCACCACCGACATCGAATCTCTGTTGGCCGACCCTGAAATCGAATTGATTGATTTCTCGTTGCCAACGCGCGACCACGCTAAATGGACGATTGCTGCCCTGAACGCGGGCAAGCACGTTTTGTGCGAGAAGCCGATGGCGTGGACAACGGAAGAGTGCGACGCCGTTATCGAAGCTCAGGAGAAGAGCGGCAAGTATCTGCTCATCGGTCACTGTCTGCGCTTCTGGCCGCAGTACGTGAAAGCGCAGGAACTGATCGCTTCGGGCGAACTGGGCGAAGTGCTGTACGCGCGTTTCTTCCGTGCGGGCGGTGCCCCGACATGGAGCGGTTGGCTGATGAACGGCGCGCTGTCGGGTGGGGCCGTGTTGGACATGCACGTTCACGATGTCGATACCGCTTTGTGGTGGTTCGGCAAACCCGATTCGATTCAAACCACTGGTGTCACTCACAAAGGCTTGCCGATCAAAGTGGATACGGCGTGGCAGTACGACTCTGGCCCGCAGGTGCAAATTCATGGCGGCTGGGACTCGAATGGTGGCGGCTTCACAATGGGCTTCGAGTTGACGGGCACACGTAATTCGTTGGTGTGGGATTCGTCGAAGGGCGACGCCATGCAACTGTTCGGTCAAGACGGCGAACGCTCGATTGATGTCAGCAGCGATTCGGCTTACCAACTCGAAATCGACTACTTGCTGGAATGCATTGACAAAGGCGAGTTGCCTTCGCGCATCACGCCACAAACCAGCCGTTTGAGCGTGGAAATGGCCCGCGAAGAACTTAAACAACTGGGTTTTGAGGTTTAAGCCGCTCGGCATAACGACAGTAGGGGGGAAGTTGGCGAGGTGCTTAAAAATCGCCTCGCAACTTTCCCATTTTTCTTATTTCCAACACGTGTTAGAGTTCTTCGTGTTGAGTAGATGGTCGCAATCTTTTTGAGCCTTAAACTGCGAAAAAAGGTTGCGGCTGCTCCTTTTCTGCACTATTGCGTACTCTTCGGTTCTCATGAAACGCCTGGTTTTGGCCGCACTCGCGGCTTCGCTATCATTTTCTATGTCCACTTCATCTGCTTCAGCGGCTCCTGCGGCGGCCCCGGTTAATCCTGCCATCAACCCCAGAGCGGCGCGTTCGGTTCACCTTGGTTATCCGGCGCCCGAAGGCACTCTGTTTTATAACGAAGCGACTGTCGAAGAGTCGGTGCGCGGCTCCTATTTCATGGCGTGCGGTTTCGCTCGCGGCTACTTCGGCATTCAGGAGTTGGGCGATGGCTCGAAGCGCGTGTTGTTTTCGGTGTGGGACCCGACCAAGGGCGATGACCCAAACGCAGTACAGAAGACTCAACAGGTCGAGGTGTTGGGGCAAGGCGAAGGCGTCGAGGTCAAGCGCTTTGGTGGCGAAGGAACAGGCGGACAATCGTTCTGGACTTACGATTGGAAAATTGGCCATACCTACAAATTCTTGGTCTCCAGCAAAGTCGAGGGCGAGCGCACCACCTTTACGGGTTACTTCTTCGTGCCGGAACAAGACCGTTGGCAGAAGATGGCGACCTTCCGCACCCAGACGGGTGGGGCACCATTGAAGGGATTGTATTCGTTCGTCGAGGATTTCCGCCGCGATGGGCAGAGCGCCGAGCAGATTCGTCGCGCTCGCTTTGGGAATGGCTGGCTAAAGACCACTAACGGTGATTGGGTGGCACTGCGCCGCGCTCGTTTTACCGCCGATGGCAATACCCAGTTGCACATCAATGCCGGGCCAACTGGCAACTCGTTCTATCTGCAAAATGGTGGCGCCACCATCAATACAACTCCGCTCGGCACTATCATGGAGCGCCCCGTCGAAGGTTTGAACTTGCCCGATTCGCTCGATAACTAACCCGATTTCATGAAGCCCATTTTTACTTTCGCTTTTGCTGTGGGAGTGGCTCATCTGGCGGCGGCTCAGACTGTGACCCCTGATGCGGCCAAATCGCCGCTTTCAGTGGCCGAGCCGCCCGCCACTTTACCCGGCTACAAATTGGTGTGGAACGATGAGTTCAACCGCGACGGCGCGCCCGATACCACGAAGTGGAACTATGAAATGGGCTTCGTGCGCAACAAGGAGCCGCAGTGGTATCAGCCGCAAAACGCGCGCGTCGAGGGCGGCGTGTTGGTTATCGAGGCGCGGCGTGAAAAAATTGCGATTCCCACTTTTAAAGAGGACAGCAAGGAGTGGCAGACCAATCGCCGTTTCGCGGAGTTCACTTCGGCCAGCCTGACAACGAAAGAGAAGATCGGTTGGACCTACGGCCACTTCGAGTGCCGCGCCCGCATTGATGTGCGCGAGGCATCGTGGCCCGCTTTCTGGACGGTGGGCATGGGCCGCGACTGGCCCGCCAAGGGCGAAGTCGACATCATGGAGTACTATAACAGCGGGTTATTGGCGAACTTCTTCTGGGCGGGAGGCAAAAATGGGGGTTTCGCGGGCAACGCGAAAACCAAGCCGATCAAGAACTTCACTGACCCGGAATGGGCCAACAAATTCCATGTGTGGACGATGGATTGGGATGCTACCAGCATGACACTCAAAGTCGATGGTGAAACGCTGAACACGCAGGACATCACCAAAACCATCAACACTGCGGATAACTTCAATCCCTTCCAGTCGCCGCAATACATCATCCTCAACCAGGCCATTGGTCATGGCAATCCCGAAAAGACCCCGTTCCCGATGCGCTTTGAGGTTGATTACGTGCGCGTCTACCAAAAGGCTTAAGAGTCAGACTGCGTAGCCATGCCCGAAACCCGTAGGCCCAATATCGTTCTGCTGTGCGTTGACCAGTGGCGCGGCGATTGTTTGAGCGTGGACGGACACCCCGTTGTCCAAACGCCATACCTCGACCAATGGGCACTGGATGGGACGCGCTTTGTGCGTGCTTACGCAGCGACGCCCTCATGCGTTCCGGCGCGCGCTTCATTGATGACGGGGCTAACACCCGCCACTCATGGTCGTGTTGGCTATGCCGATGGAGTGTCGTGGAACTATCCCATCACGATGGCGGGCGAGTTCACGCGCGGCGGTTACCAGACCGAGTGTATAGGCAAAATGCACGTTTACCCCGAACGGAACCGTTTGGGGTTCGAGCATGTGCAACTGCACGACGGCTTCCTGCACTTCGCGCGGGCGAATAACCCCGACATCACACGCGTCGATGATTACGTTCCTTATCTGCGTCGTGAGACGGGACGCCCGAACGAGGACTACTTCGACAACGGGTTGAACTGTAACTCGTATGTGGTGCGCCCGTGGGACAAAGAAGAGTACCTGCACCCGACGAACTGGGTTGTAACGCAGGGCATTGAGTTCTTGCGCCGCCGCGACACGACTAAGCCGTTCTTCTTGTTTCTGTCGTTTCATCGTCCACACCCTCCACTCGACCCGCCGACGTGGGCGTTCGAGCAGTACATCGACGAGCCGATGCCCACGCCGCCGATGGGAGATTGGGTGGAGGATTTTTATGAGTACGCCCCTCCCGGCACCAAAAACCGTAGCGCCGATTTGTCGATTGGCGATTTAAGCGATTCGCAGTTACAGCGCGCCCGCGCGGGTTACTATGGGCATATGTCACACATCGACACGCAGTTGAACCGCTTCGCCGAATCGCTGACCGATTTCGACGCCAGCAACACGATTCTGTGTTTCGTCTCCGATCACGGCGAAATGCTCGGCGACCATCGCTTCTTCCGTAAATCGGTGCCCTATGAGGGAAGCGCGCGTGTGCCTCTCGTGTTTCGCGCTCCGGCGAATTTGGGTTGGGCTAAAAACCAAAAGCGCAACGAAGTGGTGGAACTGCGCGACATCATGCCAACGCTGCTGGATTGTGCCGGAATCGAAATTCCCGATTCGGTCGAAGGGTGTTCGCTATTGCCGATGCTACGCGGCGAATCTGGCGAGGATTGGCGCCCATTCGTACATGGCGAGCATCCGACTTTCGGTGGTTCGATGCACTACATCACCGACGAGACATCGAAGTACATCTGGACTTCGGGAACGGGTGCCGAGCAGTTCTTCGATATGAAAAACGACCCGAATGAATTACACAACGCCATCAACGACGAGGCGATGCAAGCGCGCATCGAGGCGGCGCGAGCGCGACTCATCGAGTCGTTGCAAGGTCGCCCCGAAGGTTTCGTTCAGGATGGGCGGTTAGTCGCGGGGAGAAAGGTTCTGGCGGTTTTGCCACATATATTGCCGAATGCGGTGTGAATTTTAGGCCGCGTTGATTTGAAGTCCGCCCGCATTGAAAGCGACGCGCGACGGGGCGACTCCGAGCATTCCTTGAAGGTTGATTCCGGCCAGCTTTTTGAAGCCCTCTCGGACTTCGGTTCGCTGTTGAGCGGGGGCTTTCTTGGCGACGACTTCAAAGCCGAGGGCGGCGAAGTGGGTGAGCATGACCATTGCTTCATTCATTTGCTGTTTGTCGGCGTCGGTCATGGTGCGGAATTTGGGGTCTTCGGCGAGGGCTTCGCGCAGATTTTTGCGAAGCGCTGACACCTGTGTTTCGGGGACACCAGTGCCTCCGGTGTAGTAGTAATAGTTGGCCGAAATGCAGTAGGCCATCGTGCGCGCTAAGTCGGTGGCGGGGGCGTTCTGCTGCTTCGCCTGTTTGACGTACAGATTCCACATTTCCTGCATGACCGTCTTCATTTTGGGCGCGGGCACCTTCAAATTCGTGGCGAAGGTTTGGGACAATTTGCTGGCGGTATCGACCGATTTGGTGGGGTTGTACATGGTGCCGTTGTACTTGAGGAAGCGCTCCATCTCGGTGCGTTGGCGAGGCTGCATCTTTTGGAGTCGCGCACGACGGCGCGCGGCACGGCTGGAGGAACTGCCGCTGAAATACAGATAGGGAGTCGTGATTGGGCGATAGGTAAATTTGTAGGCGTTGGTGTAGGTGTTGTTATACGGGTTGACCCAGCCACGCGAGTAGACGTTGTTGCTCATCATCGCGTCGTAGGCATTCCACTGGGCGAACGCGGGGCGAGAGTTGCAACTCGCCAGCAGCAGGGCGCCGCCGACCAGTAGCGAACGAACGATTCGAGTGTTTTTCATAGCGTTGATGCCCCTGATTGTGTAACGAAAGAAAAAGTTCCCTCACGAAAAAGTTGTGCGTGATAAATGCGGTTAGTAAAAAAGGCTACGATGGAGGCTTGTAATTATCCTACAAATGAACCATAACTGACACCAGTTAGTGGATGGCTTCAGTTCCATGATAAAAGTCAGCTTCTCATTTCTTGTGGCCTTGCTTTGCTGTACGGCTATAAGCTATGCCGATGTGCGATTGGCGCCCGTCTTCACCGAACATATGGTGTTGCAGCGCGATAAGCCGCTTCCGATATGGGGTGAGGCGAAGCCTAAAGCGCTCATATCAGTCGCGTTCGCCGGGCAAACAAAAACTACTCGTGTCGATGCTCAGGGGCATTGGAAAGTGGTGTTGCCGCAGCAAGTCGCCAGTTCCATAGGGCGTGAATTGGTTGTTTCGGGGGATGGGTCAGCGAAAACGCTGTCCGATGTTTTGGTTGGCGAGGTTTGGGTGTGTGCGGGGCAGTCGAACATGGAGTTCCCGCTCAAGAACGAGGTGACGGGGCCACAAGCCCTTACTGATGCGAACAACCCGTTACTTCGTCTCAATCTGTGGCACTACCGCTCACAGTACGTTTATAACGCACCTTTCACTCCGGGACAGGTCGAAGGCTTGGTAACTGAGCGCTTTTATGAGGGGGGCTGGGCGCCCGCGACGCCCGAAAGCGCCCGCGAATTTTCGGCGATTGGTTATTTCTTCGGGCGCCGATTACAGCAAAAATTGGGCGTGCCTGTTGGCATCATCTCGCTCGCAGCGGGAGGAAGCCCAACCGAAGCGTGGATTCGACGCGAAGCCCTGGCGAATAATGTTGAACTGGCGCCTATTGTCGCGGGCAACTGGCTGGAAAATGCTGATCTCGACGATTGGTGCCGTTTGCGAGGCCACCAAAACCTCGACAAGCCTTTGGCCGATAAGTTGGCTGTGCCCTCCGATGATCTCGGCCCTAACCATGCCTTCAAGCCGTCGTTTTTGTGGCAAGCGGGTATCGCGCGTCTTATTCCTTTCGCGATGCGTGGGGTGCTGTGGTATCAGGGCGAATCGAACTCACTAGAGTTGCGCCGTGTTCTGCAACACGAAAAATTATTCCCGCTACTGGTAAGCGACTGGCGCCGTCAGTGGGGACAGAGCGATTTTCCTTTCTATTTCGCGCAGTTATCGGGCATCGAAACCACGGGCTATAAATCGCAGTTCTGGCCGCAGTTCCGCGACTCGCAGCGTCGTTTCGGGGACACGATCCATAGTGCGGCTTCGGTGGTTACCAGCGATTTGGGAGCACGCAATAACGTCCACCCCACCAATAAGCACGATGTTGGCGAACGTTTGGCGAGCGTCGCTCTTGCCAAAACTTATGGGCAACCTATCGAGTGGAGCGGCCCATCTCCCCGTTCGCTGACTTTGAAGGGAAAGCAACTCGTCGTTTCCTTCAATCATGCCGTGGGAATGAGGCCTAAGAACGGCGAGGCTATGCGCGGCTTTCAAATCGCCGGAGCCGATGGGCAGTTCTTCGATGCGCTGGCCCGCATCGAAGGCACCAGCGTCATGCTAGAAAATGTCGCCGTCCCACATCCCCTTCAGGTTCGTTATGGGTGGCAACCCTTCACCGACGCCAATCTCGAAAACGCCTCTGGCTTGCCTACTTCGACTTTTCAACTTTCTCTGCGATGATTACCGATATTTCTCAAGCGACTTCGCGCGCACATCTCGCCGATTTTTATGGTTTGGCCTTGCTCGATGATTGCATTCCCTTTTGGCTGGCTAACGGTATCGACCGGGAACATGGCGGCATTCTGACGTGTTTGGGACGCGAGGGTAGTGTTGTGGACTCCGACAAAAGCGTGTGGTTTCAGGGGAGGGCGGCGTGGATGTTCGCCACGCTTTACAACACGATTGAAAGGCGCCCGGAATGGTTAGAAGCCGCGCGCTCGTGCATCGAATTTTCGCGTGCCCACTGTTTCGCGCCCGATGGCAAGATGTACTTTTCGGTGACTCGCGATGGCAAACCACTACGTATGAGGCGCTACGTTTTTTCGGAATCTTTCGCCTCTATCGCCAGCGCCGCCTATTTCACCGCAACGGGCGAAGAACGGGCACGCGATGAGGCGCTGTCGTCCTTTGGCACTTACATGCGTTATTCGTTCGAGTCGGGAGTGATGGCGCCCAAATTTGAATCGACCAGACCCGCTCAGGGCATCGGGGCGCATATGATCGGCATTGTCACCGCGCAAGAGTTGCGTCTTCATCTGGGCGATGTGGCTGTCGCGGGCCGAAGGTTGAGTGAGTGGATTGATTGGAGCATCGCGAGTATCGAGCGCTACTTTTGGAAACCCGAACTCGATGTTCTGATGGAGACGGTGGGACTAAATGGCGAGATTATGGACGGTTTCGATGGGCGAATGCTTAATCCCGGTCACGCCATCGAGTGCGCGTGGTTCGTGATGCACGAAGGAAAAGTGCGGGGTGATAAGCGATTGATTGAACTGGGGGCGCGCATTCTGGACACGATGTGGAAGCGCGGATGGGACGAGCAGTACGGGGGAATCTTCTACTTCCGCGATTTGAAGGACTTGCCAATACAGGAGTATTGGCACGATATGAAGTTCTGGTGGCCACACAACGAGGCTATCATCGCGACTATTCTAGCTTATGAACTCACAGGTGAGGCCAAATACGCGCAGTGGCACGCCTTAGTGCATGATTGGAGTTTCAAGCACTTCGCGGATGAAAAGCATGGCGAATGGTTTGGATATTTGCACCGCGATGGCAGCGTTTCGAGCGAGTTGAAAGGCTCTATGTGGAAGGGGCCATTCCATTTACCGCGCGCTTTGTGGATTGGCGTGCAATTGTTGAAATAAATTTGTACTGACACATGTTAGATTTGGTTTAAGTTTGGGTATATTAGACAGGCAAAGGAAGTTGTCGATTGGATTGAGAGCCTTTGAACATTCAAATGTTTACGGCTGGGAAATCTAAATTTTACATCTGACATGTGTTAGTCTTGTGACTAAAAACGGTATAGTTAGAGGGGAAGTTTTCATCATGTTCAACCTTTTATCAGGCCGTAAATCGGCATTCACACTAATAGAACTGTTGGTCGTTATCGCAATTATCGCGATTCTGGCAGCCATTCTCTTTCCCGTGTTTGCCAGGGCGCGCGAGAACGCTCGTCGTACTTCGTGCTTGAGCAACCTCAAGCAAGTTGGGTTGGGCATCATGCAATACACCCAGGATTATGACGAAACGATGGTTGTAATTTTTGGCGACACCACAAATTACCCCACTCAAGTATTCCCTTATTGGATTGAACTTATTCAGCCTTACGTGAAAAGCCGTCAGCTTTTCACCTGCCCTTCTGTCACTAGTCCCAACGCGCGCTACTACCAGTCGTCCAATGGTGTCGCCAAGTCGTACTACGCCAATGCCTCTCGCACTTGGAACAACACCTACAATGATGCCGTCAACTTTGGCGCGGCCAGCATGACGGATCGCCCTATTTCGGACCAACCCGTGAAACTCGCTTCCTTCGGTTCGCCCTCGCAAACCTGGGTTGTCACCGAAAAAAGCGATGATGGTGGAAACGAACCCTATATCCCATATCTCAACAGTTTGGACTTGCCAAGCAACAAGCTGACCAACCATCTTGGTTCCAGCAACTGGTTGTTTGCTGATGGGCACGTGAAGGCTCTCAAACCATTAGCTACCGTTACTCCGTACAACATGTGGATCAACAACAATCCCAATGGAGTAGCCGCTCCCGCAGGTTTGCAAGCCAAAATTGCTGCGCAGCAAGCGTTAATGAACTAAGCAGTACCAATACAAACCCCGCGCTGAAATTCAGCGCGGGGTTTGTATTTTAGGCGTGCGAGATGCGGGGCATCTCCATTGGTTCGCGTCTCAGTTCGGCATTGACCCACTGCTGGAAGAGTTCGGCTTTAGCTAAGGCGAACTGAGTGTCATCCCACAGGTTGTGGATTTCGTGCGGGTCGTTTTCTAAGTCGAATAGTTCGCCGTAGCTCTGGTCGCGGTAGACGGTCATTTTCCAGCGCTTTGTTACCAGCGTGCGCAAGTGGATGGTCGTCGGTTCGTGGCGAAATTCGACGATGGTTTCGGTACGCACTGTTTCGGTTTCGCCTCGCCACACTTCGAGTTGGTTTTGACCCTGCATTCGGCCCGGTATTTCGAGATCGGCGGCTGCCAGAAAGGTCGGAGCCAAATCGACGAGTGATTGGAGCGCATCCGATTGCTGATTGGCGGGCACTTGATTGGGCCAGCGCACCAAAAACGGGATACGGATTTCGTCTTCGAAGTGGAATGGGCCTTTGGCCCATAGGCCGTGTTGCCCCAGGAAATGGCCGTGGTCGGTGCTAAAGACGACGAGGGTATCGTCGCTCAGGCCGCGTTCATCGAGCGCATCCAGAATGCGTCCGATCTGGGCGTCCATGAAGCTGGTCATACCGTAATAAATCGCCATGTCCTTTCGGGCTTGCTCTTCATCGACGCGGTGCGAGTGCATTCCGTGAATACCGAAACCGCTCTCGGCATAGGCCGAGAAATCCGGCTTCTCTGATTGGGTGAGGGCGAAGTGCGGTGGTAGACGTTCCAGTTCTCCCTCGGTGAGCGAGCCGATTTCCATATCGGCGGGGTCATACATCGAGGCCCAAGGTTCGGGCACCAGGTAGGGCGGGTGCGGGTCGTGAAAACTGCTCCACACGAAGAACGGCTTGTCGCCTGCTTTATCGAACTGCGCGATGGTGCGCTCTGCTGTCCAGGTCGAGTAGTGGAACTGTTCGGGCAAGTCCCACGAGCCATGACGGGGTGGGTGCTGCGCATCGGGCGGGTAGTTTTGGAAAAAGTCACTCCAGTTGGAGAGGCCGTGTTCTTCCATCCACACGCCATAATGACCGCCGACATGGTATTCGTCGGCGTGCATCCGCGCGGTTTCGATATGCTCGAAGCCGTACCACGGGCCGTTCCATCCTCGCCAGAAATCGAGGTCGCGTAGGCGTGGCTGCGATTCGTGGGATGGGTATTCGGGGGTGTTGGCTAAGGCTTGAAAGTGGGCTTTGCCGACGAGGGCGGTATAAAAACCGGCTTTGTTGAACTCGTCGCCAATAGTTGGGGCATCCTCGCGCAAGTGAGTGCCCAGTGTCCACGCGCCATGCAACGATGGGTACTGACCAGTGATGATGCTGGCGCGCGTGGGGGTGCAGGTTGGGTTAGGGCAGTAGGCGCGGCTGAAATGGGTTCCCTGCCGCGCCAATCTGTCCAAATTTGGCGTTTGAATTTTGGGATTCAAAAAGCCAAGCGCCGAGAAATGCTGCTGATCGCTCGTGATGAGCAGGATGTTGGGCATTGTTACGAAGAGGTTGGTGCGGGGCCGCTCGATTCGCGGGGGATGAAGGTTGTTTCGAAGAGAACTTCCTTGTGTTCCTGCGCTTGCTCTGGGTCTTCAAGCAAGGCGAGCAATTCGGCGACGGCTGCGCGGCCCATCGCCTGATAGGGAACGTGAACCGTGGAAAGCGAAGGGTCGGACAAATGGACGCGGGCCAAGTCGCCGAAACCGACGATGGAAATATCTTCAGGCACGCGATAGCCCTGACGCCTTAATTGGCGTAGAAAGATGAGGCCAATTGGGTCGTTACCGCATAAAATAGCGGTGGGAGGTTCTGGCTGCGACATAAGATCTGCAGGGGTATCTAGAATTGGCTGTGACTGCCATTGAGTCCAGCGCACCAAATCGTAAGGAAGATCGGCTTCTTCCATCGCGCGTTTGAAGCCTTTGAAGCGGGGGACGCCCGTACCAACGCCTTCGATACCACCAACAAACGCGATGCGCTTGTGCCCGTTGCTGATCAGATAGCGAACGGCTTCGACGGTGCCGTCCTCATCGTTGGGGCGCACCTGCACGCCCCAATCCTGCGGGCCTTTGGGGTCGAGCCAGACGACGGGAACGCCACGTCCACCGAACTCGCGGCGGATGAGTTCGACGTTGCGCGCCAGACCAGTATCGTTGACGATGATGCCGTCCATACGATGCTCGGAGCAACGCTCGATAATAGCTTCATCTTCGGGGCGGTCGTAAAGACGGAAGCGCTTGACGGTGTAGTTCTTCTCGTCCGCTGAATCTAAAATGCCGGAGAAGGCCGCCGACGAATATTCCAGATCGGCGTCTCCTGCCAAAAAGCCCAGTGTTTGCGAACGCCCCGTTTTGACGGCGCGCGCCAGAGCATTGCGGCGATAGCCGAGTTCGCGCGCCGCGAGCAATACCCGTTCGCGTGTTTCGGCGGCGATTCCTACCGTCTCATGACGGTCGTTGAGGATAATGGAAACTGTGGGGCGCGACACACCCGCACGCTGCGCGATGTCGCTCATTGTGATCGAGTCGGGACGCCGATTGGAGGCGGAAGTGGACATAGTCGTTGGCACGCGCTTTTAAGAGATAAATGCAGTCGTCTCTATTCGATTATACATATCCGTTCATCTAATACGTGTCAGGGGGGCAATTCTGCCCGTGTTGGGTTGACACATCATTTCTCGAATATTTTCCATGAACGGCGCGTAACAAAAGGATAGCGCGCCTAGAAGAATGAGGCGCTTCGCCCTCGCTAAGAAAGCGCCAATGTTAGTTCTGGGAAAAATTGCTCAAAAAAAATTATTAACTCTGACACCTGTTAGGGTGAAGTGTGTCAAAATAGACCCATCTACTTTTATTGCCCTACCATAAAACCATAACAGAGACTGATGTGCGGCGAGCGCGTTGCACTCTGTTGTTCTGTTCCTTAAAGGAGAAGGGGTAAATGTTAGATGCAGTAACACGACGCATGAATTCCAAAATCAACAGACGCGAATTTCTCGTGCAAACCGGATTAGTGACATTGGGGCTGGGCAGTTCGCGCCTCGCCTCGGCGTTTGCTGCGCCAGCTATGCGCGCAGATATTCCCGCGCGTAAGCGTCCTAACTTCCTTTTCATCATGTCGGATGACCATGCGGCGCACGCAATTAGCGCTTATGGCAGTCGCATCAACAAGACGCCTAACATCGACCGCATCGCTCAGGGCGGCGCGCGTTTAGAGCATTGCCTTTGCACCAACGCCATTTGTACACCCAGCCGCGCGGCCATCATGACCGGGCAGTACGGCCATGTTAATGGCGTGCGCGGCTGGGAAAACATCGATAGTCGTCGTCCAATTCAAACTCAGAAGTTGCTGCAAGCCGCCGGATATAACACGGCTCTTATCGGCAAGTGGCATTTGGGTCGTGGTGGCAACAGCGACCCTGCTGGTTTCGATTACTGGGAAATTCTGCCGGGGCAGGGCGCCTATAACGACCCCAAATTCTATGGCCCCGAAGGTGAAAAGCTGCACCCCGGCTACATCACCGACATTACAACCGACCTCGCGCTCAAATGGTTGAAAGAAGGACGCGACAAAGACAGGCCGTTTTACCTCTGTGTGCATCACAAGGCGCCGCATCGTAAATGGGTGCCCAGCGCGAAATATCAGCACCTGTATGATGGCGTCGAAATCCCTTTGCCCGAAACCTTCGATGATGATTATGCGGGGCGCCCGGCTGGGGCCGCTGCCAAAATGCGCGTGACCCGCGATTTGAACCTCTCCGATACCAAGGGGGCCACACCGCCCGAAGACTTGAGCGAGAAGGAGCGGCGCAACTGGTACTATCAAACCTACATCAAGGACTATTTGCGCTGTGTGCAGAGCGTAGATGATTCGGTGGGACGCCTCCTCGATTATCTGGATGAAAGCGGCCTCGCGCAAGATACAGTTGTGGTTTACACCAGCGACCAAGGCTTTTTTCTGGGCGACCACGACTGGTTCGACAAGCGCTTTTTCTACGAGGAAACCGTCAAAATGCCCTTCCTCGTGCGCTACCCACGTGAAATTAAGTCGGGCAGTGTGCGCCAGCAGTTCCTCGCCAATGTAGATTTCGCCCCCACCTTCCTCGATTATGCCGGAGTTGCCATTCCGCCCGAAATGCAGGGCATAAGTGGGCGGGCAATGCTACGCGACGAAACCCCGCGCGATTGGCAGACCACCTTCTATTATCGCTATTGGGTTAACGGCGACGAACACAACACCGCCGCTCATTATGGCGTTCGCACCGCCACGCACAAGTTGATTTATTTTTATTGCAAGCTGTTGGGAGTGCAGGGGGCCACGCAACTCAACCCGCCCGTCGAGCCGTACTGGGAACTGTACGACCTACGAAGCGACCCGCACGAGTTGCACAACATCTACGACGACCCCAAAAACGCCGAAGTTATCCGCGCTCTGAAGGCCGAACTCGCCCGCCTTCAACAAAAATACAACGATCAACCCCAGCACTGAACCCCTATTTTTCCACTCGAAATGAAGCTTGTTGCGCCTTTCCTCGCCGCCATCGCCTTGCCCTTATTATGGGCGCCCACTTCGGTTTATGCCGATACCAAACTAATTCCTTTGCCCGCTTCGATGCAGGTGTTGCCGGGAGCGCCTTTTCGCCTCACTTCTAATGCGGTTCTGGTCGCAAGCGGAGCCGCTGCTACCGAAGCCCAAACGCTGGCAATGCAACTGCGCGCTGCAACCGGATTTGCGCTCCCTATCAAAGCTTCCGGTGTGGCTGCCATTACTCTGGTTTTGGCCCCGGCTCTTCAGGGGGCGCTTGGAAAGGAGGGTTACAAATTGGAATCGAGTTCGCGCGGCGTGCGTATTGTTGCGGCTAACTCGGCGGGGTTGTTTTACGGTGGGCAGACCTTACGCCAGTTGTTGCCGCCTCAAGCGGCGGCGTCCAAGCCGACGAAGGGCATTAACTGGGATGTGCCAGCAGTCTCCATCGAAGACAAGCCTCGTTTCGCGTGGCGTGGTTTTCTGCTCGATGATGCGCGCCATTTCTTCGGCGTTGAGTACGTCAAGCATTTGCTGGACAACATGGCTGCGCGCAAGCTGAACGTTTTTCACTGGCATCTCACCGACGACGAGGGCTGGCGCATGGAAATTAAGGCGTTGCCCAAGTTGACCGAAGTGGGGGCATGGCGCGGCAGCGAAACGGCCCTGCCAAATGTGCGCGAGGAAACGCACACACGCTACGGTGGTTTTTACACACAGGAGCAAATTCGTGACATTATCGCCTACGCCAAGGCTCGTCATATCGACATCATGCCCGAAGTCGATTTACCCGGTCACGCGCTCGCACTCATCACGGCTTATCCCGAAGCCGCTCCCAAAGTATCTGGCGAGGGAGTTTCGGCGCAGGGCTTCACCTCGAATGTCATCTCACCGACTCGCCCCGAAGCATTGGCGATTGTGGACAAGGTTTACGATGAGATCGCGGCGCTCTTCCCATTCGAATATATCCACATAGGCGGCGATGAGGTTAATCATGATGCGTGGTCCAAAGACCCGCAGATCAAAGAGGTGATGGCGCAGGGCAACATCAAAAACCTGCACGAAGTTCAGATGGCGTTCACCAAGCGGCTCGAAGGTGTGGTCGCCAGACACGGCAAAAAGCTGTTCGGCTGGAACGAAGTCATGGACGATAGGCTGAGTCGGGGTACTGGGATTATGTCGTGGACGGGCGCAGGGCCGGGATATGATGCGGCAAAACGTGGCTTTCCCGTTGTTATGATTCCCGGTGGTTATTCCTACCTCGATATGGGTTATGGTGGCGCCGTCGGCGAACCGCAGTCGCACTGGTGGGCGGGCGACGTGACCATCCCGCGCATTTATTCGTTCGACCCGCTGGCCGACAGCAATAACCTGACTACCGCCGAAAAAGAGCGCATTCGCGGTGTGCAAGCCGGGATGTGGGCTGAGTTTGTGCGGCCATGGAAAGGAGAAGTCGTTTCCATCGACAACTACTGGCAAGCCGCCGACTACAAAATCTGGCCGCGTTTGCTGGCTACTTGCGAAGTTGCCTGGACTCCGCAGCAAAAGCGCAATTTCGATGATTTCTCTTCGCGCCTTGATGCCGACGAATATCAACGCCTCGCTTTCGCCAACACCTTTTTCCGTGTGCCTGTTCCCGATGCCGTGACGCTCAAAGCTGGAGTGGTTCAAATCAACGTTCCCTTCGCCAACGCCGAAGTACGTTACACCTTCGATGGCACCATTCCCACTGCTACCTCGCCGCGCTACAGCAAACCATTCGTGCTCGATGGCCGCGATGCGGGGCGTTTGCGTGTGCGTACTTTCTTCGATGGGCGCGGCAGTACCCTCGTCGTGGGCGCCAAAGCCGAGCCGATTGGAAGTTGGAAAGAAGGTCAGCTCAAAGCCGAACCTGTAGACCTCAGTTATGATGCGACGGGGAATTTGGCATCGGGTGGCGTGTGGCGTGCGGTATTTCGGCGCACTGGCGGAGATAAGCCATTGCGTCTCGATAAGATGGTGTTACTCATCAATGGATCCCCGGTTGCACAAGCCGGGTTGGCCGAAATCCAGAATAAAGGCGACCGTGCGGTCGCTAAATTCACTGTTCCCGCCGTTGCAGCCAATGCGAAAGTGTCTGTTATCGCGACTTTGGCCGCCCCCGAAGGCGACAACGTGCGTGGCAACATCACCCTCGTCAAATCCGAACGATTGGAACCCGCTTTGACAGTGACTTCGCCATACGAAGCCTACCAATCCAACACCGCTGCAATGGCGGGCGACTGGGACGATGATACGTTGTTCTGGATTGCGGGCTATCCCAAAAGTGGTGTGTTGGCGACGTGGGAATTGGGCGAACCTGTCCGCGTGCGCAGAATTTCGCTCGCTTCGGGGGCGCGCGATGGCACCAAAGACCAACTGCTTGGCGGCGATTTAGAAATCAGCGAAGATGGAGCGACATTTCGCAAAGTCGCGCCCTTTACCTATGGCAGTGCCGAAGCCGAGTTCGCCAACCCTACGAAAATCAAAGCGTTGCGTGTCGTTGCCAATCAGGAGCAGAAAACATGGGTGATGCTGCGCGACCCGTTGCTGCGATAAAGAGGGCGGATGACTCTGGAAATTTTCAAAAAATCAGAACAATTGGCGAGATGATTGGTCATACTGGCTGACACCAGTTAGGTTTGCTCGGAGTTGTTTGCATCTGTCGAACGGTACGCCTCGGAATTTCCCTGTGGATAATGATCTTATTGGGGTTTTCACCATCCATCTTCAATCTTTAGCCTCGAAATTTATGAACAAGAATATCATGCTTTTGGCGGGCGGTCTACTCGCCGCATCAGTTCTCCCAGCGTGTGCGCAAGCGCAACAAAAAGTGGGAAATATTCAGTGGCCCGTGCGCCTTAGTAGTGCGGCACCCGCCGGGGCGGAACTCGCGGTACAGGCGCCCGCAGCGCGCGCGATTCTCGATGGTTGGCAGGCACAGAATCCGGTGAAGGGCGACCGATTCCTGCGCATTGTTTATTGGACTCCCGGCGACCGTGAACCCGCGCCGTTGTATCGCGAGCGCCTCTCGAAAATCATGATCGACATTCAGGCGTTCTATGCCCGCGAAATGGAACGTAATGGATTTGGTCCGCGCACTTTCAAGATGAAGAAGGATGCCGACGGGATGCTGGAAATGTTCGTTGCGCGCGGCGACAAGACGCGCGACAAATACAGCGGCGATACCGGCGACGAAATCCGCAGAGATTCGATAGCTGCGCTCAAAAAAGCCGGTATTGATGGCGACAAGGAAACTTTCCTCATCTTCTGCAACCTCACCGATTGGGATGCTGAGAAGCGTTCGGCGACGGGCAGCAGCCCTTACTACGCATCGGGTACGACGCGCAAAGGTACAGCGTGGCAATCCGATTCGCCAGTTTTAAGCATTGATGGTCTTACCGATGTCTCCGAAGCCAACAAAGTGCATAGCGGGCAATATGGCTTCATCACCCTGGGCCATTACTCCTCCATCTTCATCGGCGGCATCGCCCACGAATTGGGCCACGCGCTTTCTATGCCGCACGATTTGGAGCGTCCCGACCAGGCGGGTTGGGGCAAATCTCTGATGGGTTCGGGCAACCGCACTTATGGCGAAGAGCTACGCGGCGATGCCAACACCGAAAGCAAGGGGCACGGCTCCTTTCTGCCCTTCTCCGAGGCGTTGCGTCTGGCTTCGCATCCCAGCTTTTCGGGTTCGATCAAGGGCATTGATGGCGAGCCAAACGCCAACTTGAGCGAGGTCAAATATTCGACCGATGGCAAAACCATCACCTATTCGGCGAAGGTGACGGCGAACCCCGCTGTTTATGGAGTCATCGCTTACATGGACCCCACTGGAGGGCAGGATTACGACGCCACCACCGCGACCGCTATTCCCGATAAGGATGGGCGTTTCTCAATTAACTGCAACGCCCTCGTCAAAGGCAAAAGTGGAACTCTGCGCATAGTGACATTACAGGCCAACGGCGCCGCCAGTTCGGCAGCAGCAGGGCGCGGAACTTCGCCCGAATACCCCTACAATGTCTCGGCAGAAGGAGTCGTTGATCTGGATGCCTGGAACGCGCAACAGCAGTTGATGCCACTGGAAACGGCGGTGCTTTCTCGCAATCGCGCGGCAGTCGAGGCGATGATTAAATCGCTCGAAGCGCAAAAGGCCGCTGCCAATATTTTGGAAATGGCTCGCGTCCAGTTGGCGAACTTCGACGCCAAAGTTGGCCCTGCGCCCGCCGATGCCACCGGAAACACGCTTTACCTTTCCGAAGCCAAACCCTCGTCGGCGAGCGTTGGCTGGCTGAGGCCAACCTACAATCGCTTGCCAGTTGGAGAGGATGAGGCCAATAGTCCGTTGCTGAATGCGGCGGGTAAATATTACGCGCGCGGCATTTATGCCCATGCCCCCGCGAAGCACACCTACAATTTGGGGGGCAAATGGGGCCGACTGACTGGCACAGGGGGAGCTGCGCAGGGTAAAGGTGCCACGGTCGTTTTCGTCGTCACTGGCGATGGCAAAGAGCTGTGGCGCAGCAAAATGGTTCGCGAAGGCGAAGCACTGCCATTTGATGTCGATGTTAAAGGTGTGAACACGCTCGAACTGAGCGTTGAAGACGGCGGCAACGGCGTTGGCTCCGACTGGGGCCTATGGCTCGACCCTACTTTGGCGCGATAATTTTTTCGTATATCCATTGGCCCACGATGAATGCCTCGACTTTCCAACGCTTGTTGGGTGTGACAACCCTTGCCATTATTAGCGGCGGGCAGCTTGCGCCTTTGAGTGCGCGCCCTACAACGCCATTGCGTCCCATGAAATTACCCACCAATAGTCCGGCTCCTTATGGGGCTGTGCCTTCGCCCGCGCAAGTGGCGTGGCATGAAATGGGGACTTATGCGTTTTTGCATTTCGGCCTTAATACCTACACGGGGCGTGAGTGGGGATATGGCGACGAGTCGGAGAAGTTGTTCAACCCCATTGATTTCAACGCCGATAAGATCGTCGGCGACCTCAAAGCCGCCGGATTCAAAGGCGTGGTGCTGACCGCCAAACATCACGACGGCTTTTGTTTGTGGCCTAGCGCATACACCGAGCATTCGGTGAAAAACTCGCCCTGGAAAAACGGCAAAGGCGACGTGGTGCGCGAGATTTCCGAGGCGTGCCAGCGTGCTGGACTCAAATTCGGCGTCTATCTGTCGCCGTGGGATCGCAACCACGCCGAGTATGGTCGTCCGGCTTACGTCGATTACTACCACAACCAGATGCGCGAACTGTTGAGCAACTACGGCCCGCTATTCATGGTGTGGATGGATGGAGCCAATGGCGGCGATGGCTACTATGGCGGTGCCCGCGAAAAGCGCTCGATAGATTCTCGGACTTACTACGGCATGGAGAGCATTCGCAAAATGGTTAGTGAACTCCAGCCGAACGCGGTGATTTTCGGTGATGAGCGCGCCGATATTCGCTGGATTGGTAACGAGGCTGGTAAATCTGCCGAAACAGTCTGGGCCACAATTCCAGGGGATGCTATTACAACTCCGGCAACTGAACAAAAGCTAGGAGTTGGTGAACGCATTGGGGCTAAGTGGCATCCACCTGAAGTGGACGTTTCCATTCGGCCCGGTTGGTTTTATCACGCCGCCGAAGACTCGCGCGTTAAAACCCCGAATCAGTTGGTGGACATCTATTACAATGCAGTCGGGCGCGGCGCCGATTTGAACCTGAACTTTCCGCCCACTCCCAGAGGCTTGATCGGCGAAGTCGACGCCAAAAACGCGCGCGAAATGCGCCGCATTCTGGACGAGACCTTCGCCGCCAACTTGTTGGCGAAAGCGAAAGTGACGGCTTCGGCGACTCGCGACGGCAGTTTTGCGGCGAAGAACGTTTTGGACTCGCGCCGCGAAACCTTCTGGGTCGCGCCCGATGGCGCGAAAACAGCCGACCTCGTGTTTGAGACTCCACGTCCGATTAGCTTCGATGTGGTGATGTTGCAGGAAGTGGTCGAACTTGGCCAGCGCCTCGATGGGTTCAGTGTTGATGTCTGGGAGAACAACGCCTGGCGCGAAGTGTTGACTAAGCAAAGCGTAGGTTTCAAACGCCTCGACCGTTTAGCCTCACCAGTCACGACCTCCAAAGTGCGTTTGCGCCTCAACGCTCTGGTTGCGCCCGTCCTCGCCACTTTCGGCCTCTATTTGCAGCCCACCACCCTCGAAGCGCCCCAGATCGTGCGCGACGGAAACGGAATGCTGCGTGTTGGCGAGGGCAGGGGAGTCGTGCGCTACACGCTCGATGGCAGCGAACCAACCGCTGCCTCGCCTGTCTTTGTTGCTCCGGTCGCCTTCGCCAATGGTGGGACAGTGCGGGCGCGGGTTTTCGATGCGCGCGGCAACGCTGGCGAGGTGGCGACTGCCAGCTTCGGCATCTCGAAAGCGAAGTGGAAAGTGCTATCGGTCACGGCGGAAGTTGGCCCCGCTACGAATGCTATCGACGATAAGCCGAACACGCTGTGGCATACCCACGATGGTCAGAAAGGTGAAATCGCCCCACCGCAAAGCATCGCCGTCGATTTGGGCGAAACGCTGAATTTGAAGGGCTTCACTTATCTGCCACGCCAAGATGGCACCGCGCGCGGCATGGTGACAGCAGGCCGCTTCGAAGTGAGCGCCGACGGGCAGAACTGGCAGGAGGTGTGGCACGGCGAATTTTCAAACATCGCCGCCAACCCGATTCTGCAAACCGTGAACTTTCCAGTGCCGCACAGTGCGCGCTATTTCCGCTTCACAGGCGAGAAAGTGGCCGAGGCGAGCCATATCGCCATCGCCGAACTGGGCGTGGTGACCTGAGCGGGCGCCGAATGCCATAGATTTAATGGAGGCTGACTAAAATAGCAATTGCAACGAAAAATAAAGCTCTGCGAAAGGAGACTGTAATATTCGCTGTGTATAATGACAGCATCTTGAACTTGTCTTCGGGCAAGGCTGCCGAGAGCCATCCTATTTACCGCACGAAAAATTTGAACGCGAAGCTGTTTAAATTTCAATGGTTGTGGGTATAATTGATGGAGTTTCTAACAGCTGTCAGTATTTATAGGAAAGCAAAACTGGGCAGCGGGAACATCAAAATGCAATCATTTCGTAAGTCCGCTTTTACATTAATAGAACTTTTGGTTGTCATCGCAATTATCGCGATTCTTGCTGCGATCCTCTTCCCCGTATTTTCGCGGGCGCGCGAAAATGCGCGCCGCACCTCCTGCCTTTCGAACCTCAAGCAAGTCAGTCTTGGCTTCATGCAGTACGCGCAGGACTACGACGAGCAACTGCCCAAAGGCAAAGTTTCTGGAGATTATCGTGGGCGCGGCTGGGCGGGCGTTATCGCTCCTTATGTCAAGAGCATCGAAGTGTTCCGCTGTCCCAGCGATTCTTCTTCGGCTGCGACTGGTGTTGCTCGTTTGTCCTATGCCTACAACTCCGCGATTCCCTATTCCTTGTCGCTGACCTCATTTTTGAACAACTGGCCGGGGCCAATGATCGCGGCCTTCACCACTCCGACCAAAACCATTCTCGCATTCGAGATTCGTGAATCCACTTTCAACCCGCCTATCGACGCCGATTATGCCAATGTGGGCGGCGGCTACTCGCCTGCAGGTACGGGCAAGGGCAGTAACAACCTGCAACCCGGTAGCGGCACCTCGTCGCCCTATTACGCGACGGGTTACTTTCCCGGCGTGACGCCCGATGGCCGCTTCGATGGCACCAGCCCCGAAAGCGGCAAGTTCGGACGCCACTTCGAAGGCTCTAACTACGCCTTCGCCGATGGTCACGTGAAGTGGCTTAAAACCGATGGTATCAGCACCGGATTGGCGGCTCAAACGCCCACCACTGTCGCCGGAGTGAACTATGGAGCGGCTGGAACCGAAGTGCCGGGTTACTCGGCCACTTTCAGCCCCCGCTAAAACAACCCAGTCAAGCGATATGATAGTGCAACCCAACGAATAAGTCGTTAACAGGCTCTTTCGTTGGGGCTCTATCTCTCTCTTTGCTCTTATAAATTCGCCCTTATTAATACCAGATCAAGCACGCTTGGATGTGCTTGACCTGTTGAATTTCAGATAAATATAAGCGCCTCATATGCTTTAGTGAAGTGTCTATGGGTATGTTTTGCGTTTCGAAGGTATAGATGAACAAACGACTCCTAACCTGTTTGCTGGCAGCATCACCCTTAATTCCTAACTCGTGTGTGGTCATGGCTCAACAAACGAACACTTCGCTGACCCCCAACAATACCGCTCTGGCGTTATGGTATCGCCAGCCCGCCAAAAACGCCATGAACGAGGCGTTGCCTATTGGTAATGGTCGGTTAGGGGCGCTGGTATTTGGCGGCGTCGAACGCGAACGTCTCGCTTTCAACGAAATCAGCCTATGGACGGGCGATGAGAACCCATCTGGCGATTATGAGACGGCGGGCATGGGGGCCTATCAAGCCTTCGGCGACCTGTTCGTTTCTCTGAGTGGCATTACGCAAACCGTCGTATCGTCGCCCAGTGGGCAGAAACCTTTTTATCCGCAGGAGGGGGTTGCGGCATCCACGGATGGCGATGCCAGCACCAAATGGACTGTTGAACACGGTGGGCAAACCGTGAGTTGGCAAGTCGCCAGCGCGACTCCGTTGGCCGCTGTGTCGCAGTACTCTTTCACCAGTGCCAACGATGTCCCGAACCGTGACCCGCGCTACTGGAAGTTTCTTGGCTCTCAGGACGGCAAAAGCTGGACGACTCTCGATAGCCGCGAAAATGAGGCGTCGTTTGCAATGCGAGGACAGGAAAAAACCTACTCCTTTAACAACGCCACGCCCTATCGCTTTTACCGTTTCGATTTCCTGAAGAACAACGGTGAGTCGCATTTCCAACTCGCCGACATCGCGCTGAAGGGCGTCGATTTAAAAAGCGTTGCTGTGCCAGTCGCAAACTACCGACGCGAACTTGATATTCAAAACGCGACGGCGCGCACCACCTTCGCCCGCGACGGCGTCACCCACACCCGCGAGGTTTTTAGTAGTGCCCCCGCTCAGGTGATGGCGATGCGCTGGACTGCCAGCAAACCCGCTTCGGTTTCGGGCCTCATCGAACTCAAAGGCGCGCACGAAGAAAAAACAGCGGGGCAGGGCACTACCCTTTCGTTCGAAGGCACGCTTGGTAATGGCCTCCGCTATCAGGCCCGCGCCCTTGTTCTAACGCGCGGCGGCCAGGTGCAAACCACCCCCGATGGAGTGCAACTGAAGAACTGCGATGAAGCGGTAATTTTATTGGCAGCGGGCACCAACTACGCCATGAACTACGCGGCGGGTTATCGGGGAGCGATGCCCGATTTGCAGAAGCAACTCGATGGCGCAGCCAAACAAGGCTTCGATGCCTTGAAAGCGGCCCACGTCCGCGACTACAAAGCTATGTTCGGTCGAGTGCAAGCCAACTTCGGCGCTTCATCGGTTGCTCAAAAGGCCATGCCCACCGACGAACGCCGCGTCGAGGCTTTCAAGGCCGTCGACCCCGAACTCGAAAATCTGTTGTTCCAGTACGGGCGCTACTTGATGATTTCGTGTTCGCGTCCCGGCACTTTGCCCGCTAACTTGCAGGGATTGTGGAACGATTCCAACTCCCCCGCCTGGCACTCTGACTACCACGCCAACATCAACATCCAGATGAACTACTGGCCGGTTGAGGTTACTAACCTCTCCGAAACCCATGTCCCATTCATCGACCTGATTCGCAGCCAACTTCCCGCATGGCGCAAAACCACGGCGGCTTCGTCCGACTGGAAAACGCCGACGGGGGCCATGACGACGCGCGGCTTTGCCATCCGCACCTCGCACAACACGATGGGCGGCATGGGCTGGAACTGGGACGATACCGCCAACGCCTGGTACTGCCAGCACCTGTGGGAGCATTACGCTTTCGGGCTTGATGCCAACTATCTGCGAACTGTCGCTTACCCCATCATCAAAGAGACGGTGCAGTTCTGGGAAGACCATCTTAAGACCCTGCCCGATGGCCGGCTTGTGGTGCCACACGGCTGGTCGCCCGAACACGGTCCGCGTGAAGATGGCGTTTCCTACAATCAGCAAATCGTGTGGGATTTGTTCTCTAATTATCTTGATGCCGCCAAGGTGTTGGGCGTAGATAAAGAATACGCCGCCAAAGTCGCTATCATGCGCGATAAGTTGGTCGGCCCGAAAATCGGTAAGTGGGGACAGTTGCAGGAGTGGATGGAAGACAAGGACGACCCCAACGATCACCATCGCCACACCTCGAACTTGTTCGGCGTCTTTCCAGGGCGTCAGATCAGCGTCAACACAACGCCCGATTTCGCCAAAGCCGCCAAAGTATCGCTCGACGCGCGCGGCATCGCCGCCAACTCTGACGTGCGCGAATGGTCGTTCGCGTGGCGCACATCGCTTTACGCCCGTCTGCACGACGGCGAAAACGCCCACGTCATGGTGCAGAACCTGTTCTCGCCGCGTAACACCTGCCCAAATCTGTTCGGTTTGCACCCTCCAATGCAAATCGACGGCAACTTTGGCGTCACGGCGGGCATTGCCGAAATGCTGTTGCAAAGCCACGAGGGCGAAATCGTGTTGCTACCCACTTTGCCTAAAGCGTGGCCCACTGGCTCCATCACTGGTTTGCGCGCTCGTGGCGGCGCCACTGTAGACATCGCCTGGAAAGACGGCGCCCTCACCACAGCGACCATCCACGGCAACACCAATGGTACCGCCAAAGTTCGCTACGGCCTTGCCACCACCGATTTGAAATTAACACCCAGGAAGGCCATTCGACTGAATGCGCAATTAAAAAGCGCGCGCTAGAAAGTGGCACTTCGACATTCATTAAAAACCTTAGTCATGCAAACCAAAATTCTCACTGCTTTGGGCGCTTGTGTCGCTCTCAGTTCCTGCGCTGCTTACGCCGAGCCTGCTAACATTCCAGCTTTCACCGCTATGTCCGAGCCAAAACTGGATGGCATCGACGTGCGCGAAGGCGACGGAGCCTATGGATGGGATGACAAAACCCAGAGCCTTGTCTGGTACGGCGACTTGCGCGATACAGGCGCTCTTCAGGCCGCGCTCAAAATGACTTTGCCCGCAGGGGCAAGCGCAAGTTGGCGCCTGTCCATTAGGGGACTCAATCCCGATTCGGCTAACGGCCAAAACTTTATTCTTACTACCAAGGGCACTGGCACCGGAGCGGAACAAACCGTTGATTTCGGTACGGTCAACATCACCAAGCCGGGTTTCTATCGTATCGCGCTTGAGGGCGTCGAGAAATCGGGGGCAACATTTGGCGACATCAAAACTCTGGTGTTGGATGGCCCCGCTGCGGCCACGATTGTTTCCAAGCAGGGCTTCAACCTCACCCACTGGCGCGGCCAAACCTCGGTGCATCTGACCTATCAGTTGCCCAAAGAAGAGACGGTGACAGCGTTTTACAACGAGGTCACTGCTCAAACTAATCCTTCCTCCAGCTACTACTGCGCCATCGGCTTTGGCGGCGGCTACTTCGGAATGCAGGTTACCAGCCCCGTTCAGCGCCGCGTCATTTTCTCCGTGTGGGATAACGCCACCGAAGGCATGTCGCGCGATAAAGTCGAAGAAAAAGATCGTTCCGGCCTGTTAGCCAAAGGCGACAAGGTGTTTGCCGGTGGTTTCGGCGGCGAGGGCACCGGGGGCCACTCGCATTTGAAATTCGATTGGAACACCGGCGAGAAGCAGCGGTTTCTGGTGACGGTGAAGCCCGATGGCGATGCCTCTATTTTCGCAGGTTATTTCTACCGCAATGACTTGAAAAAATGGACTCTGATTTCTGCGTGGCGCCGCCCCCGCACCGAAGCGAAATTGACTGGTTTCTACTCGTTCATCGAAGACTTCGCCCATAACGCACAGGCCACACGCCGCGCCAGCTTTGGCAACGCCTGGGTGCGGACTGCGGATGGCAAATGGTCTGAGCCGCTCACGGCGCGATTTACGCGCACTGCCGGAAAAGAACCCGTTCGCCGCGACTGGGAAGCCGGAACCGATAAGGACCAATTCTGGATGCAGATCGGTGGTTACATCGACCGCAACACCGAATACGGTGATCTGTTCACGCGCGAAAAGTCGAACCGTCCGCCAACCGATTTGGAATTGCCCCCATTGCCCGACAAGATGCCACCAATGGCGCCGGAAGTAACTCTCGCTCCGGCTCTCAAGCTTTTAGCCCAGAACAATGGCGCTGAGGCTATTCAATCGGCACGCGCTCTCGCGGCAGTGCCCGGTGCTTCGCCCGAAGTGAAAGCGATGGCCCTCGACATCGAGCGCTTGGGGGCACCGGAACCTAAGAGTTACCTTTCGCCCGCGAACGTTTCGGCGGCTTCCAAGAGCGCGTTCCTCAGCGATCTGGCGTGGACCAGCGCACAGGTCGGTTATGGTCGCCCAACTCGTAATCGCGCCTTGACCGAAAATAGCGGCGATTTTCCGCTGCTGCGCACCGAGGAAAAGGTATACGAGAAAGGCATCTTCGCCCACGCCAAATCGCGCATCGTTTTTGATCTGGGCGGAAAATGGAAGCGCTTTTCTGCCCTTGGTGGTTTGCAGCGTGGCGGCAATAGCGTGGTGTTCGTCGTCAAAGGCGATGGCAAAGAGCTATACCGCTCGCCTCTGGTGCAAGGAGAAGACACTCGCGAACTTCAGGTGAATGTGAGCGGAGTTAAAACGCTCGAACTCATCACCGAAGACGGCGGCGATGGCATTGGCACCGATTGGAGCGTGTGGTTCGACCCGAAGTTGACTCGTTAATTCCCTCGGCCATTCAAAGGGTACGCGCGAATTCGCGCGTACCTTTCGTCGTTTTGTAAGCACAGTTAAATTGGAAACATTTACTCTATTTTTAACTAACTGACACCTGTTAGGAGGGGGCCGTTGTCGCTATAATGGAAATGAGTAGCGCGGGGTGTCGGGCGCGCCGATTAAACAGGGACTATGTCTTCTTTTCGTATTGGGGTAGATGGCGGCGGAACAACGACGCGCGCTGTAATAGTTGGCGGCGATAGCAACCAAGTTTTAGCGCAGGCCAAAAGCGGGTCGAGCAACCTGTACAACCTCGGTTTGGAAGGCGCGTTGCAAAATATCCATGTCGCTATTGATGGCGCGCTCGAACAGGCGGGAGGCGTGCTCAATCAGGTCGAGTCGTTCGGTTTCGGCCTCGCGGGTGTCACCGGCCAGCACGAAAAAGCGCAGTGGCTAACCGCGCTCGGAGTTCGCTATGGCGCCAGCATCGCCGTTGATGAAGATGTCGTTGCCGCTCTGGTTGGCGCCTTTGGACCCGATGAACTCAAGAACAACGGCGGCGCCGTCCTCATCGCGGGCACCGGGGCCAACTGTTTCGGCCAAAACCAAAGCGGCCAGCGCGCCCGCGCCGATGGTTGGGGGCCGATGCTGGGAGATCGCGGCAGTGGCTTCTGGCTCGGCGAAAGTGGCATCCGTGCCGCCGTTGCCGCCATTGATGGCGCTGGAGCTTCCACGCCGTTGTCGGGGTATCTGCTCCAACATTTTGAAGTCCCCGATTTGAACGCTTTGGTTGGCGTTATCTACGCCCCTACTTTCGCCCGCGACCGTATCGCCGCCTTTGTGCCTTTCGTGCTTCAAGCCGCCCGCGAAGGCGATGCCGTTTCCGCACAGTTGCTGAGCGAGGCGGGCATCCATCTCGCTGCAACTGCGCGCGCGATATTGAAGCCTCTTGGATTGGAGCAACTGGCTCTGGCAGGAGGACTCATCGAAAACGCGCCCGAAATCCGGGATAGCCTCGCCAACTCGTTGCCGGGAATCGAACTTTTGCAGCCGCGCTACGAACCTGTCGTGGGCGCTGCATTGATGCCACTTGCCTTGTAAGGCTACCTGTCTCGTCTTGTTATGAACCTCGAAATTCGCGCTGATTACCCAACCCTTTGCCGTGAAGTCGCCGCCCGCATCGCCGATTTGGTGCGGCGCAAGCCCGACGCCGTTCTGGGGCTGGCGACGGGGTCCACGCCCATTGGCGTTTACAAGGAACTGATTCGTCTGCACCGCGAAGAGGGACTCAGCTTTGCGCGCGTCACTACTTTCAACCTCGACGAGTATTTTCCGCTCGCTCCCGATGCGCTCCAATCCTATCGGCGTTTCATGAACGAGCAGTTATTCGATCACATCGACATCGCGCCTGAAAACACTCACGTCCCCGATGGGCGCCCGCGCGCCACCGAGCAGGTCGAAGCCGATTGCCGCGCCTACGAAGAGGCTATCGTGGCTGTTGGTGGCCTCGATTTCCAATTGCTGGGCATCGGACGCACCGGACACATCGGTTTCAACGAACCCGGCTCATCGCAGGAATCGCGCACCCGCCTCGTGGTACTCGACCACCTGACACGCAACGATGCGGCGGGCGACTTCTTCGGCATCGAGAACGTGCCCGCGCGCGCCATCACAATGGGCGTTGGCACCATCTGCTCGGCACGCGAAATCGCCATGCTGGCATCGGGCCGCAAAAAAGCCGACATCGTAGCCGAAGCAATGACGGGCAAAATCACCTCGAAAGTGCCCGCATCTTTCTTGCGCGAACATCCTAATGCCACCTTCTGGCTCGATGAAAACGCCGCCTCCGAGTTGCCCGAACGCCAGAGCGCTTCGCCCGGCACCCCACAAGCCATTATCCGCGCCGCTCTCGAACGCCGTACCCCGCTATGGTCGCTCAGCGGTTTCGAGCCGAGCGAAATCGTCAACGTCGAAACCGATTTGAAGCGGCGTATGGATGACGACGCGACGTTGCCTTCTAACAAGACGGTTTTGTGTCTTTCGCCACACCCCGACGACGACGTGATTTGCTGCGGCGCCACTTTGCTCAAACTCGCCGCGCGCGGCAACCGCGTTTATGTCGCTTACGGCGTTTCGGGCGCCAACGCTGTGCGCGATAAAGATGTGTTGGCGCTGTTGCGCGCTCGCCATCCGCGCCTCATCGCCTATTTGGAAGAAACCCTAGAACCCGGCAAATCGCTGGAAGACGCCGTCAATGAGGTGCGCTTCTCCATCTTTGAGCGCGAATCCGGTGCCGCCGATGCCCCGCTACTACGCGAATTGAAGCGCCTTGTGCGCGAAGGCGAAGCGGCTGATGCTTGCCGCAAAATGGGCGCGAAGCCCATTTTTCTGAACCTGCCTTTCTACGGCGATGGTGCCAGTCGCACTGCTCCCGGCGAAGCCGACTGGACTATCATGCGCAATGCACTGCAACTTACTAAACCCGATGTCGTGATGATGACAGGCGAACTCAGCGACCCACACGGCACCCATGAAGTGTGCGAACAGGTGTTCGAGCATGAAGCTGGTCCCCTCGAACAATCGGGCGCCCTGAAGTTCGAGCGTTGGCTGTATCGCGGCGGCTATCTCGAATGGCGAGTCGAAGAAGCCAGTCTTTACTCCATCTTCGGTAAAGAGGAGATGGACGCCAAAATCGGCCTCATCCTCGACCACATCTCGCAACTCGACCCCATGTTCCCCGGTGGCGACGCCCGCGAATTTTGGGAGCGCGCCCGTGACCGTAACCGCCAGAGCGCCCGCGAACTGCAAACCCTCGGTTTGCTGCCCGTATCGCGCTCGTTCTCGCCCTTGTTCGCCGAACTCTTCCGAGTCGTGCCATCGCAGTCATAAAAGGGTAAGGCAACGCTACATGTTTCACGGACAGACGCGCAATTGCGCGTCTGTCCGTGGTTTTTATAGCAGTACGGCTCCCCATTCACATCCCCAGAAACATAACGAAACATCCGTGTAACGAACCACCGATAATTGCTGCGAAATTTTTGATTCTAGCTATTGCACACGTGTTAGGCGTCGCGCATACTGCTGGCTTGTTATTGGTCCAACCAATGAACAATTGAAGGGGGAAGAAAACAATGGATCAACATCCGTTTACCCAGGCAAAAATGAAAAAGGCATTTACTCTCATAGAACTTTTGGTTGTTATCGCCATCATCGCGATTTTGGCCTCCATCCTGTTCCCGGTGTTCGCCAGGGCGCGCGAAAATGCGCGCCGCTCCTCATGTCAGTCGAACCTCAAGCAAATGGGACTCGGCTTCATGCAATACAGTCAGGATTACGATGAGAGGATGCCCTTCTATTACACGCGGGCTGGACTTTGGTGGATGGACGCCGTCCAACCCTACACCAAGAACTATCAAATCTTCAAGTGCCCCAGCGATCCGGCTCCCGCTGTTCCCGCCGCCAGCACCACCTCCAGCAGCTATGGCGTTAACGCTTGCGGTTATGTGGCTGTAGGAACGGGAAGTAGCGGCGCCATGAGCAACGACAACGGCGCGACTGACTACTCGGTGAGCCTGTCGGCCTTTGAAGTTCCCGCGTCAACTGTTCTGGCTCTCGATACAGCGGGTTCGTTCGGTTATCGCATCCGAGTCAGCCAATGCACTCCCGGCGCCATCGGTGGGCTTATCGCTACAGCGGAACCTCGCTACATGGGAGTTGCGACCGCCAACATCTCCGAGCGCCACTTGCAAACCGCCACTACGTTGTGGGCTGACGGTCACGTTAAATCGGTCAAGCTCGACCTGCTTGCTCAACGCGACACGACCTCTACCTACTATAAAGCCTTCACCATCGGCGCCGACCCCGACTGAGTTAAATAATCCATATATTGCGACAGTGCCAAAACAACATGACTTGACATACTGCTGTTAGAATATTGGTAGGTCCAAAAGACAATTAAGATAAAGTTCTTGTTGTTGAAGGGATTCCAATTGGCGCTATTTTGCCAAAATTATGGATTGAAGCCAGGGCGAGACACTTTCTATTATGACTTCCGCTGCACCCATTAAACGCCAACCTCTCAGCCGTCAGGTTTTGCGAACGCTGCGCGATTACATCGAAGAGCATAATCTGGGTCCGGGAGATCGATTGCCCACCGAGCGCGAGCTATCGGAAGACCTGGGCGTGAGCCGAAACACCATCCGCGAATCGTTGGGTGTTCTTGAAGCCATTGGCATCATCAAACGCGGCCCTAAGACTGGAGCCATTCTGCAAGAAGCCGATCTGGAATCGCTGGGCGAAGTAACGCAGTTCCTGCTCCGTTCGCGTGGCGATTTGGAAGACCTGTTCGAAGCGCGCCGCACCCTCGAAATCTCGCTAATGCCGCTCATCGTGGCCCATGCCGACGAGGAAGACTTCGCC
Organism: bacterium; assembly: GCA_004172935.1. Taxonomy (GTDB): domain Bacteria; phylum Armatimonadota; class Abditibacteriia; order Abditibacteriales; family Abditibacteriaceae; genus Abditibacterium. Next base: position 37,384 of record SDZD01000015.1, on the reverse strand, counting down.
AAACTCGAAAAAGCAGTCGAAGACATGAAGCGCGACATCGAGCGTGGCGGACTCGGCACCGATGGCGACATCGCTTTCCACCACGCCTTGCTGCACGCGGCGGGCAACTCGCTTCTGATGCAGTTCGGCGCGCTCATTCAAGAGTTTTTGCGCGCGCCACGCACGCGAATGCTGCTCGACCCCGATAAGGCGCAAAGCTCCATCACCGACCACCTCGCCATCATTGATGCGCTCCGTGCCCACGATGTCGCGCGCGCCCAATCAGAAATGGAGCGCCACCTCAGCACCTATACCGAGCGCGTCTTCAACAAACCCAGAAAGCCAACCAAAGCTAAACGCGCGGTTGCTTCCAACTGATTTAAGCCCACACACCGCTCCCGATAACTGCTGTGGCCGCTGAAAAGGCCACCTTTAACCGAAGCCCTTTCTAACTTCAATCTCCAGATGGGATTGGAATAGGTGGCGCTCTTCACCTACAGGGAGGGGACGCACAGTTACCTATGAAAACTCAAGTCAAGGCCCCTGTTCTCACTGTCGGGGCATTGCTCACTCTTGGAGTTGCCGCCCATGCCCAGTTGGGAGCGTGGAGCGAATTGCCATCGCTACCCGAACCTCGCTCCGGCCATTATGCGGGCACCTCGCATGGTGCCCTTATCATCGCGGGAGGAGCCAACTTCCCTGTGCCGCTTTATCAGGGCGGCACAAAAATCTGGTATCCCGATGTGCGGGTGTTGCCGCGCGGTGCGTCGCAGTGGGTGTCGACTCCTCCGCTTCCAACCCCTATTGGTTATGGCGCCTCGGTTTCCGATGAGAAAGGCTTGATTTGCATCGGTGGCGGCGACGCCAATACCCATTCGACGGCTGTATTCCGCCTCGAATGGACAGGAGGCGCGCTACGCCGAAGCGAACTTCCGGCACTACCTCAAACATTTGCTTTCGGCGCCGCCGCTCTGCTGGACGATGTTCTTTATGTCATTGGCGGGCAGGAAACCCCAGCTTCCACGCAAGCCCTTGATGTGCTGTGGTCGCTCGATTTAAAGCGAAAGGGCGCTACGTGGAAGGTTATGGCACCCTGTCCGGGAGGCGGACGCATTTTGCCCGTCGTTTCGGCGCAAAATGGAGCGCTTTATGTGTGGAGCGGCGCTTCGTTAGCGCCCGATGATGCCGGTAAAGCGGTGCGAACCTATTTGCGCGATGGCTGGAAGTTCTCGCCCAAAGGCGGCTGGCAAGCCATCGCCGCTCCGCCCTCACCGATGGTTGCCGCGCCCGTTGCTAATCTCGGTAGCTCTCTCATCTGCGTTCTCGGAGGCGACGATGGCGCTCTCTCTTCGCGCTCCGCCGAACTGAAGGACAACCATCCCGGCTTTAGCCGTGAAGTGTGGGTTTATGATGTGCGCTCCGATGCCTGGACGCGCTCCGATACCTTACCCGTTAGCCTCGTGACGACTAACGCTGTCACATTGGGCCACTCGATTATCATCCCTGGCGGCGAAGATCGCCCCGGCCACCGCAATCCGCGTGTTTTGAAGTGGGACGCCAAATAACAAGTCTGCCATTTTGCCATGACAACTCTCGAAGCCCCGCCTACGGCGCCCACCGCGCGCAGTGCTGCCAATCCCTGGACGGTGGTCGCTCTGCTGTGGCCTGTCGCGCTTCTCAACTACTTCGACCGACAAATGCTGTCCACGATGAAGTTGTCTATGCAAGCCGATATTCCCGCTTTGCAAAGCGCCGAGCATTTCGGGCAACTGATGGCGATTTTTCTGTGGGTCTATGCCTTCTGTTCGCCATTATCGGGTGTGCTGGCCGATAGGCTCAACCGCAAGTGGCTCATCGTTGGCAGTTTGGGCGTGTGGTCGTTCGTGACCCTGCTAATGGGCTTCACCAATGACTTCAACCACCTTTACATTCTGCGTGGCATCATGGGCGTCAGCGAAGCGGCTTATATTCCGGCAGGATTGGCCCTCATTACCGACTACCACCGTGGACCTACGCGCTCACTCGCTGTCGGCATCCATATGACGGGCATTTATACCGGGCAAGCCCTCGGCGGTGTCGGTGGCTGGATTGCTCAGACGCTCTCGTGGCACAAAGCCTTTTTTCTGTTTGGTCTTGTCGGAGTTGTCTATGCCTTCGTTCTGCTCGTTTTTCTGCGCGAACGCCGCAATACGGTAGAGGATGAATCTTCCGCATCGTCTCAAGCATCCACCGTCGAACCGCCCGTCCAATGGCTGTCGTTCGTTCTATTGTTATTGTGCTTCGCTTTGCCGAGCATGGCGGGCTGGGCCGTGAAGAATTGGTTGCCAACGTTGCTCCAAGACCGCTTTGCTCTCGATCAGGCTCAATCGGGATTGTGGGCGACTGTATCAACATCTGCCGCTTCGTTCGCGGGCGTCATTTTGGGCGCGCGACTCGCCGATGTGCGCTCAAACCTCACCATCCGAGGTCGTACCCAAACCTCCGCACTTGGTTTATTCTTGCTCGTTCCCGCTCTCGTCGGGTTAGGGCTGGCACCGGGGCTAACGCTCACGATTTTGGCGGCAGCATTGTTCGGCTTTGGCATCGGTATGTTCGACGCCAACAACATGCCGATTCTCTGCCAGATAGCACCACCCCGCTTTCGTGCCACCGGCTATGGCCTGATGAACTTCTTTGGCATCGCGGCGGGCGCCTATCTCACCCCACTGTTGGGGCGTCTCAAAGATAGCGGTGTGCCGCTGGCGCTGTGCCTTGCTTTATGCGCCTTGCCAACCCTATTGGCTGTTGTATTAATGCTGCTTCTGCGACCACGCGACATGGATGCCCTTGTTAGTGCGCAGGCTTGATTACCCCCATCCGAATCCAACCGAAACCAAAACCATGAACCAGACACCACTTCGCGGCCTAGTCGCCGCCACCCATACACCTTTCGATTCTAACGGCCAACTCGAGTTAGGCAATGTCGAGGCGCAAGCCTCTCACCTCATCAAAAACGATGTACGAACCGTTTTTATCGGCGGTAGCACGGGCGAATCGCCTATGCTCACCCTCGAAGAACGGATGCGTCTCGCGACTCGTTGGTGTGCTATTGCCCGCTCCGCCGAAATCGAGGTCATTGTCCACGTCGGCGGCAACTGCCTTGAGGATGCGCGAGTTCTGGCCAGACAGGCCGAGCAGTTGGGGGCACGCGCCATTTCGATGGTTGCTCCCTCCTACTTCAAGCCCTCCAATCTCGATATGCTGGTTGCTTGCTGCGCTCAAGTCGCTAAAGAAGCGCCGCAAACGCCCTTCTACTACTATGACATTCCGGCTCTGACGGGCGTAAAATTCTCCATGCCCGACTTCATGCAGCGCGCCTCCGAAGTCATCCCCACTTTTGCGGGCCTCAAATACACCAACTTCGATTTGGGCGAGTTCCAACTATGCCGCAGCGTGGCTCTGGGCCACGAAGTGTTCTGGGGAGTGGACGAGTTTTATCTGGCCGCGATGACCCTCGGCGCGCAAGGCGCCATCGGCTCCACTTTCAACTTCGCGGCTCCCATCGCGCACCGCATGGAAAACGCTTTTGTTCGCGGCGATCTTGAAAGCGCGCGCCGCGAACAGCTCCGCATTGTGCAACTTGTTCAAACCCTCGTGCCCTATGGCTACCTGCCTGCCGCTAAAGCTGTCATGAAAATGCTCGGCGTCGATTTGGGGGGCGCCCGATTGCCTTTCGCGCCTCTGAGCGACGAGCAGAAGCGCTCTTTGCGCGCCGACCTCGAAAAGCTGGGCTTCTTCGAGTGGATTTCTTGAGGCCAATCGTTCTATGCTGAAATTCCTCGTTCCGGCGTTTCTGGTGGCGCTTATGCTGCCTTCGTGTGCCGCTCCCAGCCCCGTCGCCGTTACCACTATGAAAGGCGATTCCATATTTTCGACTGTGTTCTCTGGTGGCGAAGAGGGCTTTCCGACTGTTCGCATTCCCTCCATCGTCTGCATCAAGTCGGGCGCTCTCGTCGCCTTCGCCGAGGGACGCCGTAACATGGGCGATCAGGCCGAGAACAAAATCATCGCCCGCCGCTCGACCGATGGCGGCAAAACCTGGTTGCCTCTCCAAATCGTCGCCGATGACGGTCTGCGTCCTCTCAATAACCCCTGCGCCGTTGTCGACCAGAAAACAGGACGCTTGCTGGTCATGTTCCAGTCCTATCCCAAGGATTTGAAGGAAGCCAGCGGTGGCATCAAAACTGGATACGATGGCGACGACATCGTGAAAAGCTACATTGTGCGCTCCGACGATGAGGGGGCCACATGGGGCCAGATGGAAGAAGTCACTCGCTCCGTGAAACGGCCCACGGGGGTAACAACCGTGGCCTCTGGCCCCGGTATCGGTATTCAACTCAAACGCGGCGCTCATGCTGGTCGCCTATTAATGCCCTTCAACGAAGGTCCCTTTGGCAAGTGGAATATCTACACCGCCTACTCCGATGATGGTGGCAAAAGCTGGCAATACGGTGATAACGTGCCCGAAGGCGCCGGGCAGGTCAACGAATGCCAGATCGCGGAGTTAAGCGACGGGCGAATCTACTTCAACTCGCGCAGCGGTGGCGGCGCCAAAGTGCGCCGTATTAGCTTTTCGGACGATGGTGGAGTAACATGGTCGCCCGTCAAACAGGAACCTCAACTCATCGAGTCGCGCTGCATGGCCTCGGTGCTTTCCTACGAGGACTCAGCTCGCCATCGCCTGATCTACAGCGGACCACGTACCTCAACTGGACGCGACACCGGTACGGTCTACGTTTCCTACGACGATGGCAAAACATGGCCTGTCCACAAGCTATTAGAGCCGGGAATGTTCGGTTACTCCAATCTGGTGCAATTCCCCGATGGAACGCTGGGCTGTTTGTACGAAGCCAACGATTATAACAACATCGTCTTCAAAACCTTCTCCCTGCAATGGCTCACCGATGGCGCCGACGCCTTTGGGCGCAAGCCGAACAAAACCGACGATTTAGCCCTCGTCCAAACCCGACTTCAAGGCGATAAGCCCGCCGTGTGGTTGATAACAGGCGATAGCATTACGCACGGCGCCCAGCACACCAAAGGCCAACGTTCCTATCCCGAACTGTTCGAGCAGCGCATCCGTTTTGATTTGGGCCGTAGCCGCGATGCCGTCGTTAACACCGGAATTTCCGGCGACACAGCGGATGGCATTTTGGCCGATTTCAATTGGCGAGTCGCGCAGTTCCACCCCGATGTCGTCTCCATCAACATTGGCATGAACGACTGCGTTAAAGGCGCCGCCAACCGTGCCGCCTTCGAATCACAACTGGGCGACTTGGTTCGCCTCGTGCGAGCTGGCGGCGCGGTGCCAGTGCTTTGCACCACGACTTCCACGCAAGGCGCCACCAACCGCACCGATTTGCCCGCCTACAACGACATCATCAAGCGCGTCGCCGATGCAGACAGCGTGATTCTGGTCGATAACTGGGCGCACTGGCAAAAGGCGCCCAAAGAGTGGTTCAGCGATGCTATCCACCCCGGCGCGCGCGGCCATGTTGAAATGGTCAACACCTTCTTCCAGACGCTCAAAGTGCCCGCCAAATAAGCGCGCGACTCATCCATCACACCTCATGAAAAACATTCGCGCTACTTTAGTGGTTGGCGTCGCGTGCCTCGGCTCCACCATCGGCCTTCGCGCTCAGGAATTGCCGAATACCGGCCTGTATGCTCTCTATCAAGATTCCGGTCTACAAACCAATGGCACCACCGTAACAGCGTGGAACTCCTCGCCCATCGGTGAAGGCGAGCAGAGCAAAAGCCAAACTCGTGCCCGCGCGCTCAACCAAATCGTCGGGGCGCCGCGACTGATGGCGCTGCAAACCCCAACGGGCCGCAAAAACGTTCTGGCTCTCGATGGTAAGTCGTCGGTGTGGGGAACAGTGCAAGCGTGGGGTTCCCTCATTGGCGAGCGTACCCTCGTCGTGTTGGCCCGCCTCGAACCCAACGCGCAGGGCACTCTCTTCGATGGCTCCACTCTCGTTGGCCTATCGCGTGCCCAAATCAAAGACGGCATCTGGCAAGTCGGCTCAAACAAGGGCGTTTCGCCTTCTATGGGCGCAAAATCGGGCGTATGGCAAATCCACACTTTCGTTTTTCGCCCTCAACTCGGCGCCATGACGGTTGCCCACTCCGTTGGTGATGAGAACAAAACCATCGATGCCCAACAGAACGTGCCTCAGGGTGGCCTCATCATTGGCACCGATGCCACTCGCCAAAATGGGCTGCAAGCCGAAGTCGCCGAAATCCTCGTCTATAACCGCGCCCTCAGCCCCGACGAATTAAAAAACACCTCTGCTTCTATCCAGAAGCGCTGGGGACCACTCGCCTCTTTGGGCGCCCCTGAAGCCGTGCGCGACGCCAATGCTCCCGCCGCCGACTCCGACCGTGCCGCTATCGCCGCAAAGTTAGCCGACACCAAAAGCCCGATCATCTGGCTTTGGAGCGGCGACAGCACGAACGAGCAGGGCACTGGGCAAAACCGTAGCGTCGCGCAGAACTTCGCCGAGCGCGTGCGCTGGGAGAAAAACCGTCGTCGCGACATCGTCATCGACCAAACCTCACCGGGACTGGATGCCACCACCATCAACGCCGATTTCGACACCCGCATCGAGCGTTTTCACCCTTCGGTCGTGATTCTATCACCCGCTGGTGGTGTCACGAGTGCTTTGCAACTAACAACCACCATCGAGCGAGTGCGCGCTTTGGGCGCCATCCCTATTCTACAGTCCAACGGGGGCAACAGTGCCCTTGTGAAAAGTGTCGCCCAATCCCAGGGCGTTTTGCTGATCGACTCCGATACTAACACGGCGTCTACTCTCACTACTTTGTCGCTGTCTCTCTTCGATGCTTTGGGTCTCAAAGACCCTGCCAGTACCATTATTAAGCAGTTGGGTGGCTAAAAAAACACTGACACTTGCCCCACACGAGAAGAGATAACATAAAATCCCATCTTTATGTCGTCAAGGCGTTTTTCTCTTCTCGTGGCCCTGTGCTGCGTGTCTTCCGGTGTTCATTCCGTTTCTGCCGCCCCCGAATCTCCCTCGCCAGAGGAACCCATCGCTGTTGTGGATGGCGTCGCCGTCACTCGTGCGACTCTTAACCAGACTCTAGAAGGTATCTATGGCCAACAGCTTCTGCCGCAACTTATCGATAACCAGTTGCTGGAGAATGCACTGAAGGGGCGTGGCCTCACTGTGAGCGAAGACGAAGTCAACGCCGAAATGGAACGTCTGTTGAGCCAAGACCCCTCTCTCGAAAGTGCTATCGTGCAGGGTGGCCTTCGCGTTGTTGTCATCAGAAATCAGGTTCGCCGTAGCCTCGTTTCGCAAAAACTGTTGACTTCGCGCATCGCCGAACCCACCCCCGCCCAACTTCAGGCTTTCTTCGCTACCTATGTAGGCTATTATTCCACTCCCGCCAAGAATAAATTAGGCATCCTGGCAACCTCTACTAAAGCGCGCGCCGACCAAATGGTGGCTGCCCTCAAATCTAATCCTAATGCCTTCGCCAAATTGGTGGAAGAACAGAAGGGGAAAGCCGCTGCCGATCAAATTGCCGGTCAAAGCAACGTTGGCTTGCCCACATTCGAGTCGCCCGAAGAGTTCGCCATCTCGCGCGGTATTCCTCCTCAACTTGTCGCAACTACCATTAAGGCTCTCACCACCGCCAAAAAAGGTCAGACACTGCCGCTCGTTGCGCTCATGCCCACTGGCCCATTCGTAATTATCAAGGTTGTTGACCGTCAGGAAGCGGTTAAGCCAGCTCTTGCCCAAATCAAAAGCCAGGTCGAAACCGATTACAAATTGGCTCAAGCCGCGCAGGCTGAGTTGAAGAAGAGTCCCATGAACCAACAGACTCTTCCCAATACTGTCAAACAGGTCATCGAATCCATGTCGCAGCCCAATCCCACTACTGGTGAACCAGGCACTCGCCCCAGTCTTCGCGATGTCTTCACGATCATGCTTCGCCCCGCCACAAATAGCTCTCTGGCCTATTTGCGCAGTCACACATCATTGGTTATCCCCGACCCCGCCTACGCCCCTGTCGCAGGCCAGTACCGCAAACAACCCTAACCTAAAACACTACATCGCTTGGCACATAATCGGAAGGGTGAGTTAGTCCGATTATGCAACTGGCTGGAAAAGTAGCGTTCATTACGGGCGCAGGTTCGGGAATTGGTAAAGCAACGGCGCTCCTCTTCGCGCAAGAGGGCGCCAAAGTTGTGGTGTTGGCAACGACCCGCGAAGAAATCGACCAGACCGTTCTTCAAATCCAAGAACTTGGCGGCGAAGCCCTCGCGGTCGATGCCGACATCTCCAAACCCAGAGAAGTCGAGCGCGCCGTCAAGCAAGCTATCGAAAACTTCGGCCAACTCGACATTGTGTTCGCCAACGCGGGCATCAACGGTGTGTGGGCGCCCATCGAAGAACTCAGCGCCGACGACTGGGACAAGACCATCAACGTCAACCTGCGCGGCACCTTTCTCACCCTCAAATACACCTTCCCACATCTCAAAGAAAAGGGTGGCGCCATGTTAGTTACTTCGAGTGTCAACGGCACGCGCGTTTTCAAGGGCGAGCGCATCGCCTACTCCTGCACCAAAGCCGGCCAGGTTGTTCTCGTCAAATCGCTGGCTGTCGATTTCGCCAAACACGGCGTTCGCATCAACGCTATCTGCCCCGGCGCCATCGAAACCAAAATCGACGACTCCACCGACGCCGTCGATGTGGAAGAAGTTGGCCTCCCGGTCGAATACCCCGAAGGCCGAACCCCACTCAACAAGGGCGTCGCTAACCACGTCGCGCAACTCGCTCTCTTCCTCGCCTCTGACTCTGCCAGTCACATCACCGGAACCGAAGTCTGGATAGACGGCGCCGAAACTCTGGTCATGTAACCAGAGGTTCAGCGCCTAAAAATTACTCCCCCCAGGGTTCGGGATTATCCAGCACTTTTTGTGTTTGTTTGGCGCGGAACTCATCCCATTTCGCCGCGATTTCGGGATAATGGGGCGCCAAAATCGCCGCCGCTAACAGCGCCGCGTTAATCGCGCCCGCTCGTCCAATCGCCAGCGTGCCAACCGGAACCCCGGCGGGCATTTGCACAATAGAAAGCAGCGAGTCCATTCCATTGAGCGCCTTCGACTGCACAGGCACCCCCAGAACGGGCAGGGGAGTCTGCGAAGCGCACATACCCGGCAAATGGGCCGCGCCCCCTGCGCCAGCAACAATCACTTTCAGACCCCGCGAACGCGCTGCCTTCGCATAGTCGAACAACAAATCGGGGGTGCGGTGCGCCGACACAACGCGCGTTTCAAACGCCACTCCCAGCGCTTCGAGTGTTTCACAGCAATGGCGCATGGTTTCCCAGTCGCTCTGACTGCCCATGATAACGCCCACTAAAGGATGTTCTTCGTTCACCCTTTCAATTTAACGACTCTCCATCTACCTTTGTTTGATGCGTGTCCTTTTGCATGGGGATTAATCTACAACGCCCGCCCCAGATAAATCACATCCGTTCTTGGATTATCGTAATAAGCCTCTATTTCATCGAAATCGAGCGAGGCGTACAGCTTGCGGGCGCTGTACAGCGTAGCCAGAGTATCGAGTACCACACGCTTATAGCCTATGCTCCGTGCGTAATCCATGATCTCGACCACCAGACGACGCCCCAGATTGTGCCCCCGTGCTTCGGGCCGAACATACAACCGCTTCATTTCGGCTGCACCACTTTCCCCCATCGGGCGAAGCGCGATGCACCCCAACGCCTCGCCATTATTGTCTCGTGCCAGCAGAATAATTCCGGCTGGCTGGGCATATTTTCCGGGTAGATCTGCTAACTCGGCTTCGACATCCTGAAACGACAAATCGATGCCGAGGCTGTCGATATATTCTCTGAATAGCCCGCGCACCGTTTCAATATCATCGGGCAAACGAGCCGGGGCGATACTGATCGTCGAATTTTCGGACATGTGAATTAGTAATCGTATTCCGAATCTTCATCGTCGAGGTCTTCGCCATTAAACACCGCGATAATCGTATCATGCACCTCTGGATTCCGTTCGCTGGCTTCCACGATGAGGTCGAGCAATTGTTCTTGGGAGAGCTTTTGCAACGCCTCGCGAATTGGCGGTAGTTCCTCGACGATTTCATTGTCGTACTCCAGCAACACCGCCACGATATGTTTGCACCAGTCGCCCATTTCTTCGGCGTATGGACAATCGCAAGTCGCTTCTACTTCGCCATCGCTTTGCCAGCGAATCACAACACTATATGGTTCATAGTCGCTGCCCTCGACTTTTGCCCGCAGCGATTCGCCACGCTTCACAACCGAAAGAACGGCACCATGTCGCCAATATTCTTCGCCCCGCTCAAATATCTTGGTTTCGACTCTTGCCCGAATGGCTGTCTCGCTCAACGATTCCATACCATCGAAGATTAGCGCTTTCTAATCCCTGTGGCAAAAGCTGCCCTGTAAAAAACCAAAGACGCCGATGATTTCATTATCATCGGCGCCCCACGTACTATTGAGAGAGAGTTATGAGGGTTAGGAGAGACAACCTTTAATTGCTTTTGGAAACGCCGTTTCCGTTCAACTGAGCGGGGACTCCGTTGCTATTGTTATTGCTTGAACCGCCGCCAAGGAAATCGTTTTTCGCGACCAGTTGCGCCGCCAGCACGGTTTGAATAACACCCGAAATCTGGTTGGTGGTGCTGTTGGCGGCGTTGCCGCCGTCTGCTCCACCCGAAATCGTGACCATCTTGGCTTGGGCCAATGCGGCGGCGATTTGTGGCGCGATTTCGGGAACCATCTCCATCTGGCGGTAGCGCATATAGGCTTCTCCACCCTCGGCGATAGCTTGGTTCACTTCGCGAATGCTCGTCGCTTGAGCGTGGGCAATTCGCTCTATACGAACTGCCTCGGCTTCGGCCTGAGCCAGTGCGTCAATCTTGATGCGCTCGGCGTCGGCAGTCGCCTGAGCGATTTGCGTCGCTCGCAATTCGGCTTCTCGTTGAATAGCCAGTGCATCTTGGCGCAGGGCCTCGGCTTGGGCGACGAGGGCCGCGTTCTGGGCGCGCGTCTGTTCCAGTTCGCGCTGTGCATTCGAGATGCTGCGCTGGGCTTCGAGTTGAGCTTGTTGGGCGCGCAAACTTTGCTGTGCTGCCACGATGTCGGCGCCCGCCTGAGCCTCGGTTGCGACTTGGCGGCGACGTGCCTCGGCGACTTCCAGAGATTGCTGCTTTTGAATGTCGGCTGCTGCAATCAATCCTGCGTTTTGCGCTTTGGTTTCTTCAAAAGCGCGCTGTGAGTCGTTGATGGCGCGTTGTGCCTCGATTTGTGCTTCCTGAGCGCGTCGGGCCTGTTGCGCTGCCACGATGTCGGCGTTGGCCTGTGCTTCTGCGGCGCTCATGCGGCGACGGGCTTCGGCCACGTCCGACATAACCACTTTGATGTTCAGCGAGTTAAAGCCTAGTCCCAGGTCGGTCAATTCACGCGAGCAGGCTTTGCGGATGATGATGGCCAGCGGGTCGTCGTCCTCTTCGGCGGCGTGCGCTTGAATGGCAGTCGAAGCGGGTTTCGCTTGCACGATGTCGGTGGTTTCGCCGGTTGCCAGGTTGTGTACCTGCGACTTCGCTGAAAACAATTGATCGTGTGTCAACAGGTTGATGGCGCGGCGTCCCGATGAACTCAGCAAGTCGACCAGAATGTTCAGCTGTTCCTCACTCGGTTTGGCGAAGAAGCGGTTGGCGGCGGTGCCAATCATCGTATCCGAATCGCCCACCGAAACGATGGCCGAAGCCAATACGCGCACCTTGATAGGAGCTGGAACGCCTTTGGCGTCCAGGTCGGCGGTCTGGTCGGTGATGTCGAGGTCAACGTTGATAGCCTTGCTCGAAATCGTTGTGCCCGTTGTAAAAAGCGGGATTTCCAGCGATTTTCCGGGGCCGCGATAAATTGCGGTCGAGCCGCCTAAACGGGTCACGAGGCGGATAGTACCCGACTCGACATTACGAAGAACCGAGCTGACCATTATCGGAAGAACGATCAGAATAAAGAAGACGATAGCGCCCAAAATATATAGTGTCATGTGATTTATGAACCAGGAGTTACACGGTGTCGGACGGCTAAATAAGCCGTTTCGCAGCGCGCTTTAATGCGCATTGGTTGGAAAAGAGGTGTGTGGAATCGGTCTCCGGCTAGTGAAGGCGGAGTAGGGTGAATCCGAAATGAATGCAGTTGTGAAGCAGTAGCGATTTAACGGCTAACTGGCGCTTTTCTTCTCATAAAAGGTGCGTGTGGCTCGTAGGAGCGCCCCATCTGGGCGCCCTCCTACACATTGCTCAAATGACCTGAAAGTGGCGAAACAACGCACTGGCCGCGTGCGCCGTCCACACTGTCAACGATCAAGATGTCGCCCGAGCGCACGCGCTGCTCCCGGTGTTCGGCAGCAAGGCGTCCAAGAAGGCGCATTTCGTGACCATCGAGGTTAATCGACACGAGGCCACAGCCGCTCGTATCGAATCCGGTGACTGCCGTTGCTTCCTCCAAAACGGCGGACTCCAATGTGCGTGCCGGTGTCGAAGCGAACCGGGTCAGCATGTTCCAAAGTGGCGAAACGATGAGTTTTTCGAGTGCCACGCCCCCTAAAAGCGATGCTAAGCATCGCAGTGGTTCGACTGGAAGTACATTGGCTACCAGTACGCCCGTTGCGCCTACGCCCATACCTACCGTCAGCAACACGCGAGGAGATAACCAACTCAAAACTGCTGTTCGCAGGTTGAAGCCGCCACCGTTAGGCTCGTTGTGAGTGCGACCGTGTGCATGGTGAGCATGATGCGCCCCGTGACCGTTGGCAGCATGTCCAGAAGATGTGTGCCCATGATGGGCTGTCGGTGTGTGGTGGATAGCCACATCGCTGTGACCATGTCCGTGCCCGTGTCCACCAGTGCCATGCAGATGGAAATCGTGACCGTGCCCGCCCGATGATTCGTGGCCGTGGCCGCCCGCTACGCCCAGAATGGTCATTACAAGAAGACCGGCGCCACCGACGAGAAAGAGTGAAAAGTAAGGATCCATGTCGCGCGCCTCAACGCGCTTCGTGACACCAACCCGATTAGGGGGTACCCCTCAATTAGGGATACATCGCATATATTAGCGCAACTGTAGACGGCGTCAAGAGGTATTTTTAAACATTGCTATTTCTAAAACTGAGAAATGACGAAAAACCCCACACCCAAATCAGGGTGCAGGGTTTTTTTGAGTCGCCAAAGCTCGAAGTGGGCTATTCCAGTGAGAAATAAGCCACGAAAAGCCCATTCTTATCTCAATTTCAGAATAATCTCAAGAAGAGATTCTATGAACTTATGCCTCACTGCAAAGAGGCAAGCATGTGATATTTCCCGTAGGGGCGAACCTTGTATTCGCCCTCAAACAGCTAATGCACGAGTTAATCAACCCCGCACTTATGGCAATAAGCCCAACTAAACGCGCTTCAGTCGTTCGCCCGCGCTATGGCGCTCAAGGTAGTCGGTAACGAAATCGAGGTAAGGCGAATCATCGCCCAATTTGACGTTCTTCTCTTCTGCGACTTGCAGCGTTTTCTCGACTGTCCATCCGCCGCCGACTGCATCGTGCAATAGCGCCATGATGCCAGCTCGTCCGCCCATCTTGCAGTGGACATACACCGGGCCACCGCTCGAATCGACTTCTTGAATGAAGCGCATCACGGCTGCATCATCGAGTAAGCTGGGAGAAGTTGGCAGCACCTCATAATCGAGTCCCACCCCTTCGACCCAACCTTTTTCGGCGGGGTTGATCTCATCGCTGGTTCGCAAATCAATGATGGTACGAACTCCCTCATCGTGAAGCATCTGGGCGTCGCCGTCTTCCAGCGCCGCGCCGATGGAGATTTTGTTATTCCACTTGGTTTTCTGCATCGCCGCCCTTAGTGCGAAAAAGGCGCCGCACTCAGCTTTATTCCTGCTCCTTCTTGTCCAAAAAATCCTTCCCTTTTCTCAACGCCACTCGGCGCCCCATTTGGGAGCGTCGGCATCTTGCAAGCATCGTCCATTTCCTAACTCCCACTCCCAAACGAAAAAGGGCGACTCATGCGAGTCGCCCTTTCCTAATCTCTCTTTCGCGGCGGTTAGCCGCCTGTGCTTCCGCCGCCAGTCGAGCCTGACGACGAAGAGCCTGTTGGGGCAGCGTTTCCGCCTGTAGTACCTGCAGCGGGGGCCGTAGCGCCACCTGTTGGCGCTGCGCTGCTGGCATCGTCACCTTTACTGGGCGTCACCTTCTCGCCATTCTCAAATGTCGAGTTGCCACTGATGATAAGGTCGCCAGCCGTGACGCCGCCCACGATCTGGGTTTTGCCATTCGCCGAAGCGCCAGTTTTGACGGTTTGCTTCTTCACAGTGGCGCCTTCGCCAGACTTGACCGCGATGTACACGTATGGCTCCGTTGTTTCTGTGTGAATGACTTCATCCGGCACTGTCAATGCGTTGGTAACGACCTGTGTTTGCAGGCTGCCACGAGCAAAGGCTCCCGGTGTCAGGCGGTCGCTTTGTGGCAGAGAAATTCGCACGCGGAACTGGCGCAAACGGTCATCAGCAACCGGGATGATCTCGCGAACATAACCGATGATCGGCGCATTGGAAATCGCCGTTACAGTGATGCGCGCGGGTTGGCCGACTTGAATCTGTGGCAACTGCGATTCGGGGATTTGCGCCTCGAAGACCACGTTGTCCAAAGCTACCAGGTTCATCAGCGATGTTCCGGGGCCAGCCGACTGGCCGACATCCGTCAATTTCGTTGAAACAACACCATTGACAGGCGAGAAGATGCGCGCATAGCCGAGGTTAACCTGCGACTGTTGCAAGGTCGCTTGAGCCTGCGACAAAGCAGCACGAGCAGCGGGCACATCGGCGCGGAAGCCGGGGGCCTGCGAAAGGTTCACACGCGCCTGACGTAGCGCGGCTGCGTTCAAGTTCGTCTGAGCGCGCGCTTGGTTCAGTGCCTCCAACGCAGCTCGTGTTGCTTGACGAGTGGCCGGGATATTGGCCTGGTTTCCGACTGCCTGGCGCTCTTGTTCTTGAGCAGTCGAAAGCGCTGCGAGTGCCTGAGTTATGGCCGATTGCGCCTGCAAGTTGCGATTAAGGTCGGCTTGCGAGCTTTGCAATGCTGCCTCGCGTTGGCGAACAACCTCTTCTGCCGCCCGCACTTCTTCAGTACGTGAACCTTCGCGAATCAGCGACAGGTTTTGGCGCTGCGCTTCCAATTGGGCTTGTGCTACGTTGAACGTGGTTTGTGCCGCATCCACAGTCGCTTTGGCAGTCGCGCCGCCCGCGAACAGCGTTTCCTGACGTGTCAGGTTGGTGCGTGCATCGGCGAGTTGAGCTTCGGCAAGGTTGACCTGCGCTTGTGCCGCCGCCACTTGCTGGTCGCGCGAACCGTTGCGGACTTGCTCCAACTGGGCACGGGCCTGAGCCAATCCAGCCTGGGCCGAGGCAATGGCCGCGTTAACTGTGCCCTTGGTCTGGGCGGCCGTCTCGCGAGCCTGTTTCAGCGCTGCCTGAGCCGAGCGAACTCCAGCTTTAGCCACGTCCAATTGGCTCTGTGTTGTGGTGATAGTGGCTGGCTCCTGCAACAGCGTCTGTTGATAACGTGCGTTCGCCGAGTTCACGGCGGCGTTGGAGTTCTGCAACTGCGCTTCTGCCTGGTCAACTGCGCTTTGCAATTGAGCCACGCGCGAGGGCAGGTTCAGTTGGGTTTGCTGCAAGCGTACCCGCGCCGTTTCAACGGCGGCGCGGTTCGCCTCAACTTGCTGGCGCAAATCGGCATCATCGAGCGCGACCAGCAACTGGCCGCGCGTTACTTTTTGTCCTTCATCCACATAGACCGCCGACACGAGGCCGGAGATTTTCGAACTCAGGCTCACGTTCTGGTTCGATCTAAGCTGACCGGTGATGGTCAGGTTCGAGACAACTGTGCCCGTCGTAACCGGCACCACGCGCACGGTTTTGGTCGTTGGGCCAGTTTTCTGGCGCTGAGTTTCGGCTTGACCTCCCAGGCGGCTCTTTACGAAAAGTCCCGCACCCAGAAGGGCGGCGATGAGCGCAATGGGAATCCAGACCGGAGTCTTTTTGGGCGCGGGCGCCATCGGAACGCGGTTGCGCGCTCCGCTCAATTCGGAGTCGGCGTCTGTTGGTCGTTCGGGACGTGTGGGCGTTTGCATGAAAGTTGAATTTGAGTTGTTTGAGTTACGCGATGTTTAGGGCTGAAAGCCGGGGGAGTTATTGGAGCCGTTCGGGTGCGGCGGGTACGTTGCCTGCGCCACCGAATATGCGGTTGCGAACGCGGGCTACAAATTTGGAGATGTCGTCGAACAGCGAGTAGGCGACGGGAGTCGCCAACAATGTGAGGATGAGCGAGAAGGTTTGGCCTCCAAAGATAACCGATCCAATAGCACGGTTGGTGCCGCTTCCCACACCTGTTGAAACAATGAGCGGGAGCATACCGGCGACGAACGCGACGGTTGTCATCAAGATCGGGCGTAAGCGGTCGCGGTTCGCCTGAATGATGGCTTCGTTGCGCTCCATGCCTCGTTCACGCAACTGGTTGGTGTGGTCGATTTGAAGAATCGAGTTCTTCTTCACCACACCGAACAACACCAGAATTCCGAGCATCGAGAAGATGTTCAAGCTTCCCCCGAAGATCAAAATCGAGATTAGCGCGAACGGAACCGTCAAAGGCAATGACAGCAGAATCGTAACTGGGTGCAACCACGACTCGAACTGAGCGGCCAGAATCAAGTACACGAAGATGAGCGACAAACCGAACGCAGTCAAGAACGCCATGAACGCTTTCGCTTGCTCTTTCGAGCGGCCCGTCGGGCCTCCGGTGTATTCTGGTCCCAGGTTCTGCGCCTTGAACGAGGCGGCCAAAGCGTCAAGTCCTTCCTGAGCCGAACCGCCGGGCAACACGTTCGCTTGAATCGTCACTTCGCGGTTGCGGTTCAAACGCTGAATCGAAGCGGGGCCGGTCTGTGAGACGAACTTAACGACCTGATCCATGGGAACAGCTGCGGTGCCTTGTGCGGCTCCGCCACCAGCGTTGCCGCCAGTACCTGTGGTCGTTGCTGTGCCACCCTGAGGGTTGCCGGGAACTGTCAACAGCCCGATGCCTTCACGCGAATCACGGAATTGCTCGGCAGCGCGAACGTGTACTTCGTACTGTTCGCCGCCTTGCTGGAAGTTGGTCACTTCTTGGTCGCCTACCAGGAAGTTGAGCGATTGAGCCACATCTTGGGGTTGAACTCCGAGCTGAGCGGCCAACGGACGGTCAACACGTGCAGCCAACTCTGGCTTACCGGAGATGAAGCTGGTGTCGATGTCGGTCATGCCCTTCACTTTGCGAAGGTCGCTCATCAACTTCAGCGAAACCTCGTTTAGCTTGTCGAGGTCGGGGCCGCCGATGGTGTACAGAATGTCGGCTTGAACGCCGCCGCCACCGATACCACCAGCAGGTCCAACCGTTGTGCGCAGGTCATCTGCCGCGAACTGTGGCAACACCTTGTTACGTGCGAGGGTGATCAGGTCGTCCTGCGAGCGCTCACGCTTGTCGATGTCCTTCAAGCGGACGAAGATCGTCGCGTTGTTGCGTGCTGCGTTCTGACCGCCGCCACCAATCGAAACCAACGAGTATTCGACCTCGTTCTTCATCTCTCCCTCGACCTTACGGGCGATTTTATTCGCAATATCGCGAGTCTCTTCGAGAGAGGTTCCTTCTGGGGCGCGAGCCGTAATCTGGAACTGCGATTCGTCGTCCTTAGGCAAGAAGTCTTTGGGAATGGGCTTGACTACGAAAGGCATCGAGCCGAGCGCCAGGAAGCACAACAGGCCAATTGCCCAACGGTGTCCAAGACTCCACTTCAGCATCGCCGTATAAACCATGTCGATGCGATGGAAGAAGCCCTTTTCTTTGGTCCTATCGTGGCTTTTGCCGTCGTGTCCTTTAGGGGACGCCTTCAGCATACGGGCGCTGAGCGTTGGTGTCAGCGTGAACGCAACCACCAGCGAAACCATGATAGCGAACGCCATGGTCACACCGAACGAGTTCATGAAGCGTCCGACGATACCCGTCATGAACGCAACGGGCAAGAAGATAGCGACCAGCGACAGGGTGGTGGCCAAAACCGCCAGACCGATTTCGCGAGTTCCCTCGATAGCCGCTTCGAATGGGTCCATGCCCTTCTCTTCGATGTAGCGGTCAATGTTTTCCAACACCACGATGGCGTCGTCGATAACGATACCCACCGCGAGAGTCAAAGCCAACAGCGTCAACACGTTCAGCGTGAAGCCCATGATCCACATCAAACCGAAGGTCGCGATGATGGAAGCGGGAATCGCCAGCGCCGAAATGAGCGTCGCGCGCCAGTTCAACAAGAAGATAAGAACGACGACCGAAGCCAGGATAGAACCAACGATAAGGTGCTCTTCCACAGCATGGATAGCCGCTTCGATATAGTCCGACTGGTCGTTGACGATGTTAACGGTGTAGCCGCGCGCTTCGAACGCGGGGCGAAGTGCCTCAACGCGGTTCTTGATTTCCTTGATAACCGCGACAGTGTTGGTGCCCGACTGTTTGGCAACCTGCAAATAGACAGTTGGTTTGCCGTTCAATTCGGAAACCGATTCCGCATCGGCGATGCCATCTTCAACTTTCGCGATGTCTTTCATCAAGATCGCGCCGCCGTTTTGCGCGCGGATAGAGATGTTGTTGAAATCAGCGACGTTAGTGATACGTCCCGATGTGCGCAGCGTAATCGAACGAGCGCCCTGGTCGATACGACCGCCGGGAACGTCCACGTTCTGAGCGCGAACCGCGTTGGTAACGTCAGTCACGTTCACTCCGTAGCCGCGCATCTTGAAGGCATCGAGGTAGATGTTGATCTGGCGCGCACGGCCACCGATAACGTCGATCTGACCAACGCCAGGAGTCGATTCAATGCGGCGACGCAGCGTTTTGTCAGCGTACTCGGTAACTTCCTTGATGGTGCCGGAACCCGAAACCGCAAGGCCGATAACTGGAGTCGCGCCCGTGTCAAACTTCTGCACGATGGGCTGTTCAGCATCGTCGGGCAAGTCGCCCGTGATGCGGTTCACCTTAGCGCGTACTTCGTTCTCAGCCACGTCCACGTTCTTTTCCAATTGGAATTGGCAGACAACAGTGGAAACACCCTCGTTGGAATACGACCTTAATTCGTCCATTCCAGAAATGGTGTTAACGGCTTCCTCGACCTTTTGAGTGATCTCGGTTTCGATTGACTCCGGTGATGCTCCGGGTTGCGTTACCGTCACTGTGACGGTCGCGAAGTCGACGTTTGGAAAGCGGTCAACGCCTAACTGGAAGAATCCGGCTGCGCCGATGACGACGAGAAGCAGGATCAACACCGAGGCGAAGACTGGTCGCTTAATACAAATTTCGGCGAGTTTTTGCATGGATGGAAACGGGCGTTAAAGTTGGGAATTCGCCGTTCGGAAAACTAACATGGATGGAACACCGATCTCCCCAACTGGCGAAGTTCGCTCTGCCAGTTGAAAGGAGACCAGTTGCGTGTCTCCGTGAGAGACACTGGGTTGGATGGGGATTGGCACAAATGTGTCCGTTTAGAGTGATTAGACCGTCACAATGCGGTTTTTGAGCGTTCCTCGCTCCTCGAAATGTTAGAAGCCAGTGCCGACGCCTGTACCAATGCCACCATTGTTAATGCCACCGTTGCCGATGCCTCCAACGTTGCCAATGCCACCGACGTTGCCAAGACCGCCGTTCAACAAGCCATTGTTGGTTCCGGTTAAGCCTGTGTTCTGGTTAGCTCCCGATGCTGTAGTCGTTGCGGTTGTCCCAGTTCCAGCGCTCGAACCCAGACCGGTGTTGCCGGTAGCCGAGCCTGAACCCACGATAGCAGTGGCCACTGCCAACTGCACCTGAGCCTGTGCGATCTGATAACGCGCGTTGACAGCATCGGTTTGCGCCGCGGTCAGGGCGTTTTGTGCGTCAATAACGTCCAATTGGGTGCCCGCTCCCGCTGTGTAGCTAAGTTGCGCTGCACGTAATGCTTCTTGCGCGCTTAGTACCGCCGTTTGCGCCGATGTCTGCCGTTTCATCGCCGAATCCAACGATAACAGCGAACCTTCGATGGCGTTGGCGGTTTGCAGCTCTTGCCCCGCCAGTGTTTGACGAGCTTGTTCCAGAGTGGCCTTTGCCTCGTCTACCTGGCTGTTGATACGTCCGCCGTCAATCAGAACCTGAGCCACCGATAGGCCACCTGTCAGCAAGAAGCGACCGATAGAACCGATGGGGTTACGCAGCAAACCAATCAGCGAACCACTGATGTTGGGTTTCTTCTGAGCCTTTTGAGCATCGACGCTGAGTTCTGCGGAGTTGATTGTCTCGCGCCCCGCGTTCAGCGCTGGTGAACCTGCATCCGCAATGGCGCGCATGTCCGACGAAGTCGGGATTGTTCCACCATTAACAATGGCTGTTGCCTGATCTGCGAGCGGGAAGCGCGCAAAAGTGGGCAGTACCAGTGTTTGGATTGGTTCGACACGCACTGGGGTTTCCGGGGCGCGTGCCATCAGGATGTTAAGAGCCGCTTTCGACTGGGCCACGCCGTTCGCCGATGCGATGCGACGCTGAGCGGCGCTGGCTAGATCAGAATCGGCGCGCAGAACTTCAAGTCTGGCCGCTGCGCCCGCATCGAAACGAACCCCTGCCACACGGCGCCGTTCGCGCGATGTGTCCAGGTTCGAGTTCGCCACTTGCAGTAGCTCTTGGTTTTGCAACACCGAAACATAAGCCAGAATGGCTTGCGCCGCCAACTCTTGCTCGGTCTGTTGCGCCCGTAGCAACTGAGCGCGCGCCGCCGATTCGGCAGCTTTGCGTGTGTTGCGTATCCGTCCACCGCTATAGATGGGGATGCTTGTGTTCAAAAGCAACTGCTCGGTGCTGTTGCCTCCCAAAAATCCGGTCAGGCCGTTGCTCGAACTTGTGGTTGTGCCTGTTCCTGTTCCTGTATTGACGCCACTAATGACAGCGCGCTGGTTTTGCTCGATGCCTTGAAGGTTCAACTGCAACTTGCCGCTGGCTGCTGCCTGTCCGGCGCGCGCGCGGGAGGCTTCAACGGCAGCGCGTGCCGCTTGCGGGGTTGGGTTGTTGCGAAGCACACCCAGAACCGCGTCGCCCAGCGTTAACATCGGCTGATTCTCAGCGTCCCGTTCGCGCACATCCGCGAGTCCAGCTGTGGGGTAGTCGGGAACTTGAACCAAACCTGTTGTTGCACCGCCAGCCGTCCCCTCAGTTCCCGTTGTTGCGGGGCCGTTCGTTGGCCCCGGTGCTGTGCCCAGAGGTGGGGTCACTGGGGGCGCAGTTTGCGCCCATGAAGGAGCGCTCAAAGAAGTTAATAGCAGCGCGCCTGCCACAAATACAAAAGGTTTCATTGCGATTTTTCCTCACCCTCGGAAGCTGCACGCTTCCACTCGCCCATAATCTGCGGGTCGCGGCTGGCAAACGCGCCCAACATGCGCCCTAAAAGTTCGAGCAGTTTTTCCTGCTCGCCTTCACTTAGGAACCCGTCGAATAAATCATTGGAAAAGGTCGAAAACGAGTTCTTCACTCGCCACCACATGGCCAGTCCGTCTTCCGTAATGACTACGCGCGACACGCGGCGGTCATGGGCATCGGGATGGCGTTCTGCCAGACCAGCACGCTCCAAACGGTCGACGACACCCGTTACAGGCGCCTTCGACAACATCAATTTCGAGCCGATCTGAGCGTGCGGCACACCACTTGCGCCACCCGCTGCCACACACCCCAGGGCAAGCCACTGGGGAAGGGTTAAGCCGTGTTCTTCAAGAATACGGTTGCCCTGCCGCTCTAAAACCGAATTGAGCACCATGATGGAACACATCACGGCGCCGTCCAGAGTCGGACCGCACTTTGTACAGCCGTCCTGTCCTTCTCCGGGTCCCATTCCGCGCATTACCTCCCAGATAGGCGAATTCTCGATAACGGAGGTCTTGGAACTCATCTCCTTTGTTCCACGAACCTCAAATAAATTGGTTCCAATAGAAACTAATTAGATAAAAACTATTTGCCGCCGAACTACTTTCGTGACAAGTATTCCATGCAAGCTGAGAAAAGTGACAACTTTTGGAAGATTCCCATGAATTCGTTTCTGTTCCTAACTTAAACGAGAGGTTTCTTTGGAACCTGTTTTGGAAGGGACTTTTTGAGAGGGGGTTTTTCAAAAACGTGCCGCAAATAGCAAGCAATTGCTGCGCACAGCGTTGGCCTCATCGTTATCAATGCTGCCAGCACCTCTAGGCCAACATATTGGGCCTAAAAGCAAATAGGCAATGGCCACAAATACCATCTAAAACGCACTTAAGCCATTAATTACAGGCCTTCGGAAGAGCCTTTTTAGGCGCGAAACTACAACGAACGTTTCGTCCCACCAAAATTCCCCCGGCTTGCTTGAGAAAGTAAGGTTGCGTGCGTCATTTTTCTATAAAATTCCCTCCAACATGACATCGCCCTCTTCCTTCGAGGCTACTCCCGTCGTTTCTCCCGCCACTCCCTCCGCTACACAGGCGCCCGCGCCCAAGGCGATGGTTGAGATTCGCGGCATGACCAAGCGTTACCGCGACCTCATCGCCGTGCGCGAACTCAACCTGAGCATTGCGGCTGGCGAAGTCTTCGGCTTCATCGGCCCCAACGGTGCTGGCAAAACCACCACCATCAAAACCCTTGCCACGCTTCTGGAACCCACCACGGGCACCGTTCACGTCGATGGCGTCGATGTGCTACGTCACCCACTCGAAGTCCGCAAGATTATTGGTTACATGCCCGACTTCTTCGGCGTCTACGACGACGTGAAAGTTTGGGAATACCTCGACTTCTTCGCGGCGGCCTACAAAATCCCTTCCAACAAGCGCAAAGCCATCATCGACGATGTGTTGGAACTCACCGACCTCACCGAGAAAAAAGAGGCTTATGTCGAAGGTTTATCGCGCGGTATGAAGCAGCGTCTCTGCCTGGCGAAAACTCTTGTTCACGACCCCAAACTATTGCTCTTAGACGAACCCGCTTCCGGTCTTGACCCACGCGCCCGTATCGAATTTCGCGCCCTTCTCAAAGAATTGCGCTCGATGGGAAAAACCATCTTCGTCTCTTCTCACATCTTGCCCGAACTCGCTGACTTCTGCACCTCGGTCGGCATCATGGAGCGAGGTCAGTTGGTCGTGGCGGGTAGGGTAAACGACATCGTGCAAAAACTGGAAGGCCAAATCCTGCTCGATGTTCGCCTCACAGGTGGCCCCGAAAATGGCGCTCGCGCCCTCGACCTCGTGCGCCAGCACCCTCTTATCAAAGAAGCCAAAGCCGAAGGCGCCCACCTTACTCTCGGCTTCATCGGCAGCCACGACGACTTGCCACAGATCCTCTCCCTTTTGGTGTCCAATGGTCTTCCCGTTGCCTCCTTCGCCCAGCGCGAAGCCGACCTTGAAGACGTTTTCATGAAGGTCACCAAGGGCATGGTTCAGTAGATTATGTTTTAGGAATGCAGGTTCTCTCCCCTCTCTATGAGTTAATTCCCGAAATCTATAAGTGGCTCATGGCACGTTTGGCGCAGTTATCTCCTGCGCTAAAACGTATTCTCCTCCCTGTTGTCAGAATCACGCGACGAGACAACTCTTCTGTGCCGATGAATGATAGACAGATCGAAGCCATCATCCAGGAAGCTGAAAAACAACTGGGAGCCTCCTCTTTCATTGGTGCGCGCCTTTCAGGTGGCCTTTCTCTCATCCTCGTGCCATTCATACCCTTCACGGAATTAGGATTGGTTGTGGCCGCTATTTCGGGAATGATGGGCCTCATCACCATTTCGCTTTGGTCCGAGGCCCAAAAGCTAAAGAAAGAAGCCCTGCATTCGCGCGCCCGCTCCATTTGGCGAGAGATCGACCAAATAAGCGGTTTCGACAAACCCTCTCCAAAAGAGCGCGAGTTAGTCAAAAATATTGCTCGCGTCTATGAACATGACCCAAAGGGCGAAGTTCTCCCCTTGGTGCAAGCCTTTCGTCTCTTGCTCGCCTGGAAGCAACAGCAAAAGCGCCTTGAAACCTTGCGCACCCACCTCCACAACCTGCAAAGTTCCCGCGCCGCGTTGTTAGATAAGGATAGGCAATTGCGCGAATTGGGCGATACCAATGCCAGCCTTGAGCGTGCCCTGAAAACCTTGGGCAACGACATCGCGCCCTTGCAGCGTAATGTCGACATCATGAGCGCTTCCTGTGTTCGCCTCGAATCACTCGTCGTCGAAGTCGATGCCGCCGCCCGCCGTCGCAACCTTCATCGCGAAGTCAACCAACTCACCGCCAGCCTCCCATCCGGCCAAATTAAAACCACCGACCCCTTCGACCGTGCCGACGAACACCTCGACATCGAACGCCAAATAGGCCGAGAAATCGAAACCTACCTCCAACTAGAACGAGAAGTAGACGCCCATCTCCGCGATCTCTAGCCCACCAACTACAGAAGCTGGAACGAGATTGTAGTGAGTAGTCCCCCTTTCGTGGAATGAGTTCCCCAGGTAGGCCAAGGAGGTGTTAGCAGGGACACCCCCAGAATGAATCGACTCTAGCGAGAACTAAACCCAATGGTAGTTCAATGAGTGGTCCCTCTCCACGTAGTGGGGAGGTTAGGAGGGGCAAACCGCCAGATTCCATCAGTTCGGTGAGCGGATACTAAAAACTAATCACTAACGACTAAAAACTAGCGAATGTAACTTACAATGTTACACCACTCTAGAGTACCCTAAGAATAAGAGGCCCATCACTCCTCTTTTTCTCCCATGCCCACTCCTCTACACCTCTGCGGTCATTTTTCTTTCTCAAGCCCTCTCTGTGCCTCCGTGTCTCTGTGGTGAATTGAATAAAGATTGATTAATCAATCTTTCACTCCTATTTCACGCTCAAATCCAAATGCATTCCCTCATTTAATCAATCATTTGAGCCAAAAAAGATTGATTAAAACCCGTAAAAAATTGAAAACCCCCCGAAAAAGATTGATTTCGGAGGCTTTTCAATTCGAGATCAGAAGGCTAATAGCCAATAGCTCCTCTAGTTGCGAATCGTAATCGTTTTGGTCGGCCCTTCGTTCTTGAGAGCTGTCGTCGAGCGAGTAGGGAAGGTATCGCAATAAACCGTTCTCAGCGTATTGAGGTCGCGAGTCGTCACCGCTTCCTCGGCTCGCTCCAATGTCGGATACATCAAATCTGCGCGGAAGGGCGAGTGAGGACTGATACCCAGTGCATGACCGTATTCATGCGCCGCGATGCTCTGGTTCGTCGCGTTCGCATCCGACCGTTGAGCCGTTGTATAAAGGAACAACTGCATCCTCGCCGACACGATGTAATGCTGCTGCGGATTGTAAGTCACCGTCGTAAGCCCCAGAGTGCTTGAATTGGGGTCTTGAGCCGCATAAGAAACCACGAGGTCGGCGCCCGTAGCGCTCGAAACCAGTTGATAATTGGCGCGCCCATTGGTTGCGGCGACCCATTGGTCGAAGCCCGCCAGCGTCGATGCCCGAAACGCCGCGTTCGCTCCATCGGGAATGTACACCCTGATGGCGAACTGTCGCCAGACGTTGTAAATATTCGCCGAAGCATCGTTGCTGTCGGGTTCTGGCAGACCGTAGTAGTTGGGTGTATACGACGCCGAGTTGCATACACCGGAAATTGAGGTCGCTACCGGAGTACCTACGGGAGTTGAGGTTGGAACCGATGTACCCGCTCCTCCGCCTCCGCAGCCCGCGAACGAAAGCAATAATGTTCCTCCTGCGACAAGCAGACTAGGAACACCAATGCGAGAAAACAAGAATTGCTTCACGAAAATCGAATTAGTTTGAAGCGCAATACGGAAGCCGAGTTGCACACTGGAAAACCTATGTCTACCGACACCACACCACGCTGGGACTTGACCCCGGCTTTCCCCTCTTTGGAATCGCCTGAGTTCACTGCAGAGTTTGCGGCAGTCATCGAAGCCGTGGCGCAAATTAAGGCCCGTTTCGAGCATTTGGGCGTTCGCCGCCGCGAACAACCAGCGGTCGATGCGGCCTTCGCGTCTCAAGCCGACGAAGTGATTGGTAACTGGAACGACCTGATGATTCGCCTCGAAATCATCTTCCCTTATTTGCACTGTATCATCTCGACCGATGCTCGTAACGAAGCCGCTACAGCGCGCCTCTCCGAACTCGAAACCGCCACCATCGAACTCGATTCTCTCGATACCCGTTTGGTTGCGTGGCTCGGCTCAAGCGACCTTGAAGCCCTCATGGAGCATTCCGAGATCGCCCGCGCCCACGAGTTCTGGTTGCACCGCGCGCAAGTCCTCGCTTCCCACCAGATGACCGAAGCCGAAGAAAACCTCGCCTCCACACTTCGCCCGATGGGACATGGTGCATGGGGTAAGCTACACGGCAACGTCACTGCTCTTCTCACCGCCGATGTCGAACTCGACGGCCAAACCCAAACCCTGCCCATGAGCGCTATCCGCGCCCTCGCTTCCCACCCCGACCGCGCTGTGCGCCAGCGTGCATTCGAGGCCGAAATCAAGGCATGGCCCACAGTCGCCGTTCCTCTGGCAGCGGCTCTCAACGGTGTCAAAGGTTTCTCGCGCGAAGTCCGTGTTCGTCGCGGTTGGACTAGCGACCTTGAGCCAGCCTTGTTGGGTAACTCGATTGATGCGGGCACTCTCGCTGCTATGCAGGGCGCTTGTGTCGAAGCCTTCCCCGATTTTCAGCGTTATATGAAGGCCAAAGCGCGTGCCCTGAATGTCGAGCAACTGGCATGGTACGACCTCATCGCTCCCGTCGGCGGCGAAGGCGAAAAATGGAGTTGGAGTGCTTGCGAAGAATCCATCGAAACCAACTTCGCCCGCTACTCCGATAAAATGGCTGCTTTCGCGCGCCGTTCCTTCGAAGAGAATTGGATCGACGCTGAACCCCGTGTCGGCAAACAAGGCGGTGCCTACTGCTCTGAGTTTGGCGCGGGCGACTCGCGCATCATGATGAACTTCGACGGTTCGTTCACACAGGTTTCCACCCTCGCGCACGAACTCGGTCATGGTTATCACAACCTTTGCCTGAAGCCGCGCACACCGCTGCAAAAGCAGATTCCCATGACGCTCGCCGAAACCGCGTCCATCTTTTGCGAAACCCTCGTCTTCGAAGCCGCCGTTGAACACGCTGGCAAGGAAGAGAAAATCTTCTTGCTCGACAACGCTCTCAGCCGCAACCTGCAAGTCGTCGTTGACATCCACTCGCGCTTCTTGTTCGAGTCGCGTGTCTTCGAAAAGCGCGCCGAGCGCGAATTGGGCGAAACCGAGTTTTGCGATCTGATGTCTCAGGCCCAGCGCGATACCTACGGCGACGACCTTTCGCCCATCCATCCTTATATGTGGGCGGTTAAAGGCCACTACTATGGCGCCAACTTCTACAACTTCCCTTATACGTTCGGCTTGTTGTTCGCATTGGGATTGTATGCACGCTACCGCGAGAACCCCGAAGAGTTCCGCGCCAAGTACGACGATTTCCTCTCGCGTTCCGGCCTCGGCGATGCGGCCACTCTCGCCAACGACTTTGGTTTCGATACCACCAAACCCGACTTCTGGCGCGGTAGCTTGAACATCATCCGCGAGCAAATCGCCGAGTTCGAAGCGCTCGTTTCCTGATGTTGAGAAAGATTTTGGAGATTTAAGGCCAAAACTTTTCAGTAGTCTCAGTAATGCGATTGGGACTACGTTGGAAATCGGCCTTGGCAGTGTCACTCAGCGCAACTTTGGTGCTGGGGCTGTCTGCCATCATCGCCGCCCGCGTGGTGCGGTCGGTGCAACAAAATCTGGGCGAGGCGTTCGCGCGCAATGCGACACAATTCAACAAGCAGCGCTTGTTGACACCCGTTGCGCGCGAACTGGCGCTCTCGCAGCGCTTGGCCGATTCTCAAACCCTCAAGTTATGGCTCGATAATCCTTCCGATTCGCGCGCCCGCCAACTCTTCTTCCGTGAGGCCGAAGGCTATCGCCGCGCTTTCAGCGACCACTCTTATTTTGTGGCCGACATCGCGCGTCACTCCTACTATTTCAACGACACCAAAACGCCCTTCAGCGAAAAGGTTCGTCAAACGTTCAACCCCAAAAATCCCGCTGACGCCTGGTTCTTTGGTTCTATCAAGAACACCGAGAACTACAACCTGAACGTCGATTACCACGCTACAAGGCACGAAACCAAGGTGTGGATCAACGTGATGCATCGTGAAAATGGCCGTAAAGCCGCCATCGCGGGAACTGGCCTCAATTTGACGCAATTCCTGAAAACCTTCGTTTCCGGTGGCGACCCCGGCGTGACCCCGATGATTCTGGGCTTAAATGGAGCTATTCAGGCCCATCCCAATCCCAAACTCATCGCGCTTAATTCAGGAACAGGCAGCGCTCAACAGAAACCAACTTCCACAGTCTTCAACCTTCTCGAAGACCACAAAACTACAGTTCAGAGTGCATTGGAGGCCGCCAAAGCCAAGCCCGATAGCGTTCAGTTGGTATCCGCCACGTTCGCTGGCAAGTCGCAATTGCTCGCCATTTCATACGTTCCCGAACTGCGTTGGCATATCGTCACCGCTGTTGACCTCAACGCGGCCCAGTTGCTCGACTCGCGCACTCTGGCTTTGCCGCTCGTACTTGGCGCCGCAACTCTGGTTGCGTTGTTGGTGCTGGTCGCAATTGCCGTCAACCGCGTGGTTGTGTCGCCATTGCTTCGACTCACCAAATCGGTTCATCTGGTCGAGAGCGGTAGCTACAGCGTCGAGTGGCCGCGCGGTGCCGATGACGAAATCGGTGATCTGTCGCGCGCCTTCGAAACTATGACGGCGCAGATTCGCAACCACACCGACCAACTCGAATCGCTTGTCGATGAGCGCACCAGCGAATTGCGGGACGCCAATCAGCACATCAACGACTCGATTCAATACGCCAGCCTCATCCAGAGCGCTATCTTGCCCAAGCACTCGCTCAGCGAAACCTTCGGCGCGGATCTAGGCTTGTTGTGGTTGCCGCGCGATGTTGTTGGTGGCGACCTTTATCTGTTCCGTGCTGACGAACGCGGCTGTTTGCTTGGCCTCGTCGATTGCGCCGGACATGGTGTGGCGGGGGCGTTCATGACCATGATTGCCCACGCCGCTTTCCAGAGTGCCGTCGATGAAGTGGGCTTGAGTAGTCCCGCCGCCATTATCGCACGACTCGATGAAAAAGTGCGCGCCACCTTGGGCGATACCGGCAAACAATCTGGCGTTGCCACCAATATGGACGCAGCTCTTGTCTACTTCGAGCGAGGCAGCGACGAACTGGTGTTTTGCGGCGCTCATCTCAACTTGTTCTGCTGTAACAACGGCAATGTAACCCAATTCAAAGGGGCACGTTCTTCTTTAGGGGGGCGCAAAGTCCCTGAGCTGCGCGATATGCGTCACCCGATTGCACAGGGCGAAACCTTCTATCTTTCCACCGATGGCTTTTTAGATCAGGCAGGCGGCGACAAAGGTTTCTCCTTTGGTGCCACCCGTTTTTCCGACATGATTGGGCGCCATGCTATGCTTCCTCTTGATGCACAAAGTCGGGTTTTTGCCGAAGAATTGCGCACTTACCGAGGAAAACATAGTCAACGTGATGACATCGGCGTATTGGCTTTCGCGCGCCCCAGCAAAATCGAATTGGCTTCTCTGCTAAGCCACAAATCCACGACTCAAAACCACACTCCGACCGCCGAACTGGTGAATCTCTAACATCTCATGAATCATTCTGACCTCTACCTGTTACGCGAAACTTACAACCAGAAGCGCTTGGTGCTGTGCTTTAATGGCCCCTTTTCACAGGGACTCATCGAAGAACTGGGACTCGCGCTCCGTTCGCACTTACAAAGCGATTCGGTGTCATCGGCAGCTGCGACAGATGTCTTCGCCGTTTACATTGAGCTAACGCAAAACATTCGCAACTACGCTCGTCAGCACTCATTTTCCGATGAGGCGGGCGGCACCGTTGCCATTGGCCGCGATGAAGAAGACCGCCATATCCTTCTCGCGGGCAACGTCGTTTCACCTGAAGATGGCCAAGCCCTTCAGGCGCGCATTCGCGAAATTTCCGGGTGGGACAAGGCTCAACTCCGCGCCGCCTACAAAGAACAATTGCGTCGTCCTCGCGAAGAAGGGACTTCCCCCGGTGCCGGACTCGGTTTACTCGACATCGCGCGTAAATCCAGCGAACCGCTTTCTTGTTCTCTGTTGCCTGTCAACAGCGGTAATCAGCTGTTTTTCAGCATCAAGGTCGTTATCTAAAACCAAAAGGCCAAAAAAAGGAATTATCTGATGATTATGACCGACATCCGCCTCACCGCTACACAATCTTCTCCGGCTGTTATCGCCACCGTTACCCCCGGTAGCCACAATGGTTCACTCGAAATGCGCGGCGATTCTTATCCCGAAAACTCATTCGAGTTTTTCACACCCGTCTTCAAATGGGTCGAAAGCCTGTTGGCCGAACCCGATGCCACTCTGAAAATAGAGCTTCATCTGCTTTACCTGAACACAAGCAGCGTCAAAGCGATGATGGATATTTTCGATTTATTAGAAGAGGCTCATGAAGAAGGCAAGAAAGTTTCTATTGCCTGGTACTACGATAATGACAACGAAAGGATCGCCGAACTCGCTGAAGAGTTCAAAGAGGACTGTTCCTTCCCCTTCGCTATTAACACCCTCTCGTGAGGGGCGGCGTCGACGTTTGGATCGGCCCAAATTAGCGACTCCTGCCACCGAAGAGAGACGCGAAGGCGAACTTGAACTTCAAGTTACGCAGCTTTTGGCTGACCCCGAATACGAGGGCCACCCTCTACATGGCGCATTGAGTGCGCTCTGGTCGAACTACGAGGATTTGAGTTCTCAAATCGAAAAACTCACTTCGATTTCCGATGGCTACGGCTCGATGTTGCGCGAACGCAACGCGCGCCTCGACGAGCGCAACCGACGTCATCTGCGCCAATTACAAAAGATTGTACGCATCTCTGATCATTACCAGAAGATGCTGCAAGAAATGAATGAAGCGCTTAAGGTAAGCGCTTCACAAGACCCGCTTACGGGCCTTCGTAACCGACGCTCGATTATGGAGCGCCTGACGGCTGAAGTGACGCTTGTGCCACGACGCAAGGCGGCGCTTTCGCTCGCCTTGCTCGACATAGACAACTTCAAAAACATCAACGACTCATTCGGTCATGATGTGGGAGATAACGTCCTCGTTCACATGAGCAACCTGATGAACGAACAGGTACGCACCTCCGATGTATGCGCGCGTTGGGGCGGAGAAGAGTTTTTGATTTTGTTACCCGACTCCGGTGATTTCGCGCACGAAGTGTGCGAACGAGTGCGGTTTGCCATCGAAAACTCATCGGTGGTGGGCAGTACTCATAAAGTGACTGCGAGTATCGGTGTCACGCAGTACAACAACGGTGAAGACGTTTTGGAAGCCTTGCGTCGTGCTGATGCCGCCCTCTTCCAGGCCAAGCGCGATGGGCGCAACCGCGTCGTCGTCCTATAAAAAAGGCGCCACTTCTTCGTGAAGCGGCGCCTTTTGATTATTATTTGAAGTTACCCGTAAACCTTGTTGGGATCGAACAGCGGTTCGCCCTGTGTTTCGGTGTCGCCATTTTCGTTGACGAGGTCAAAGAAGCACGAGCGGTAGCCCTTGTGGCAAGCCGCGCCGCCGATTTGCTCGACCTTGATAACGAGGGCATCGCGGTCGCAGTCAACGAGGATTTCGTGAACGATTTGTACGTTGCCCGAAACCTCGCCCTTCATCATCACTTTACCCTTCGAGCGACGATAAACCGTCCCCCGCTTGGTGTCCCACATCAGTTGCACAGCCTCTTTGTTCAGCCATGCAACGGTTAACACTTCGCCCGTCTGGAAGTCTTGGAAGACCCCGCAAACAAGCCCATTTGAATCGTATTTTAAAGTCTCGGTAAACATCTATTTCTCTACTTTCCGTCGTAGGAAAGTTGTACGCACTTGGTCTTGCATTCGTACTGGTTCAAACAGTTTTTCAATAATTATAGTCCGAGTACACGGCGTAGATTTAAGTTTTTCATCCAGTCGTCGTAACTCACCATTGAATTCCCTTACCAGCGACATCAATATATCTAGCGAATTTTTATCGAGAGGGGACTTATCCAGTTGGCGAGCGTTTTCCACAGCAACTTCATAACGGCTCGGTGGCCCATCAAGTGCAATCAGTTGTTGTTCCTTTGCTGAATCCTGACGTGAGCTGGGCCAAACATTGGAAAGGTCGTGTGCCTGCGCCGAACTACCCAGCACTGCCAACAAAATGAGAGAGGGGAAAGTGAGCTTTTTCATCGTACCTCGACGCCGCGTGATTTGAGTTCGTTTTTGATGTCTGCAATCGAAAGTAGGCCATAGTGGACTACTGAGGCGACCAAGGCTGCTTCGGCTTTGCCGTAGGTGAGGGCTTCGTAGATATGGTCGATGGTGCCCGCGCCGCCGCTGGCGATGACGGGAATCGAAACTGCTTCGGCTACGGCACGGGTAAGTTCGAGGTCGTAACCCGCCTGAGTGCCATCGCCATCCATTGAGGTGAGCAGGATTTCTCCCGCGCCTTTGGCTTCGGCTTCGCGTGCCCACTCGACAGCGCTTTTGCCTGTGGCTGTGCGGCCTCCGTGCAGGAAGACTTCCCAGTCGTCGCCGCGCTTTTTAGCGTCGATTGCGACGACCATGCATTGAACGCCGAAGCGTTCGGCGCCCTGTTTGATGAGGTCGGGGTTTTGGAATGCGGAGGTGTTGATGAACACCTTATCGGCGCCCGCTGCCAGTATGCTGGCCATCTCGTCGGTAGTTTTCAAGCCGCCGCCAACGGTGAAGGGGATAAAGGCTTCCTCGCAGACGCGCGCGGCGAGTTCCGAGATGATGTCGCGGCGTTCGTGGCTGGCCGAGATGTCGAGGAAAACCAGTTCGTCGGCTCCCGCTTGATCGTAAAAGGCGGCCCGTTCGACTGGATCGCCCGCGTCACGCATATTCTCAAATTGCACGCATTTGACGACACGGCCATCTTTGATGTCCAATGCCGGAATGATTCGTTTGGCTGGCACGCGAAACAGTTTGGCACGCCGCGAACACTATCTGTTGCGAAGGCGAATAGAAAAGAGCTATTTTTACCCGCTCAAATTCGATAAAATCGCGACGTGACTTCTCCCGTCTGGTCCGATTTTCTCTCGCCTCGTTCCTTTCAACCCGTTGTTGCGGGCGCTTATGTGCGCTCCTTGCGGCAAAACCGTGCCTCGCAGGAAGCGCTTGATTTCGTGGGTAGTTTTCTGGGATTCGACCCGCGCTCCAACTTTGCTTTGCGGCAAACCTTCGAGTCGCTGGGGGGCCAGCAGGGCGGCGGCGCCTTCTGGGTTAATGGGGCTTTTGGTTCGGGCAAATCGCATTTTCTGGGTACGTTGGCTCTCGCTTGCGAAGGTGTGGGATATAACGAACTACGCAACAACTTTCCCGAACTGATTCCCGCTTTGGATTCGCTCACGCCACGACTGGTGGTGTATGTTCCCCTCGACGAATATAACCCTGCCGAGTGGAGTCTGGAGGACATTTTCTGGCGTGAGGCGCGCATCGAGTGGGAAAGACGCATTCCTTTTGATAAATGGCCCGCTCGTCTCGATAAAGCCAGGGCTGGCAGCCGTGCGGAAGCGCTCGAAGCCTTGATTAGCGTACTCGCGAACTATGAACTCGATGGAGTCGCGCTCTTTTTTGACGAGTTATCGCTGTTTCTGGGAGGGCGTGGGCACCGTGAGTTGCAGGCGGACGCCTCGTTTTTGCAATTTCTTGGGCAAAGCGCGCGACGCGAACGGGTGTGGATTGTGGCGGCGCTGCAAAAAACTATCAATGACCTGGGAGGGCTAGAGCCTTATGCGCTCGGCCAAATCCGCGACCGTTTCCAGACTTTGCCGCTTTCGCTGGCTCATTTGCCCACGCTTATTGAGCGGCGTTTGATTGAAGTGGTGGATGAAGGCGCTTTGAACGATTGGTGTGCCGAGACGCTGCGCGAACGGGAAGCCCGTTTTGGCACTTTGTCTTTTGGAGTGCAAGAATGGAGATTACTGGCGCCCTTTCACCCGTTAACTATCGAGTTGCTTGAGGCTGTCGCGGGGCGTTTTCTGTCGCGGACGAGGTCGGCGTTGCTGTTTTGCTCCCACTATTTACAAACCAGTTCCAACACGAATGGGCGCGTGACGCCGGATGCTATCTGGGATTATTTCTCTCCTGAAATCGAGGGGCATCCCGATTGGGGGGTGTTGAGCGAGGCCGAAGTGGCTTGGAACGAGTGGATTGGTTCGGCGCCTGAGACCGAAAAGGCGGCGCTTACTCAGACCGCCAAATTCTTGCTGTTGTGCCGTGTTGCCGGGCGCTCGACGACGGCGCATGGTTTGGCTCAGGCTCTCGATTTCGAGCATGAGAACCCCAGCGAATGGGCGCGTTACCTGTTGGAGAAGTTGCGCCGAGGGGCAGGATTTTTGGCGCATGAGCGCGGCGAGGATTCGCTTCAAGACCGCTATGCGCTCGATTTGGGCAA
The DNA here is from genome assembly GCA_004172935.1 of bacterium. Lineage (GTDB taxonomy): Bacteria > Armatimonadota > Abditibacteriia > Abditibacteriales > Abditibacteriaceae > Abditibacterium. Next base: position 2,639 of record SDZD01000015.1, on the reverse strand, counting down.
GCGGGTTGGTGAAAGCGCGCGGCGTCTTGTTGTGGGGGCTTCCTCTGATATTGAGGAGGGTGATGTAAGGCTTACTCAAGCTGCTCTGGGCAGTTGCAAAAGCGCGGCTTGGCCTGTGGGCGAGTTCGGCGACGAAGGGCGTAGCCTAACGCTGTTTTGGCGGCATTCGCCGCGCCGAATCCGGCTGGGGGTGTGGCATGAGGGAGCGTTGACGAGCTGGACGAACCGACTGGCTAATTTGCGAGAGGGAGGCGAAAGCGCTTTGCTTTTGTTCTGGCCGCCCTTTGCTAACCCCAATGGAGAAAGCGCAGGCGAGGCATTGGCACCTCTGGCGCGCAATGCGGTGCAAGCGTGGGGGGATGAGCGGGCTAAGTCGGCGGTATGGGCGTGGCGCCCGCGCTCGGCAACTCGCGATGAATGGGATTTGGCCCGTGAAGTCGCGGGGGCGCTGCTGACGCGCCAAGACCCGAATTTGCTTGATAATCGGCGCGGGCGAGCGATTTTGGAGCATCTTGAACGCGAACGTCCGGCGCGTGAAGCGGCTTTGGAGCGGGTTGTGCGGCGGCTTTATCATGAAGGCGAAGTGGTTCTAGGCAGTGGGGCGGTGCTTGAAGCCAACGAATTGGCGGGCGGCGACGATTTTATGGCGACTCTGGAGAGCGTTGCCGATTTCGCGTTGCCGCACCTGTTCCCTCGTTTCGGGATGGTAGCGCCGCGCGCTCGTGTGCTCACCCCTTCGAACTCGGATGCGCTTTCGCTGGAACTTTTGCGTCGTCCGGCCAATGAGCCATTTTTTGCGCCGAGTTTGGAACGACTGGCGCGACATCTGGGCGAGCCGCTTGGTGTGGCCTCGCCTTCGGCGGGGCGTTGGAAAATGGTGGCGGGCAATGCCGCACTGGCAGCGCATGTTCTGGAGGTTGTCGGGCAGGGGGCGGCGCTATCGCAGGTCGGAGCTGAGTTGGCTGTGGATGAGTGGGGCCTACCCGAACCGATGCTCGACATCGTGTTGGCGGCGTTGTTACGCGCCGGGGAATTGGTAGCACTGGATGCGCGAGGACAAAGCCTTACGCCCGCGTCCATTGGTTTGCCTTTGCGGCGCAGCATTCATCGTGTGGTGCGCGGGGCTTTGCCCGACTCGGCGCAGTGGACGAAGTTAGCAGTGGTCGCCAAAACGTTGTTCGAGGCTAAAGTTGGTGCGGTGTCGTTTGAAGAAGCGGCTCGATTGGTTGCTGTGTTGGAAGAGTGGCGCGAGGAGACGCAAAGCCGATTGGAATTGGCGCGGGCGCGCGCCGCGCAGTTGCGGCGCAATTTGGGGCAAGCACCAGCACAATGGGCCTCTATGGAAAACGCGATGGCAATTGTCGCCGGGGCGTTGCAGGATGCTCAGACGGGTGACCAGAATTTGCTTTTCGGGCGCGTTGCGGGTTGGGATGTCGAGTTGCTTTCGGGGGCGCTTCGCGAGGCGAATCGTTTCGCCAACGGGTTAGATGGCGCGGGGGAATTGCTGTCGGGACACGCGCTTTTGGCACATCCTGACTTGAAATGTCCGCCTGAACTGGTGGCTGAACGGGCAGCTTTATTGGAAGAGTTGGCGGCTGGCGAAAGTGCCTTGTTCAATGATGAGCTGAAACCTCGGTTGCGCGAATGGCGGGCGGCTTATGCCGAAGCGTATGCCAATTGGCACGGCGCCCAGCATGATGGGGCGCGTTGGAACTCGTTGGCGCGTTTGGCGCGTGGCGATGAGTTAAAGGGGCTGGAGCGCATGGCGACGCTGGCGCGACGGCGCTTTGATGTGGGGCCACAATTGAAGCAGGAACTTGATGAGGCGATGGGTAAGCGCTGTCAGCGTCCCGATGCCGCGCGAGTTGTGCTGGCAACGGGCGAGGCAGTTTGCAATGCCTGTGGGCTGAAGTGGGGAGAGCGCGTCGTATTGCCCGACCCGCGCGTATTGGAGCAACGCGCCCAGAGTGGGCTTGAGGCGTTTCGCGTAGCGTTGCATGAACCCACGACTGCCAGGTTTCTGGAGAGGCGCGCGCCCGAATTGCTTGAGGAGGACAGCGATTGGGCGAATCTGCTTTCGAGCGAACGACTGGCTGTGTTGGATGAAGCATTTGCGCCGCGTCGTCGGGTTAGTCGCTCGTTGGAAGAGTTGCGCGATTCGCTGGGAGCTTTGCAGACACGGCGCGAGTGGGAAGGCGCGCTGTTGGAGTGGCTTGATGGGGGAGAGGGGCTTGGCGATGAGGACGAGGTCGAGTTGGAGGCATAGGGCTTATTGAGAATTGAAATTTAGTTTTTAGTTGTTGGTTTTTAGTGGTTAGTTTTGAATTATAGATTGGGAGTTTTGAGCGTAAAATCATGGGTTGGTGGGTGTTGGACTCGTTGGGGGCGAGAATTGATTTTTTAGGGTGATCAATCATCTTTGATTGATTAAATGATGAATTGAGTAAGTTTAGGTGTTTAAAAATATGCAAGATTGATTAATCAATCTTTATTCAATCTTTGGAGGTTATTGAGAAATTGACCACAGAGACACGGAGGCACAGAGGGGTTTTGAGAGAGGAAATTAACCGCAGAGACGCGGAGAGTGGGCTAGAAGATGAGGAGGGGGAGGGCATGTTTGGGGCGTTCGATGGGGGAGG
>SDZD01000195.1 GCA_004172935.1 bacterium | reverse complement strand
GTGGCCGCTTCGTAATTCAACAAGCTGCCGTTGGCCACCGTGACCACGCCGGTGCTGGCGTTGATGGCAAAGCGCCCACCAGCGCTGTCGCTCAGCGAATACGTGATGGTGTTGGTCGTTCCATCGGCATCGGTCGCGTTCGCCGTGATGCCCACCACCGTGCCATTCGTGGCGTTCTCGGCCACGCTGTTCGCCGTCGCGTTGGCATCACTCACGGCCCCCACATCGAACTCATCCACATCGCTCAGGTTGATGGTCATCACCTGGCTGCTGCTGGAACCGTCTGCGCTGGTCGCCACCACCGTGATCGCATGCGATGTCGCCGCCTCGTAGTTCAGCAGCGTGCCATTGGCCACCGTGACCACGCCCGTGCTCGCGTTGATGGCAAAGCGTCCGCCCGCGTTGTTGCTGAGCGAGTACGTGATCGTGTTGGTCGTGCCATCCGCATCCGTCGCAGATGCCGTGATACCCACCACCGTGCCGTTCGTGGCATTCTCGGCCACGCTGTTGGCGGCCGCGTTCGCGTCGGTGACCGCGCCCACGTCGAACTCATCCACATCGCTCAGGTTGATCGTCATGGCCTGGCTGCTGCTGGAACCGTCTGCGCTGGTGGCCACCACCGTGATCGCATGCGAGGTGGCCGCTTCGTAATTCAACAAGCTGCCGCTGGCCACCGTGACCACGCCCGTGACCGCGTTGATGGCAAAGCGTCCGCCGGCGCTGTCGCTCAGAGAGTAGGTGATGGTGTTGGTCGTGCCATCGGCGTCGGTCGCGCTGGCCGTGATGCCCACCACTGTGCCATTCGTGGCATTCTCGGCCACGCTGTTGGCGGCCGCGTTCGTGTCGGTGACCGCGCCCACGTCGAACTCATCCACATCGCTCAGGTTGATGGTCATCACCTGGTTGCTGCTGGAACCATCTGCGCTGGTGGCCACCACCGTGATCGCGTGGGATGTCGCCGCCTCATAGTTCAGCAGCGTGCCATTGGCCACCGTGACCACGCCCGTGCTCGCGTTGATGGCAAAGCGCCCGCCGGCGTTGTCACTGAGCGAGTAGGTGATGGTGTTGGTCGTGCCATCGGCATCCGTTGCAGATGCCGTGATACCCACCAGTGTGCCGTTCGTGGCGTTCTCGGCCACACTGTTCGCCGCCGCGTTCGTGTCGGTGACCGCGCCCACGTCGAACTCGTCCACATCGCTCAGGTTGATGGTCATCACCTGGTTGCTGCTGGA
>SDZD01000014.1 GCA_004172935.1 bacterium | reverse complement strand
TGACGTTTGACGGTGAGTTCATCTAACGTCGGGCTGGGGTATACCCCAATCTGACACTGCCAACGTGTGAACTCCCGCCGTTAACGTGCTTTATAATCCGTTTCGTGAGCTGACCCCAACCTAGGAAGAGAACCATCCCCTGCGGTCTGACGAACCCCGCCCCCGCTTCTGCCCGGTCGAGATCACCAAGTTGGACTGCTATATCTTCGGTGGGGTCTGCTCTGGCCAGCGTAGTCGTCCCTGTCGTAGAGATCAGCGATCCTAAAAGTAGAAGAGGAATAACTTTCATCGTTTTTGTTCTGACGACTTTACACGTTACCAAAATCTATCGTGGTATAAACAAGGTTCGGTCTTACTGCACAGAATACGAGTTCTGTGCAGTTAACAAATCAGTCAACATTTTCATCCAATTGTATAAATGCGAAAACTTGAATGTTCGCTTCCATCATATTTCCAATGATTTGGTTGAAATCCGTTTCGCCCATGGTGGTTGTACGCCGCAGATGCTCAACGAGATGGTGGGTTGCGACACAATTGGACTTGGGTTGAATAGTAGCAGCAAGGCGCAATACCCAATCCTCCGCATATAACAGGCCTCCTTGCTCATTTGCGAGCAGAGCTACATCCAGTTCACTTCGCCCTATAAATCTCTGCCACTTTCTAACATCCGAAGGAGACAATGTCAGTTCCGTTGTGACAGGTAAGACTTCTACTGAGTCGTTTACAAAAACTAAAATTCTGTCCAAAAAGCCAGGGGGAACGAATTTTGAAGAATCTTCATCAGCCCAAGACTTGATCTCAGCCTCTAGAGACGCAGGAATAACAAACCGGAATTGTGGTGCGAGGTAAGTTTCTAAACCTGCTTGGACAAGAGAAATGATGGCGGTGGAATCCAGTACGAGAGCTGCTTTTTCACCTTTTTCTCCAATATTTGCGACAGTTTTCTCAAATTCCTCCTCTGCCCCACTAGTGGTAGTGACCTGTCTAGGACGGAGAGACGATAATCGGAACCACAAATCGAGAGTGGATTTTCCAGTGGTTGCTCCCACACTCCGTAAAGGACAACCGTATTTCCCGTATAGATCTGTCAGCTTTTTGAAGTCACGTTCGGCACTCTCTACAAGGTCCCAGAGCTTCTTGAGATTTCCCCTAATATCCATCGAGACCATTCCTGCCCTTGCACCAAAAGTTCTAGAATCCTGGTTGTCTTGCGAAGATAACTTTATAATTTCCTGGAAGGCATGTACATATGGATGGATATAACTACTGACTTGGTACAGTCGTTCGTCTACAACTGGAGGCTGGTTTAATCTCAGTTCTTCGGCCAAAGAAATTGTGTCATCCTTCTTTAAGGCAAGTAGTTGCTTTGCAAATTCACTATTGGCTGAATAAATTCCGCGAGTTTCATCAAATGGTCCCTCCTGCAAGATAGTAAATGACTGCTCCTGGCGATCATCAGTCACATCAACAGGAAGAAGGCGAATGGTACAAGGAACTGTACCCCATTTCGGACCATTTATGCCCAAAACGGTGGAAGCTCGCAGATCATCCATATTTCCATCCTCATCGATGCTAAATTGATCTGTGCTCTTCCTGAAAACTTCAAAGAAATTTAGTTGCGACTCAGGATTACTGAACTCAATTTGGCGAGCCCGGAAAGCGAACCGAATTGCGTCCTTTGACTTTACTTTCAGTGCCAAATTGGAAACTTGGCGAAGTAGATTCGCGTCATTCTTCATCCGATCATAAGATACTTCTTCAAGAGTTGCACGCGCCTTATCTACTTCTCCAATATTGACTAGTATCTGTGAGAGAACCAACTTATTAAAAAAAGCGTCTGGTTTTTCTCGAACTAAGGCTTCTACTAATGGTTTAGCTCTTAACCATTCTTTCCTTTCACTCAGTATGGAAACTGCAACTTCGGCAGCAGTAATATAAAATCCTTGAGACAAAATAAACTCTGCAACTTCAAGTACCTCGGCGTCATTTCTATTAGCTTGCCTCAAAGAAACCAGATAGTGAATTTGAAGTGCTGGAGAAGCTTTTTTCCATTGTAATTGTTCCCAAATTTTGGCAGCTTCATCAGATAAGCCAGCCCGATAGTAGAGATCGGCTAAGCGTAACAAGACGTTTTGTCCTTCGATTTCCGCTCCACTAACCTTGGCTGCGCTTGCTATATCCTGCAATTCTTGGAAAGCAGCCTTTGAATCTCCTACGAGATATTTTTGTTGAGCAACGATAGCACGGCTGGTAAAGCTACTACGGTCATCATTCTCTAACTCCTCAACTATAATACGAGCTTTTTCTACATTTTGAAGTTGACTGTATGCATCAAGCAAAATGTCTGCGGTCAGTAATTCATCAGGAGAAAATTGTGGTGCACTTTTGTCATAATCATCCCATAAATTCTGCCAAATAGACACAGCATCCTTAAGTCTCCTGAGAGAGTAGTAGCAGTAGCCTAAAGCAAATTTTCCTTCTATTATCAACTCTTGAGTTGTTAGCTCCTCCAGAAGTCCTCGTGCTTTTTCATACTCCGCAGTTGAAATGAGAATGCGGGCTTTGGCTAAACGCACACCGTCTCTTTCGGCTTCACTCTCTGCCCATCTCATTGCCTCGTCACAATCACTTAGAGCGTCTGCAATTTGCCTCCGGGCACTGCGTATAGCAGCTCGATTGATTAAAGCGAGTCGCAACCTCGCCTTGTTGGAACTCTTTTCAAGGATTTCGACTGCACGGGTTTGAGCATCTAAAGCTCGCTCAATTGCGTTATTTATGTCACCATCGAAAACCAAAATTTCAAGGCCCTGGACTCGATTATAAATCGGCCTGAACAAACATTCACTCAATAATTCAAGAGCATCGACATCGTTTGCATCCTTTTCCAGAGCCTTTTCACAAAGGGCAACCGCTTCGTCAATTCGATTCTCCAAAGCACGCACCTGAGCCAGAGCAGTACACCCTCGGGAGGTTTCAAGAAACCACTTTTCTGTGCTCAAGAATTCTTCAATCATGTCCGGCTGATTAATTCGGGGCCAAGCCTGAACCAACACAACGGCAGCATTTAAATTGGATGGCTCAAATTCACGTGCCTTGAGTGCGAGGTTTGCAGCGCGAGGAAAATCACCTCTAATTAAAGCAACACTCGCAGCGTTGGCTAAACAATCCACATTGTCGGGAGTAAGTGTAAGTGCCTTATCGACCTCCTTTTCTGCTGTGATGGTATCTCCTTGAGCGTCGGCACATTTAGCCGCAATCGTTGCTACCCTTGACCTAAAAACAGGTGTTGCTTGTTCGAAACCCTCTGTTGCACGCACCCTCCTGACAGTAACTTTGGCGGAAGATATCTCCTCAGGGTCATTGGAGTCACTCATCTGCAGAGCAATATCTATAGCGGCCTTCCAATCCGATTCAAAACGATTAAATTCTTCACCAGTTTCCGGTGCGGTCAAAACAGCGTTTGACAGCATTCCCCTTCGTTGCATTTCATCGAAGAACTTAGCAACCGTGCGGTCAGAAATATCATCTACCTTCTCCTCGATCTGTGCAAAATTGCGCTCCATTATAGAAGCGGCATAAGGTATGGCCTCCTTGGTTGACCTTAACAAGGCATCATGCAATTCCTTAAAGAAAGCTACCACAACCTCTGTCGCCTTCTCCAAATCTAGATCCACGCCGGAGTAGTCTTTGGCTGCTTCTCGAAATGAGGCAAAAACCATCTCGTCAACTACAGAGGTCGAATCGCGAAAGTAAGACTTGAACAAGTTCTCAAATCTTTCGCTGTGATTCCAGCGCTCTAGAACGAAGCTCAGTTCTTTCAGATCAGGAAATTTGTTAGCAGTCTTTGAACGAGCTTTAACCATGTACTCTTTCATGTACAGGTCAACAGGACGCTTTTTAATGGCATCACTCGCCGCAGTAAAAGCCTCACGTTGCACAAATGCGAAAACAAGAGAAATGGGATCCATGATTATTTAAATTTTTGTCCGTTACGTGAGAAATTCACCCAGGCATATGCCGGCCTCGCTCACTAGCGGCGACGCCCTCAACACGAAGCCAGTTGATCAATTTTAGAGCATCAACATCCTTCTCAAACATAATTCCTACTCCAGCCTGCGTTCGTTCAATCCACATTACTTCTAAATCATGTGGGCATTCACTTTGACACCACTGATCGTATCGAAAATCATCAACAGCAAAACGCTTAGACACCCCATCATAACTCAGAGATGAAACTTCGATCTGCCAGGGATTGCGTCCCTTACCTTCAGAATTACGAATGGTAACGGTCATAGCGCTTACTCGACCTCCACATCAATGAAGTTCGCGGGATTGTTCTTCACGCGCTCAACCGCCCGCACGTAAATTCCCGTGGTTTCAAGGCGCGCATGCCCCATCTCGTCGCGCAACTGCTCGACTTTGGCGCCACCAGCGACAGCCAACGTGCCATGCGTATGGCGTAGCGCGTGACAACTCGCACCGTCTTGTTTTAGTCCCAGCGGGGTTAAGTAGCCATCAACCACCCAGTTGAGGGCGCGGCGCGAAAGTCGGTCCCCGCGTGTTGCATTCGAGCCTGACACAAAAAGCGCCCCCGTCACTGGCCACCCTTTTTCCACTTTCCCGTCAATATAGCGCACCAGAGCCGCGTAGGTATCATCGCGCAGAAATATGCGCCGCATCCTGTTGCCCTTGCCATGCACTTTGAGCGAAGCCTTATCGCCACTAACTTCGATTGATTCATGGTCGAGCCGATGTACCTCGACACGGCGCAGGCCATGCACAGCCATCAGCGCAACCAACGCGCGATCCCGCTTACCCAGAAACGTAGTTGCGGGAATGGCGCGAAACAGTTCCGACAGCGCGCTGCGCGATAAAGCTTTTATCTTCTCTTCTGGCGGTGTCAAATCCTTGCCCCCCCGCACGCGCAGCGCCGGATTCTCTTTCACCAATTCGTGCTTGATAGCCGCCTCGTAGAAGCGGCGCACAATCGACAACTTGCGCGAGCGGGTCGCCACCGCGTTGCCCGACTCTTTCAAAAAGGCGCGGTAAAGCTCAACATCGCGCCGCGTCACACGCACTGGGGAAATACCCTTTTCAACGCACCACGCCAAAAATAGGCGCACAGACTCCGCATAGGAGCGGAGCGTGTCGTCAGTCGCATCTCCATTCGCGACATCAATTTCTAGAAACTCCGCGAAAGCGGCGAGGAGCTGAGCATCAGACGTGGTTTCCGGCGACGCGATAACCAGTTCGACTGGAAGAACAAGGTCACTCATGATTTCTCCCCATCAACTTCAGGTACCGGAATCAAACCAATTTCCACATCGTCGATGAAGGTGTCCTCGCCATCTCTAAAACGGGCGAGCCGGGTTTCACACAGAGATTGATATTGGTTCCACACGCCCTCAATCAAATGCTCACGCCACTTGCGCCGAACACTGAACCAGTCCTCATTCCCCAAGGGCACTCTATTATTAATGTTGCGGATATAACGGTCTTTAACGAACCCATCCAACTCTCCCACGGCCCACTTACGCAGGCTATCTTGAGATTCGGGAGGCAGCTCTAGGAAAACATCGACGATAGAGCGCAGTCGCCTTGCTGCGGTCTCGACAACGGGATCACGCGGTACAAGGGGAACGACTGGGGGCGGTGCTGGCATTTCAACCTCAACTTCCCTCTTCTGTTTTAGGTTTTCCGGTGTAGATGGCGCGGATGCAGGTGTGGGAACTGCGATTTCTGGGCGCGGAGTACCGAACTTGTAGCAGACCAGCATATCGCCCGATACCCCCTTCATGTAATTCACATCATCCAGATAACCGCAGTCGAGTAACTCCTGATGGGCTCCCGCGAACTTCTCTTTGACTTTTGAAACGTACTCGTATGGAGTCATGCCAACACGGTCGCGCAGGTTCATAATCCCAATTGCAAACTCGCGGCGCGGCGGTTTTTGCGCCCAGCGCATCGAGTCCAGAAAGCGAAAGAGCTTGCGGGAAAGTGGCAGTTCGAGCGCACGCACAAACTGGAGCGCCAGCGAGCGCACGTTTCCGGCGATAATGCTCTCATGCATCGTCTCGCTCCACGAGAACCAAGAGAGCGGTAGTTGGGTTTCGCCTTTGCGCCCGCGCGGCTCATCGACGATGCTGGAATTTTCCAACAAGTGGAAGTTTTGGTCGGCGATAGGGAGTTTCGATTTTGCGTCGTAGAACGCATAGCGCGTCGAGATCGTCACGCCCGTGAGCCGGGTTAGCCCATCGGCGAGCGCTTTGTAGCTTTTGCCGCTATCAGGCCAGCCCAAACGCGAAATCAAACCGTAGCGTGAAAAATGAACCACGCGCGGGTATTCGCCGCCGTTTTCATCCGCCGCCTCGCGGGTGAGCTGGAGCAACATGAGCAACAGCAAATCTTCGCTCGGCCCAGGTAGCCCTAACTTGGGATGGCCTGCAACTTCCCAGCGAGCGGTAACGGTTCGCCCGTCGTTTAATTTGCGTTCCCACTCACGCGAAATCACATTTTGCGTGGATTTTTTCGAGGGCTGAAGCAATCCTATCGGATTGCCGGCGAGATTCATCTCGTCGCGACCGGAGTGGTCTTCTCCCAGCAAAACCAAACTTGCCAGCGAGGAAAGTGGGAGATCGGAGGCGAAGCCTTGAGCGGAACGCTCAACTGTTGCATTCTCCTCTAATTTTTTTAAAATTGGCATGGTTTCTTTTCCAATCCTTTCTAAAGAATCTTTTCCAATCCTTTCCCCATGACAGATTGGCTTTATAAAGCCAATCTGAGCTAATTATTTCCCCCAGGCATCGGGTTTTCTTCCCCCAGGCATCGGGTTTCCCTTCCCCCAGGCATCGGGTTTCTTTCCCCCAGGCATCGGGTTTCGAGCTATTTTCTTCCCCCAGACATCGGGTTTTTCGTGAAATTTCCCCCAGACATCGGGTTTGCCACCCTAAAACCACTTCAAAATCAAACAAACAAGCGGTTTTCTTCCCCCAGACATCGGGTTTCCGCTCTTAAACCCGATGCGTGGGGGAAATTCAGCCGACCAACTTCAGGGAATCTGCGGGAGGTTTCGCCGCACGTTCGAGCCGCTCCAATTCGGCCCGTAGTTTCTTGAGTTCGTCGTTGAGTTCTTGGCGTTCTATGGCTTCGAAGGGGCCGTATTTGGTTACGCGACCTTCAACGGCATCGGCGACGCGGGCGGTGAGTTGGCGAGCTTCACGAGCTGCGCGAATTTGTTCGTTTGGCCGCGACAATTCGCTGAGGGAAGCGATATAAGTCAACTCACCAGCCAGCTTACGAGCACCGGACGAGTTGCCACCAGTACCGCCGAGTGAGGGCTGTTTTGGTCCCGACGATGATTTACCTTTCATCGTAGCCGCGCGTTCGACCGCTTGCTCGCCCGTCAGGTTTTCGGTGCGAATCTCATTGAGAAGTTGGCGCTGTTTGCCTTCGTCCGACAACGACGAGAGCGCACGCGAGTAAAGCCCCGACATCTCCGACACCGCTTCGGCAATGTCTTCAGGCAATTTTGCGGCAGCCACGTAGTAATAGACCGAGCGGGGAATCATGTCGACTTCAAAGGCGACATCTTCCCAGTTGACCTTGGGCTTGCGCCCGTTCGCCTTGGCGCGCTCGAAGACGTTATCCATCCACTTGGGTAGCGAACTAAGGTCTTTCTTTACAGCTTCATACCCTTCGCCAAGGCGCTTTTCGGGGTTGGGACCATCCAGAAAGGTACGTGCTTTTTCAACGATGTCCTCAATCTCCGTACTCATGTCCACCTTCATCTCCAGAAGTGCCGCGCCCATCTCCGCATCCGGCAAATCGCTACGATGCAGGTTTTCGATCAGGTTGATGCGACGCGCCGTGCGATCATCCACATTCCGAACGATGATGGGAATGCGTGTGAGACCTGCGCGCTTGGAAGCGGCAAGGCGCCGGTCGCCCGCGATGACTTCGTACTGTTGCAGCCCTTTGGGAGAGTTCTTGCGCTCGCGAACGATGATGGGCTCAAGAACGCCCATATCCCCGCTTTTCATCGACTCTGCGAGGGCGTTCAACTCATCTTCATCGAAGGTTTTGCGGCTGTTTTTGGGATTGGAAAACACGCGGTCGGGATGAATCCACAGCGAGTCTTCGTTGTACTCGATGCGCGATTTTTGCACATCGGAGGGCATTTCTTCGACGCGAGAGGCCCGCAACTGCGATTCGCGCTTCAGTTGCTCCGCCAGATTGGGAGTGGTTTTAGATTTGAGTGCCATGATGGTATCGGTGATGGTTGTGGTGTTTAGGGCTGTTGGCTCCAAGCCCAAAGTTCTTTCGCGAGTGCCGTGTAATCCTCGCGACCCGTCCCGGCTTCTTCGTCCACGACAGTGGCCCAGTACCGCGATAATCCGCGCAATTTTTCCGTGTAGCGAATCGTCGTCTGGCACATCTTGTCCGGCCATGTCTCGCGACATACCTGCTCAATGTCGCGCGTGTTGACGGTGCGGTGCGCCGCCGAGGTGAGCAGCACGCGGTAATCGAGGGGCGCCCGCTCGTACTCGTCGCGCAGATCGGTGGCGTGGCGAATCGTATCGACGGCGGTGTCATAGGCTTGTCTGTCCGAGTTGACGGGGAGCAGCAAGTGAGTGGCGGCCAGTAGCGCGTTGCGAGTCGTAATGTCGAAATGCCCCGAACAGTCGAGAACGCATACGTCCCAATCGACGCCGTGGCGCAGCGCGCGCGAAAGCCTGATTTCCGGTGCTTTTAGGCTGGGTAGTCGGCTCACGACTTCGTTCATGACTTCGCCCGCGGGCACGACCCGAAGGTTTTCGCTTTCTTTGCCACCAACGACGCCAGGAATCGCCACGCTCGAAACCGAGGCGCCGTCCATCAGCACGTCTGCACTGGTACCATTGGGCGCGTCCTGCGCGTGCAGAAAAGACGAGCCCGAATAATGGGCGTCGAGGTCGATGAACAAAACCCGGTGGGTTTGCGACCAGATCGCGGCCAGATTCACCGCAGTCAGGGTTTTGCCGATGCCACCCTTTCCGTTATAAACCGCGAGAATCATCGGCCTTGCCTCTCATAAAACCGTACGCGATTCGCGAGTTCTCGTTTGCGTTGAGCAGCCAAGGCGGGATCACGCTCGTTCTGTAGTTCTCGATCAGTGGTTTGGGCCATACCCTGAGCAGCAATTAATTGAGACTCCATTATTAGAATTTTCGATTTGGCATCGTCCGCATTCCACGGATGAAACCACTGGGCTTTTGCCTTGGCTGCAGAGTTCAAATTCAACATCGCTGATTCAAAGGTCGAATAAATAAGAGCGTTGCGTGAATCCGACGATATCTTGCTACGTATCTCGTTTGCCATCCGTGCGGTGGCCAACACATGATTGTTGGCTTCTTCTTCGGTCGGAGCTTGGCGAATTTGGTTCGCTATATTATCAACCTCCTGAGATATTGAAAGCGGACCGTTTGAACTTGCAGCTGTGTTCTCAGTCACTGGGGCAGGATCACCTGTATCTGCACTTGGTGGTGCCAGAGCTGCGGCAACTATTGTTGGTGATGTCGTAATAACTGGAACGGATGTGCTTATCATTACCGGAGTACTAGTCACAACGGGCACATTCGCAGTCGGAGCCTGTGCTGTTTGTGGAGGAGGCGCGCTAGTGCAACCACTCGCGAGACTAAACAGGAGCATCCCCCCAAGGGCGAAAAAGCGTTTCATAATTGGTCGGGGCGCATCCAGCGCGAAACTCGCTCGAGCAGGGTTCCGCGGAACCGCTTGCGAATGATTTTCACCCTGCGTTCAATCTCGTCTAATTCCTTCTCCATTTCGCTGCGCGTGTACCCATCGCTATCATCCGCTTCCATAAGAATCTCCAGAAGGTGCTGTATTTCGATACTCGTCACACGCCGGTCGATGATAGCGCCTGCCCACTTCGGTTGAGAATGAGAAAGCTGGGGCGACTTCGGCGGCACGAGGCTCAATACTGGCTTTTTTTCTTGTTGTGCAGAGACGGATTTTTGCTGCCCTACGGAATTCTGTTGGGCGATAGGTTTCGGCTGAACCATCGGAGCATAAACGGGCATGTTGCGAATCGCCGAATCAATCACCGATTCCTCTCCACTATCGCTTGCCGCTGCATCGGGATAGTAGTCGCGCGGGGGCGCATCCGCGAAATAACTGGGCGCGGTTGGGTCGGCGCGATAGACCGGAGGCGGTTCATCAGGCCAGTAAATCTGGAAGGGCGGATCCGGCTGATAGGACATAACGAGGGGAGAAACGGGAACATCACGCTACTTTGAGTTGCGGTGCCGTTTCTCGCTCTTCCTCCTGTTGTAGTTGGCGCTGGGTACGCAGCTTTGCCTCAGTCCGTTGACCTGCGAACAAAAAATTGTCCGCACCTTCTGGATTGGAAAGCGCACCAATAATTAGCGAGCGCAACAAGTGCGCAGCTTCGCCAAAGCCTAACCCCGCGGCCATTTCCTCAATGGCTTCCTTCTGGCGTTCCGGCAGCTCCACCACGATTTCAGACAGAGCTACAGTTGCTACTGTCACATTAGGCGCAGAGAAGGAGGTGCCAATCAGCCGTGAATCCATGACACGCGCAACTGCCTCTTCGACGATACGGCTTAAATCGCCTTCTTCTGAGGCTTCGATTGGAGATGCCGCGAACTTCTTCAAGAACTCTTTGTCGTCTTTAGTTAGCAGCTCAGGGGCGATAAGCACCTTTAACGCAGCCTCGGTGATAGCGTTCATCGAGGCTTTCGTGCGCTTTTGCTCCTCATCTAATTTTTTGTTGAGCGACTCCTGAAAATTGAAGTAGCGCTTAACGCGTGGCTCCGCCCCCTGAGGAGGGCGACCGACTTTCCCTGTACCTGCTTCCCCCGTTTTCTTGGCTTTTGGCATCGTGTGCAACAGGCGGCGCGTCTCCGTGTGCCGCTTATAAGCCTTTTATAAACGGCATCTGATACCTTGGCAAGCCGATTATAAGCGGTATATAATTCGATATGCCACTTTTAATTGGTATCTAATGGAGGCCATATGAACAGCATTACAACGCCGCCCCTGACCCTCGTTCCACCCGTGGGGAAATCCCCCGCGGACGATACCGCTCCCGATAATTCCGCCGAAGAGTGGATTATCATGCGGGCCGCCGCCGACCTTATCGGCGTGCCCTACAACGACATGGTGATTGCCGTCCACAATCACAACCTGCTCGAATCAAAGAAGCAGGGTTCCAACCGGATGCTTCGGCGCGCCGAAGTTCTAGAGAAAGCCGAGCAGATCAGAAATTTGCCTATTAACCGTCGTCCCAATCGCCGAATTCGCGGACGCCGTGCAGGAGCCACCCGATGATTCATTTTTCTCTCTTTGGCGCATTGATTGGCCGCGCCCGCCAAGATTTTTCCCGCTCCATCCCTGTCGATGGCGTGCGCGATGTTTTTTGTGGGGGACGCATCGGTGAGTTGCTCACCGAGCGCGAAGAGTTGGCAGGCCAAATCGAAACCCTCACCGACGAGAACCAGCGGATTACCGAATTGCTGGAATCGACGAGTCGCAACTATCAAAAGCGCGGTTCTGAAATCGCCGAATACCAGCGTCTGCGCCAGTATCAACTCCAAGAAATCAATCGCCTCAAAGCCGAAGTCGCTCACTACAAACAGGAATTGGAAGGCATGGCGACTGTTCCCGAACGCCAGCGCTATAGGCGCCTTGATGTTCTCGCTGCATTAGCGACCAGAACACGCATAGGGGCGCCGCACTCACGCAATTGAATCCAAACCGAAGGCGCTCTCTTGAGCGCCTTTTTTATTCACGCCGACAATGGAACAAAAAACTACACCCCGAACGCCACGCTCGCGTTTTGAAAAACGCAGTGAAACCCCGGCCCCAGCAACAGCTCGCGGGCGCGCCCGCACCCATCCCAAACCGGCTACAAGCCGTCTCGCTGAGGTAAAAGCGAGACGGCAAAGCTATGGCGAGTCCACGCGCTTCTTTGTCCTCAACGGAACTCAGATGCGTTTCTCTCCTGAACTGGCAACCGAGGTCGGTTTACTCGAATCGCTAATCTTACTTCAGTACGAGTTCTGGAGTGCCACAGAAGGAATTCCGGTCGGAGACGAAATCGCGGTTCACGACTCCTGCCGCGCACTGCAAAAAGCGTTTCCATTCAAGGGTGGCTCTACCGTTGATGCTGCATTCGATTCACTGGTTTCACAGGGCCTCCTTCGTTGGGAAACCGCACCGGGTGGTCGCAACGATGGGCGCTACGTGTTCATCTGCTTCGCTGCGGCGCGTTCACTTAACTCCATTGTGGTCGCCAATCGACCGCTCCCTATACCACGGCAAGACGAGGAAGAGGTGTCCCATTTTCGGACACCTGAAAGCCAAAAACCAGAAAACGGCGAAGAGGTGTCCAATATCCAGACACCCGCACTGGTGTCCAGTTCTGGGACGCCAGAGTCCAGAACTGGGACGCTAGAGTCCGAGTCTTGGACACCAGCGTCCAGACGCCGGACACCTCGCGTCGGGGCATATAAGGAGCGCGTGCGCGCGCTAGAGAGTAATGAGAATAAAGAGAGTGTGGGAGAGTACCGCGCGCGTGATTTTCAAGCAGGTCAGGGTGAACACGACCCAACACAACCCGCACAATCAAAAGAATCTTTAAAACGAGATGCACTCGTGGCGTTGTTCCATGAGCCAGATACCCAGGTGCTCCTTGCCGTTTTTGGATTCAACACGACGCGGCCCGACACCCTTTCTGAAAAAGATTGGGAAGTTTTGCCGTCGGCAGTGGCGTTTATGCGCAATGAAAAAATCGAAGGGGGCGAACTGCGCGCGTTTTCCCAAATCGCCAATATGCGATGGACAGGTGGTGCCTATCTTTCACAGCTAGAAACCCACTTCTACAAATTGATGCCTGCTCGTGCTCGCGCTAAAGCACGCCAACTAGAAGCGGCCAATGCTCCGAAACCACCAGCGGTAAGCAATCCAGTACCACCACCCCAATCCGCCGACGCCCTTGACCCCAAACAAGAAAAACGGCGACGTACCATGCGAGCTTGTGCGAATGTGTTTCTTCATCTCCCAGAAACAGAGCAAGCGGCGCGGCGCGAAGTCGCGGTCAAGGAACTGAGCGGGATGCTGACAGACCGCTACAATCGCAACCTCAATCACAACATTTCACAGCAAAACACGGAGCAGTGGTGGAGCATCCGCCGGGCATGGGAAGAAAACTTGATGCGCGGTGTGTGGGCTGAATTGCGCCGCGATTGTGAGGTGCAATTGGGCCATTTGACCGATGAGGAAAGCATGGACCTTGACCCTACAGAGCTTGGACTTATTCCCGTTCCGGTGCTCGATTCACCCGACGGCGAAAGCCAGCCAGCCGAACCGCCCACTACGACCGTTGAAGCGCCACAACCACCAGCGGAGCAGATACCCGCTTCATGGAATGTGGGGCAGGCCATGACGGGTATCGGCGACATCGCCGGAGGACTGCTCAAGAATTTTCGCCCACAGCGCGAGCCGGGAAACTAAGCTTTGAAGGGGCGTACCGCGCCCACACCAATTCGCATGACTACTCAAACATTGGAACCACCAGTGACGAGCGAACCGCCACAAACTGAGTCGCCAACGGACGATGCGCAGTTCGAGCAACGCCTTGACCGCCACCCGCGCTTCGTTGACCGTCTCGCTACCCCACGCTCTCCTTGGCTTGTCGCCCCACGCTACGAGTCCACACCCGACGCGACGCGCGCGTTTGCCGACAACGTTCGCGCCGAATTAGCCCGCCCCGACGCCCTCACCTTTGTTGTCGACGAAGCCGTGGCATTCCTCGAATCGCTCCCGACTGAAGCGTGGGATGTAACCCGCGATATTCCCTGCGTCCGTCCAGTGACCGACATCAATTTCTGGGAATGGCGAGTACCACCGCCCGAAGGGGGCAAACGCAAAAAACTGAACTGCGGTTCACAAAAAGTCCGTAAGTCGTGGATGGGGGTTCTCTGTAAAGGCGTTGGCCGCGCCACACTTGCTCAAGCGATTGCCGAGTTCACCGCGATTCAGGAGCAAGGTTTCGACTACGATGTCGCGCTCGCCCTACAAAGTGCGGTGCAGGCCGAACCGCTATTGCCGCCACAGCTAGACCGCTCTCCCGTCTCGTTTTTTGTCGGAACAATCTTCTCTGGTGTTGTGCCTCTCTATGACGGCAATGCCCCCAGGCCGAATCCGCTCAATATCCGTCCCGTCGGTTCATTCGCTCTCACCAGCGGCAAAGATGGGCATCCCCTACCCGATTCGCTCGCGCTCATGGTGTGGGACGATAACGATGCGCCCGGATGGGAGAGCGAAGTTTTGGAGAACGAACTGCGCGATGGTGTACGCATCGTATGTTGTCTTCACACCCTGATGCGCGCGCTGGAAACCATCACCGAATCGGTTATCGGCGACGACGAGCTGCGCGCCTATCAGCGCGTCAACCTGCGCAATTTGCCGGACAAACTCAAAACCGAAGGATTCGCTGTTGAAGATGGGCTTATCGCCGCGTTTCGCTACATGCGTGGTAAGTTCCGAGCGCCTGACTTGCAGATCGTGCGCGAGTAGCGCGCATTTATTCCCTGAGCCGTTATTCCAATCGCTATGAATCTACTCGATAAGCTTTTTGCGTCGTCCGTCGTTTTGATGGCAGCAGGCGCATTGATTGGCAGCCTCACCGTGTTTGGTATCGGTTACGGGGTACTTCTCGTTATGACGGTCTGCATTCCCAAAACCTGAATCATTCGATATGAACACACCAACTCCTGAGACGACGGAGGAAACCGTCGTTGTGCCAGATCCCACAGAGTGGGCCATTGTGGAACTGATGGGCCACGTGCGCTTAGTCGGGCGCATCAGCGAAGAAACTCGCTTTGGTACCGTGCTAGGGCGCATCGACGTGCCCGATGGCGATGGTTTCAAGACCACCTATTTTGGCGGTCAGAGCATCTACCGCATCACTCCCATCGCCGAGGAGATGGCGCGCCGTGCCACGGCTCCCATAGTTCCCGCGCGGCCCGCGCTATCCGCTCCTTATCTGGATAACTCCGAAGATTATTCAGACGACTTCGACGACCCATTTCGCAATGAATGAGTCCGCCACACCTTTTACACCACCACTATGAATTTTTCACGTCTGGGCCTAATGCCCTCACTCCTTGCCCTCTCTGTTACCCAGCAGCATTTCGGCGCCGCTCAGCACTCTCGTCGCGAATCCGCGCCTTCGCTATCGGACCCAGAAACGACGACCGCAAATTATGATCATCGTGGCTCCTATAGCTTTGGAGGCGGAGGCGGACGGCGTACACGCCGCGTCAAAGCCTCTAATCCGGCCTCGCATCACCACGCACGTTTCAAGAAACGCGAAAAGCGTCGCGCCCAGAAAGCGCGTCTTTGTCGATAAAATAAAAGCGCCTCGCAGTTCCAAACTGCGAGGCACACGCTTTGCCACTGTCAAAGTCATTAGAGAACGGGGCGCGATGAACTCTTGAAGTCGTCGCCCGACCTTCAGGAAGGTTCATGCGGCTCCGCTTCGTTCTCCGCGTTTAGCAAACACTCCAAATTCTCCAACCCCAACGCCTTTTCAGCTATCCGACATACCGCGAGCAATCGTTCCCACTGCGCCCGTGTCGGCTTACGCGATTCCCGCTCCACTAACTCTATGGCCAGTTGCTCCGCGCTTTCCCAGTCGCGGCAGACATGAACCTGAACTCCCTTCGCCAGTGCCATCTCCATGAAGCGCACCTGCGAATCGCGCAGATGCCCAGTTCTATCCTTCACTTCAATCAAGAGCGCCTTCGAGCCACGAAACGCGAGGATGTCCGGTACTCCCTCAGCCTCGAATATGGGAGGCATCCCGAATATGCGGTAGAAGCGTACATAGTTGCGCCCAATTTTAGTCCCGCCGCTGTTGATGCGAACGACCAGAAAACCCGCATCGAACAGGATGCGCATGATGTTTTCCTGAATCACAGATTCGGGAATCTCTACGGGAACGAGAACACCATGACCACCGCCAAAGCGCGCAGATCGGCGCTTTGGCGCGTGCTGTTTCTTCAGTTCTTTCTGCGCGTCGGTAAGGGGTGGTTTGCGCTTCTTCGGGGTAGCGGCGGCTTTAGGCGCACCGCTACGAGCGCAGCGAGGACAACGCATTTTCTGGGTGTCCTCGTCGAATCGAAGCGCGCCATTACAACGCGCACAAAACAGAGCTAGAGACATGCTAAGGGGTTGCGGGGGGAGCCGCTGGAGAAGCTGTGGGGGGAACGAACGCCGTCACGCTTTGAAGCGGTACGTGCGATTCGTCCACGATTTCTTGAATGGTCAATATGCGGAGGCTGGGGTCACGCTTAATCAAATCCTCCCGCACCACATTGTATTGCACGCTGAGAGCCGTAAACACGACGCGAAGGTGGAAGTTACTCTCTCGAAGCGCACCAATCTCCCGGCGCGCTTCGCTGATTTCACCACGAACAGAGTTGATTTCCCGGTCGTAGTCCCGTCTCATCTCCTCTTTATCGCGTGTGTGCGATGCTTCGATACGGTCTAAATCAGCGCGTAAATCGGTGATAGTTTGTGCCGAGGGACGTGCGATGTAGGACAGAATCAGGGTGATTATCATCAGCAAACCACCACCGCCCAGCCACGGTCCCCAGGCGTTCCAAAACGAGTTCATTCAATCACTCCCAATTTAGTCTTAAAACGTCGCGACGCATTGCCATTCCAAATCAGGCG
This sequence comes from bacterium, assembly GCA_004172935.1. GTDB lineage: Bacteria > Armatimonadota > Abditibacteriia > Abditibacteriales > Abditibacteriaceae > Abditibacterium. The sequence continues at coordinate 90,330 of SDZD01000014.1, read as the reverse complement.
TAGCAGAAGCACTGTGCAGCACAGGGCGAGCAACAGCGTTAGCAAGTAGCGCCCAACCAGCGGCGGCGCATCGGAGCGGCGAACCACTTCAATTGACACGACCGTATAGAGTAGAGATAGTGCGCCGTGCGCGATGGCTCGCAAGTGCAGGTGGCGCGTGAATCCGCCCGCAGGCATGGAAGCGAACCACAGCAACAGCAGCGACGTGCCACCGATGGCGAACAGTGCCGCCCAACACGCAGCGGGCAAACAAAGTGCGGGAGTTTGGCCCCGCAGATAAGAAGCCACTGGCAAACCATCGCTGCGCATCTGTAACGCCACTACTGCGTTATTAATCGTGCCAACTGAAAGGGCGAACTCGAAACCGCGCACGGTTTGAATCAGAAACTCACCCCACATCTCTCCGACTGATTCCCCGAAGCGGCGTAGCCAATTAAGCGTTTTCGTCCAGAACATCGCCATTACCCACCCCCTCATCTTCGAAGCGTTCGTTATTGGTTTCCAGTGGCGGTGCGCCCATTTGCTCCATCAGTGCATTAATCACGCGAGTCGAGACATCTTCGAGCTGATCCGCGCCGTGGTCGCGGGCAAAGCGTGAGTACAAGGTCGCTGAGAGCGCAAAGATGAGCGCCGAGGAAGTGACCCAGTTCTCCGCGCTCAACGCCTTTTCGTGCCAGAGAAACGTGCCTGCGCACAGAGTACAGATCAGGATGGCGACGCGCCCCCGGACACGACTCGACCAGTGACGTTGGTTGATGAGCGCGATGAGGTAGGGCAAGATGGCTGATGCCACCACGAGATAGAAAGCGGCGTGTGCATCCGACACGCCTGGTAATAGTGTTCCCACAAGAACTCCTTGGTTATTCAATTAGCTATGTGGGATATGACCAGCTGCCAATGGAGGCAGCAATACAAAACACAAAAGCCGCCCCTCAAATGAGGAGACGGCTCAGGGCTTGGCTTTGCATAGAATTTTAACAACCCTACGCCAAGCCGCGTTTTAGATTCCTTCCACCACCCCCGCGCGAAGCAACGTGCTGGAGAACTCGATGTCGTCAATGCCGGAGCCTTCATAGGCGAGTGGGGGGCGTTCGCGCCGTTGATAGCGCAGCACATAATCGCCTGAATCGGAATGAATCGCCAGTAGCAGCGAATCAATTGTGGTGGACGGCGTGCCGCCATTGAGAGGGTCACCATCACCCACTACTACGGTTTCTGTCCAGCGCTCCGCTCCCACAACACTCTCTCCAACAGGCAGCATCAAGAACGGCGTGAATACGGTTTCCCGCTTCCACCACACGCGGTTATCATCGCCCCCATATACCCGCACGTCTCCATCCCCCGGATTGTAAAACGTGGTCGCGCGCGGAGCAAATCCCGCATCGACCAAGAAGGTTTGAATCGAATTGGCGGTAAGAAACACCAAATCGTCTCCTTCGTTGCCGAAACACAAATTACCGGCTTCGCTTTCAAGATGCAGGAACACTACAGGCGAGGGCGAGGTGTAGAGCAGAGTCGGGGCATTATCGCCGCGCGTCCACACGTAAATCTTCGAGCCGTTGGTAGCAACAGGCGCGCCCACGTTGCGCAGCACGAACGCAATGGTGGCGCCCAAGACCGTGAAATAGGAGATAGTGCCCGCGACTTCAAAGCGTTTGCGTGTCTCCATGCCATCGACGCCGGGCCAGCTCTCGTATACAACCGATTTTGTTGCATCTGTATAGACGCGCACAATCGAGACTACCCCGTCCGAAGTCGCCTTCATCGTTTCGGTAAAGGCAGCGCGCGTAGGGGCACCGAAGGGCGTGCTGGTTTGCGAGATCTGCGCGCCACCCGCATCGGGAGCATCAGTATCGACTTCGGCAAAAATCGCCTCTGTCCCATCATTTCCAGCCACCACGTAGGTTTTGCTACGCCGAACCGTGGCATCGCGCAGCGGGGCGCCCAGAACCGTTTGAGCCTCGCTCAAGTTCTGAAACAACTTGAAGCCAGTCGCATCGAGCCGATAGATGTACGGCAGCGCATAAAATAAGAAGGCATCGCTCCCATCCTCATCTTTGACAGCGCGAATCTTCGTCAGCGGCGCCGCCATCGCGTACCGGATGCGCTTCCACTGACGGCTTGCTTTGATGCGGCAAATCGCCTCCGTTGTGGGCGCGGTGTATTCGCCGTTTTCGTCTCGCAGTCCCAGGAGCGGCGTGTCGCTGTTCGCGGTGCATTTTTGCAGCCTTGCCCACGTCGTTTCGAGCGCGAGTTGATCCTCGCTTGTTGGTTCTTGGGGCGGAGGCGAATCATCGGGCGGGGGACTGCTCACCGCTAACTCGTAAAAGTACGCCTTTGTCGGTGTCGGTGCATCAAGAATCACATCGACCTGTACCGCTTCGTGTGGCGCCGTTTCCACGTTCAAAATATCGCCCCAACGGGTATCGTCGAGGATTGTTCCATTGACGAAGACATGCCGGGTGACGAGCGGACTTAAGCATCCGATTTCGTGGGTGAGTTGGGCGCTCAGCGTAATGGCCCCCTGCCACTCCTGCACTGATTCAGGCACAACCGCCACGAACTGGCGAGCATCACCGGGCGAGCGGGTGACGGGAAGAGGCGTACCATTAAAGTAGATGGCCATCGGATTGTTCGCGGCCAAAGGTGAGTCGCCTGAATAACGCACCACGATTTCATTCAGTGCGGCCAGAGTTGCGTTCGCGGCAGGAAACTCGAACACGACCGTGTTTTCGCAGGGTTGAATGCAGGCATTGGCTGCATCGTTGATGGTATTGAACGGGCCGCCACTGTTGCCGACCGGAGCGGTTGCGCTGTATATGATTTGCCCCTCAACACACCACAGAGCAGGAACAACTATTTCGGCTTGCGTGGTTTGTGAGGAGCATCCCGGCTTTTGCCACAATATCTCAACCAAATGCGTTCCAGGCTCTGCGGTGATGAATAATACGCGGGTATTGTGTTCGAGGCCATTAAAGAATTGGGGGGAGTCGATGTACACCCCATTTTTCTTATGAGTTGCGGTTGGTGTCCATCCCGGCACGGATTGCAGAAAAGTTCTCAGGGCTATTGAATACACTTTGCCGTCCCATATGACTGCGATTGGATTCGGGACAAAGCCGCATCCATCCCCGCCCTCTTCTCCTCCTCCGCCTCCTCCGCCTTCTTCGCCGTCGTCCTCGACTGTGATTTCGATGTCAGCCGTGTAGGTTTGAGTGCAGCCCACTTTCGACATTTCCGCGATGAACTGATGCACACCAACTGTGCGTGGTACGTTCCAGCGCCATGCCCCCGATACGATTTGAATCGTGGGAGCTGCTTGTGGAACATCATCAATCGCATGAGTGACCACGATGTTCCATGATTCGTTACCGAGGCGAGACAGGCTCAACGAAAGGTAAGTGGTGCCTTGCGAGATGTCAACGATGGGACGCTCTATATAAGTGCAGTTCGTAGGTTCAGTTGTGTCCTCGCATCCAGAATTCAGACACAACAGTTCCGTTGCGAACCCACTCCCATCGCTGACCATCTGGGGCACGCAGTTACCACCTACACAAAACCATCTCTGTACAGGTTCGGGGGCGGTGGTGCCTTCGCAATTGCCTTCGCACTCTTCGAGAGTGTCAAATATCTGCCCCTCATAGCCGCCCGGAATTTCGCTCGTGCAGTGGTTTGCGCCGTAGGGGTCTGGGACACAGACATAGCCTGTCGGTTCGGGGTCGGTTTCACAATCCAGCTCCGCGCACGACATCGCGCCGCCTGTGGGTGAGTTCCGGTAGCGCAGAACGCAAGCCCCCGACTCGCAGTAGTGGCGGAACGAATAGGAGATGCCCCCGCCCGCAGTGCCGCCACCGCAATCTGCATAACTGGCAACCCATGAGATAGCGAAATCACCCGCGACTGTGTAGGTATGAGCCGCATCGAAGTTGAAAGCCGCGCCATTAACAGCGGTGCCACCATGCGTGGACTGACTCCCATCGCCCCAGCTGACAACGACGGTCACATCGTCGTTTTGCCCCGTTGTGGCCCCCGATGAAATACCCGCCGTCATGTGAACCGTAACCGTTGTTCCCGCTACAGATTCACCCAGAGTTCCCGCATACGCTGTTTTGGCGCAGTCGTTGCCTTCTTCGGCTTCGGTAACAGTGAAGTTGTACAGCGATGATTCTTCGCTACCGTAGAATTTGGCTTGATAACTACCAAGGGTGGCCGATTCAGGCACGCCAACAACTCCGGTGGACGAAACACTCCATCCAGCTTCTCCACCTCCCGAATACGCCATGATGTAGGGCAGCCCGGAAACCGGAATAAATTTGATAGTCCAGTAGGGTGGCTCTGCCCCAGACCCATCCGGCCCAGCGTAAGAGGCTTGTCCGCTTGTTCCTTGTGCGATGTTTGCCATTTAGTTTTCGATCTCCATTCGTATGTCCAAGGGGACAGATTCAAGCGCGCCTTCAGCTTTCGCAGCGCATTTTCTACAGGTTGCCAACCGACCGCCTTTTGCTTTGCCCGACATTAGCCGATTCGCTGCGAAAGTGCCCGGTTCAAAGCAGTGAGAGCAGGTCTTCACCACGCGGCATTGTCGGCACATAATCAAAGGCGTTTTGAGCAGTGGTTTCAATCGCGCGAGTAGCTCGAACTGGCGCGGCTTCTCCACTATGAAATGCACGATGCGAACCCCTTCGCCCATCCTCAACAGTTGTGCGCCATTGTGAGTCGATTTCTCCTGTATCCAGTGAGAAACGTTCGTGTCGATAATCTGTGCGTTCCATCCCGGCGAGAGTTCGCACGCGGCCAGTGTCTGCGGAAATAGCGACAACACCAGATTCATCGCGAACTCATCTGTAAATGCCAAATGATAGGCGCCCTCGACCCACATCGACACGAATGGATTCAGCACCTCAAAACCTTCGTCGAGTGCCTTCCACGCCGCCCAAGACCCGGCCAGAACCCCGCCGTTGAAATGGAACAGAGTGTCCAAGTTCTCTGTTCCGGTCAGAAACTCCAAATCGCTTGCGGGTGCTTTCATGTGCCCAAGTACCTCGCGCAAGCGATGAATACGCTCGACACCCTGCGAGCGGCAGCCGTACAGGTTGCGCTTGTGTCCCTGCTCCACCGCCTCAAACAGATAGGTCACATCGTCCACGACCAACATATCGGCTTCGAGGGCAACAATCGATTCGTATTTCAGCCAGCGCGTGCAGGAGTAAATCGCTCCTTTTACCGCCGCCGACACCCGGCCATGCGCGTGGCAGCGAATACGAATCACGTTCCAGCCTTCGAGGGCATCATGGACCGAATCCCCGACACAGAACACAACAAAAGGCACGTCGGGGCAATTGCCGCGCAGCGATAGCGAGTCGAGAAGCGCGCGCAGTGGTGCCTCGTAGCCTGCACTAATCACGGTGACAAACGCGCGTTTGCCTTCGAGGGGGTGAGTCGGCTTTTCGATATGGAGACGGTGCAGGGATTCGTTATCCCATCCGGGGGGAGGCTCTTGCCAGCGAACGCGCATCCACGCCTCGCGCAGTGCGATTTTCGGGACGGCGCGCAGATGGTTGAACGCATTGACGCGCGTGTTCGATACCGGCGAGGCCAGTGCGCGCAAGTTCGATTCGATGGTCGAGGTGTCACCATCGAAAGCAACAATGGATGGGGGAAGCAACGTGGATAAGGGTTCAGGGCGAAATGACATGTTAGGAAGCAGAGGATGAGACGATGTCGAACCAGTTCTGGGCGAGGGTGACGCCGCCCATGCTGCGGGCCTGAATCTCGCCTACGATTCCTTCCTGCGCGGGAAGTGTGGGAGCAGCTACAGCCGCGACGCCTGCTGGACGCGGTGAGGGCGGAATCCCTACGATGGTAACTGCTGTGCCCGCATCGGGTAGAGACAACACGCCCCCGCTGATATTTTCGAGCTGAAAATAAAGGAAGCGCTGGTCATTGAAACGCGCTTTGAGCGTCGCGTCGGGAGCAGGTGTGAACGTGTTCCAGCGAGGGCGATGGGCAAGCCATGTCACGGCTAACCCTGCGACTGGTTCAACCGTCGCCGCCAGCACGACCGCAAAACGCGCCGCGACATCGGGACGCTCGCTGTATTTGAGCGCACTGGTATCGACGACGAGTAATGCCCGTGCGCCGAACTGCATCGGCGCGGTCGAGAGAAAAAGAAATTGAGCATGGACGATTGCGTCCGGCAAACCATCAAGTTCGAACATAATGAATCAATGAACCGCGTCGAACGCGACATCTAAACCTATTCCCTCATCGAGCAGCACAACGACTTCGACTCTGCGCGCACTGCGTGGCAGCCACTCCTCGCGCCACGGGCGAAGCGGAATATTGAACTCGCTCATCGCTTCTATATCGTCTTGCGATAGTTCCGCATCCGGGGCCAAAGTAATGGGCGTTTCGCCATCGAGCCGCATCCAAAGCCGCTGTTCGCTTTTGCACATCAATGCGAACTCCGTGGGATTCGATTTTTCATCGAACCAGACCGCCAGTTGTGGCCCAGGTGTGTCGATGCGAAAAACACCGACGCGCAGCGATTCGCCCGCGCCGCCTGCATGTCCCTCGAAAACACACTGCGCAGATCCGCACGAGGAAACGGGGGCCACCACGTCTTCGGTGCAGTATTCGATGTCTTCTTCGACGATAGTTCCGCCGCAGCTATTCACCACATCCAAAATCGCTGCGGCTACACCTTTGCCGTCTGGCTCAGTGCGCGTGAACAGGCCCCCGGTCACATCGGCATAAGCCATCATGATGTCCGTGATTGTCGCTTCTTCATAGCCGCGAGGCACAAACACAGCCGAAATCAGTACACCCTTCGTCGCGGCGATGTTGGCGACATCAAGCGCATTCTCGTCGTTAACGCCGAGAGTGAATGAATCGTCGAATGAGCCGGGCCGCGCATCCGTGACCATGATAGCCACTTTGACGGCATCGGTGCGAAACGGCAGAAAATCTCCGCTTTGCTCCGGTCGCGAAACCGAGGCGGGTAGCTCCTGAACCACGGTGCGCAGCGCTTCATCGCTCGCTTCCGGTTCGTTGTTGCCGCCACTGGCCACCAGCGTTTGCAGCGCCGCTGTAATCGCGTCCGCGTTCGAGGGGGCGAAGGACACCACCACTTTCACCCTATCGGTGAAGGTCACAAGCGAAAGGCGATAATCACCGCCGGAAGCGGTTTCCAAGTCGCGCACGATTTGCGATAGTTCTTCGCGCACGTTGGCAATAGAGCCGCCCATGCTCCCGGTCACATCAACGACCAGCGCGACATCCATCGAGCCGCAGTTCGCGGGAGGAATCAGGCGCCGCGACACCACGCCCTGACACGTCCCGCTCGTAAATCGAATCGAGCCCCATTTGGTCACGTCCTGCGGCATAACGACGCCCACACCGGGTTTGAATAAAAGCGGGTCGCCGGAATTGTCGAACTCTAAATAGGGGACGAGTGGGGTGCCGTCCTCATCGACTGGTTGAGACGCGCAGGCCAGCCAGCACAAACCAACCTCGCTCCATTGTAGGAAGGGCGGAAACGAATCCGTATCAAACCCAGCCGCCACACACGCCGCGCGGCTAATCGCGAAAGCGCCCAGTCCGCTACTCCACCCGAAGTCGACTTGCGGGGGACCACTACCCGCCCCTACTCCGCCAGCACCGCGCGCGCCAAATGTGCCCTCAGCCGCATAGGAGCCGGGGAGCGCACGCCGACCGAAGAACTTCTTGCCAATGACCCGAATGCACTCCGATTCGCCGTCGGGCGTGAGGCCGCACTGCCCCCACGTCACCAGATAAGGAAGTGAAAGGCCCATCTCCAATAAGCCGTCTCCTGCGCCTGTCCAGCGATGGGCGCGCGGCATCCCATCCGCATTGAGGCCGAAGGCATAGATCCCGCCCGACCATGCCACGACGCGGCTCATATCCCAGCGCGACTGTTTCCACCATCCCAGTGTTTCGGTGCCGTCCACAATCCACCGTGCCAGCCCCTGCATATTATCGAGTGGCTCTTTGAGCGTTTCCTGCGCGGGTGCCTTGTCGTCTTCTTTGCCAGTGTTGACCACGATGCCGAAGAAGGTTTCGCGCGCGCATAGAGCCGAATCCAGATTCTTAGCGAGCATTGGCCCCGCATACGGCGAGGCATCGCTGACCACGTGCCCCCCGCCCGTTTTCGCGCAAAAGAGTGCATAGGCGGGTGAGGTGGCTAAGTCGGGGTCAACCACGCGCGCTTCGAGTTGGGTGCCATCCATTCGAGTCAGCACACAGGAACTGCGCCCACCGACACCGACACGAACCAGTGCGTCCCCTCTTAACTCGAGCTGACCCGCCAGAGTCGAAACACGCAGGCGCCCGCGACTCTTAGTGATGCTGCGCCCATCGACGGCGCCCAGCAATACCCGACTCTGTGCCCGACTTGGGGCCGCAAGATCTTCGAGAGGATTATAGATGTAGGTTTTCACCACGTTCCACGCACTGTCCAGCCGCAGCAATGCGCAGGCGCGACCGCTGCGGGTTGAGATGCCACCAGTCACCCAGAAATCACCATTCTCATCCTCAAAGAAGTCATTGATGCTACGCAGGCGGGGTTCGATAACGCGCGGTGTCAAAACGCCTGTCTCACCCACATCCAGCCACAGCGAGGCACCCGCGCAGGCTGCGAGCGACACATTTGAGTCGCCGCACCAATTCTCCGCGCACTGAATCTTGAGGCACGACCATTCGCCGCCAGCAGTAGTCACCGAGCCATCTGGGTTGAAGGTCAACAACTTGTCTGCCCACTCAGTGCGCAGAATCAAACCACCCGATGCTTCGAAGGTTTCGGTTGCATCAAGTAGCGCGGCTTGAACCGGATCCGTGCGGTCGTAGGGCATCGCGCCCACTCGGTACTTCGGGTCGAAGTGCAGCGGCCCGCGTGTTGGGTGGCGCCACAGATATTTGAGCGGCTTTGATTCGCTCGACCCTGTGACGCTTTGATAGTCGGCGGGCCACACGTAGGCTTTTTCCACACCCTGCGCGGCGACCCACAGCATCCAGCATTCGCCGAGTTGGGGCGACGGCAGCGCGATTTCCCAGAGAGTAGAGGTGAGTGGTACCCGCGCGACGCCGCCCACAACCAGCGCACCGGAAAGCGCATTGAAACAGCTCCACGCCCAGCCACCACCGGACGATGGTATTTGCGATTCGGAATCGTTCGACGAGTCCGCGAAATTGAGACGCGGTGCTTCCCATCGCACATGGAGTGGCACGCCCGGTGCGACGAGCGCGCGTTCATTTGCGCCCAGTACCATCACGCCCTCAACAGTTTTCAAATCGCGTGGAACATCGTTCACAATCGGAATTTGTAGTGGCGACGGGGGAGCAATTGCACCCTCAAAGGTTTTGTCGAGGTGGGGACGAATACCACGCGAATCCACCCACAGCGCCGCATCAGCAGCAACGAAACGAGTTTGTCCGCCGAACACCGCGATGCTATTGAGAGCACGCCGGCGTGTCCAACAACGCAGCACGGTATCCGATGTCGGGACACCAAACGAGGGCGAGGTGTAGAGCACCCATTCGTATCGAAAAGGGACGGAAGGCACGTTCAGATTTTACCGTGCATTTATTCCCCGCCCCGTTTTTTACTGTTGAGACTTTATGAACCGCAGTTCACAAAATATGAAACTCTTACTTGAACATGTCCAAGCCCCATTGGAAACTGCGGGTTACTATCAGGGCCGCGTGCCCATGTTCGACAAGTGCCACGCAATCTTCTTCAAATGCATCCGCGATGCCAGCGCGCGCCATTATCAAATCGAAGTGCTGTGTTACTGGGGCGACCGCTTTCCCGACGAAGCCTACACGGGTGGCATCATGGTGCGCCTCAACAACAACACCCCGTGGTTCATATTCGAGCAACACGGAATCAAAGAAGCGACCCCCGAAACTATCGCGCTTTGGGAGTCGCGGTGCGCGCACTTTTACCAGATGATGGAGTGCGAACCCTACGAGCGGTACGATGAGTTGGAAGATTCCCCTACTCTAACCGCCGACCGTTCCAACGCAGATTCCCGCCCACGTAGCTCGCAGGTTGCGTAGCCCCATCGCTGAACGATTCACCGCGTCCCGACAATCCAGGCACCACAATCGACGAACGCAGTCGAAGTGCCGCGCGCGGGCTATTGCGAACGACACTCGCGGCCAGACGCGAGTGCTCGGCGCGCAGTGTTTCGACGCGCCCTGCCAGACGAGTTGCGAGCGGGGCATCGGTGCCGACCAAATCAGAGAGCGTTGCGAGCTTGGCTTCAATCGCATCCAGCCGCCCGTTTACTTCCATTTTCAACGTGTTGAACATGGCGACCGTCACTTGTGGAGGTGGCGCATCCGGGTCGTCTGGATCCGTGCCAGCTCCCAGAGCCGCAACGAGGGTTTCCAGCGCTTCAAAGCGCGCCTGCTTGCCACCCTCGGTCTGAATCGTATCCCGCGCCGTGCCATCCAGCGTCGTGATGCTGGTTGCTCCCGAAACGATGCGGCCCACGACCCCGACCCCACGCGGCGGCTCCACATCAAACCAATCCGAGGCGGCGACCGTCGGCAATCCGGCATCATCGAGTGAAAGCACTCCCCACGCGGTTCGATTAGCGGGTACCGGAATCGGCACGTCAAAGTCGAGCGTCACCAACTGGCCAGCAATGAACCATGTGGACCCCTCAGGCAAGAGGAGCACCAGCGAGTCGGCAACTTTAGCGGCGGCGAGCGCTGTGCGGTTAAAACCAGTGACGCGGCCCGCGCCGAAGAAGCGCGACCAAAGCTGATTCGCCGAACGCACCCGCCGCAGGTCTTTCACCTCAGTCACCGCACCGCCGACAATCGTCACCTGTGCGAGTGGTTCGTGTCCGTCGAGCGCTTCTTCATCCGAAACGCTCAGTTCCGGTGTTTGGGTCGCGCGTGTATCGGGAGCGCCGACAACGCTCGCGATTTGAAGCGAGAGATGAACGTAGTTGATGCCCTCCTCAAATTTGCTCCCATCCAGCGTTTCTTCTTGCTCTACTTTGGCGAACACATGGCCGTAAACAGTGTGGAACAGCACCGCGACGCCGGGCCGCACCGAAACGCCAGTGGTATCTGGCTCAACCAGTAGGGAATTTGCGTCGGGCAGTGCTACCACGCCCGCGCCGTGCAGTTCAAGCACGCCTTGAAGTTGGGCGTCTATTAAATCGACCAAGAAGTCCCATTCTGCGCCATGCATCTTGGAACCGTCTTGTTTGGTGTTGTCTATGCCGTAGTAGCGAGTTGCCATATTATTTGCTGCCAGCGACGGAAAATCCCATCGGTCTTTGAACGAACGGTTCTGCCGCGACCGCTTCCACTGCTTCGCGCAGTGCCTCATCGGTTTGCTGTTGCCACTCGACCGCCTCACGTGGCGACAGAGCCAACATAGTGGAATGAGAAACCCAGAGGCCGAAGCGCCCATCGGGTAATTTCGACCATCCACGACTCAAGAGAAATTGTTCGTTCATCTTTGTTTAGGGGGCGAGGGGGGAACCCTCATCATCAAACGAATTACCGAAGGTGAAGTACGCTTCCCCTTCGTTGTTGCGCGATGGCGCAGCAGGGGCGGGAGCTGTGCCACGTCGCATCCGTTCGCGCATCGGCATCTGCTCCATCACAGCGCCGACCGCCGCATCAACAGTGTCTTCTTTGCGGCGCGCTTCAACCTCGGCGCGTGAGATTTGAGGTATGTTCATTTTCAGCCTCCTTCGCTTCTGGTTTTATTGGCTCCACCCACGTTTTACCTTTGTAGTGGTATATATAGGCGATAGGAGGCAGTGTTTTTGACCAGACGACGCTTTGGACGGCATTCGCATTATTTTCTGTGGTGCGACTCATTCCATTTTCTCCAGCTGCTGTATAAATCTCCTCACAGAGCCTTGTTGCTGCAAAAGTTCCATGGAAACCGGTACAAGTACATACACCTGAGTGAAGCCGCTTGGTTTGCCCAAAATCGCGGTTTCGACTTTCGCAGCATTCGCACAGAGTACGGTTTCCTTGTGATGCGTGACCAAAAATTTAGGATGAACCATATTGCCTCCTACAAATCCGACAGTTCTTCGGCCATGATTGCCGCTGCTTCTTCAGGATTCTTGAATCCCTTTTTCGAGTGGAGAATCAAGTCTTCTTGTGTGCCTTGTTCGCGATACCACTTCATCGCGTAAGTTGCCTCGCACCACACGCCGCTACCATCAGGAAAAACAATCAGGCACATTCCGGCCTTATGCTCATCGTCTTTGGCTGCGGCGTTGCTTTCGCCTGCGCGGGTCGCCATCGCGCTTACAAGCGCCTCAATTGTTCCAATCACTTTATCTGCCATTTGCACTCAGTATCCAAGAGCCGAAACAGGAAGGCATGTCCCCGATGTCTTAAATTGCTCCGCACCATGTTCATGGAAACGATACGTGTTCTGCAATCGCCAGATACGGAACTGTTCGCCGTTCACGTCGAGGTGCGGGTCTGAGTAGGAACCGCCCTCGCCTGTGTTGATCATCTTCGGCATGACCTTGTCGCCCCACTGCATCCGTTCCTCACCGCGACATTCAAACCGGTAACGCCGAATCTTCTTGTTGCGATAAAGCGCCATCACGCGCTCTGCGTGAATCTCCGCCGCGCCCGGATAGAAGAACTGCGGCCCAGAGTGGACGAGAGTGCGCGCCCATGAGAATATGGCCGCGTTCGGATCATCATCGGGCAACGTGCGCTCCGCTTGCACAATCGCCGGAAATGGCAAGTCGGCGCCCGCTCCCTGCGGCGGATTTCCCCAGACTAAAATCCTGTTTATCTGTTCCTCTGGCAGCCCGGTCACTTCGCCCAGAAACGCGAGTAGGTTCAAATCACCCGGATTGTAATTGTCGTCTGGAATCACCCACGTTGGGCGCCCCGCGATGATGAGCGGGTACTGCCCATAAATCGGCACAGGCCACGGCACACCGCCCGTTGTGGTTCCAATAGAGGGAATATTGGAACCGCTAATTTGCGAGGTGCCCGCGAGCCGTCCGTTGGGATATGCGTAGAAGAACATCGCATAGTCCATCTTCATATAGGTTTGAATCCAGTCGATACCCGCCGAACCGAACGGCGCCGGGAATCGAAACCCGTTCCCGGTCGGGGGCTGGGTATGGGTCAGAAAGCCGCCTGCGTCCGTGGTCGCACTCAGCAGCGCATAGTGAAACGGTGGCAGGTACGTCGTGAGCCGCGCACCTTCATCTTCGCCCAGTTCGATGTTGAGAATCTCTTTCACGCACTGCCATCCATACAGAGGTGTGCCGCCATTCTTCGCCCACAACCAGTCGTGAGGCGTGTGCCGGAAAATCTGTCAAGAATTTATATCCCTTGCAGAGTAAAGATAAAGTGAACTGTGGTTCATTAAAAGCCAAGAAATTGTTTCCCTTTTGACAAGCAGCCTAACCAAGACGGCGCTTACGCAGTCAAGGGCACGAAAAACAATTTTCTTCACGGCTTGCAGCCTAAAAATTCTTTTTCTCTGCGACCCTTGACAGCTTCGCTTGCTCGGTAAAAATTTCAACTAATGGGGAAACCATCTCCCTCAAAACCGAGCGGTTTTGCGCCATCTAAAGAAACGCGCGAATCGTTACACTTCTATATAGAAAATGTTACAGTTATGCCCCTAAATCCCAATATAGAACAAGCGCGCAAAGGGTTACAAACCCAGTGGGGCCGTACCGAGCAACTGCGGCAACAAAATATCCGGCGTTGGCAAGAAATCATAGCGGCTGCAATAAGGTTGCGCGATGAGGCCCAAGAGAAAAAAAAGGGGGGGGGGAGCAGGTTGCGAGCTATAACAAAGTCATAAATGATGCACGGAGCGAACTTGCTAAATCGCGTAAGCTGTAACCCGACTGTTAGAATTAGCCAAAGGCGGCGCTAAAATCAGCGCCGCCTTTTTCGTTCAGTCCTCTTGGCGCAAAAGCTCTTTGAAGTAATTGACGTACTGCTCTTCTCTGGATTGAATCTTATTATGACAATATCTACATAGCGTGATGCCGTTGTCTACATCGTACCTTTTGTCGGGGTACTTGGTCCAGGGATAGATATGGTGGCATACGAGGGATTGGTCATGCCCACATTTTTGGCACCATCTGTTATCTCTCTCTAAAACTTCCTTGCGCCACCTAATGTAACGCGTGCCCCATCGCCCTTTTGGTCTCGGAGAGTACCCCTGCCAATCTTCAATGCTTACTCCTTGAGTAATAGCGCTACACCAGATTGACAATTGTTCGGTGCCTTTCAGCGATGTAGTAAATTCCACCACGTTCGGGCGAGTTTGAACCCCATTCCTCTTCAACGCCCTCAATACCGTCTTGTCAGAACATCCGAAACGAGATGCAATGGTTACCAATGTTTGAGATGTGTCTGACGAATAGAGTTCGCAGACTTGACGCTCCGCATCTGCCGAAAGAATCCGTTTCTGGGGGCACGGTTTAGAAACTCCCCCTACTTTGTGCGCGGCGACGCTATGAGCTTTGAGGATTCGCCTAACCACCATTCGACTTATGCCAAACAAGCTAGCTACCTCTTCAGCAGATTGCCCCTCTTTATAGAGGCGCGCGATTTCCTTCTCTGTATCAGGGTCAAGTTCCACGCGGCGCTGATGTTGGCCCGACTGTAAGCCATGCTTTTTTATGATGTTGGTGATTTTTTGTTTGTGAACGCCGTACTTGGCACCTAGCCGCCGACACCCCAACCCTTGATTTGTATACAAGTCGCAAATCTCCAACTCTTGTTCCGGTGAAATCATTTGACCCTCCGTAGCAAAGGTTTGATGGGGGTGAGGGCTTCCTCAACGCGCGTCACACGACTCTGCACCCTGACAAAGCATGAGGCCAGGTCGCGAGCCTCATAGTCGTCCCAGTTCCCCGCTTCGAGAAACATGTCCAGAAGATTACATACCTCAATAAGAGTCACCCGGCGATCTACTGGAAGTGGGGGATGAGGGCTTGAAAACAATTGCAATTGAGGCCGAGGCATTAGGCTTTCACCCCTTTGGTAAGAGCCAGTTGAATCGCTTCCTGGCAGTCAGCATCGGTGGCGATGAACTCGACCACAAATGATCCCTTACAAGTGGAGAATCCCGGCTCAATGTCGATGTTAAGGGTTTCCTCGAAAAGAGCAAGCGCAAAGGGGTAAGCCTTCGTGGTAATAACATGTTCACGGTTGCCCAGGCGGGTCGTGTCACTCTCCAAGGTGAACAAGTCTGCACCGTTCTCACTAGGCGTATTGAAAACGCCTGCTGCTTCTGATAAAGTGTTCATTAGCGTTTAGCCCTGTCACCGTTCGCCCGTCGAAAAGATGAGCGGTGGCAGGGCTTTCGTCTGTCCGGCTCCTTTCAACCGGATGATCTAAGTATAACCAACTTGTCTCAAGTTGTCTCAAATTTATCTGAATAGTGTCATCTTGACTCATCTTGTATCATGAGCTAAATTGAGATAATATGAGACATGACACCTAAAGCTGAAACAGTTCAGCAGGGGGATAAAATGACCGTTCAGGAAGCCATCGATTATCTAGGTATCTCCCGTGCGACTTTAAATCGCCGTATTGATGCAGGGGCAATAACCCCACTACCAAAGCCTCCTTACTTAAAGCGGAGACATAAAACAATGTTCCTAAGGGCCGATGTTGAAAGGCTCAAGAATATGGAAGCTTAGTGTTTTCGCGCCAGCAAACCCTGACCTTTTGCGAAACGGTTTCTGGAAAAGTGGCGTTCTCCACACTACGTGTGGAAGAATTCGTGCATTCTCGAAGATAATGTGGAATATGCCTATTCCGTGTACCTTGCCACTATCAAGGTACTTTGCTTTTATGTTGGTCGTTATAAGGAGAATTGATTGAATAGCGGGCGAATTATTATGGAGGCCAATTTTGTTGAGTGGAATTCGAATGACATCAGAGGAAAATCAGTGCTTTCTGACGGAGCAGGTGCGTAAATGGGATTGATTACAAGTCGAGAGGCCATTGACCTTTTAGGTCACGCTCGCGTAGATTTGAGGGTATCTGAAGTACATACCTTGAAGGACAGACATGATTCTTCTCAAAATGGATCAGGCTCCCCCGAATCTGTAGGTATAGAAGCAAAGAGGCTTGTAAGAAGGGTTGTTGGGCGTGGCGAGACTCCCTCAACAGAACAGCAATGCTTAAGCGAGTTGTACCACGAGTTTGAAGATACGCTGGAGGTTATTGATGCACCGGAGGATGGCTCATTGAAATCACTTGTTACCTTCGATGATTGTAAGGTACAACCAGTGCATCGGTGGTACACGTTCAAAGAAGGGTACTCCCATCAGCTGCTTGCCACTTTGCAGAAATGGGGAGTCTTTCCTGCTGGCGAATCACTGAGACTTCTAGACCCTTTCTGCGGGGTGGGGACTACTTTAGTCACAGCATCTTACCCTGACCAGTCGAAGAATTTTTCTGAAGTCGTTGGTGTAGAAGTTAATCCGACTATCAAATTTATAGCAGAAACCAAGGTGAATTGGGCAAATTACGACAGCGAAGTAATTGAAGGCTACATCACCAAGCTAAAGGCTAAATATGGACGTAGAAGCAGGGTTTTTCCTGTGCCTGAACTTTCGACCTTCTCCTGTACTCGACGTGGTGACAAAATCGCGTTCCACCCCTCTGTTATTCAGGACCTTCTCTATTATCGCCAATGGATATTGAACTGCCCAGAGCCAGAGAAGGACTTTCTACTCCTGGCATGGCTCTCGATTATTGAAGAGGTTAGTTATGCCTCCAAGGATGGTAGGGCCTTAAGACTCCTAAAAAAGGAGGCACTTCCCGACACTCCGCCTAATGTGAAACAAGCACTCCTAGACCAGTTGCATATCATGAAGTCTGATCTGATTGCGCTTAACGGAAGAAGAGAAAAGCTGCAAAACGTCGGCTCAGGTGCGCGTGTTGTCTCGGGTGACGCACGTGACCTCCCTTTCGGAGATAGAACTTTCGATGCTATTTGCTATTCGCCGCCCTATTTGAACAATATTGATTACACAGAGGTGTATAAGATGGAGCTTTGGTTGAAGGGAGATGTTTCTACTCAGGAAGAATTTAGGAATCAGCGATTAAAGACGATGCGTTCCCACCCTAGCATTATCTTTCCGCCCACAGAAAAATACAAAGAGGTTGAGAGCGATCAGTGGCTATCTCGACTTCGATCTGCATTGATGCTTGCTTTACCTTATGATGAGCACCGTAAGCAAAGGGAACGTCTCTTCGCGGGATACATAGATGACTTATTGCTAGCTTTAGGTGAGCAACAGCGCGTAGCGGTACCTGGTGCCCCTATTGTTTGCGTCGTGGGCAACTCATTGTTCGGGGGCGAGAAAACTCGAAAAATTGCGGTATGCACAGATCTCCTAATTGCTGCCGCTGCTCAAGCCGTTGGTCTAGTAGTAGAACAAATCCGTATTGCTAGACATTTGCCTCGGCGAGACAATCAGAACGGGTGGCTACGAGAAAGCATTATTATAATGCGCAAACCTAATTGATATGGAGTCTCCTGATACTAAAAAAGAACATGTAAAGCTGTCGTATGGCAGGGGAGTTCCTTTGTGGAACCTATCAGCTTTATGTAGGTTGCTACAGATTGAAGGCACAGATTTGCGCGTGCGAGATTTAGCCAACCGAGGAATCGAACAGGGAGTATTTGGTGACAAATACAAATTTTTGCATGAAGGAGACCGTTTACATACGCGGATAAACCATCATATCATCGCCTTGCGATGCATCAACCTTATTGATCCTGCCATCGAGAAAAAAGGGGTTTGCCGTCTTAGGCCAAGAGGACTCGATTTAGCTCATGCAGTTCAACGGACAATCCCTGATGCACTTGTTCAAGGTTCGACTGAAAGTTGGGAATCATTGGAAATGATGGAGAACGTCCAAGATGAAGTTCTTCCCGAATTGAGAGCTACTTGGCGCGAAATTCTGGTACAAAGCCTTTACGTGCGTTCTCATTGGCTACGCTATTTCATGGACCGAGAAGAGTTTTCTCTCAAAGATTTTGTAGATGCAGCTAAGCCTATTCGTATCCTAGTGTCACCTGCTCACGACAACGAAAATGACACCATTTTACAGCGTCGTGGAAAAAGCATCCCTCAAACGGCAGATAGTGGTTATCGACTAAGTAGTCACTACTGGCCACAGCTTAATTGGACGGAAGAGCAGCGTCGGGAGGTATTTCAAGGCTTGCGGCTTTGGACAAAACAAGCGTATTTGACGGACGACACTGTCTTGGGTGAAGTCGCCGGTCCTTTTAAGCATTTATCCTCGGAGAGAAGTAAAGGCCAAGAAGAGGATAATATATACGAATTTGAGTCATATCCTGTAAAGTGTTGGCTGTACCCTCTGAGAGATTTAGATCAATTTGTGTCTATGGTCAATGAGGTGCTAGCGTTTTTTCCTGGTGGGCGTCGGGCAACTTTGCCCGATTTGATTATTTCGCTGTGTCAGAGATACAACTTGGCTAAGCGGAATGTCAAAGAGATGCTATCTCAGTTGTACTTCTTGAGAAACAAAGATTATTTTTTCGAGAGAGGGAGTCGTTTTCTCGTAGAAAATGCGTTCGCAATTAGAACAACCAACAAACCAGAGTCCTATTATCTGAAGTTAGATGGGTCGTGGCGTGTTGGAATTGTTAGGCAAAAATAGACAGTATGATTTGGTAAATTTAGTACAAGGTAACTCTATGAATTCAGAACTCCAACAGCGTTTAGAGGCGTTAAGTCAATTGGTATCTGGCGAACTCCAAGAGGATGCTCAGGCAGGATTCTGGGCAAAATTTGGTTTATCCGGCAATCCTTTTCCCCCTAGCGGTATTGCCGATGCAAGCGAGGAAAACCCACCCCTGCGCGATGATGTGACGAAGAGCATTCTTCGATTTATCATACAAAGTTATAAATCCCGAAGCACACAATCTCTTATTTTAAGAGGCGACTACGGAACTGGAAAGACACATACGTTGCGCTTCATTGAGCACACCGTCAACTCTCTGATGGGGTTAGGGGACCAAACTGCGCGTGCGATTTATGTTGAAAGGCCTCGCATTGAAGCTCATGAGTTGAACCGTACTATATTAAAAAGTTTAGGGTTGGATACTGTCCGCAAATACATCTGGTTCGCGATAAAGGGTCAGATCGCCCAGGAAATTGCGAATGATAGCGAACGATTCCAAGAGCTCAAAACCAGTCTTACAACTCCAAAGCGCCCGTTGAAATCTGCGGTTCCGCCGCCAATGCTTATACAAGATGTCCCTCAAACGATGAGCGCATCTTTGAGTCAGGTATTCGATGTCACAAAATTAGAAGATCATCGGCATTTCTTACTTAGATTCGACTCTGCAAAATGGAATAGGGAGCTTTTACGGCCATTTATTATTCAGTGCCTTTTAACTGTAGTCGGAGAAAATTTCTCCAGCGAGTTGGCAGGAATATTCGTTGCACTGTTGCTCTCGCGTGATGAGTCTACCTTCACTTCGTGGGAAAATTTGACAGGCTTAATAAGGTCAAAAGCAACGGCATCTTTGCGGGCGCCTGAATTTCTGGATTTCCTAGTTAAAATTCTCAATATCAACGGTATTGCCTATCTCTATCTGCTCCTAGATGAGTTTGAGGAGGTGCCTCAAGGATTTCTGCTAACACCACGGCAGAGACAAGACTACTTGTACACAATGCGCGAAGTCTTTGATCGTATTCGAGAGGGCGTTGCCATTGTGATGGCAATCACTCCCTCGGCCTTTGATGTACTAAATGAACTGGCAACTCCATTTGCGGATCGCCAATCGAACATAGTCGATTTGGACGCTATTTCAGTGCAGGATGCTGTCCGCTTGGCCGAGTTCTTCCTGAGCAGAAAAAGGGAAGGTGAGGCACTTGAGTCAAACATTTATCCCTTGTCGGAAGAATTACTTGAATACACAATAGAGAATTTTCCGACAAACGCGCAAAGAACACCACGTAGTTTAATTCAATTTTTGTATCAGTTGTTTGAACATGCAGAGAATGAAAATGTAGCAGAAATAGGGGAATTAGTGGTTAAAGATGTTCTCGATCAGTTCTCTGCATCTAAGATAACACAGAGGAAAAACCAATCGAGTGGACGGAGGAATGCCTTTTAATTTTTTAAGGAATATTCAGATTAAATGACAAGTTCCTCTCATTCCAACCCTAACCTTCCTATATCTATCTTTCTTGATACGACCTTCCTTTTGGACTTAATAGTTCCAGGAAGAGGCCGAAAATCAGCAGCAGATGATGTGGTGAAGATATTCAATAAGTACGAAGGAACCGGGGAGTTCTTCGTCTACACAAGCCTTTGGAATATTACTGAAGCTCATGGCACTCTATATGAAGAGAGAATGGGAAATAACGGCTTCACAACTAGTCGCAACGGGTACCCAAATCCAAAGAGACTTAGGGATTATATACCCCCAGAGACCCTACATTTGTCCGATGCGCAATCAGATATTGAACAAATGATACAAGATTTAGAGAACAACTGTCTATTTCAAGTCCTTTCTCTCCCCCGTCCAAATGCCTTCGAGTTAGCAAATCGATTGTCCGTACAGTACGCCATTTGGCCTGCTGATTCTATCCACCTCGCATTCGCTCTCTCTGAGGCTTGCACGTTATTTATTTCAGACGATGGAGATTTGCTTGATAAAATCGAGTGTGCTGCAAGCTTTGTCCTTTCATATCAAGCGAATGAGTTCTCGCACATTTCGGCTCCAGCGTTTAATGCGGTAGGACTACATTCCTGTCGATCTCGTCTTGCGTCTAGGGCCTCTGCACCTCGTCAGACTGCCTTGGATGCACTTTTAAATCTTGGGTTTACCTAGGCCTAATGGCGTCCTGTGTGTTGTACATCCTCTTTAAATAATTCCATATATCAAAAGGGCGACTCAGGTTGAATCACCCTTTTGATATATTTGGCCCCCATCTTCGCTGAGCCAAACGGCTTTAAAATATTTCCCACCCTCCGATAGTGGTCGCGGTAAAATGGCGCGCATGAAATCCTGCCCTGTTCTACTTCTCTGTGGCTTCTTGTTTGCCGGATGCAGTGTTCAGCAACCACTCGTTGTGACTCCAACGGCTGCTCCACAAATTATTGTCGTAACGGCTACTCCCTCCCCTAATCTACCGCCTGTTGTGGCTGCCGCCACTCCTAACTCTCCTACCGCAGAAGATTCAACTTGGATGGAAGCCGCCAATAAATTGCTCGAAGCAGTCAAAGTCGATCCGGCTATCATCAAGAGCACAAACGACATAACGGACACACGTGCAAACATCGTTCAGGCTGCTGCCAATTACAATCAAACTCAACTGCCCACCAAATTTACCAAGGCCGATTTTTACTTGAGGCAGGGGGTAGCCGAGGAATATACAGGACTAGACCTTTTAGAAAAAGGTTTTAGAGCGAATGATAGAGAGTTGGCGATGATGGGGAAACCTCATTACGTCGAATCTGCCCGCTTGATGACAAAGGCAATAGACGAGATGCAAAGTGTTGCCTCCGCGCCTTAGAAACCAAGTGCAGAGACAGGCAAGCAAGTTGCCTCTGTCTTAAATTGCTCTGGTCCGTGTTCATGAAAGCGATAGCTGTTCTGTAATCGCCAAATGCGAAAGCGTTCACCGTTTACTCCTAAATGCGGATCGGAATAAGAACCGTTTGCGCCCGTATTAACCATCTTTGGCATTACTAGATCGCCCCATTGCATCCGCTCCTCACCCCGACATTCAAAACGGTAACGACGAATCTTTTTACCTCGATACAGAGCCATCACGCGTTCTGCGTGATAATTCGCTAAGCCGGGTTGAAAGAACTGTGACCCGGTATGGATAAGAGTGCGAGCCCATGAATAAATCGCGGCATTGGGGTCATCGTCTGGCAACGTGCCCTCGGCCATTCGCACAGCAGGAAACGGCAGATCTGGCCCCACGCCAGATGGAGGATTTGACCAAACTAGCACGCGATTTATTTGCTCTTCAGGCAAACCTGTTATCTCGCCCATGAAAGCGAGTAGGTTTAAATCACCAGGTTCGTAATTGTCATCTGGCACAACCCATGTGGGACGTCCGGCGATAATAAGGGGGTATTGTCCATAAATAGGAACTGGCCACTGTACAGTTCCTGAATTACTACCCGTCGTCTGAGAAGTGCCGAAAGTCCCGGTTGGATGACCATAAAAAAACATGGCGTAATCCATTTTTGCGAAGTCTTGAATCCACTCAATAGGAGTTGAACCAAAAGGAGCCGGAAACTTGAATTTATTGCTTGTTGGTGGAGGGGTATGGGCAACCCAACCGCCATTGTCGGTGATAGCCGACATAAGCGGATAGTGAAACGGAGGGAATTGAGCAATAAGGTTGTTGCCTTCATTCTCCCCAAGCGCGATAGTAACGATGTCTTTGACACATTCCCAGCCATAGAGTGGAGCCCCTCTTTTTTGAACAAACCTGAGATCCATCGGTGCATAGTTATGGTCAATGACCGAGTGGCGCTTCTGTAACCTCATGATGGGGTCGCGCAGATGCAGAGTCAGCATCCATTTGTTGACTCCCGTCACTTTCATGCTCACCAGCGAGATGTAGCCTTTGAAGCGCCCTACCCACTCGCTGGTTGTGTGGTCGGTGTACTTCCATCGAATGAGGATTTCGATGGGGTTGAACTGCTTCACCCAGTTACGCCAGTTCGGGTCAATCAGGTCGAGTGCGCTCCGGTCGACTTCAATCGTCCATTCCGCCCCAGGGCAAATTGGCGGGAATCCCGTCGTTTCTGTTCCACTCACGCACGCTTTGGTGATGTCGAGGAACGGCGCGTTATCCACCGTGAACAGGCCCAGGTACTGCGCAACAACTTTGTTTGCAAACGGCGCACTGATACCATCGGGCGAGGCTTCGAGAGCGCATACGTAGCGCACCACGTTCGTGCGCACCTCTGTCGCGATTGTGGACTTCGTGCCGTCTTTCGCCCATCCCCCCGGTTTTCCGGTACCATTCGCTGCTTCCGCATCCATGCGTGGCGTCAGGCCCGGACGTGTCACGTCGCGCTCGACATCGCCCTTCATCGGTTTGAAGCCTTTGGGCGAGGTTTTGGGAGCCTTTTCGTCGCCCACCAGTTTCTCGACGTGCAACAGCTTCGCGATACCGACCATCACCGAAACGCCATAGGAGCGCACCCGTAAACCGCCCGATTTCCAAGTCACGTCGCGCAAATCGTAGCCTTCGCCGCGAGCAGTGCCCTTCGCCTTCGACGAGCCCAGCAATTCATACCCGTGCCCATCGACGCTAACCACAAGACGCCCCGCGATGCGCTGAATCGCGACATTGGTTTCCGTGCCGTTTTCAAAAGTGGTGAGGGGAACGCCTTCGAGCGTTTTCCATAATTTCCACTCGTTATTCTCAAACCGCTCCACTGTGGGCGCTGCTCCAAGCCGGAACACAATCGATAACGTGCCAGCGCCCCACATCAGGCGAAACGCGGCGCCCTGCGTCTGATACTCTGCCACTCCGCGCCATAGCAATGTCGCTTCGAACTGCGCGTTGGCCGCGAGCGAATCAATGGTTTGAGCCTCGGCAACTTCATCGGGGGTTTGAACCGTGTGCGTGATGAAGGTAACATTCGGGAAGCGTAGCGGGCGGTAGGTTTCCCAACGCGAGTGCCCAGAAACCGTTTTGCCTTTGAGCGTTTTCCAACGCAGCGTCTCGTAGCCAGAGACGGGGGCCGGGTCACCGGAAAGCCCCGGCGTCATGACGCAGTTCAAGAACTGCTTGCGCGCTTTGAGGGTAAAGCCAAACACCGCCGAGGAAGAAGCTTTGGCTTCATGGCAGGCACGAATCGCTTCCGCGCCCCAGTACACCCGCTCACCTAAAAACACCGCCGCGATGTTGGGATGGATTCGATTGAATTCGGGTTGATTGCCCCATTGCTGCGGCGGGTTTATATCGTCGATTGTAGCGCGCGAACTCTCGCCTTGGTCGCGGTGAACCAAGTCTTGGAAGACGTCGGCAATCGAATAGTGATGGGAAGTGACTTTGGGGATATAGTCGTCTTGATAAGCGCGAATCGCGAACTCAGCGACATCTTTAATCTTGGGTGATGGTGGTAGCATTAGTTGGAAGCGAGGTCGAAGGAGAGGCCGTTGTCGAGGCTTCGCCATACCTGTGTTGTGTCGGAGTCGGACACTAGCCACACGATGGCTGTGCCTTGGCGCGAGAAGGCGCCTTTGGGCTTGGCGGGCAGCGCTAAACCTGCGCGAGCCGCGACGATCTTGTTTTTCTCTTTGAGTTGCCAACCAGCCGCGCCGCGAGTCAGTACCGCGCGCACGAAGTCACCTGCGGCGATACCGGAAGAGGCGGCGGTCGCAGTGCCAAACACCACGAGTTCGCAACCTCTTTCATCGCTCACGCTACCGAGGAATTTGATACCATTCGTCACTTTTTCTCCTGTCCATGTGCGCCCATCATCTCGCGAAGCGGTGACAAAGATGTCGTCCTCGCTTTGCAACGCGACTGTGAGCGTGTGCCCATGCTGCGCGGCACGGAAGCCCCCGACTTTGGGGACGACTTGCACAGCGGCTGCTTTACCGAGCGTCTGGGTGCGAGTGCGCAGGCAGACGAGAGCGCCCTTCGATTTTTGGAAGCTCCATGTTTGCCCGCTCCAGGCATCGCTAAGAGCCTGAGTGCCGCTTTCACCCGCTTTGAACGAGACTTTGAACAGCGCCTCATCGTCGATAGTGCCGACTTGCCAGCGGTCGAACACGGTTTCGAGAATGGCGCCTTCAGGAATCTCGAAGGCGTAGCCTGCGCTTTGCCACTCGCAGTAAAAACTCACGCCACCGCCCGCTGTAACACTACCTTCGGGCGAGAACGTATCTGGAGGAACAAAACCCGCCTCCGCATTGAATTTGTCCAGAGGGGCGTCATCCTCATCTACGTTCACCTCGTTCAGAAACCGCCACGCTCCAGTTGCGCCATAAGCGGCGAGTTCTTCAGGAGTCGCGATGGTGGGGTTCGCGAGAACTGCGCACGTCTCGCTATCGCAAATGCTGGTGAGCTGCGTGCCGCTTCCGGCACTGCCACGAGGTGACCACGTTACGAACAGAAGTCCGCCCAAATCGAACGCAATCACATCGGCGAACCACACCACTTCCTGCTCAAACAGAATCGCACCCGCATAGGAACCATCCGCGTTTTTAGTGGCATCGGCTCGCACGCGCACTTTCCAGTTGCCTTTGATGGGTTGGGTCAAGTTGTCAGGATCCGCGCCCAGAACATCGACGCGCAATATTTTGCGATAGCGAAATGCCGAGGCCGCGTCTTCGAGGGGGAGAAGGCCCTCTACCGTACCATTCTCCCCCGAATCGACGTTTTCAAACGCGCTCCAATCGTTGGAAGTATTGAAGGCCATTAGGCGTTACTGGCTCCCAAGGTCTGCCATGTGTTCCACGTCTCGTATGACATGACCTTCGCGTAGAAATCCTCGACTGGCGAGATACGCACGTCAATGTCCGCGTGGATGTTCGGCGTGCGTCCGGTGTTTTGTTCGATGCGTTGAAGCGTGTCGAACATGCGGTCGTAGTCGGCTCCCTGTTGCTGCGGGTCGAATCGCGCGCGAGCGCCTTGGAGCGTGCGTAGAATTGCTGTCCCGCGTTGATTCGCGGCGTTCAATGCAGAAATGGCGCGGTCGCCCGCATTAGGAATCAGTTGGCCCTGCGCGTTGTATTGTGGGCGCGTCGCGCGGTTGAACTGGTTCTGGAGTTGGGTCTGCCACGGGAAGGTTTGTTGCATCGAATCCAGATACCCATCGCGTGCCGCTTGCGCTTTTTGCCACGGCATGACTGCTGGACTCATTGCTCTGGCTGCACCCGTGGCCCAGGCGATGATGGTACGGAAGCCGTAGACCATTTTGTCGATGCCGCCCAAAAAGCCTTCGACCCATTGATGTACGGCACCTTTCGAGTCGTAGAGTGACCGGATGATGTTCGATAGCCCACTGGTGACCGTGTTGAAGCCCGTCACAATTAGAATTGCGCCATCAAGTACCATCGCGGGCAGGCTCGCGTAGAACCAGCGGCCAATGGCTTTGGCCCCGTCGATAATCTCGTCCTTATTGTGCCTGAAGAACTCAACCGCTACGCCGAGGCCCCGCTGCATCGCGGGGAGAAACGCATTCCCGAACGAAAATTTGATGTATTCGACGAAGCGCGATGCATCGTTCTGCAGCAATCCGAAATTCTGCTGCCACTCGCGCACCGCCGCTTCGCTCATCTGCAAACCGAATCCATTGTTGAGCGAACGATTGAACGCGGCATCGCCCAGATTGGCCATCGGAATCAACGCGCTTTTGCCTGTGCTTTGCGCCATCGCGTTGGCGATGAGTGGGTTACCTCCACCCGCTTCCAACATGCGCTGATACTGCGCCCGGAACGAACGCAGATTCTCTTCGCTACCCGGCGCGCCTTTGATACCCCACCCTCTATCTTGCGCCTGCGTGTAGAGCACGTTTTGCCCAAACATCTGTGCGGTTTGTTGAGGTGAGATACCAAATCCCATCAGGTTATTGACCGCTGCCGCACTCGCACCAACGCCCAGACCCGATTGCTGCGACAAATCGAGGATGGATTTGGAGAGGTTCATCGCCGTACTTCGGACATCGTCCATGATGGTGATGATGGTGTTGAGTGCGGCGCCACCTACACGCCCAATTTCTCCCAACGCATTACCCATCGCACCAAACACGTTGCCGAGAACGCCCGTAACGCTGTTGACCACTCCCATGAGCGCTTTGCCAACGCCCGATGCCACCAACGCGCCGATAAGGGAGAAGATGGGGCCGCCCATCATCATACCCGCAGCGGCTCCCACATAGGTCATCAGGAAACCTGCACCGCCCGCCAGCAATCCGCCTGCGGTGCGCACCCCGCCTGAAGCCAGATTAAGCCCCGTTGTGAGAACACCCTGAAAGCTATGCCCTAACGTGTTGGCAAATCCAGCGAGAGCAGTTCCAGAAGCGCCAAAGGGACGCAGTGCGCCGCGAAGCAACGTGTCACCAATCTGTAGGCCGACATCCATTGCTTTGCCCGTCAGAGAAATCGCGCCTTTGGTGATGTTGTCCACCGACTGCTCGCCCAGCGCCCGAATCTCATGGATATTCTCCACGACCTTTTGCGCCGCTTTTTCGAGTAGGGTGCCAATCGCGGCACCAACCGCCGCGCCGATGGGACCAGCCAGTGCGCCACCGACCAGACCACCTATACCTGACAATATGCCCGATGTGCCCGCCGCGCGTCCGGCGACGAAACCACCCGCCGCGCCGCCCGCCAGACCGAGCATTTGCCCCATCTGACCGGAAAGTGCCGCTTCGCTTCCATTGAGCAACTCAGCGCCCTTGTCCATCAGCGGATTCACAAAACCGCGCATCGAGGACGGGGCGGCGCGTTGAACCGCGCCGCGTATATCGCTGTCGGTTAAGAGCGATTCCCAAAATCCTTTCGGTGTGCGCTTGTTGCTATCGCTTCCGGCATCCGAAGAATCGGATGGCTCACTTGTTCCCGCACCACCATCCGATTCTTCTTCCGGCGCTACGACAGTAAATGTTCCCGGCGCTGTGACCGAACCACCTGCATAGCGCGCTTCGATTTTGGCAGAGCCATACGTCGCGCTGTCAGGCACAACGACGATGATAAGCGCTCTATCAATCGAGTAGATTGGCGCCGTTACTCCACCAATCGAAACCTCGCTGATTTGGTCGAGCCGGATACCAGCTAAGCGGATATGAGCGCCCACCCTACCTTTCAATGGGCGCACGGTATGAATAACCGGAGGCTTGCCCTGTGGCGCATTATCGGGAGCCGCTGGAGGCGAGGGAGGTGGTGCAGGCGGATTACCCCCATCCCCCGCATCACTGGCAACTGGTTGTTGGCGACGGTCAATGCGTTTATCGCGTTGATACGGCTTCGGTGTCGGTTTGGGTTCTGGCTCCGGGTCTTGTTGGGGAACGGGTTCTGGCTCCGGCTCTGCCGCAATGGGCGTTCCAGAAATGGCCGCGAGCGCCTGCTTGTGCGTGTAGCCCTGACGACGGAGTTGCTCATACCAGACTCTCGGCGATTTGCTTTTGAGCGGGTCTGGAGTAAAAACGGGCGGTGTTGGAGGGCTTCCATTTCCCGGCCCGCTACCACCCGACGGGGAAGAGGGCGTTGGAGGCGTTGCGGGGGGAGGCGTATAGCCAACAGGCGCTCCATGAGGGACGCCTGTAATGGCGGGAAGCCCCTGCGACGAGCGGTTGAAGTTGGCGGCGTTTACCGTGCCCAGCCATGTGTTTATATCGGAGGCTTTGCCTTGTTGTCCGCTGACGAGCGCCAGCTCTGGGATTTGGCCCAGTTCACGCGAGATGTCCTTCAGTAATTGGGTGCCGTAACGATGAAGCGGATTCGACGCATCGTTAGCGGCACCCGACGTGAAGCGGGACTTGTGGAACCAGTGGTCGCCTTCTGCTCCCGATAGCGCGAGTAAGCCGTCGAAGGGGAGCCAGGCACCCGACATCCCCGAACTTTGCCCCGACGACCGATAAAACGGCTGAATGAAGGTGCCGCCGGGCAACTGGACGCGAATTATGTCGCGCCCAGAGATTCGGCGAACCCCTTCCAATATTTTCGCGCCCGAAGGCAGAACCATAACCTACTCCTTGGAAAACAATTTGGCGAGCGCCGCTTGAGGCGCAAATTTCAGTTCCATCGCCATCCCGATGTGCCATCGTTCGCTCAGGAAGCGAATAGCGCGTCGCCACTTCTCGGACTCGTCCTTGAAGGTGAACGCGCTCGGTACCGTCAGCAACAAAAAGAAATCCTCTACAATGGAATAGAGGTCTGGGCGAGCACGCTGCATCTCGCCCACAGCGTTATAATCGGCGTCAAAAATTGCGTCGATTACCGAGATAAAAAATCGCTCTCGTTCAGCCCCATCACGCTTCCGGCACCCAGACGAAGGAAGCATGTGCGCTTCACCTCATACGCCAAGCGATTGATGTTAGCCCGATTCACCTCCGCACCAACAATGCTCCACCCTACGAGGCATCGCGACAATACCTCTTCATACATGCGCTCTTTAGCCGCAATCAACTTTTTGTAAGTGGATGGGTACGTGGTGAGTAGAAACTTCTCGTCCCCTGCTTCTTCCACTGTGAGCGCGCGCACCGTCAAATATCCCTTGAGTGCGGGCATTTGGTTGTAGATGGCCCCAGGCTCACATGTGATGGTTTGCCCGAACCATTCTAATGCGCCGCCGACAACTTCTTCGAGGGCGATAGTGCGGTCGATGGTGGGACCGCCGGGGTTAATATCCACCACACGGTTACGAGGCTCTGCGGCGAAGCGCCGCTCGAATGTGTTGGCGTGCGTTTGCACTTCTGGACTCATCTCACGCAGAAAATAGTGAATGCCACGATGCTCCACGACGAGGTTGTAACCGTTCTGATCATCGCGAAACGGCGAGTACGCGGGTGTTTGAACACCATAGGCCGCAGGGGGAGCCGCGCCGTGTTGGATTTGAAGCGGGGGGAGCGGTGCAGTGGGCTGTTGTTGCTGAGGTGGGTACGGAGGCTGGTATGCGGGTTGATACGCAACAGGAGGCGCGACCGGATAAGCAGGGGCTTGAGGATAAGCGGCTGGTTGTGGGGCGAACTGGGCGCGTCGCTGCTCTTCGCGATAGGCAGCTGCGTCAATGCTCGCGTCGGGTTGAACCTGCGCGATTGCGGGTGGGGGGATAGGCCGCTCCCATTCTGGCACTTCAGGCGCATCGGAGGCGAGCGCCCCAAAGGTAGGAACGAAAGCGGGCTGAGATAGCGCCTGTTGTGGCTGCTGAAGCAGCGGCTGCTGTGGCAATGGTTCTACTGCCAAAAATGCCGATTCGGTTGTGTTGTTCATGGCGACAAAAACTGAACTGTGGTTCACAAAAAGGCACCTGACAAACGAAAAGAGCCGCGACTAGCAATAGTCGCGGCTCTGGGCCTTTTTGTATTGCAATAGATTTTACAACACAAAAAAGCGAGTAGCTGCTGCTTAAGCCGAGATAGAGATGAACGACGACATGGTATCCATGCTGAAATCCAACTTCGCAGTTGGGGCCACCCCCTGCATCGAGAAATTATTAATTAAGTTGTTGTCGATTACGCACGTCATAGTCTTCGTGCCACCCGCTTTGGCGTCCGTTGCTTCCAATACGATTTGGCCCATGTTGGTGGCGTTCGCCGTCGCGTCCAGAAACTCAGGTGGCAGCATGTCGTGCAACGTGTACGACACCTTGACCGACTCAGCCAGTGGGTTGATGTAAATCGGCGTGCGCGATCCCGGTTTATCATCGCCCCAGTCGAAGTTGCAGTTCACGCGCTCAAGTTCGTTGGTCACCGTCACAGTGACCGACTTGAGTACCGATTTGAACTCCGTGAGCTTATTTTGGTACGGAATCAACCATCGAGCGTGTTGCCACAGCAATGGCTCGCCACCCGCCACATACAGCGAGTTGGATCCCGTTGTTGCGGTGACTCCGGTGGAGGCTTGCGCTGCACCGAGGCGGTCGAGTCCCAATGCCCACAGTTCCGAGTTCGCGGTAACTGGTGAGTTGGGGCCATCCGTAAAGGTGAACGAAAACTCGCGCATCAGGGCATAGCGGGCCAGCCAGCAAAATCCCTCGTCGAACTCGTCATACGAGCCGCCCGCCACACACATCACTGGCAAGCCTTTGTACGTGGAGGAGCCGCCCACGCCCGCGCTACGCAGACCGTAGCGCAGGAACTGGTAGTTGCCAATGCGCATGTTGGTGCGCACTGATACATCACGACGCCCTTTGGTGAGTTTCAGGGCGCGGTACGTACCGATGCCGCGAAACTCACCGCCATTCTGACCGATTTGAAACGTGGGTTGATCTGTGTAACCCACATGCGAAAGCAGCGTTGGCGCGGCAGGATACACACCCTCACTCGCATCCAGAACGCCCGGTTTCAGCATTCCGGCGCCGCTTGCGCCATTGTTCGTTTCTAGACCGAACTTACAAAACCCGCCTTGCCCACCACGCGCGATAAGGCCACCATAGGTGGCTCCGGCTGTTGTAGCCGCCATTGTTCTTACTCCTTGCCCAAACAAAAACCGCCCCCTCTTTCGAGGAAGCGGCTCAGGGCCTTCTAAAAATGGATTTGGCCGTCAATGCGGCTCGGCGATGTCGTTAGTTCACGAAATGAAATAAGCGTGCGTCTTATTTTCCAAAATGCCCTCTCAGGACAATAAGGCGCTCGCGAAGCACTACTTATTTTAGCGCACTCCCTTAAGGAGTTTCGATTTGCTCGCTTTCGCGCGACCACATCGACGCGCTGGTCGGCGATGGACCCTGCGATACATCGAGGGCGATATAGAAGCCGCCATACAGCGACTGCTCATTCTTTGGAATCGCGCGCACGCCTGACGGCGTGAGCCCCGTCCACAAGCGTTGATTGGCTTCGTTGCGATAACCCCTCTGGTAGCCGTTCACGACTGCCCACGCCAGATGCGCCAGAATCGTTGCATCACGCACAGCCGCGCGCGTGGTTTTGGGAGCGCACACCACCCAGATACAGGTGGACGAGTCCGCGAACTGGGCGCTTGGACCCGCCGCGCTAAATTCGAGTTCACCGCCGACCACAATGGCCGGAAGTGGTTTCTCTTTCAGGTCTTCGCCACCCGTGTAGTATTCGTTGGGGGCAACTAAGGCCGAGCTACCAGTGCGCCCATTCTTCTCATTGTAGAGGGCGACCATGTCCGGCATCTTGCGCGCCAGCACTTCTTTCAGGCCCGACCAAATTTTGTCGAGGCGAATATTAGAGGCTTCGAGCGCATCGTACAGTTCTTCGGCAGTGGGATTAGGAGCAATAGACATCGTATTTCTAGTGGGTACCAGTGGGTTTTAGTGGGTTGAGAGCGCTCTATTTTCTAAAAACGGCCTCTCAAATTTTTGCGCAAAAGTAGAGTACGCATAGTTTTGGAATATTTTTCGCCCAAAAAAGTAGTCAGCTCGCCGCCGCAATCATGTTGTCGATGATGCGCTCCGAGTTCTGGCGAAGCCTCGCGCGCCGGATTGTTGCCTGTATCTGCGAGTCGAGTTTGCGCAGATGGGAAAGCGGCGAGTACGTCCACGGGCCGTGAGCCTGCATCCGGGTTGTACCGTGTGCCAGATACCACCCATATTCGGCGCTGTTGCGAAATCGTACCTCAAAGCCGCGTTCGTCTCGCTCCCACTCCATCGACCACGAGCGGGCGAGGTTACCACTTTGTGAGTTGATAACGGACATGGTCGGTACCGCGCCGCGAACGCCTTTGGGATTGCCGATACCCGCACGCCGGGGGACTTTGCGCCCTTTGAAAGCGGCGTCGCCTTTGAGCGGTGATTCCGCGTAACCATAGGGGTGCCCCATCGCGCGCAGCCGCGCCGCTGAGTACGGGCCGCGCGACAAATCGCGCAAATGTTTGAGAACCGCCTCTCCCCAGGTCTGCACGAATTCCATATCGGCGCTTGAAAGCGCTTCCATGTTCGATATGTTGCGCCGCAGCGTGATTACGGTCGAACCGCCGATCTCGCGCGTGATACGTAGAGAAGGACGCCCTACTACTCTCAGACGAAGCGGCTCACGCCTGTTTGTTTCGCCGCCCAGAAACGGCGCGGCCAGCGTCGCGCCAACCGCTTTGCCCTTCTCGTTCGCACGACGTGCCCGCGCGACCGGGCCAAGACCGCCGGGAAACGAATCGAAGCTTTGCGCCAACTCCGCCAGTTCGCCGTTGCCCGATGCCAGCGAATGCACGTCCCAAGTCCCATTCATCGTCGTTTCCTCGACTTTGGTGGATTGAGCAGCACGCCGCCCACAAAAACATATTTGGCAAGCAACGATTCGCGCTTGGCTTTGGGAGCTGCTGATAACGCACGCACGACTAAAAGAGCCGCTTGCAAAGAGAGGTCTCCAGCCTTTTTAGCCTTCTCCGCAAGCGGCCCCAACTCATCTTCGATTTCACGGCGAATCGCGTCGTTCATTGCGCACCGCCTTTTTCAATGAGAGGAAGAATAGTCAGCTTGAGGCGTTGTACGAGCTTGAGGCCCGCCATGTTGCCACGAGCGGGACGCAGCGAATCCATGAGTACCTGTAGGCGCGGGCACTTCTCGTATTCAATCGAATAGAATTCACCCACTGGCGGGCGAGTTGGCGTCAGCCACTTCAAGCGCGAATCCTGTGCGTTCGATTCCAGAGTGAAGTGCGTGCCGCGTGTGTAGGCCGTGGTGCCGCGCCGCACTTCGAGTACCCGCAGCACGGCGGGATGGGCCAGCGAATCGTAATCGCCAGAAACACTGCGCTTTACCAGTTCGCGCACCGATTCCGCACGCGCATCAGATGTCAATGTGATGCGGTCACGGTCGCCCAGCCTCACCTCATCCGCCATACCGATCCAATCCGCTGTGCCGGACGGGACTCTCCCAAAATCGGGATGATACACCGTCTTGTTGTAGTTGGTTACAATTGCAACGATGCCCGCACGTAGCGTTTGACGTTCGAACAGGAAGCCGTTCTCACAACCGAACTCGCACGACTCCGCATCGGTACTTTCATCCTCGGCGTCCTTTGACTGGGAGCAGGGACACGGGTGAGCTTTATCCCACGCGAACGGTTCTCCCCGATCTTGAACCAGTTCGCGGGTATCCTCCGCATCTATATCAATAAAGTCGTTCATGGTTTGAATGATTAGGCGAACATGAAGGAGGCGCCGCTCATGCTCTCTTTCAGCACCGCTTTCGCGGCATCCACGTCGGCAGCCATCTCTTTGATTTCGTCGGCAAAACGATTGTTTGCGTGCGTCTGAGAAATACCGTCGATGGCGATACTGCCACCGCCCGCGCCCTTCGCAAACCGGGTTTGCTTCAAAATCTTGAGAGCGGCCAATGAACGCACACCTTCCGCGACAATGCGAATCTGCTCGAAATCGGGGCAGGCGTCGTGCAGATCGTCCGTATCAGCGTTGAACTCGTAGGGGACAAAGCCCGCCGTGTAGTTGATGGCCAACAGAATAGGCATGGCTTGCCCCCGCGTGCCGATTCCGGTGTACGCGAGAGGGATGGTGAGGATGCCGCCCTGCCCACTCGCAGCTCCCCCACCCCACGCGGGCGCGATATGCACATAGCCCAGCCGCGCTTCCGGCATCGTCCAGCCTTTGGGGAACTTCCATAGAAAGTTCGAGTTCTGCCACGCGCCCCAGTGCAAGCCCGCCGATTCAATCGACAGTACCGGGCGCTTCGTCAATTTGACCGATACGGCGCCACCACTGCGAAAATCGTCTTGGAAATAGGAATGCCCATCTTCGAGACGATCATAATCGCCGACTTCGCTCGCACTGCGGCGAACCATGTCGGGAGGGGCCGGACGGGTCACGATGCGGGTATGAAACAAACACACGCCGCAATGCGTTTCAAAGTCAGCCTGCGCCGCGCGAATCAGGAGCGCGATTTCCTTGTCGCGCTCCGTGTCGCTTGTGCCCAGCGCTTCGATGAAACGCGCCATTGAGCGGCCCGCAAGCGCTTTTCGCACGCGGGCAACCGATACGAGAAGCGGTTCGGGCATGGCTTACTCCGCGAGGTCGGCTAAACGGTCGATGCGCTTTTTGAGAGAGCGGGTCACGGTGAAGATGGTCGAGATTTCCCCCGTCATGCGCTTGCTCCAAAAATCCTGCTCTACACCTCGTGCTGTTTCGCCGGGTTTGAGCAAGAAGGAGAATTCGACTTTGGGTTTACCGCCCTGCGTTTTGCCAATCTTGTTGATTGTTGGGTCACCGTAATCGTTCACGATGAGCGCGACGGCGAGCTGCAATTCCTGCGTGACCAATCGTTGGCGTTCGCCGGAAACAGGTGCAGCAGGTACTGGTGTTGGCTCCACCAAGTCGGTGATAAGGGGAGCGGGGGTAGGAGCAACGCCAAACAGGGCGTTCAAGTCTTGGGGCACGGGGCGATTGCGAAGGTTCTTGCTCATAAAAATCGGTTTAAAAATGAAAAAGCCGCGCTTCTCGGAAGAAGCGCGGCTCAGGGCCTTTATGGATTGATTGGCGGTTAGGACGCCGTGTTTGTAGTGGTGGTAGTGTCGGTCGGAGCGGTGTTGGAAGCGTTCGCCTCGTCTGGATGAATGGCTGCCCAGAGTTTGATGAACGTTTTGCTATCTCCAATACCTTTCACTTTTTGCAGGGCTTCCTTGCTCGCTGCGCGAATCTCCGCTTCGGTGTCGAAGCCCTCTGCGGCCAGTGCAGCGGTAGCTGGAGCGCCAATCGCTTTTTTCAGCGAGTCGATGAAGGTGGGGGGAGCAGGCGTTGAAGGTTTGTCCGTGGTGTTCGTCGAGATTTGCGCCGTATTGGTTTCGGTGTCGGTTGGCGTTTCGCTTGTTGTAGCGGTTTCGCTCGACTTGTTAAATTCCTCGATAAGCCGAGCCGAGGGCGTGGTTTGTGGCTCCGGTCGCGAGTGATCCGTGTCTTCGACTTCGACGCCAATAATATCTCCGTTATCGACGCGCGCTGAACCAACGGGGCCACTCGATGGCGCATCGTCGTCAAAGTAGCCGGAAACACCATCTTCCCCGACTGTGCCACGAAGATAGATTGGTGCCGCGTCTTCGGCTTTGCTTGTTCCATCGCCACCAAAACCACCGCGCATCTTTTCGTAGATGTAGACGGTGACAACGGCCATGCCGTCTTCATCGAAATCAACTCCGACCTGCTTGTCGGTTTCAGGGTCGCGCACGTTCATACGCTCCTGAGCCATGCCCGGGCATTCGATATAGACCAGCTTGCGATTAATGGAGCTAACCGTCTCGCTGGTTTGGCCGGATTGATTGAGTTGGAAATCCGCGATGGCTGTGAGTTCGTCGTCCGAAGCTGTGAACATCGGTTCACCTTTTTCGTTGCCAGATTCAGGGTCGGGGATGGGACGACGGGCGAGGAGTTTGGCGGCTACGTCTACTGGGACTTCGACGGAGCCATCCTCTGAGATATTGATGGGACCAACGCTGGAAGCCATCTGTGTGCCCCATACGTGGTCGAATCTCTCCGAACACTGAAGCGTGACGAGTTGTGGCGCAGCGGGTGCGGTGCGGGGGGCCGTGGACGAGACGATGGGTGCCCCCGGTTCAAGGGTTTGTGTAGCCATTTGGAATGTGAGATGAAGGCGCGAAATCGGCGCGCTTTTCAACTACGAAAGCAATTATAAAAAATAGGCGCGGCAACCGTTGGAAGTGGCCGCGCCTATTCTATTGAAATTCTCGTTTAAGCGACGTAGCGCCCAACGTTTTCCAGCACGATGTTGTGTTCTTCGTTGAGTACGCGCGGGGTGAAACCGCAGATCCAACCGCCCTGTTTCGCGACCAGTTCGCCGGGAAGCTCCACTTTCGTGGTCGGCAACAACTGGCAGATGTGAATCGATTTGCAGCGCTTCATCGCTTTGATGGTGAGCGCAACAGCCTGCGAGGTGCCGGGGTAGAACTCGCCATCGTCCACGAACACCACGGTGTCGCCCGCGACTTTGCCCGTCGCAGAGATGCGACCCAGGTACTGACGGTTCGACGCCGTAGTACCACGGTACACCTCGAAAAAGACGGTCCCCGCATCGGCGTTGGTGATGGTGAGGTTGACCTTTTCAGTCGTGCCGACCAACACGGAAGCCGTGGCGGTGCGAACAGCCGAGCGACCGTTGATACCAACCGCACAGACAGAGTAGTAATACGTGGCCTGAGCCAGATACGAACCCCAGAAGTTGGCAGCCGTTGCGGTAGCGGCAGCTGCAGCAACAGCGCTAGGACGAATCGGCGCATCCGGGTCGGCGGAGAAACTATCGTCGCCCAGCGTTTCCAAGAACTGATCTTCGCGCAGTTTCGCGGTGGCGCGGTTGCCGCCGAGATCGCGGATGATAGCTTCATCCGAATACATGCCCAGCGAGGCGCGGTCACCATCGGCGCGACGAATCGAATCAAGCAACGACAATTCCAAGTCCGCGTACATGGTAGGCGCACCGTAGAAGTGAGTCCAGCCACCGCCCGCGTTGCGCAGCATCTGGCGAAGCTTAGGTACAAAGTCGCGCGTGATGGGCAAGCCCTTCATGTTGATGCGGGTCGGCTTTTTCTTGGAATAAGCCTCGCGAACCTGCGGGATGATGCCGAACGGTTCGAGCGGGTTGACATCGTTATCGCCGTGCCAGCACAGTTCCGAAGCGTTTAGAATCATGGCCTGCAAACGCGCCTCGCTGTTGAGTTCCGAAGCGTTACCCACGGCGGGGTCAACGTTCAGGCCCAAGGTGCGCTGCGAGTTCAGGCTCGTGAAGGTCTGGAATCGCCCACCGACCCAGCGCACCGGAATACCGTTACGCTTCAGGTTGGGGTTTTTGGCCGTTACGCCGCCCGTTGGCGTCTGCGAGTTGATGAAGCCCAGACGACGACCGCCGCCGTAACTGTTCATATCGACCTTCTGAACGTACTCTTCGAGAACGGGAACTTTCTCTAGGTCATTCCAGATGGTCGCGTGGTCTTTCATGTTCAACTCGGTGGAAACAACCTCATCGTAGAGGGATTCCATCGTAGTTGCGTCGCCACCAGTGGTCACGCCAGCGATGGCTTGCGTGCCAGTCGAACCAAGGCCCTTCGTGAGCGCCGATTCCATGAACCAATCGGCCATTGCGCTCGATAGTTCGGGGGTTTGGCCGGACTCCTGAAGAGTACCAGCGATAGATTTTTGGAAATCGCCCCAGCTGAGGGTATTTCCTGTAACGTCTCCGTTGCGCATGTTGTGCAACTTCTCCTGTTTTCGTAGTAATGGCCCCACACAAAAAGCCACCCCCAATAATGGAGGTGGCTCAAGGCTTAGGTGCTCTTCGATGTCTGTCGCTCTTGGGGAGCGGTGCCCGCGAGGGGACTGCCCAAAAGGGCAGGATTATTTCTTGGTCAACAGCGCGCGTTCAGCGGCAGCGACTTCGAAGATAAGCGGGTCAAGGTCGGCGAGGTTTTCGGTTTTACCAATCGACAGAAAATGAGAACTGGTGACGCCGGATTGAACGCAGCGGTCGGAGCGGATATGTCCCTCAATGCTTTTCTTGAGTTCACCGCGCGTCCAACCGTTGTAGGTTTGCTCTGCTTGTGGCACGTCGGTCAGAGCCAAACCCGGCACCGAGTTGGAAGCGAGCGGGGCGCGGCCTGACGGTGTGCCCTGTGGTTGGCGCTGAATCCCTTCCACGTATTGCGAAACCCCCTGTAGCGCTTTGCTCATGGATTTGTTGAGGGCTTCGGATTGCTGGGCCTGAGATTCCTGCGCTTGAGTCTGTGTTGACTCGATACCGCCCAAGCGCTCGAAAATCTCGCTCTGGCGTTCGAACAGGATTTTCTGCCCTTCGATGGATTTCGTCAGCATCGCGCCCAGCTGCTCTTGATAATCCATGATGGTTTGCAAAGAGGTTGCGTTTTCCACCTCTTGCTGTTGTGTTGCCCCAATCGACTTAATCAGTTCATCAATGAGTCCGGTCGCATCGACGAGCGGTTCTTCTGTGCCGTTATTCGTAGGGGCATGGTCTGCCATAATCTCGGTTACCGATTTCGCCATCGGCTTTTCTGGTTCGGGATTGGGCGCGTCTTCGCCCTCTTTACCCGAAGCGGCGGCAATCGCTTCGGGAGCCGCCGCAGGTGCGTCACTGGGCGGCGCATCGGCCATCAAATCGGCATCGTCGGGATTGTCGCTAATGGGTTCGTTGAGGTCGGCAGCGGGCGGCTCTGCTTCGGGTTCGGATTCAGCAGCGGGTGCAGGTTCTTCCGCTTTGGCGGGAGCATCCGAGGTAGGGGATTCCTCTTTAGCCTTGGCGAACGATTTAAATAAATCGTTGGTGATGCCCACCGATTCCTGCATGACGGCAATTGCCTGTGCAGGTGTTTGAGCCTTGGCAGCATTCGAGTTCAGCAGGTCTAAACGGCCCGCGAAATCATCGCTTGCCGGAGCAGTTGTGGGAGCATTAGAGCGTCCACTCAGTAATCGTTGCAATGGATTCATGATAGTTCGAGGCCGCGCGCAGCGGCGTAATGTTCGAACGAGGCGCCAAGGAGCGACTTGCGAAGCCCTAGGCCCATCGTCCCGCACGCTTTACAGCACGCATTCTCATCTTCGCTTGCTGCGCCACAGGTCGAGCAAACAGGAGGCGTGTCGCCTTTATCGCTCGCCCCCAGGCGCGTCGCGTCGCCGCCAGTTGCGCCCACGAGCGCTTGACCGCCGGACGAACCAAGGCCAACCGATTTGAGCAATTCCCCATCGCCACCGTCAAGCAAATACGCCGCGAGCGACTTCGCGAACGGAATACAAACCGTGTTCATATTCACGGGCTGGTGGGTGATGGCAACTTGATTCACGAAGGAAGGTACAGCGACTATCGCCTTTTGCCCGTTCTTGGCGGTGATGGGAATGCGGTTCCCTACCCCACCCTGCACCGAGAAGCCGAGACGTGCGCCAGCTTCGATGTCTTCGTGAACTTTACGAACGTCGGAATCAGGGCGAGTTTTGTCCGTGATGGCGTAGACGAATCCTTCGATTTCCATCACGACGCCCGTGCATTCAACGCCGTATTTGGCGAGCGCTTCGTCGGGAGTGATGAAGCGTAGTGCCGTAATCTCGCCAACGATTTCTTTTCCGTGGTCGTAATTGAATTTGCCCCAGCCCCGGTTCAGGACAGAGAGCGAGTTGCCGACTTTGGAGATTTGAACAATCTCGTTGGTGAAGTCGATAGAGTTGTCTGACGCGATACCACGCACATGAATGCGCCCCGTTTTCGCGTCAACGTGGGATTTCTTCAGGTCGAAGAATATTTCGATGTCGCGTTCTTGAGCGGACTCAAGAGAGAGGGCGGGTGTGTTTCCCGCTGCGGGCAAGTGCATGAAAAGAACTCGTGTCGACCAAAACAAAAGAGCCGCGCACATGATCTGTGCGCGGCTCTTGGCCTTTATTTCAGTTCGGCTCCCACGCTACGACGTGGAATCGGGCGTTAATTCGCACCGAACACGTGAAATTTTACAACTCCTTTCGCAACAGCGTCAAATTCTGCATTTATTCACCGTCCCGTTTTTACAGTTAGAGATTTTATGAACCACAGTTCACATTTCAGATTTTGTGAACGGCAGTTCAGTTTTTCTCCGAGGACCACATGATACATGTCACTCTTCAACCTCGCGCCCCGGTCTATCCGACTCAATCCGGCGCACCATTGCTGACTCCCGATGAGATGTCCGCCTTTTCGTCGCGGCTCTCAATGGGCGACTGCCAGACCATCGACTGCATCGTCGAGGCGGAGTGTCGGCGACGCGGTTTCTTTCGCACCTGCATTGGCACGCCCAGATATAAAGCGGTCGAGGCGTGCGTGGTTGCCGATGTCGTTGCACTCGAATTGGACTTGTGGGAAATCGGCGCCCAGATTCAAGAGGCGAAGTGGGCCGGAGGCTGTTGAAAAATCATGAGTCAAAAATCACTCTTTCCCCCGTCGTCCGGCATCCTGTTGAATATGCCGACGAAACGGGACAAACATCCACCACCGCGACGCCGCTTGCGCCATTTCGAAACGTTGCCCGGAGACATACATATCTTCGGAATCTATTCGCTGACGCAGGTCGGCTACGCTCTTGAACACAAACAGGAAGCCGATCTGCAAACAGGAGCGCTTCGTTGCTCATGCCCTGACTTCAAATGGCGACGCGCCCGCTTTGAACCCACGGTTGGCGACCCACGCCACATCTGCAAGCACTTGGGGCGCGTCCTCGACTGGCTATTGCGAAAGAAGCTGTTGCATGGGCGCGAGGTCGCAGTGCGTGTGCTGATGGAGCAAATGCGCCCCTGCTACGAATGCGGCGTTGCGGACGCCGAATATGGACTGTGCGATTCACGCGGCGTGCCGCTGGATGGCTTTATTTGCCGCGCGTGCCACGAGCGCATCCGCGAAGAGAGAGAAATTTAAATATGGGACAAAACTCAAATATCGAATGGACGAATCATACCTTCAATCCGTGGAGGGGGTGTACAAAAGTGAGCGCAGGCTGCTCGCATTGCTACGCAGAGAAGTTGGCGGGACGAAATCCCGGTACGCTAGGCGTTTGGGGGCCAAGCGGTACACGGGTTGTTGCATCCGAATCGATGTGGGCCAATCCAATCAAGTGGAACAAGGAGGCTGAAGGATTGGCAGAAAGGCCTCGTGTCTTCTGTGCTTCTCTGGCTGATGTTTTTGAAGGCGCAGAGACAATGCCTCAATCAAGCCAACAGGATGTTTTAAAAGCGCGTGTTCGACTGATTGGGTTAATCGCGCAAACGCCAAACCTAGATTGGTTGTTGCTTACGAAGCGACCACAAAACGTTTTAGGGCAGTTGCAGGATTGCATGATGCGTCCCGAAAGCACACCTGAAAGCGATAATATGCTGGGCGCATGGCTTCGCGGCGAACCTCCCGTCAATGTGTGGCTAGGCACTTCGGTAGAAGACCAAAAGCAAGCTGATGCGCGTAGCCCCGAATTGCTGAAAATCCCCGCTAAAGTACGCTTTCTTTCCTGTGAACCGTTGCTGGGCGAAGTTGATTTAACACGATACGCGGATTGGTTAGGACGCTCAGAAGGTGGCGTGTTCTGTCCTGATTGTCCAGAAAAAGGCGTCGGAGTTGACCCTGACGAACACGAGCTTTGCCTTGGAGAAATTGAAGAAGCCCCAGCCTATGAAGGCATCAACTGGGTGATTGCGGGTGGCGAGAGCGGTCCTAATGCGCGGCCAATGCATCCCAGTTGGGCGTATTCATTACGCGATCAGTGCAATGCCGCGAATGTGCCCTTCCTGTTCAAGCAATGGGGCGAATGGTTGCCATCTGAAGACTTGCCTGATGAAGTTGGCGGGCGCGGAATCAAGTTCTTTGATAACGGCCAGATGATGACCTTAGTGGGCAAAAAGAACGCTGGTCGATTGCTGGACGGGCGCGAACACAACGATTTTCCAGAGGTGCCGCGTTGACTGCTATCGCGACCACCCAGCGCCCTGCCCGTCTCTTGCGCCCCGCGCGCAAGAACAATCCGAATCGAACCCGCGTGCGCCTCGAACCCGAATCGCGCGCCCAGCTCATAGAGCGATTGAACAACCCGCAGATGTCGCTTCATGAAGTCGCAACTGTTCTGTATGTTACCCGCGCTACTGTGCGGCGTTATGCCGAAAGTGGCCGTTTACCCTGCATCTGGACTCCCGGTGGCCAGCGGAGATTTTTGTGGCGCGACGTACTCGCGTTTATAAAGGCACAACCGAAATGACATCCGAATCTACTCTTTGTGTTCAATGCCCCCAATGTCGGGGGACAGGCGAAATACCATTGCCCTTTCACCTCAAGGAAACCCTCATTTATCTGCGAGAGCATGGTGTGCGTTCTACATCCCAATTACATCGGGCGCTGACGCCCAAAGCTGCAGGGACAAGTGGGATGTGTAATCGGCTTTCGGCCCTCAGGGAGTTGGGACTCGTCGAAGTCGCGTGGGCTGACGGCAAAAAGAACTTCTGGCGAGCTACTGAAGGTGAGGGAGCAACCCCATGAGCCATTACGACTTTGTTGAAGATGTGCGCATCCGCCGCGAGAATCAGCCTTTGGTTGAAAAGTTCGGAATGGGAGCCGTAGGGTGGGCACAGGAACTCATTTACACAAGTGTTGATGGGTGTCTGGCGCAAATTCGTCGCTTCGAGTCCAGCAAGCGCGATTACACAAGCGGTTACCGTGCAGCTCTCGCCATCATTGAACGCGAAGGTGGTCGGAATCTCCAGAGTAAAAAGAAGCTCATTGAAAAGGCCCTACGCAAAGCCGACCCCGCTTTTGAACCCGCCCCCGATTCGACTCACCGATGCGCAGCGATAGGCTGCAACAAGGCGATTAGCCCCAAATATCTCATGTGTTTTACGCATTGGGCAATGGTGCCACGCGATGTTCAGGCCGCTGTCTGGCGCCACTATCGGCCCGGACAGCCAAAAGGCGAACAACCAAGCTCTGACTATTTGGCCGCAGCTAAAGCCGCCATCAAATCTGTCAGAGAGCAAATTCCAACGAAGGAAGAACCTCTGACATGAAACAATTCCAGATGCGTGAAATTCGCGAGGCGTATGCCCATGCCGCTGAGGGTGGGCAAGCGCTCCATCTCCATAATTGCAACATGAATGGTCATGATCTGTTCAAGCGTTATCCCGAAATCGCCCACCTTTTCGACCAAGACAAAGACCGTCTCATCAAGACCGCCAAAAGTTTGGGTGTGCGCGTTATCAAAGTCGAACACGAAGGCACACCACGACAACACATCGACTTATGTGGATGCCCAATGGAGAAGGCGAAAAAACTTTGTGAACAATCCGGCTTGGTTAGCAAACCCATGAAACAAATCTACACCGCCGGATATTCCGGCCATTCACCCGCCCAACTCAAACTTGCAGCCGATAATCTGGGCGCGCTTGTCGTAGACATCCGCCACAAACCATTCTCGCGGGTGCCCGGTTGGAATCTCACCGAATTACACACGCTCATGGATGGCAAGTCACCTGCGCGCGTC
This sequence comes from bacterium, assembly GCA_004172935.1. Classification (GTDB taxonomy): domain Bacteria; phylum Armatimonadota; class Abditibacteriia; order Abditibacteriales; family Abditibacteriaceae; genus Abditibacterium. The sequence continues at coordinate 46,668 of SDZD01000014.1, read as the reverse complement.
GCCCACCTATCCGCATTGGGTAACGTCGCCGTGGGGACGGGTGGGGTAGTGCTTTCTAATCCGGCTCTAGGAGTCGAAACCGTGTTACGATGGGCCGCAGACCGCCCTCTTATTTTGCTTTGCGGATGCGCTGAATTTCATAGTTGCCACCGATACCGCGTTTCGCAGCTGCTCGCAGGGCATGGCGTCCAGACACAGGAACTGACATGGCCCGAACTACCGACACCGGATTTGAAAGCGATTAGTTTGTGGCAGCCGTGGGCTTCTCTTATCGCGATTGGTGCGAAGCGGGTCGAGACGCGCGGGTGGTCGACATCTTATCGCGGCCCACTCGCTATCCACGCCGCCAAAAATACGAGCCAACTCGACTACTGCACCTTGCCCTCATTCTTGAACGCTTTGCACGGCGCGGGCATGTGGCAGATTCCCGACACGATTACCAGCACCTTCTCCGAGCGCTCGATTGTGGCCGCATATCACAAACTGACCATCAAACAAAAACTTCAATGGTTGCCACTCCCACTGGGTGCCGTGGTTGCGATTGTTGATTTAGTGGATTGCGTGCCGACCGAAACACTCGCACCAAAGTTATCGCTCGATGAAACCGCGTTTGGCAACTACACGCGCGGGCGCTTCGGTTGGGTTCTGGAAAACGTGCGCAAGATTGAGCCAGTCCCGTATCGCGGAGCGCAGGGCTTCTTTACGGTAGAACGCGCCGTGCTAGGAGGCGACTTCGCGTGAAATTGATTCCCATTCTCATTTTCCTGATTGGCCTTTCACTGATGGTGAAGGCTCACACACTGGTTCAGGAGTTCCGCCGCCTGAACTCTGCTGCTTGGGGCGAAATGCCCTCATCACTCGATTAATATGCTTCCACTTCTCTACTTTGGTTTCGGCTACTCACAATTGAGCGCCACTACACCACAGCCTCTTTTTGTTTATGGTTTTGATTCGGGTATGCCCATTCCGCCCCGGATGCCCCTCGCATCTGGGGCATTGGTGCAGGACGAAATCTCCGCGCGCTTGCGTTGCGTCGAAGGGCCACTGCTTGAGTACGGTGCTCCGGCAGTTTGCAGCGGTGGACATAAAGATGATGAGCGGGCCGCTGTTATGATGCTCACGCTTCAGGTGCTGCGCACGCTGCGTAATAGCTCCGAGAATGCGTTGCAGCTTTCGGTGCCCCGGCGCACTATCGCCAATACCGCGCTTCTCATGTTCGGTTGTGCCGATTCGGTTTGGGTACCAGATCCGGCGTGGAAACACTCGAAAGCCGTGCTTTTCCAAACCGCTCTCAGCATGTTCTGCGATGATGTGCGGACGACAGAGGAGCGCCAGTATTTCGCATGACCGATGCAAATGCAGACCATTACGCGCCCTTCGTCGCTGCTTATGAGAAGGCGACTAAAACACGCCATATCCATAAATATCACTTGACCAAAGGGACCGGAGATGCAGAGGGTGGCTTGTTTCTCCAAGTGCAGATTACGCCTCATCGCTCCAAAGGTGGCGTTCACTTGATATTTCTCTTCACCACTTTTCACATGGTCGGAGTGAAGAAGCCGATGGTTCGTGTGGACGTGACAACACACACCAAAGACTATAAATGCGATGCGGGGGCCGTCGCAGACGCGATGATGCTCATCGCCGATTTAACCGCTCAATGGAGCGCTCTTTCCGAAGAAAAACAGATATGAAGTTCCTATTGTTGTTGGGCACACTCGTCCTCTCCCCTACTGTGTGGGCACGGCCCCAGGTGCACGTCTCTTTCCACCGTCCCTATCGCGGGTTAAGGGATGAGCGCCCCCTATCCTGTGGCTTCTCGATGTGCTGAGCCTGGCTCAATTAAATGCTTCCTCTACTTCTTTCCACGCTTGTTTATTATTCTCAATATAACCACATGCTCGACAAAGCAGACCAAACTCTTTATCGACTTTGGTTGATGACCCCACACTAACACCAGCAGGGCGTAAAAAACCGATTTGAATAAGTTGGAATTGCCAGTCGCACGCGCTACATTTGGGGCACAGGATGGTTGGTTTCATGGTCAAAAAGGGAGCCCACCAACAAATCGTGGGCTCCCAGTCGTTTAGGAAAGCAGTTGGCGCATGTTGCTGGAAAGCGTCGTGCGAATGTTGTTCATCATGTCCTGGCGCTTCTGCTGGGTTTCTTCGTCGTCATCCCCGGTGAACATGATTTCAGCGGCTGCTAGTGAATAGACCAAAAAGTCAGTCGCCGTAACCATCGAGGGATTTTCCAGAATGAAACGTTGATAGAACGGATGGTCTACATTCCAAGTGATGATAAGAGTTTTGCCACGTGGCTCAGCTTCCCATATCGCGCCACCTTGTCCCATCGACGCGGTTTCGAAGCGACAGGGAAGAGCCACTTCCTTCTTCTGCGTTCTAGCAGCGTTGACGCGTTCCTTCGTGCCCCCTAATTCTGGGCCTTTGGTTTTGGGCTCGGTGGTGCTGGGTTCACGTTTTTCGGTTTCCAGTCTCGGCTTGGCGAGCAAATGGGCCTTCTGCCCGATTTGTCGTGCAGCTTCGCTGTGATAGATTTCGTTCTCTTTGTCCTCGACCGCGATGCGCTGAGACTTGAGCTGCTTACGGATGCCGTTGATTTGCGGCTTTAACTCTTGCAGCAAGCGGTCACGGAAAGCCTGATTGAACTTGGGCTTCTGTTTCGTGAAGTCCACGCCCATCACATCATCCAATGTACCTGACACCAAGATTTCGCCGCGAAAACGGTTGAAGTCGTTGTGCTTAGTGAAGAGGTCTAAGCTGTCTCCATCTGCAATTTCGCGATAGTTGCGTAAGAGGTAGAAACCCTGGTTGGGGATGTTGATTGCTCTGTCACGATTTCCCTCGATTCCGAAGTCTGGAAGCATGTACAGGCGAACTTCAATTTTCTCCTTGTGCAAGAGACCGTCTTCATCTGTGAACTCGAAAGGATATATTTCGGTGCTGTACTCTACAGCACCATCATCTTTCATCATAGGGTCGATGGCCGCGACTGGCTCGTCATTGACCCACATTTCGAGGCCAGACTGGATGAAGCGGCGAAATGTCTGCCCCAACTCCTTTTTGACCTTGTTGGCGAAGTTCGTCTGGTTTTTGTTTTGGAGTTGGTCGCACTTGGAAAGCAAGATGATAGTGCCGTGTTCTGCATCACCGAGACAATCCTCGAACTGAGCGATTTGCTCTGGGCCGGCCAGCCCAATGTGCTTAACGAACTCGTTGGTTTCAACGACAACGTCTACATCTTGAACGCTGTAAAGCATGGGGCCATCTTTCTGCTTGGTAATGACCTCAACGCGACGACAAATACTCAGGGATGCTGTAACCAGTCCCATTCCGAACTTACCCAAGTCAGAAACTTCGTTGCGTGGTGTTTCTGAACCAAGGCGCAATGCCTGATCTAATGTGGCCTCATCCATACCGTCACCATCGTCGGCAATAGTGATGATAACGCCACCTTTAGCTTTTGCCGAGTTGATCCAGATGGCAACGTTATCGGCGTGGGCGTCGGTGCAGTTATCGCACAAGTCTTTGATTGCAGCGTAGTTGTCGTATCCCAAGTGGCGAAGGCTATTAATGAGCTTGCCAGCGTTTGGCGCGTTATCACGCACAAAGTTGAGCGCGTTAGGAGTGGTGTCCAGAAGACCGGACGATGTGGAGGTCGCGCCATTGCGCGAAGTGGGCGTTACGCCATTTTGTTGATTCGACATAAATGTTCCTGGGGTTCGATGCCAATGCACCAAACGGAAATGTCAAACCCACATCAATTGTTGGTTTTGTCGCGGTACTCAAAAAGTACGCTGCGCAAGGAAAATTCGGATTTTTCTCGCAGAACTTCCGGTCTTATTTCTCGATGCACTGCACCAAGAGAACCACGTCGCTGCAAACACTTGATTTGGATTCTGTCTCCATATAAAAACGAAGACATTCAAAAGGTAGCATATTTTGAATGCCTTCGTCAAGTGTGCTCTTTTCAAGTCGAAGCCCCAAATAACTGTTTTACTGTTCTGGTACTCACCAGAGCCACTTTTCTACGGTGTCCCCTTTAGTGAACGTAATTACTTCTTCGTAATCCCCATTTCCTGTAACCGCCTTATCGCGATACTAAATGCGAATGGCGAGAGCGCCACCACCGCCCGCAACGCGTCGATGTTTTCGGCACCGATTAGCCCGCCATAGAACTGAGCCGCAACGGTTTCCGCCTGTGCTCTACGAATCGCGGCGAGCTGCATTTTATGGGCAAGGCCTTCTTCTTCTTCATGTGCCGCCATCATCGCGCAAGCGGCCAGATCGGCGCGCAGTTCGGGTGTTTCGTATTGCAAGTCGGGTAGGGGAGTGCCTTCTGCCGCCGCATCGAGCGACTTGAACTCGCTGAACATCGACAACTGGTTGACGGGTGGTGGCGCGACTTTGGGCTTTGGTGGCTCCTTAATCGTGCGCACGTGTCCCAGTTCTGGGAAGAGCAAGAGTGAATCGCCGGGGCGGGCTTGCTGCTCGTTCTTGGGCCTATCATGCACGATGCGCTTATCTTTGTAGGGCTCAATCCACACCCGACCGCCGCCATGGGTTTGCCGCCAATGACCTTCGACGATACTTTTGAGGAGTGAGGGCGAGACGCCCAGCCCGTGAGCAGCGAGAATCTTGCGGTTACGTTCTGTGAACGGACACCCTTCGTCCGGGTCTATGTACGTCTCGCCGCAATCTGGGCACGTTTTATCGTCGGGGCCAAGGTTCGAGCCGCACCAACAAAAGCGAATCCGGTTCATCGCATCGGCGTAGGACTGCGCCCTTTGAACCATCGCAACATCAGGAGGCAGAGTTTTGAGTGATTTTATCAGCGACTCACCGTGTAGCGTTGCCAACACTTTGGTTTTGAACTCTTCCATCCCCATCGCGCGAATCCCCCCGAAGAATTTGGGCGTGTCGTAGTGCTTCAAATACATCTGCTTGGCTTCAGTCACGGTGTCGAAACCCAGCATCACTTTTTGTTCGTCGAACGCGCCGGAATCGGGCCGAACTTGGCGCACGATATAGGCGCGTGCCGCGTCAGGATTCGGGCCGATGAAGCAATCAACATGGTCTCCATCGACTCCCTCACTGCCCAGAATATACCCGTAGTGGCAACACATTTTTGTGCGCCAGCGGGGGGGCACGTGCGCTTTTTCCTCGCGGTAGGTGCCCTTTTTCTGTTCAATTGAGACGCGCAAACCCTGAAAGGTCAGGCGCCCTTGAAGTGGATACCCAGAAGCGTAAGCCATAATTAAACGCGCCGAACCGCGCGCAATACCTCCATCAATTTTTGAGCTGCAGTCAATGACTTGGCGAGAGGGGCCTGTTTCGTCGTTTCGCTCCCCTCCTCGTTTTCTGCCGTTACCGTATCCGCGTCGCCACCTTTCGCCAGCTCGTCTTCGATTTCCTTTTGGCGTTTGAGAGCCGCATCCAGTTTTTCCTGATGCTCAAACGGCTTCTTGGAGAGGTCCTCGTATTGGGCGAGTTGCGTCTGCGCCTCGTGCGCGCCACGCCGCGCTTCAGTGGCCTGATTCGCATACGACTTCAAGGCGTTGTCGAGTTTGGTGGTGGTGCCAGCGGCTGACGAGCCGCGTGTGATGAGTTGAGCGCTGCCACCAGTCGGCAATCGAATCTCCAGCGCTAGATTAGGCATGCTCATATCCCAGGCATCGAAATTGGAGTTGGTGTGGCGCGCGACCAAGTCGAAGCCGTTAAAGGAGCCGACCTTAACCCCACGCGCTGAACGTACCGCTTCATCGTGCGCATTGATTAAAGCCTGTTCGAGCGCACCACCCGCCGATTCGCGTTCGCCAAACGTGTGTAGCCCAACTGTCAAACCAAATTTGCTGCCCTTGTTCGCCTCGTAGTGTTCCGCCGCTTTATCGCACTGGGCCGCGTGTTCGAGTAGCTTCTGACGGCGAACCGGAAGCGCCGCCATTTTGCGCGTCGCGGCGAAACGCGCATCAAGCCAGCCCTTACGTAGCTGGGTGTACTTGTAGGCATCGGCGTCTACCGTCGCTTTCTCCCCCAGGAGCGGATTGTCGGAGAGTGCGGCCTGCATGGAGGCAGCGGTCATAACCGTGTCGTCCATATCCTCGCAGGTGCGCGCACAATCGCCGCGCCGTGTCTGCGCAATGAACGCCGCCTTTTTCGCCACTGCCTGCCACATGTATTCGTCGAAGCTGTTTTGGGTACCGTAGCGGTGAATCTGAACCGGAACGTCCCACTGCGATTCGTGGTGCAGGTTGCCCTGTCGCAGAATGCGCCCGTCGCGTTGCTCCAGTTCGCCCGGTTTCCACGGGCAATCGAGATGGTGAACCGCATAGAGTCGCTTCTGTACGTTGAGGCCCACACCCATTTTCATGGTTGAACCAATAAGAACGCGCAGTTGCCCGGTGTCCATCATTCGGCTCATCTCTTTGCGCTTGGCGGGCGTGTCGAAGTCGTGTGCAAAAGCCACTTCCGATTCGGGGATACCCTGCGCAATCAGCTTGCGTTTCAAATCGCCGTACACCGAATCGCGCAGTCCGGCCTCTTCTCCATCCACGGCATCGGCGCCTTCGCCCTCCATCGGTGACTCATCGTTCTTGCCCGCACTCTTTTTCGCTCCTGACGGCGTGCCGAGGTCGAGAAAGATAAGCTGCGTCGCCTTGCGCTCTTTGGAATCGGAGTGCAAGCGCACCACGTTCGCGGCGCACATCGAGACTTTGCCGTTCGGGTCGTCTTTGGCGCTTGGGGCAACCAGTCGCAGATGCAATGCGGCTTTGCGACCGTCCGAAGTAATCTTGAGAAAGTTGTCGTCTCTTGGGTCAACGGTTCCGGTTTGCAACTTCTTGGCGCGTTCTTGCAGCGTGTCCATATAGGCCCGCAGCGCATCCGACGCGGGGGCACTATTAATGATGGGTTCGCCGGATTCGAGTTTGGGAGTCGGCAGAATATGCTTCAAATCCTCGCGAGTCCGCACATCGGCGACGCGACGGTAAAGCGAAATCATCTCCGGTACGTTCACGAATCGCGCGAAGCGGGTACGTTGACGAAAACCGCCTTCGGGCGCTTTTTCAACCGCAGTCGTGGTTTCGCCGAAGTTGGCCGCCCACGAGTCGAACCGCTCAAGCCCCACTTTCTTGAGGGTGTCCAACATCAAGTAGCGCTTCATCGTCCACATCTCCGAGAGCGTGTTGGAGACAGGCGTGCCAGTCGCAAACACCAATTTTCCGCCTTTGGATACCATGTGCTGCGACTTCACGAACATATCCATCGCTTTTTGCGACGCCGCGTTATTGAGGCCCGCCACGCGGCCCATGCGAGTCACAAACGCCAAATTTTTATAATCGTGAGCCTCGTCTACGAGTAGCGCATCGACACCGAGTTCGTCGAAGTCGAGAGAATCGTCCTGATGAGATGCGATTTGAGCCTGATAATCCTTCAACTTGGTTTGCAGCTTGGCGATGGCGTTCTCAATCTGCTTCTGTGCCTTGCTCGCTTTCTTCTCACCCTGCGCTAAAGCGTGCGCTTTTTCTTCGTTGAGTTGGTCGCGCAGCTCGTTCAATTGCTCCTCAATGAAATTTGCGTACAGCTTCGGTGAGGCCGGAATCTCCTTGAAGGTGGATTGAGCCATAATGACCGCATCCCAATCCCCGGTCGCAATTTGCGCGCAGAGTTCCTTTCGCTTGGCCGCGTTGCCCATGCCTTCGTTGATAACTAACAACTTCGCCGACGGGTAAATCTCGCGAAACTCGCGCTCCCACTGTTCTAGCTGTGGGTTGCGCACCACGACTACCGGCTTCTTCGCTGTGCCGAGGCGCCGCATTTCCATCGCCGTTGCTGCGATACATCCCGTCTTGCCCGCGCCCACAACGTGGTCGAACAAAACGTTGCCACCGGATTGAACCGCACGCCAAACCGCATCGCGTGCGTGTTGGCGAAAGCCCTTGGCGAAGTGCGGGTTCATGCCCGGAAACGTCAGGTGGCTTCCATCATACGTGCGGGCGCGGGTGTTATTGAACAGGTCGTTGTACTGCTCGCACAACCCTTCCATGCGTTTTGGCTCTGAGTCCAGCCAGCGCAACCACTCGTCGCGAATATCTTGCGCTTTGGCGCGCGCGGCCAGAGTTGCAGTCGCATTGGTAACTCGCTTTTTGGGGTCGTCCGGGTGCGGGTCCGTGACTGTCGGCTCCTGCATGTTGAGAACCGATTCGAGGATGCCAAGCGCATGGATTCTCTCCGTGCCCCACTGCGATACCATAGCGGCGCTACCACGCCGCGAGTCGCGCGAATCTAGCGCATTCACTGTCCACCCGCTCGCCTTCGAGAAGCCGATAATGGTATCTGTCCAACCCCGTCCGATCAGATGTTCGACGAAGTCGTTAACGTGCTTTGGCGCCACCCACGTCGCGCCCAGCTTTACCGATACCTGCGATGGCAGAAGTGGCTCAGGTTGCACCGCTTCGAGGGCGGCGACGTTGGGAGAGTACGAGGGGTCTACTTCCGCAATCGACTTGGCCAGGCGCAGTTTGTCTTTGACCTCGCCCGACAAATATTCATCGGCGGTTTGCCAGCCAGCGGTAACCGGGTCCTCTTCTTTCCCCGGCACGCGGAATATCAGGCCCGCGCCCGCCAGTTCATCGCGAATCGATTCGGGGTCACGGCCCAGAAGTTCGCTCATGCGGCGCCAATTCAGTTCGCCGTGTTCGTTGAGAGTGATGCCGAGCGCATCGGTGGCGTTTTGCGCCGTTTCTACGCGCGCAATGGGCGTGAGCGTGCGCTTGGAAAACACATCCGCCTTTGAAACCGTGCCCGTTTCCTTGTCCTTTTTCTCCAGTGAGAGCAAAAGGCCCGCATCGGGGTCGGCGGCGAACGCGCTCACGTTTTGGCGCTGGTGCAGCTCGCCCCACTCCGCTTTGAACTCATCATAAGCCGAGTTCAATTCTGCGCGCGACTCGCTCAATTCTTGGTCGGGCGTATCTTCGCGTTCGAGCGCGAGATGATTGCGGGCGACGTCGAGAAGGCGAACCTGCGCGATGATACGCGCGCGCTTCTTGGCGTCCTTTCCATCCACATCGGCTTCGAGCGGGATAAGCGCCCCGCGCCGATTGACCGAAAGCGTGCCGTACCCATCGACATGAAACGCGCCGGGTTTGACGTGTTGCGGAGCGAGACGTGCCTCTTCGGCTTGTTTAATACGAGCCTGCTCGACCGCGCTGGGGTCGGTTAGCACATCGCGCGGTAAACCGTTGGCAATGGCTTCGTGCAACGCTTCGGCGACATCGCGCCCATCGCTGACAAGGCCCGCCTGATCCGCGCGATACAGGCCCGCGCCCAGCGCCATGCGGCCCAGCATCATTTCGGGATGGGCGGCATAATACTCGTTCACAGGCGTGCTGTAAGTGCGCGCGTTGGGGTCGTCAAGTTCGTGCTGGAAGCGCACATCGACTTGCTCATTGCCCGTCCATTTCTCGATAAAGTGTCCCAGTGCATCGCGCGGGTGAAGTGCCTCAAACGCCGGGTCTTTCTTTTGGAGAAACACGATGTCCGTCGTGACTTTCGTACCCGCGTTTTCGGCAAAGGCATCGTTCGGCAAACGGATGGCTCCCAAGAAATGCGCGTCCCGGCTCCACGCCTCGCGCAGATCGGAAGAGGTTTTCGCATCGAGTGTTCCGGTCGAAGTGACGAAAGCAATCAATCCGCCAGGACGAACCTTATCCAAGGTTTTGGAGAAGAAGTAGTTGTGAATCTTCGCCGTGTGCGATTTGCGCCCATCTTTCAGGTACTGCGGGTCATGGACGCCATAGTCGCCAAACGGCACGTTACCAATCGCGACATCGTAGCAATTGTCGGGCAGAGCTGTTTCTTCAAAGCCTTTGATATGAATCTGCGCGCCCGGATAGCACAGCCGCGCGATACGCCCCGTCACCGAATCCAGTTCCACCCCGGTACGCTTCGAGCGCGCCGCCAGTTCAGGCGGCATGAAGCCGAAGAAGTTCCCGGTACCCATCGCGGGTTCCAGTACGCGCCCACCCTCAAAACCAAACTGTGCGACTGCATCCCACATCGCGCGCACGACTTTGGGCGCGGTGTAATGCGCGTTTTTGGTGGATTCGCGCGCCGACTTGAACTCCTCATCGGTCATTTGCGAGCGCAGTTGTTTGAATAGTTCGAAGTGGCCCTTGTCGGCAGCGCTCCAGTAATTGCGCGGGTAGGGCGGAATCTCTTCCCAAGTCACGTCCTTAAAGCGCTCAAATTGGTCTTGGAACGCTTGACCAAACATGCCCCAGCCCACAAATCGGGCGAGGGTGTGTTTTTCGTCTTCGGTGGCTTCGCGATTCTCTGATTCGATGGTTTGAAGCAGGTTGATTGCGATGAAGTTATCCGCCGCTTTTTGCGACAGCGAACCGAGACCGATTTCATCCTCATCTGTGAGTTGAAGGTCTTTGGCGTTGCGGTCTTCGATGGACTCCGACAAACCGACCAATTCGCGCGCACGCCGCGCCACCTGTTCTTGTTGGGGCGTTTGGGTGTAGAGAGGTTGTGCAGGCGACTCGATAACGCCGCCTTCAGTGGAGGTGCCTAACGCCTCGCGTACATCAGCGGTTTGGTCACCCTCGAATGTCTGGGCCGGAGGGGGGGTGTCCGGTGTCGGCTCTTGCGACGATATTGTTTCGTCTTCGAGCGCAGCACCACGCACACGCACGCCATCCTCATAGTGGTGAGTGTCTTCAACACTAATCGCGTCGTGCGTGTCGCCTGTGAGGTTTAGTCGCTGGTCGGTGGCTGGAGCAGTTTCTTCGCTGCGTCGTGAACCGCTTCGTGGTACGTCTGTCCCTGTTCGATGAGCGTCGCGATTTCCTCGCCCATTTGCTCCTGCGCGTTTTTGGCGCGTTGGTTGAGAGTCCCCTCGTTTATCCACTGCGCCACCGTCTCCGGCTCGCAGCGTGTCCACGACGCTATGAATTCCTCCCCGAATCGGTTCAGACCCAGCAGTGGCGGCATCTTGAGTATTCCGCTCTTTGTTGTCACCGTTTGCGGCAGTTGAATGCCCATCTGGGCTTGTGGGGGTGTTTGGCTCATGGGTTATAGTTTGCGCAACAGGCGCACTTTCTTGTTGAAATGCAGGCGTATCGAATAACGATAAGGTACCACCATCGCCCTTTGGCTTGGCTTTGATGCGAGGGCGTTCTTTGGGCACGAACTGGGGCAGAGGCGCATCGAATAGCGACATTTGCGCGGGTGTGGGGGCGTTCTCTGCCGCGACGCGCGCTTTCTCAGAATCGGCGATAACAGGCGCGCGCGGTCGCGTGGTCGGTTTTGGTGCCGTGATTTGTGGCAGACCGCCGAACAGTTGTGGGTGTTCTTCATGTGCCACCATCCGATAGGCATAGAACATCTTGCCCCCGTCGCCATGCACCAGCACCTTTTTCCGGCGCAGATTGGGATTGGAGCGAATCGCTTTTACGAGCGGGGCAAGGCTTTCTTGTAGGGTAGGGGAGAGGAGGGGTGAACTCAGCGCGAGCAAGAACTTCATGGTCGTGGCTTCCGCGAAAGCGGTGGGTTTTAGTGGGTTTTGGGGTGTGCTTACAGGTTGCGCGCGATGATAAGTTCGCGTTTCGCGCTTCCGTGGATTTGGGCGCATTGGTTCGCCTGCGTCACGGCGTCGAGATAAGCCCTATGATGGGCGTCTCGCTCTTCTCCTTGTGCCGATTCCGCTTTGGAGGCGAGGCCCGGCAACTGTTTTTGCAGATCGGCGTGGCGAGCATCGGCAGCCGTTACTATCTCTTCGAGGCGCGCGGCATTCTCGTCACGGTGCTTCTGGGTGCGGCCCAGTTGACCATGCACACGCGAGCGGGCCGCGTTCACGGCTTGGAATTGGTCTTTTCCCTTTTTTGAGGCGAGGGAGCGCAAAAAGTCTGTTGTAAGGTTCGGCATAGACAAACGACAAAAGCCGCGCACCCAATCGGTGCGCGGCTCGTGGCCTTTTACAAGTTGCCTTTAATTTTACCGATAAACACTTAGCTTTTAGCACTCGCTTATATGGGGGTCGCTGGAGAATTCGGAATAAATTGCACGTTAACGATTTCAGTAGCTTCCAACGTTGTGTGCGTGGCCAACACAAGTGGCTAAAAAGGGTCTAGCCAAATAGCATTGGGGTTTTTGCTCTTGGCTACGGCTCAATAAGGTAGCCAAATGGGGTGCACTCATCTTGGCTACCTCTGGCGACAGAAATACAGACTTCCCACGCTCAAAATGCGGTCGTTTACTGTTCCAATACTCCCCAAAGCCCAAAATCAGGGGTTCAAAATTTGAGGAAGTGAGGTATCTCAAACGCACAAAAGCCCGCTGCTCCATGCTAGCGGGCCTTCATGTTTCCCATTTCCTTCCCTACTTCTTTCCAAGGTGATGGCATTCTAGTTGTGTGCCGGATAGGAATCAGAACTGTCGGGTAACACCCTCAACGCGATAGGTTGAAAACCGAACCCCCTTTTCAAACCAGGGGTGTCAAAAAACAATGATTTTGTAATCCTGATCATGTAAATCGATTTGCTGAATACCCCAACAAAATGACAACCGATGATCTAAGTTTTGCCACTGCCCTTTCTATTATCGGCGACTTTGTAAATGTCTCCGACGCCGCCGGAAAAAAGTACCAAGAAGCCATCGCATCTTTATTGTTAGAAGCGGGAAGCTCCAAATACTACCTTTTATCCTTTCAACAGCAGCAACTCGTCGTCCAGCAGTGGGAATCCGCCGTGAAAGAATACATTGATGCTCTGGAAGGGAGATTCTCTGCCTTGGAAACCGCTACAGAAAATCTTGCTACTGTTGACTTTCAGAATCTGGATACAAAAGCGCAGTCGGCCTTGGCTATGTTTCGCAAAAAAGTAGGCGCCTCTATCGATTACTTTGAATCTGCAATACGAACAAATCAGATGCTCAAACAAGAGATGCCTGTCGTCAAAAGTGTGCCTATCTTGATACGAACTTTAGATAAAATCTTGATCGTGTTCAAAAGGCAAAAAGCGATTTTACACAGTATGTGAAAAAGGGGACATGATAAGTCATGTCCCCTTTTCTTATGTTGATAGCCCTGCCCCCTTTCGCACGTTCTTGGCGATGGCGCGGCGATTATTGTTTGTCGTTGGTTGTGCCTTCTCCTACTTCCGCCAGCCCCCCCACTGTTTGCACATTCTTCGCAACGGTGCGGCGAGAGGGTTGCGAACTACCCGTACTTATAGCGCGAGCATCCCGCCCCAATTCGGTTTTTGTGGTTGCGTTCGGGAATTCGGCACGATCAATATTCACATAAACATGGGGTGTGGGGAGCATTGGAACAGTAGATGTCCATAAGACTCGCACAATCAAACGTGAATTTTCTGGTTGTTTGCTCTTCTGAGCGTGAATAGAGAATGCTTTGTTGCAAAAGGCTGTTGCCAAACTCAACATTAACGCAACAGGGTTTCGCAACAAAATCCATGCGTGATGCGCTGTCTCGATCATCGTTGCAAAAGGGAACCGATACTGTTGGCGAACTCGGATTTTATATTGTGGGCGTGCCCGTGAAGCCCTTAACTTGCGCGTCAAGACTCAATCTAACCAGAGGACTCCCAACCTTTACTCCAAGTAGAGCCAAAACGTCTAGCCCATTTGGGGTTCGCCAACAGTATCGGAACCCTTTTGCAACGGTACTTTTAAGCCTGGATTGAGATTAGGGGCAGAATCGCACGGTCAGAGAAATCCTTACGGACACTTACTGTTCCAATGCTCCCCACACCCCTATGTCCAAATTTTGGAGGACAGCAGCCAGCACGAACGACTCGAAAATTTTTTAGAACACCGAGAACTAATTAATAAATTGCAAAAGATTGGTTTCCATATGGACGATATATTAGAGGAAATGACCAAAGGCCAGATTCTCTCTTAAGCCCCTATCGCATTTGCCACCAATCGCGCCCGCGCCGCATCTGTTTGCTGTGCGATTCGCGCCGCCAATCCCGAATCATCAATCAGTTCTGAAGGCGATGTGAGTGCATCACGCATCGCCTTCTTCTTCTCCAGTCGCTTGCGCCGATTCCGTTCATAGCCGGAGTCGGTCATAACGGTGTCGCTTTGAACATCGTGTCGCTGTCCAACGCGATAGGCGCGACCAGTACGCTGTTCATGAGTCATGGCCGTGTGCGGAGTGTCGTAGTGGACGATATGGCGTGAACGCTGACCGTTCCAGCCCACAGCGCCCGCGTCGCTCGCAATCATCACATCGGCTGTAGGGTCGGTGACATAACGCCCCGCTCGTGCATCCCACTGCGGCGAGAATCCCAGCTTCGCGTTTTCCTTCGCTTCGCCGCCCATCGTTCCATCCAGTCGCGCCGTGCGAACCCCTTGCCTTGCGAGATGTTCCTCAATCTGGCGCACCGATTCCAGATTATGCGCGAACACGACCGGGCAGTGATCCGCGTGTGGTTTCGCGTCGAACTGCCCATATTTACCCGATACCGGCTTTAGCCCCAGGCGTTCGTCGAGCCATTCCAACTTGGCGCCCTGCGGATGCTGATTCACCACGCGGTCAAGCGCCGAATCGCGAAGGATGCCCAGCGACCCAGCCAACGTTTTGGCATGGGCCTCATGCTCTGCTTCCGGGATATTGGCGAAGGAAGAAGGCGACAAGGTCTTCACCGCTTCGACATCAACCTTGCCTTGTTTACGGGCGCCACGCGCGCGCTGGAACGCAGCTAACACACCATTGTAGTCGGCTTGTTGTGGCTCAGTCATAGAGATGGAGTGGAAGCGCGAGGCCAGTTCGGTTTCAGGCGTAATCGACTCGGCGTAGTGGTAAGGCGCCAATTCTCGCTGAAGTGCTTCGGTGGCAGCGGGGGTGTTGACGTTGTATTTGCGCAGAAATTCGCCGCGCGAGACGGTGTGGCGCTCCCCTGCGTGTGGATGCTCGTCGTTAACGTAGCGTGAGGGGGCCACTTTGCGCAGGAAGTCGAATGCTTCCGAGGCGTCGTTCTTCACTACGTCGGCGCTCATCGGTGCGTGAAATGGTTTGCTCGCGGTGAAGGCGTCGATACTGTTGGCCATCGACGAATCCTCTTTTCCTTCGCGGTTGAGCAGGTTTTGCCCTTCGTCCACCACCGACATATCGAAGTCCCAGCCGTGGTGTTTCATGGCTGCATACATCGCGGTGTTGCGCTCCGTTTCGGGAGCCGTGGCGAGAAATTCGCTTGCTTTCTCCACATCACCGTCGAAACGGTGTTCCGCAATTGCCCACGTCAAATCGTCGCGCAGTGCCTGATGAGTAACCACGCAGATATTTTTCCCGCTGGATTTGTGATATGCCTCGCGTCGCTCCTGCGGTGAAGCGCCCGCATCGGCGTGCCACGTCGGATGATTCGGGTCTGTCAGGTCATAAAACCGCGCCGCTTCCGAACCGAACTGCTCCTGAACAACCGAAGGCACGGCCATCAACGCGCGTCGGACTTTGCCCTTACTATGTAGGTGCGAGAAGGCACCGAGCGCGATACTCGTTTTGCCAGTCCCTACACCGAGCGTGAGTCCTAAACGGCCCATCGCTTCCCATTGCTTAATGGCGCGTTGACGCTTGATTCCCACCGAAGAAGACATGTCGATGTCACCCGCCGCAACGGTGCTCTTCTTCATTTTGATTTTCGGCATCATGCGCTTAACCATCGCTTCCGCCGCATTGCCCATCGTCAGGCGATGGGTATCGAGTCTCTGGGAATCGGTTTGCGAATCTTCCGTCGATACCAGCGAGTTACCCATCAAATCAAGTCGCCGTTTTGCGTCGAGCTTTTCGCCCGTGTTATCGGTCGAGAACTTACCACCTTCACGGTTCTGAATCTTTGCGCGCTCTGAAGCCGAGCGCGAAGCCACCTCTTTGCGCTTTTCGCCGGGAAGAGAAGCGACCGCATGAGCGTCGCCGTAGGTGAGAGGAACACTTGTGGTTTGAAACGGAGTGCCGTGCAGTTGTTGGTAGCCCTTCGCGAATCGCGACGCAAAATCGCCCTTCATCTTCTCCTGAACCGACTGATATGCGCGCGCTTCCGACTGAGCATCACCGCCACCAATCGCACCCACATATTCAGCCCAGCGTCCCGAACCCGTGTGAACGTTATCGGGGTTGAACACCTTCGCATGACCAACGGTTCCGTTCCCCTCGCTATTCCATCCATTCTTGGGATTAAAGCCCAGGTCGCCAACGCTGAACATGTTGCGAAACGCATGGTCACGCAAATAGCCTTTGATGAGGCGCCGTGCCTTGTGCGCCATATCCTCATACGACGCGGCGCGGCCTTTATTCTCCGCTTCTCCGAACAATTCGTTTGCGAGATCGAAGCCCGGATACGTTTTTTGTCTGGTCGCAGGGTCGAGACTAAAAACGTATCCGAGGTCATCGGCTTTTTGTTTCGCCGACTCAATAACTGCCGCATCATCGTTAAGGTCGAGAGTGCTAAATGGATGCGGCTCCGAGTCGCCTGCGTCGAAGTCGTCAAACATCGAAATACCGCCCGCATCAGTATTTTCTGCCTGCTCGCGAAGGTGAGCCTGAATTGCGCTGTATGGGTCGGTTTTGCCGTCACGGGAGAGTTCGCGCCACTTGTCCCACGCCGTGCGCTCCGCAACCGTGAGGCCTTGCGTGGGCGTATCGTGGTCTTTGGCGTTGAATCGTTTGCCCTGCGCATCGCGGAACACATGCTCGTAAGCATATTGTCGAATCGCTTTTCTATCTTGTCCCGATAGTTTGCCGACGGGCATGAAGGCGGCTTGTAAGCGCGGATCCTGAAGCGCAATCTGTTGCACCAAATCGCGCGTTTTCCAATCCTGCGGGAGAGTTTGCGCGTGAACCGATTCCGCATCGCTCATGCGGCCCGCCGCAATTTCGCTTTTCACATGCTGCGCGTGGTACCCGGCGAACAGCTGTTTCAACTGTTCGTCCTTCTCTAGCGCATCACCCGCCGCGCCGCTGTAGTCGGGAGCCACAGTTTCGAGTGCAATTGCGTAATTTTCTCGCTTGCCCTCATCGACCTGACTTGCGCGAAACAGCTCCGAGCGAATCGACGACATCACCGACGCCGGCGTCTGCCCCGCTTCAATTCGCGAGCCGATATGTTGCTTCAAAGATTCACCGATTTGCTCCGGTGTCTCGCAGTTGTTGAGGTCGAGTTGCAGGTCATGGCGCGGCGCCTCTCGCCACTCCTCGCTCGATACATCGACAGCGGGGCGGCGAGAGAACCCTTCCGGTAGCCATCCCAACTCATCATGATCACCGCGTTTAATCGATTCGGCCAATTTCACCCGTTCGAGGTGGGACGGGTCTTCCTGCAACTGGCTCGCAAGATGGTCAAGGCCCGCGCCACGCAACACAAGGATTTTGTTCTTGCCATCGGAGTGAATGTGGAACTGACCCTCTTCGCTCACTTGTCCGTGTGAGTCGAATTTATCCGGTGTTGTCAGCCCCAGCGCCGCCGCACGGGTAAGCGCATCCTGCATCGAAATCGCGCCGAGCGCCACCTGTGCTTCTTTGGCCGCGCCGCCCTGAAACGCTTCATTCAATGCCGCGCCCGCTTCGAGGCGACCAAGAGCCACACCCAAACTTTCGCGCGCCTCGCGCACAAGATCGTTCTTTGCCTTCGCTTGCTCGAATCCCGCCATGAGCGCATCATGAGAGTCGAGGGGGAACTCTTCCATTGCGTCGGCCGATGCCATCAAGTCGCTTGCGCGCTTGGTGGCATCGGTTGCGATTTGCACCTGCTTTTCTACATGATGCGCTTCGAGGGCAGAGCGCAAGCCTTCGACTTTGGCCTTATCGTCTCCCGCAGCCGCTTCCATCGCGCGGCGCAGCACATGAGCCGTTACCGATGGCCCCAGAATATCGGCCATGAGAGGGTCAGGTCCGCGCACGCTCCCCAGGTGCGAAACGTTGCTGAAAAACGAGTTGTGACCACTATAGAGATGTGAGACGAGCGGCGATACCGCGTCCTGCGCGTTGTAGCAGTCGATTAGACCATCCATCGCGGTTTGACGAGTTTTCTCTTCCAAGTCGTGAAGCACCGATTCGAGCGCCTGCGCGTGAGTCATTTCCTCACCGCGCTTCACTACCGCCGCTTTTGGGAGCGTAGATAGCTCTTCGTCTTTGGCCTCGCGCACGCTTTGCGCCGCCGATTCAATTCCAGCGCCCAGTTGTTTCAGTTGAGCGAGCGTATCTACCGCAGCCTTTACGTCGGTGGTTTGAGGAACGGCGGAAAGCGATGCAACGCCATCAAGGGCGCGACCACTCTCGCCCAGCTTCGCTTTAGCCGTTTCGACTGCCTCACGCGATTTGCGCGCGGCTTCCTGCATTTTCGCCACCGACTCCTGCGACCGCTGTGCGGCAGCGCTATCGCCACCACTGCGCTCGCGCACGCTCGCATCGCTTTGCGCGCGGGCCGCTTCGGTAATGTCTATGCCAGAGCGGGCCGCTTGCTCGACCAGATTCGCAACGTAACCCTTACCCGCATCACCGAGCGTTTGCCGCGCGAGATCCCCGACACGTACATCGCCCATCGTCTGCGCGTTGATGCCATCCACAGCCGAAACAACGACTTCGCGCAGGTTGGCTTCCACTTCGCGCGCACGGCGCAGCGCCGCTTTATGGTGTTCAGTTTCAATCGTTGCGATGGTCTTCTCATCGGCTCCGGTCGCACGCAGTTCGCTTTTGGTGTCTTCGGAGAGTGTGAAGTCGTCCTCATTCCATCCCTGCAATTGGGCGACATGAGCGATAAAAGCCTTCTCCGAATCGCGTTTGGCGTCGCGCGCTTCGTCGATAGCATCGGCCCGCGCACCCCGCTCGTCTTTGAACTGCGCGTGAGCTGAGGCAACGGCTTCGCGATTGAGTTGCTCCGGTTCGACTTCGCGCCCTTCTTGTTTGGCTTTGGCTTCGAGTTTTTGGCGGTGCTCGCCTTTCAACCCCTCAAAGTGTTTGAGGTCGTCCGCCTTTTGCTTCTCTGCGCGCTGTTTCTTCTTTTCGTGCGCGACTTTGCGGTACTCTTCCGGCGACTTCACATCGGTGAGGCGCAAACCATTGAGCTTGCCACCCGCACCGCCCGCAATAGACCACGAACCATCTTTGTGAGGTTTGAGGCGCACGGGGACGCCTTTTTCTTGGCTTCCGTTCGGATGAACCGTGATCCATCGAGCGCCGGATTCCTCGCCCTCATCATTCTGCGATTTGTGAAGTGGCGCGTTGAATGGAAACGCGAAGGGGAGAGGGCGACCGAGAACGCCCGCATCGCGCAGAGATTTTTCGAGACGTTCGTTGGTAGGAGAGTGCAGTGAATCGAAGCCAAAGTGCGCCCAATCATCTGGACACAGCGCCAGCATATTGGTGCGTGGGCAATAATCCAGCGCGACCAACTGGCGCCCCCAATCGACAACAGATTCGCCTGCGGTTTCAGCTTCTTCAGATTTGGGAGTTGGGGCCGCTACGGGCGTTTCCTTTGGCTTTGTTTTGGATTTATGGGCAGAGATGAGTGTTTCGAGTTCGGGAATCGACAGAATAGCCATGATGGTGAAAAAGAAAAAGCCGCCCCCTCGCATGAGGGGGCGGCTCAGTGGCCTTTAAAAGTGGTTAGCGGCCAGTGCCAAAAAGTTCATCGTGTAGGCGCAATCGCTCTTCTCTCTCACGCCTGAGTTGTTGTTCGGTCACAGGGGCCGTGCCGCCAAATATGTTGCGTTCATCGGCATTCATGCGGCGAACCGCCGCGTTTTGGGCCTCTGGACTGGACTGGGGGCGAGATGCCAAAGATTTCTTCATGTGCTTGCTCTCTTCTTCTTGAATCAATTTTACCCATTTTGGGAGCGAAATGTCGCGGTACTGGCTCGCTCCCGCCGCATCGCCCCATACCGCTTGATAGCACACATCACTGTCACCACTGGCCATCAGTGCCTCGCGTTGCCCCCAGACACCAATGCCAGTCAGTGGCGTAGCGAATAAGCGCGATGCTGGAACCTTGGCGACCAGCATTGCGCCTTCGGTTGGCCCAGAGAAACCTTGGGCAACAATACGCGAAGCGGAGAACGCCGCGATGGGGTAATTGTCCATAAGCGCTTTTTGAAGTCCCTGTGGCGCGGATAATTTGCGGTCAAACCCGCCTTTCAATCCGCGCCATAACACGGCCTCCTCAATGCCTCGCTTCTGTAACTCCTGTTGTGTCCAGGAGTACATCGCGTGGATGAAGGCCCGCATCGTCTGCCCCTGCACCGCATACATCTCCACGGCGCCGGGACGCTTGGATAAGTTGAGGTGCAGAGAAGAGCCAAAAACTTCCCCTGCCGCCATGTGCAGACAATACAGTTCGTCGGGAATGGACTTTTCCCCCATGCGGTTGTTATTCCAAATATCCAACCACTTCTCGAATTTAGGAGTGGCACGGCGAATCGGTGGAATACCCGCATCGGGCAGAACGGCGACAAGCGCTTTTGCCACGGTTTCTGGCGTTTTCTCTGCATCGCGTTCATAAAACCAATCCTGAAGGCGCTCTGTGCTCTCATGCCGCAATATATCGCGCGCATCGGGCGCAGCAGAATGCTCCGTAGCCTGAATAACGCGACGAGTCGGGTCGGCGGCGCCTGCCGACCCGCTCCCCGCATCATCCGCTGGAGCATGGAATGTCGGGATAAACCATCCGTGGTAACCCTTGGGATGCTTCGTTGGATCATACGACTTCTGAAGTGGGTCCAGTGCGCTACAGACCGACAACAACCGCGCATTCATCGCTTCGATTTGGCTCATATGATTTCCTGTGGGACGAGCATTTGACTCGCTAAACCACCCTGCTCCGTGACCCGGATGCGGCAGTCCAACACGCCCACCATGTCAAGGATATAGATGGGATTGAGTCCCGCATCGGTCAGTGTCCCTTCATGCCAGACCGCAATGTCCACGTACGCATCCTGATTGCCGTTTTCGTCGGTGTGGAGTTTGGTCACTCCTTCAAATTCGCGCGTCAGAAGATGGGCGTTTCCAATCACGACATTTTGCGTGTCGTCGAGGATTATCCGCACAATAACATTTGCCATCGGCTTGCCCACAAAATCAGCGGTGCGAACCCGGATAACTGCCTTATCTGGGTCAGTGGATACCGGAAATGGCGGCAACGCGACCAGATCATAATCGGGCGCCGCATCGTCCGTGAGGGACATGGTGAATGGGGCCATGCTCTCAAATCCCTGCGCGTAGATACGCACCGAATATTCGATGTTCTCCAACAAGACGAAACCCTCACCGTCCGAGAATTCAACGCGCCCATCGCTGTTGGTTGTGCCCGCGCCGATTCGATTTACACCACGATAAATAGCGACCAGACCGAGCGGGACGCCCTCGCCATCGGTATCGAGTAGACGCGGATTGAAAACGACGCTTCCAGCCGGAACATGAACGGAGCCACCCCCCCCGCTTCCACCCTCTCCGACCGGAGCCATTTCGAGCGCCGTCTCTTTCAAGCGGTTATAGCCCCCAACAGTTTCAATGAGTGAATCCATTCGCGAAGTCTGGTCCGCGATGGCGTCCATCTTGTCGCGGTACTCTTGGGTGAATCCCCCTTGGACCGTGACGGGAGTTGGATTCACGATAGGAGCTGCGACGTTGACAATGGGGGCCGGAAGGTTAACTACAGGCGCAGGTACTGTGACTTGCACCTCGCTCGTTTTGGCGGCGTCGTAAGCATCAAGCGCATTGGTCGCAGCATCGGTGATTGCCTGTCCTGTAATCATATTCTGCGCCTGCGCGTTGACATTGCCCCCTGTGAAAGTAAATTTGTCCGTCTGCGCTTTGATGTCGAGCTGTGTCTGGTTGGCAGTAGTGGCGACCGTAAACCCAAAAGCGGAAAGCACGCGCCCACCGGTATAACCCCAGACACCGCTAACGATGTCGGTAACGAGCGTCCCGAAGGTCGAAAGCGAACGTACACCGTTATAAAGCCAGACAGCCGCCGCATTTTGGGCCGCTGTTGGAATATCGGAAACAGCGGCGGGCGCCCCAGGTATCCGATCCGTCGCGGCTTTGATTTGCCCAGTGGTTGTTGCTAAAGCAGCCAGAGCGTAGTCTTTCGCGTAATCGGCAGCAATTGCCGTCAATAGTGCGCGGTCAGCTCCAGTGAAGTCCACCGCTGCCGAATCGACGATAAAAGCCGTTTTGCCCACGAGGCGAGTTGCGCCGCCCTCAACAACCGTTGCCTCAAAAAAGAGCTGTTCTGAGGGAGCATTGGAAGCGAGTGTGTAAGTCGCCACAAAGTGCCCCACTTGCCCAGCGACCAGTGCGAATGCGGTGACGTTGGCCGCGCGACTAACGCCCGATTCGTTGACGACGGTAAGTGTCGGCACCGAGTCAGGCGCTTCCATGTTGCCAACTTCATCATATATGTAGAGGTGCAGTTTCAGGCTGCGATTCCCAGCCGTTGGACGCTCGAACAGCTCAGGAACAATGAATGATGTCGAAGTATTGTTTTGAATCGCCGCAACTTCGCTTGAGGAGGCGACGTTGCCGGAGATGTTCAACTTGTCGAGATAACCCATGCGCGTTGGAGAAACGCCCTGATTGGTGAGCGCAGTCGTGGCATCGGTGACAATGGCCGTGTGTTCCGAAGCCGCGAGTTGATAGCCCGTTTTGCTGGAGATGTTTGCGACCGTCACGCCCGCCGTGTGAGCGTCCCCTGTGATTTTCGCGCCACCATCGGCGCCCAGCAGCCACAACTTGAACTTCGCACCGAACGAACCGGGAGCATAAACCACCGACTCTGGCGAGTCCCAAAACGATTGTATCGCCGTCGCACTCAAGGCACCAACGAGAACTTGGTTGCTCGCGTTGGTGTATATCTTGTTTGCCGGATTGACCAGAATGGCATTTGCGACCAAAGTACCCACAGTCGAGACGGGAGCATCAAGGTTCGCAAGACGCGGGTCCCCCAATGCTGTTAGGCCAGCGCCATTCACTCCGATTCTGGCGAATATATCACCCGTTAGAAAGTCCACTATGCGCTTACCAGCACTCCCCGCCACCGTGAACGTTGAGGTAAGAGCGTTCCAGATAAGGCCAGGAAGCGCAGCAATGCTTCCATCAATGAACTGTACCCAGTTGAGGCCAGCGACCCATAACGAGTAAACGACCTGTGAATCGACGGTGGTGTCGGTGGTTTTGAAGACTGCTACATACGAGCCTGCTGTGCCCACACTGCCACTCGCGAGCGTGTAGGAGTAAAGGCCATCACCAATCTCGGTGGCCGCAGCCCCAGAAACGACAGAGGAGCCGTTCCGCCACACATTAACCGTAACAGTGAGGCCCGTTTTTCCGACTTTGGACGCGACGAACGGAGCCTGAAAATAAATGGGGTTGTTAAGTTGAAGAAACATGATTAGATTGCCGGGAGGGTGACAGTGCGCGGCCACGCGATCATATCAGCCACGGCGCCGTCCCCGTGGCTGACCATGCCGTTTGTAGCTGTTTGGAAATTTGTGGCGCTTGCATAGGTCGCGCGCAGGGTGGTGCCCGTGAAAAGTCGAATCGTCGAACCCTCCACATGCACCTCGACACGCTGCCCTGCTGTGACGGCGGTGGCGACGTTGACACGCGATGTGAGAACACCAGCGACCATCTCGAATAACTGCAGGTTTCGACTTGACGCGATTCGGATTAGCCATCCGTTATTGGCATCTTGCTGACGAAACCAGATGTCGATGGTATCTGCGGTCGGTATCGTTGTCGGATTGAACTCCAACACGCAATCGGCTGTATGAGTGAAGGCTGCACCCTCAGAGACGTTACCTTGCAATGCTGTTGTGGCGAGGCCGTAATCGGTTGAGAAACGACTATCGGCGAGGCCCAAATTCAAGCAGCGAAACGAGTTGAGAGCGATGTTGGCACGACTGCCCTGCCTCAAAAACGTAGGACGCACAGTTGTTGGGGTGACAGGCACTCTCGATACCCAGATAAGGGTGCTGTCTTTGAATGCCAGCCAACCAAATGAAGTGAGCACGACCATGTATTTCGTCTGTACATCCTGCGACAGAGTGAGTCCGATGTTTGCGCTGCCACCGTCCACGAGCAGCACATCTGAGCTTCCGCTGTTGCCCAGCGAAATCATTGACAAACTCTCGAACCCGAAGTACGTTCTGCGGTCGGCAGGTGAGTCGATACGACGAAAATCAGCCACAAATGCCACTCCGACCGCTTTGGTCTGTGCAGGAGCGGTCAGCGTCATGGACGATGCGGATGCTGCCGTGACCAATTCGCTACCTGTGATGGTCGAGGAGCCGATATTGCCGAACGTCACGTTGCCCGGCCCAGGCTCGCTAACGCGGGTCGTAGAAAGGCTAGGTGTGTCGGTGATGAACTCGTCGCGCCACAAGTAGGCAATGACAGCCCCCGCCGCGATACGGCGAGCAGGGTTCAGTGCTCCTATTGAACCGAGCAATGAGGCCAACATTAGAGCGCCTCCATTGTCTGAACAAAGCGGGCGATGACCTCAGCACGGGTCGGTTCCTCGACCACTTGGCCCTCTCGCATGGCATTTTGCGCCCCTTGGAGCAAGGCCAGTACTTCGCCAAAAGCCGAACCTGCGTATTCTAAGAGCTGCTGCACGTTGTTGGCGGCATCTTGATTTCGCATGATGCGCACATCGGTGGCTGTAATCAAGGCACCCGATTCGCCGCCCCAATCTTCGTAACGGGTAATGTTGCGACTGCCCAGTGCCAGAAAGCCAGCGGCCTCTGGCTGGGTGATTTCGCCAAGCATTACGAGGGCACTGGCATCCGGCACGAAGTGGGCGTAGTTCGTTTTAGGGTAGAACTGCACCGTGGTCATGAATTTGGCGATGCGAATCACGAAGTCCAACCCATACCGCTCTGTTTTGGCCGGGTCGATGCGAATGCGCTCCAGTCTGTCCCAGATGTTGTGCAAGTACAGATAGTTCATTGTCGTGACCATTTCGACATTGCCATAGGTCACGCCCGTTGATTCGTTGCAAGTAGCGGCGAACTGCTCGTCGCTTTGTTCGGGGATGTCGTGTTGTTTGAGGATTTCGAGGTTCACGATGGTGCCCCCTCTTTATCGTCAATGTCCAACACATTGGAGCCGTCAGAAAGCACGCGCATCCAGCGAATGAAATGCACGAAGACGCCGCCCATCGCAAAGATAATAATGGACTGAATAACGCGATTGGCTGTCCAAAACCATTCGCTGATAGTGCCGCCTTTTCGTTTATCGAAGAAGGCGCCCCAAATCTCACCAATGAGCGTAATGGCGAGTCCAGTGGCCCACACCAACTCTGGTGAGAGGTGTTTCAGAAGATATTTGAGAAGTTGTTTCATTCACACAAGTCAATTTGTGATGTGTGATGTGCTAATGTCTGCGACCGTTTCCCAATCTTCCAACGAAACTTCGACCAAGCGAAACGCGGGGGATAACAGCGCATCGCGCACCGACGCGAATGCCCGCATCAGTGCCCTTTCTGTCTGAAGTTCAGAATCGTTCAACCGCTCGACCAGAGCCGAACTGAATCGCACTTCTAGTTTGCGCCGAACCAGCTCCCGTTGTCGCGCAGGGCGCCGCGCCCACAACCGCAAACCCGCCAGCGCCCCCAACAATGCCGCGCTTTCCAACTCCTCAATCTGCTCGCGCCGCTGGATGCCGGAGCGCGAAGCCTGCGCCCTCGCCATACGAATCACCCGCTCGCTATGAAACCGAAACCAAGCATCCTCAGCCACCAATACCTGCGCCCGTCGCCTCGCTTTCAGCGACCCTACCCACTCGATAGCGGGAGCATCGCGCCACTTGGCCGAGGGCGCCAGAACGGTATGAAGTCGCGCCTTCGCCGTTGTGGGTTTGGCCCGCGCGCAGTCCTTCACCCAATCGCCATTGGTCGCCCGCACTTTGGTCGGCACATGAGGTCCCACCACGCACGCACGCGGCACGCACAAGGATTCGCTTTTGCGTCCCAGCACTCCGCGCGACAGGCGCACGTGGGCATCGGGTCCTTTATCGACGAGCGTTTCTTCGAGGCGGGCTTGAACCAGACTCTTTTCTCCATCGAGACGCACATTTACCAGCGATCCCACGACGGGGACCAGTGCCTGCGCGACTTTCCTATCCCATTCGAGGAGGGTTGGATTGGGCGCCGCTTCCACGTTCTGTATCGCAACCGGGAACATGCCCAGCCCCGGCGCGAATACCTTCGCCTGATGCTTTTGCAGCGACACCACTAGCACATCGCGCACACCGTAGATTTCCAGTTGCGCGCGAACCGTCGCGCCTTCGTGCAGGGCGACATTTTGTGAACTGTGGTTCAGTTTTTGAGGTTGTGAGAGAGTAGGCGGCACACCCCGAACCGCGAGGAGGTCGGACATAAATAAAGGCATGGTTATTTTAGCGCAAACCATGACCATATTTAAGGCGATTTCTTATCGAAATAGAAGCAAGTCTTCTATGCTTCTATCAGCGTTTTCCCTTGTGTGTCCAACCGTAGCGAGCCACTGCATTCGCCAACGCGGTGCGTCCAAAACGTCCGTTACCCGCGAATGAGTTGCCATGCGGCCCAATCAAATCCAGCGAAGCCAGTGCGCCACCCTTCGGCTTCTCTTTCGGACGGGCACAGCGATGAAGAGTGCAGCCGCATTTAGTGACGCACTGGGTATCACCACTGCCGGGAAACACGCCGATGCGGGAAAGTTCCTTAGCCGAATAAACCCCGCTGCGCCAGCGCCCCGACCTTGCCAGTTTCAGGCAGTCCGAGCAGTGTTCCTGCGCGCCAAGAGTCCATTGATAAAACACATCTCCCGACAAATCCGCCAGAACTTGCCCCGCATAGAACGCGGCCCGCAGTGCGGCGCCGTACATCGCGATACGTTGCGGAAACGGCATCTTTCCAGTGCCATGCTCTTTGTCTTTGAGCAGGTTGAGGAAGTAGTTTTGTTGCGCACGATACATCTTTTCGAGTTGGCGTTTTTCATCGGCGCGCATTGGCGAATGAACCCCGGCAGCCTCGCGCCCCCTCATCCACGCCTCGCGATACGCCTCACGCAATACGCTGCGTGCATCGCGTTCGACGATACGCCAAACCCGTTCCTGTAAATCCAGCGCGCCATCGAGTGAGAGTTGCCCCGTTGCATCACCAGCGCGAGCGAGTTGCAGCGCGGCGTCCCATCCGTCGAGGTTCGATTCCAAATCGTGAACCAGACCATCCTGCAAGTCGCGAAGCGCGGGAAACGCGGCGCTTTGTTTCGCCTCGACTTCTTCGATGGATAGCCCCGCATGTGCAGGGCCACCGGGCCGAATCGCTTTGGAGAGGATGCCCAGCGCTTTGCCCCACCATGAAGGCGCTGTGGGTTCGGGAGAAGTATCAAAGGCAGTGATGTGGTCGGCGAAAGCGGGCGCTTCTTCCTCAATAATGGGCACACCCGCTTCGAAGGCGGCGAACACATCCGGCTCGCTCAGCAGTGCGAGTGCGACATCGGCCAGTTCGTCGGGCGTGGCGTCGCGGGGGATTTCAAGGCGTAGATTAGTCATGATGATTCAGGGCGGCTTCCTCATCAACATCGGCCCACGGCCAATCGTTGCCCAGTTCGGCTTCTTCGTCCCACTCCGCAAGGTGTGCATCAATGCGTTCCAATTGGTCGCGGCGGTCGCGGCTTTCTCTCCACGCTTCGATTCCAGCAATCACGGCGACTAGAACGAAAGCGGCCCCCACCTGACCCACACACGCGAGGGCAGGGGACAGCACATAAAAGTAGCGAATGATTTTGAGCATGGTTGCCTACACACGGACGATACGAATCACGCGCTCAGTGGGCTGACTCGTCTGTGATTTGCGCATGGGAGCGCTTGGCTCCTCTTCTATTTGATACGGGTCGGTATCGTCTTCCGGCGCTTTGAGCGCATCGGTATCGAAAGGTGATCCTGCGTTTTGCTGCGAGCCGTCGCCATCGCGGGGAATGCGCGAAAGCGGCCCACCATCTTCCTGCGGGTCCGCGCCACCTTGTGCCGGGTCGCCTTGGCCCGGCATCCCGGCCTGCGCCATCATCGCGTTTTGTGCCGCGAGCTTCTTCGCTTCTTCTGGCGAGTGCCCTTGCTCTATCAGCTCCTGAACCTGCTTTTGCTGCGCTTTGGCTCCCGCCAGTTCCTGCTTATCCGCTTCGATTGTGCGCATCATTTCCGGCGAGCCGGATGGTTCATCCCATGCCGTCGACCATGCATCGGCTTCGTCCCCGTATTTCGCCTCAAATTCCTTCTCGTATTTGGTGTCCACTGCATCGTGCCATTCTTCGGGCGTAGCGTACGCTTCCTGCTTGAATTTGCGGCTGGTTTTCGTCCACAGGTTGACATCTTTTGCGTGCATGTCGCGCGGGCGGTCCATCGCGTCTTTCAGTTCGTTGGCGGTATCGCCGAGTTGCCAACGCGCCTGCGCCGCCTTCTCATCGGTCTGCATCGTGTTCGATGTTAAACCATGCCACACGAATTCAAAGTCGGGGTTGAGGAATTGAATGATGTGCGTGTTGATGAAGTCGGAAATAGCCGTCAACAGCGGCTCCAATCCCGATTCCTTCGAGTGGACCAGACGCGATTCGGGGTCTGATTCGGACAGCACGTTATCGGCGCCCCCATCGTTTTTAAACCCGACTTCGGCGGGGTCGATAAGGAAGAGAGCACACAGCAGCGTCATAAGCGCTTGGAAATCCGAGTGCGCGTATTCCATCTCATTCACCGCGCCCGTTGCGTTGCGAAGTGGGTGAATCTCGATACCGTTGTCCGAGCCGGGAGGAAGGCCCAGGTACAACAACTTGAAAAAGGCGCCGACGTTGCCCGTCTTCATCGCGAGCTGAGTGCGCAGCGCATTGAGCGAGTTGTCGGAGAAGCCAGCGAGTTGCCCGCGTAGCGTCACAATCGCGGGGGGAATATGGTTGTTGTCGAAGTATTCCGCGCGGAACTTGAGGTTGAGAATCATCGACGCCAGCACATCAAGAGCCGCCTCGGTTTCCGAGAAGCCGTAGCCCAATCCGAAGAAATCGGTGCGCGGGTTGCGCACCATGACCGCCATTCTGTTCCAAGGGAATTCGCGGCACACCATGCCCGCCGAGCCGGACAGCGAACCGGGTTCGAGCTCAACATAGGCGATGGGTAAGCCGGATTGGTCGATTTGCGGGACGTACTTTTTCTCCCATGTGCGCCGAATCTGCTTCGCGTCTACATCTGCGTTCGAGAACCACGCGACGGGCATCGCATCGGCGTCGTTACCCGGCTCCATACGCACAGGCGCCCAGTCGAGCGCGAGCGCGTTGCGGGTCATGATGCCGCACATGTTGAGCAGGCCACCAGCAAGGATGTCTTCGTTGCCATCCCATACGCCGGGGCGACCATCGAAGGCGCGGCGGCGAAGTTTGCCGCTAGGGTCATAGCGATAACCGCCATGAAGTACAAAGTCTTCGAGGGCATCGCGTTCTTTGGCCGCAGTTCCCGTGAGTTGGCGTCGTTCCTCGCGTTGCTTGATACCCATGCCCATATCACCGCGAAAACGGGGGCGCCGACAAAAGCGCTGAACCTGCGCGACACGCTTGCGAATGATGAGCTGCACCGCAGGTGTGCGCGAAACCGCTTCCAGAAACGCCATCGTCTTGCTGGTCAGCGTGGCGGCATCGCGAATGCCCGTATATTCGCCGAGCGCATCGAGCGTGTGGTTAATGCGAATTGCGGTGCCTTTGGGCTTGAGGGAATTAGCGGTGAGCGACTTAAGCAGGGTGTCGCCGTCGATAGCGACCGGGCCACCACCGCGAGCCGGGGCCAGACCGGGTAGGTGCAAGCCGACTGAGGCGGCGTGCCTGTCCGCTTCGAGGGCTTTGAGCAAAACGTTGTGGGCAGCGGTTCGCTCTTGAGGCGTGGTCGCATCGCGCTCCAGTTGAGAGGCGATTTCGTGCGCCGTCGCTGGTGATGCAATGGCGTTGGGGGGGGGCGAAAGTGGCGAACCGTTGGTGTTCAACAACATGAAGCGAAAATGAAAAAAGCCGCACCTCATTCCGGGGTGCGGCTCTGGGCCTTGCTACTTGTTAGGTAGCTTGTACAAATTGAGCAGTAATCTATGCAAGTAGCTGCTTTAACAGCGGGCTTACTGCTAAAGCAATTACACCTTCGAGTCGGAGTAAGCGCCCTGCGTAATCAGCAGGTGAGGAGGTGGAGCGGGCGGAGCACCAGCCGCAGGCAGGTCAAGAGCGACAATCTTGAGTAGCATCGGGCGCCCATTGGTTTCGACACGAAACGTGCCGCTACCCATTTCGCCCAGTTCACGCTTTAACTCCTCGTCTGGTATCCACGTCTCGTTTTTGGAGTCGTAGAACCACACCTCAATCGTTGCGCTTGCGTCTCCATTGCACACAAAGATGTAGTTGAAGCGAATGCCGTCGAAGCTGTTCGATTGGAGCAGAAGTTCCGCTTTGGCCAGCGCTGAGGGGACACCCGCCGCATCGGCAACACGAGCGAGACGATACGGCTGCATCTCACATTGCTTTTTGCTCATTCCTGCACCACCGTATTCGAGGCGGGCAACTTGAGGAAAGCGTATTGGCGCGGATTCGCTTCGTCGCCGAGATGGTTGCCGAGGCGCACGCGCAGCTCATCGAGCGTTACATTCGCCATCTTCAGGTAGTCACGCAGTTTGCCGCGCCCCAGCGTGACGCCCTGCGACATCATCACGCCATATAAGGCAAGGAAGCCGGCGATTTCGCCACCATCGACAACCCACGAATTATTCTCCAAACGCGCGCTTTGCACCGCGTGGTAATCCGTCTCATTATAAGGAGCAAACGCCAGAATCAGGCGTGGCGGTTTGGGAACTGGCTTCGAGGCAGGGCGCGGAGTCGCCTTCGCAATCGAGGGTGAGGGGGCAGGTTTGGGAGCCGCTTTGAACTGCGCCAGCAGTGGCGTATTCGCGGGCGGAAGCAGCTTCACGTTGGGCGGTAGCAAGTCCAACCAGCGGATATAGACGCGCCCTTTAGGACTCTTCGCCGAGCCGCCTTTGAACACGAATACGCCAATCCCCTCACGCGAGCCCGCCGTATTGGTGTTGCCTTCAATGGTTTCGATTTCGCCATCGCTTTGCACCACAGACACAAGCCCGGTATGGACCGCGTCGTTCTCGTTTTTAGGATTGATAGATAGGAAGACATCGTATTTCTGCGGGGTCGTGTGCAAGATTTTCTTATCACGAGCCCAACGCAGCAACTCATCACAGGAGGCCGTCATGGGAAAGAAGCACGGAGTTTGAATACCGAGTTCCTTCCACAACTCCTTGAAAATGAACGCCATGAAAGCCGCGCACCACGGCCATCCCGTGCGGTCCTTTTTGGCGAGTATGGTGACGGCTTGAAACTTTTCGACCATCGGGCCGCGATTCGAGCCACGTGGTTCCTCACGAACTCCATCGTAGCGCATCGCGATGGAAACGAGGGCGCCGCCAAGATACGCGCGCGGCAAAGATACATTCTGCATAACAAATACAAAAAGAGCCGCGACTATTCCTAGTCGCGGCTCTGGGCCTACTTGGGCCAATGGCCCGTTTATTTGAAATTAGAGAAGCACGTGGAGGGATTTGAACCCCCGTACTGGAGACGCTACCCGCTTATTTTGTTCGCGGTATTGTCAATGGCGCCCGCCCTCCCAACCCACTGGGCCACACGCACTTCATGAAGAAGATTTTACGCAATCGGCTTCGGTGGTGCTGTTCCTTAAGCCGCTTCTTTCACCGCGAAGAGGGCGGATTCGTCGAGGATGAGGTAGGTCTTGCCATCCTCTTTGATTTCGGTGCCGCTATGGTACTTAGCGTAAATCACGGTATCGCCGACTTCGACACCAATTGGCACCCGCTCGCCACTGTCGAGGCGGCGCCCCTCGCCCACGGCGACGACCGTGCCCTGTTCTGGGCGCCCTTGCGCATTGTCAGAAAGGAGGATGCCCCCAGGTGTCACGGTTTCGGTGATAGGCTGGACGAGAACTCTGTTGCCAAGTGGCTTTATGCGATTGTTCATGGGATGATGCGCGATGTGCGCCGACAAAAAGTGAACCACAGTTCACAAAATGCCACCCAATTTTATACGGGCGGCATTTTGATTTGCCTACTTACCGTCGCATGGCGTCCATAAATATCGCCAGTAGCGTATTGGCGACATTTAAAAGAGGAGCTTCTTTTTCAAGTCGAATAGGAGTCTTGTTAGCGTGGAACAGATTGTTTCGTATCCTCCACACAATATAGAGAAGGGCTAGGATTATCTTTTCGTTGTCTTTCTCCCTACTGTGCAAAACATCTAGAACTTCGGATTTAACGGGTTTGCCAGGTATATTTCTATTACGGTCAGGAGATTGATCTTTGAGTTTAAGGGCGGCAAATCTGTTGTCTGCTTCTTCGCTCCCAACATATCTATCCTGAAAATACAGTAAAAATGGTTGAAAATCTTCCCCTGTGAGTGAGTTCATGACCGCATGTTCTTTGAACTTATGATCGATGGTTTTCGGATTAACTGGCGTTCCCCCAAATGTATGCTCGAAAGCATTCCACATTAGGGAAAAGTAGAGAACGCTTTCAATCTCGTCTTTTTTAACGTAATCTGCACCTTTTCTCTCCAAGTATCTATTCCACCAATCTATAGCATTCAACGGGGGAAATGACGGCACTTTAGTTGTTTTGTCCATTGAATTAGGCAGTATGTCTATGCGCGCGGATTCCACTGTTGCTCTACGACTATCGCGCCCCCGAAGCCAGACGGCAGCACCCCGCTCGTGTTCGGGCCACGCGCAATTAGCCCATCCGTGTTGGGGTCATAAACCGCCAAACCATTGAGCAAAGTGCTGGATAGAGTCGAGGCATGGAAGACCGCAGCTGCGCGCGCCAAGGCGAGATAGTTGTGGGTACCGGGCGGCGAGGCGATTTTCGTCGGTGTCACAAACTGGGTGTTGCGCTCCAGTTGAGTTCGCGCCTCATCATGCTTCCTCAAGCGCAGTAACCGCGCCTGAGTGACCGCCAACATGTTGCGAAATGCCGATGCGAACTGTGCATCGCGCCAAGCCGTATCCTGCGCATAGATGCCGCGTGCTTGAAGTTCGGTCACCATATCGGGGCGGCAAAACTGCGCGAAGGAGCATAGGCGAAGCGTACCGCCCGCATTTGTGATGGTATCGGCGACCTTTGTGAGCGTTTCCAACACATCCAACCACGCGAAGCCCAATCCGTCCGAGTTGTCCCACATGCCGACCAGTTCCTCAGTGACGAACTTGATTTGCCGCTCTTTGGTGTCGAGAACCACACCATCCGCCCCCATCTCTTCCCACTTGACGCGGTGCCCCGGCTTTACGAGGATTTCAAAGCTCTGCGTCTCGCCGGGAAACACGAAGCGGTACTGATACAGGCCCGGCCCCAGACGCACCGAGTGGCGCCCCACCGAATCAGTCATTGTCTCCGTGATGAACTGCTCATCGCGAAAATACTGCACCTCGACTCCCGCGCGCGGTTTGCCCCCGATAACGAACACATGTCCGTCGTATTTATCGCCCTCATGCGAGTCGAGTCCAATGCACGGTTCGCTCCCGTCTCCGATCTGGACGAGCGAGAAGCCGACCGCATCGGCGTCCACCGCGTTTTGGACGTGCATAAAATAGGTGTGGTGAGGGGTAACGACCCACTTCGACAAATCAACGTCTTTCATGAAATTCCAAGATTATATGATTGGCATTGGATTATTAGTATCGGATGAATGCTGCCGTTATCAGCTGTAGTTTCCCCTGCTTCATCCTTCGTAAAATCCCAAAAAACTCCCACCACTTGATAATCGCCATCATAGAGACGGACATAATGGCCAACATGTGGGGCCAAATTAATCTTCTCACTCATTTCAAGCGCACAAATAAAACGTTCCTCGCAACGAAAAATAATATGCATGTATATTTAGTCTCCGAATGCTCCGTCGAACAGGCCCGCGAGCGCATTTTCTACAAGCGCACCAATTTCTTCGCTTTCTGCCTGTTGCGAATCCAAAACGGGGCTTTCCTGTGCATATACGCTCACATCGACGTCAGTTTCGTCAGTTTCGGTCGCTGCATCCAAATCCTCTTTGCTCATCACGAACAGACCTTTAACCACGCCCGCGAACGGCCCAATCGCGTTCACCGTAGCGTCTACCGGATCGTCTTTACCCGCGAGAGGGAAGGCGAGCAAGTTGGTAAGCCAGG
Source organism: bacterium (assembly GCA_004172935.1). Taxonomy (GTDB): domain Bacteria; phylum Armatimonadota; class Abditibacteriia; order Abditibacteriales; family Abditibacteriaceae; genus Abditibacterium. The sequence continues at coordinate 12,399 of SDZD01000014.1, read as the reverse complement.
CACCCGAAATCGGCGTATCGAGCAAGCGGCATGAGCGGGCCGCACAAAACGGCAGCACTTCATATGCTTTCTCGATTTTCTTCTGCGAAGTCGTGAACGGGAACACGTTTAGCGGTGGCGAGTTACGAATCGTGTCCCAATCCTCTTGCGAGTAGTTGGGCGCGGGTGGATTGACCTGCGAGCGACGCGACACCATCAAGCGCCGAATATATTGAATCAGCGCGGTTCCGGCGCCCTCCTCGATGCGCGCACCTTTTAAAGCTTTGCCGAGAATGTTCTTCCACTTCACCCATTCGAGCGCCACCCGTTTCTCAACGTCCGGTACTTCCATGCGCTGGAAGCAGATGGGGTACAAATACACGTAACCATCATCGGCCAACATGGCGAGTAGGCCCGCCGTGAAGTCGTTGGTGGTTTTGTCCTTCATCGCGGTATCCCACGCGAAGTAGGCTTCGACAATCTTGAGGTTGCCGTCGAAAATGCGTTTCGGGTCCCAGAACTTGAAGTTGGTTTCGTCGTAATCCGACTTTTGCAGCTCCAAGAACATTTCGCCCTGAAAGATGTTGCCCGCAGCCGGAGTGGGGCGCTGTTGGTGTTGGCCCGCATAGGCGAGCGCCTGCAGTGCTTCCTTTTGCCCATCAATGACTTCTTTCGTGAAAAATTCAGGAAAGAGCAAAGTGCCCGCTTCTTTACGCGGATCGGTGCCCCACTTCTGGAAGCGTTCGTAATAAGGATGCTCTGGCGGAAGGTCGGCGAGCAGGGTGCGAAACGCGCGAGCGGGTTCGAACTCGGACGGCAGACACACCAGTTCCCACTTGTCGATGAGCTTTTCTAGCGCCGCGCCCGTCGGGTCTTCCGCGTGGACGCGCTGCATGATCATCACTATCCAACCCACACGCGGGTCAGCCAAACGGTTTTGGGCCGCTTGAAACAACCACGTACGCGCCTCATGACGTTTGGCTTCCGAGAAGCCATTCATGATGCTCAAAGGGTCGTCGATAATGACACCGTTACCGCGGTTACCCGTAGTACCCGCGCCGACCGACATCGACTTGCGAGAGCCGCGCGCCGTGTTCTGGTAGTTCTGTTTCGCCTTCGAGTCGCTGCGGATTTTCCATTCGGGGCGAAAGGTGGTTTGGTACCAGTCGTCCAGAATCAAATCTTTGGTTTTGGTGGCGTCGCGAATCGCGAGATCCAAACCGTAAGAAGCGCACAGGATGCGGCAACCCGGAGAGCGCAACCACATCCACGCGGGCCACAGCACACTCGTGAGCAGCGACTTCGAGTGGCCCGGCGGCACGTTGATGATGAGGCGGCGAATCAACCCGAACGTGACCGCTTCGAGGTGAGCGCACATCACGTCCATATGCCAGCCCCACACGAGCGGGGTGTCTGGCTCAAGAATAGGCCACGCCACTTTCACGAACTCGGCAAGCGATTCTTTGGCGCGTAGTACCGCGCGGTACTCTTCCGACTCGTTATTCTGGGAGTCCTCAATACGGCGACGCCGTTCAAGTTCGGCCTGCGCGCGGGCGGATTCAGCAGCACCCGGCGCGAAAGGGTTAATTGTCGCTAAGCAGGAATTGTTCGAGGAGAACGACAATCGGGTGTTCACCACGCGACACCCGCTCAATTTGGGCGGGACTCATGCGGGTGTAGTCGAGTCGCTTTTGTACAGATTTGAGAAACGCTTCCACTTGCGCCGACGGGCGACGCCCACCGGTTTCTTGCGCAATTTCGGTCAAGAGGGCGCGGTATTCGGAGAGAATTGCACCGTTGAACTTTTCCAAATCGACGCGCTCCGCGAACTCGCCCGAACCGATGCTTTTTACATCAGCGACCCACACGTTATGGTACTGGCGGGCACGCGAGCCGGGAATTGAGCAAAAAGGATCCTCGTCGTCTTCGTCGTCCGATTGGCCGTAGGGAGTGCTTGTCTCAAAAATCTGTGCTTTTAGCAGTGCCGCCAAATCCTTGAGTCCCTGCGCACGCTCGAAATCTAGGCCATAGCCATCCTCAAACACGGCTCGGCGCCGCGCTTCCTTTTCTTCTTCCCACGCCAAATCGAAGAGCGCCGCCCGCTCGCCCCAGCCGTACTTAGTCGACCATTCTTTGAGCGTATCGAGTGACTGGGTGGGAGGCACGCGCGACACCACGCCCACGAACGCGCTCGAATCCGTTTCGCGGTGGGTACCAGTGGGTTTTGGTGGGTTTTTGGGACGGGGAGCGATATAGATGCGTAGCAAACCACCGAGCGAGCGCCCGATGCCCATGCCCAGAAAATCGTTACACGCGCTAATCGCGGGGTTGGACTCGCCTTCGAGGGGCCGACCGCTTAAGAGTTCGAGGCGCTGGGGTTTCGTCGCCTTCTTGGGCGTTGGAGTTTTGGCTTTGGGCATCGTTGTCTACCTCAATGGTCACGCGCAGCACACAGCCAGTCCACGCCTGCAACCAAATCGCGTTACCCAGTTCGGTTTCGGGAATATCGAGTTGAATCCGCATCCCGTTGCCGCCGCCATCGCGTTTTATCGCGCCCTGAATCGGGGGAAATGAGGCCAAGAACGTGGCCTGTTGTGGAGCGGCGTCTTCGCTGTGGTGTGTGTCTACGTTCATAACGTGTCGGCTGGGCCAAAACAAAAAGCCGCGCGTTTCAAGAAGAAACGCGCGGCTCAGGGGCCTTTGACCGAATTGGATACCGAAAATTATACTGCACTGCAAGATATTTACGGGAGTCGAGTAGCTCAATATAGCTTGCTATTTAGCATTCTCAGGTAAGCGTGCTTTTAGTTCGGCTATTTGTTTGATCAAATCTTGAATCTGTTTCTGCAATTCCGCAATCGTTGGGCTACCACCTTGGATTTCGTCTTTGCCTGGACCAGGCATTTCGCCTATGTTGAAATTGTAGGCATTCCCTCCAATAACACCGACCTGTTTGGTGAGCTTGCCAAAATTGACGGCTTCGCACCGAAGTTCATAAGTGCCTGCTGGAATGTTAACCCAATTTTGTGCAGAACCTGAACGGATCGATGCAGAGGAAACAGATTTTCCATCTTTCGCATCTATAAGAGTGAAATTGATGGAGATAGGAACCTTGTCGTCATTTTTGTCAACTGGAAAGAAATTGTTTACTAAGTAGAACGACGCAGATTTGTTGTTTTGTGCATGACCCGTCAATGCCATAAGACAGACAAAGAAAAGAGTCAATGATGATTTGAGAGATTTCATATTTTGGGTTGTAAATTTTGAAGAGACGGCCCTTTTAAATTATAAATAAGTTGTGAAGCTAGAGTTCTCTGATCTCAAAAACATTACTGATAATTGGCATTTAGTTGCCGATGTCGCAGCCGTGGCCATGGTCACACACCACGCGCGCCTTCATTCCTTTGGCGAGAGCCATCAATAGAAAACGCCCAGTCCCGTTCCCTTTCGAGTGGTAGTAGCACAGAACCGTTGAGTTGCTTGTGTCGGTGAAGAGCACACAGAGAACTGGCCCATCGTTACCGTGGCGCTGCGCGCAGCCAGGACATCGAATCTGCCGCGGCGCTTTATAAAGTGAGCCAGAGGCATCGACAAGATTGAAGGCTTGCAGGTCGCGAGCAGAGGGCAATATCGTGGAGCGTTTGGGGGGCGCCTGGTCTAATTTTTGGTCGATTCGGGTTTGCATCTAAGCTGAGAACCCGCTAAGGTTCAAAATTTGGGGCGGGCATTATGTATTTTCCCAAGGTACCCCCGAAATCCTCAGAGTCCTATTGTGTTTTGGTCGGCTTTTGGTCGGGAGATTGTCGGGATTTCGGCAATTGGCCCCGAATCACCTCGCGTAGAATCAAACGGCATGACGTCGCGGGATAACGATAGCCATCCCGCGAAGGAATCACCGTGATTTTGTCCGCTTGCTCGAACTGGGTACTGCGCTCATTCAGCCTGTCCACCGCATCATAAAACTTCGAGCGGGTAATCTTCACATCCTCATGGGGAGAGCAGTACAGACTCTCCGAGATACGAACCATCTCCGCAATTGTCCATGAGCCAGAGTCGTCAGGAAAGACCCCGCACACGAACTCATGCACAGGATTGAGAGAGGGGGTTGGCTCCACGCCATTATTGGGGGCCTTGGGCATACAAGCTAATTTTAGCCCCTTTACTGCACAGAATGATTTCGTCCTTATGGGCCGCTAAACTTTGGCGCTGCCTCAAACGTCGTGCAAGACTTGTAGATGAATATAGCTTGCACAACGTTTGAGGTCTGAGTCCGTTTTAGTGGTCTTAAGCGATGTCTGCAACCTACGATTGAACATTCCGAAAATACGACAAATACCTCCCCACGTCACATTTTACTCATGAAAATGTGACTTTAGGCAAGTTATGCACAATATTTACGGTCTGAACGCTGAGGTTGATGACGCTCAAAAGCAAGTCAAGAATGTAGCGAGGATTGCCGCTTTCTATTGCCCAGTCGTTTGGATCGTTCTTGATGCCGCTATCTTTGTCAGTTTTCACTTGGTAACGCTCCATGATCCATTCGATGGCGCTTTTCCCATTGACGACATATTCATACGCTTTTTCGGGAATATCGGAAATCGTGATTTGCGAGTTGTAAATGATGTTGCCTTTCTCGCCTTTTTTGGGAAATCGCATCTTCTCAACGCGAAGGTGACTGCTTGTATTGCCAGTAACTTTCACACCTTCATAGGCAGGCACGGTTTCATAATTCAGATGTAACTCGGCCAATGCACGCCCCGCTTTGCTGAAGGCCCAAAAGTCTGCCGGGGTTTCCAAAAGCGGCAGACGCGGTAGCATCTTCTTGAGATCGGCGGCGAACAGCGTGCGGTACTCTTCGCTGTGCAGCAATCCATAGACATAGTAGAAGATTTCTTCTTTTGTGACGCGCGGCCCATAGATGACGCGAGCCCGCTCCAAAATAAAATCTGAAATGCCATCGCGCCGCACCCACTCCTTTTTGTCATTATCGAACAAGCTGATGTTATCTCTGTCTCGCTCCTCGTAGTAGTAGAGGGGGAAGCATTGCGTGTCGCCGTTGAAGTGCAAATCGGGGATGCAATCGGCAATGAGCGGCGACAATTCCTTCGATCCACCAGCAGAAACACAAATGACTAAATTCTTGTGTTTTGACGTCGGAAAGAGTTTTGGCACTTGATAGACCATATCATTCAGCTCTCTGGCAAAATAAAAATGCTGTTTTATAAACGGACGATACAGGCTCGTAACAATTCTGCTGTCATCGAATACAATCGGCCGATTGTTTCGCAAGTCGTTCTTTAACCCGCGATTCCAAGTAATCTTGTTCGAATCGAAGTTGATATAATTTTCGACCTCTAATTTAGGCTCAGCTTTGCGCTGCTCGTGATAGCCGATCCGTTGCTCGTTGTAAAACTCTACGAGTTCTGAGATATTTTCCTCCACAACGTTTCGATTCGAGTTGTAGCAGTAGGCATCACGCGCGCTTGCCACCCCACGACTGTAAAACGGATTAAAGAAAGCATTGGCTTTTTTGTCATCTTTATCCCCAATCGGGAAGAAACTCCCAAATGCATCGCTGCGATGGCTGATCCAGTCTCCAGAGGCGTTGGGTGCCAGAATTTGCCAGGGCATTTTGGCGTTGCCGACGGAGCCAAACTCACCAACGATTTGGAGCTTGTCTTCGCGCTTTAGGTAATCACCGATGTCGTGATAATGGATTGTGGCTTTCTCGGTTTGGCTCTGCGGGTTTTTCACCAGCAACGTGATGGCGATTGGTGTGCGGGACCCTGAGCCGAAAATCTTTCCACCTTCCTTTCGTGATAATTCGCCGCTGGTGCGCTGGTTACCCCGCAGATTGAAAACCCAAATGCTCGAAAACTCGTTTTCTAAGCATCGGCGAAACCCATCATGCGCATTGCCATCGAGCCACGAACCGTTGGTGACAAACGCAATGACGCCGCCGTTCTCGAAATCAAGCCGGTCCGCGCTCCAACGAAAGGCTTTAATGTAGGAATCATAAAGCGAGTTCTTGTTAGTCGCCGAAGTGCCTTTAGCGTAAGTCGCAGCAATGCGCGCATCCAGCGCATCATATTTCTGATTCTGCGCGTTATCGTTGGCTGAGTTTTGCCCCACTGAGTAGGGCGGGTTGGTCATAATGACGCGGATCGGAGTGTCTTTTTGCTTTTGTACTCGCTCGGTATTTTCGGGAAACATCGAGGATGTTTGAGTTGGCGCTGCATCGTTCTCATTGAGCTGGAAAGTGTCGGTGAGTAAAATCCCCTCAAAGGGCAGATGTGCGAGTTCTCCGTCCACGGCGCTGGCAGATGCGCGGTCATGGAAGACGTTCTCGATGTTGACGGCGGCTATGTAGTAGGCTAGCAGCACGATCTCATTAGCGTGCAATTCGTGGCGATATTTGCGCTCTAGATCTTTGTCTTCGATGAGGCCACTTTGCAGCAACCGGGTGAGGAAGGTGCCGGTGCCGGTGAAGGGATCGAGAATGTGGACGTTCTCGTCGGTCAGTGCGCGTCCAAATTCCTTCTTCAAAACATCGTTGACCGAATGCAAGATGAAGTCAACGACCTCAACCGGGGTGTAGACGATACCCAGTTTCTCCACCAACTTAGGAAAAGCAGTGCGAAAGAAGGTATCGTACAGTTCGATAATGATGCGCTGCCGGGCTTCAGCGTTATCGATATCCTGCGCGCGTTTTTTGACCGATTCGTAGAACTTTTGCAGTGTCTCGGAATCCTTTTCGAGCGAATGCTTATCCAGCAGATCGAGCATTTTCTGCATGGATTTCGAGATAATATTTTGGCTGACGAACGAACCACCCTCGAAAAGCGCCTCAAAAACAGGGCGGGTGATCATGTGCTGCGCCAGCATCTCTACTGCCTCTTCTTGGGTCACGCTGGGGTTAATGTTTTTGCGTAGCCCATTGAGAAACTGATTGAAAGTTTTCTCGTGTTTGGTGTTGACCTTAAGCAGATGATTGATGGTTTCAATCTGGCGTTGCGCAATGATGGCAACATCTTTAGCCCACTGTTCCCAATAAAGCCGGTCGCCCACTTTTTTCACCATGCGGGCGAAGATTAAACCCTGTAACTCCTCGAATTGGAGCGCGAGCTGCTTCGCAAAGGCGGAACTCTCTCCGTTACCCGTTTCCTTGACTTGGACGGCTTTACCATCACTGTCAAAGGCGACGTCGGGCTTCCCCACCAGAATCTGTGAGGGCTTCTGCTTGTTCAGATCGAGTTTATTGACGATTGCATTGAAGCGGTCGTCGTGCGCGCGCAGAGCGTTCAGAACCGTCCATACCACTTTATAACGCTCGTTATCATTGAGCGCCTGCTCTGGCTCGACGTTACTCGGCACGACTACAGGAATAATGATGTAGCCAAACTTTTTGCCGGGCGCCCGCCGCATCACACGCCCAACCGATTGCACCACATCGACCTGTGAGTTGCGCGCGGAAAGGAATAGCACGGCGTCAAGCGAGGGCACGTCCACACCTTCGCTGAGACAGCGCACGTTGGTAAGAATGCGGCATTTGTCTTCGCCTGGATCATCTTTCAACCAACCGAGCAACTCATCGCGCGCTGGTGCGCTCATGGTGCCGTCGATATGTTGCGATTCCACGCATACGGTTTTTTCGCGGTTCGCTGGTGGCAAAGATTCCAGATAAACATCTGATGACGCATTAAAGATGGTGGAAATCTTTTTGGAATCGGTGATTCGCTGACAAAAAGCCACGGCACGGCGCATAGGGTCGGGATCGCTGGCCGTGAGCAAACCTTCATCGCCCAGGATTTGTTTGGATAATCCGTTGATGCAACCGATGAGCTTGGAAAGATCGTCGGTGTTGATCTCGTGGTTGTCTTTGGCTAGGGCCTTTTGCAGAGCGGGAGGCACGTTCTCTTCGCTGAGCGTAAGAACGAGCACTTTATAGTCGCTGAGCAACTTGCGCTCGACAGCCTCACCAAATCCGATGCGAAATATCTCTTCCCCGTAGAGTTTCGGGTCGTCCATCGAACAGAGAATGGCTTCCGCTTGGGCGGCTCTGCTTTTCACGTCGTCGTTGTAAAGGCGCGGCGTGGCTGTCATATAAAGCCGTTTTTTGGCTTTGATAAAATCGTTGTTGTGGACTTTGGTAAAGGCTGATTCGTCTTCCCCTGCAAGAGAAACGCCGGTAGTTCGGTGGGCTTCGTCACAGATAATAAGATCGAATTCAGCGAAGCCTTCTTTGAGAAGCTCTTTCTGCGCTCTGGCGATAACGTCGATGGATTGGTAGGTCGAGAACACTACGGTCATACCGGGTCGAGCGTTCTTTTTGATGTGCTGGAATTGATGAAGAATCGCTTGTGGATTAGTGGACGCGGGTAGTGCTAGATCAATAACGCTAAAGGCGTCGCCCTCTTCACTTTTGCTTTTCTTTTTAGAAACTTCGGGATCAGAACAAATGCAAACAGCCTGAATCGGCTCATCGGCTTCGTTGCTCCATTCGCGTAGTGTTTGGCCCAGCAGGGCAATGGAAGGCACTAGAAAAAGGATCGTGCCCGCGCCCCCAGTTTCTTGCTCTGCGATCTTTAGCGACGTGAGTGTTTTGCCCGTGCCACAGGCCATGATGAGCTTACCGCGCTCGCCAGTTTTGAAGTATTCGTGCGTTGCGTCCCGCACTTCCCAGACGTGCTTATAGATTTCTTTCTTGGGTGCGCGCGCGGCATCGCCGTGGACACCCTCTTCGAGTGCGCCCCAATCGACCGAAGCCGCCTGTAAATCGGACAAGTTAATACGTGCAACTGCCGGACTCTGGTTTTTGATGGCGTCAGTCGCGTTGGCTCCCCAGCGGTTCGTGGTTGAAATCCACAGACGTTGTGCGAAGTGAGTGGTCTGTAGTTGCTCGTTTTTGAAAGTCTTGCTTGACGTGGAGAGAAACGAATCAACCGATGGCTTATCAATGACGGCGCTCTCTTGATAGCACTTACATTGAATCGCCCAGTAGTCTCCCTCGTGAGTGAGAGCAACCAAGTCAATACCCGTATCCTGACCACTACCGGAATCTTTGCGACCCGGAAATTCACTCCATAGCCAGACGGCTTTGAACTTGTCTTTATAGAGCGGATCCGTTCGCAAATAGGACTGCATCAGTCGCTCGAAGCGCCGCCCCTTGTCACTCTGAGAAAATGACTTTTTGCGGTAGGTGTCTAATATATCTTGAAAACTTTTTCTTGGCATTTGTAGAAATTTTGTTATTTTATTGGCTTTTGCGCTAACATCAAGTGCTAGCTTAATGGGGTTGTTTCACTGAGCCTGTATAGCTCTAGACTTCAAAATGGTCAGGACTTCACATTCACCCTCATGCAACCCAAGTTACATCTGGTTGAATAATCACTGCGCTCATACCCAGAAAAATTTAACGGAAGGTTTCTGCCCGAACTCCGTTCTCTATCATAATCTCCTCGACTCTCTGACCAGTAAGGGAATGGTTTTCATCTAGGAGCAGATGCTTAGCCACGGCTCTTATGACCAATTCATTTTGCGCGACAAATTCCAATGTTTCGTCCCATAAAGGAGTCAATTCATCGTGTATCTTGCTCGCCATCCGATCTCTATATTCATCTTCTATCGCCCAATTTTCAAACATGGTCATTTCGCGTTTTCTCATTGGAGGGTCTTTCCATCTACCAGATTCTTTTAAAATACCTACTGCATCAGAAAACGCGAATTTTTCATCATCTTGGGCTCCAGTTGTCCAAATCACATGGTTGTACAAAGCTTCACTGATAGGTCCCGCGAAGTAGCCAATAATCCTTTTTTGGCAAGTGTGCTCTTGTCCAGGTCTTGGGTGAGCTAAGCAGTGACCACCACTGCTACCGAGCAAAGGCTCTTCCACTATGAACACCTTCTCTACCTGCCATCCTTTCAGGGTATTTGCAACAGCGTGACCGGCCTCGTGCAAGGCAGTAGCTTCTAGAGGTGAAGGTTCATCCGTTGTGGGGTGTCTATCCTTACATCTGAACGTAACTTCGAGGTTGAATTTATTTTCGCTCATTTTAAAATAATGGTGCTGGAACGGCAGTATGGCCTGGACTTTCCTCAAATCTTCAGCCTTTCAGAATCTATATTGTGAGGAATACAAACCGTGTTGAGTCATGAGAGAAAAGGGTTTTGAGAGACGTTTACGAGAATTCAAACCGAACGAGGGCACTCTAATGGTTGCCCATCTCTGATTCTTGCTCAAAAACCCTCGTTCACGAGAATCCTCAAATCCTTAGCGGACAATGTTGCCCGTTTTCCGCAATGCCCCCTATAAGCCTCCGCCCAGTTAAAAAAATTACTGCCCACTTTTACTACACAGAACGCTTTTAGACCTTAATTACTGCTGGCACACCAAAATCCGGCAAGCCATACAATGAAGAGATGGAACAGATGTCCTGCCCTGTGTGAGGCAAAGGCTCAAACACCTTACGATCCAGTAAGGCTTCGCGTAAAGCCAACACGTCTTTGATGTGGTCACTCTTTGCCTTTTTAACGTTCGCTGAATCGTCACTCTTACTCTCTTCGTCCTTGGTCTTGAAAGCGCAAAAACCCTCGAACAGCACGACTGGCCGTCGGATCACATTAGCAGGACCACCGTGCAGCGAACCATACACCACTTCTCGAAGAAGATGGCCTGCGGCTGTCATCACTGCAACCCCGGCTCCCGTATACCAGTAACGGGTAGCCCCGCCTTTGATTTCTATATCTCGCCCTACCGGACAACCATTATGCATGGCCATTGACAATGGTGCCTCAAGCACAAGATTCAGGGGGATCGTTGCCACACAGGAAACTTTTTGCTTCACCAATTTACAGACTTGGCCAAAATCCGCTGTGTAAGCTTTCGCTCTTGCCGCGTCGTGAGAGGGATATAAACCGTCGAGCACCCCAAAAGACCACTCTTTTTCATTGGGGTGAAATTGTTTGTACCCGACATCAACAAAAAGCCACTCCTCGTTGGTGTGATTTGCACCTAAGGTAGGTGCTGTAACCCAGCTCGCCTCCTCTTTCGTTCCTGCGCGAAGATTGTCAATGGATTGAATCATATTTTTCGTCTCATCCGTGGTTTAACCTGCACTAAAGGTCTGGCCCGGATTGAGTAGGGTGTAACTGCCGATGATTTCTGTATCGGGCAAATCCGTTTTTCGAGCGAAACTCTCGGCCTGCAAAACCCTTTTTACGACACGCCCAATGGACTGGTTGACGGCCTTGCGCTGCACGGAATCTAGCACACCATTAACCTGGATGGCCTCGTCATAGAGATCTTTGAAATCAGGCGTATCCCTGATGTGTCGCGAAACCTCCAGAATGACATCTTGGGGAAAATTGCCCTTCTCATAGGTCGCATCCACATGGGACTTCACTTTCTGGAGAAGAACAGGCTTGGCAGCCGCAGGAAGCCCATAGTGCCGTTGCAAAACAACACTAATGATTTCATTCGGGACCAAACCCAGTTGGTCTGCTTCGTCGTAAAGGCGTTCGGCTAACTCTTGCGATAAGCGCACGGTAATGTTTTTATGTTCCATTGGAATCTCCTGAACGATAACAGTATACCAACATATAAAGTGCGTATGAAGATATAGTGCGTATAAATAAAATCAATCAGAAAATTCCTCGCGAAGACGTTGGCGCCCGCACACGTCTTCGCTTCAACTTGTAGTTATGGGGAGGGCGCGACCTGCAGCATGACACTCAAGTAATGGCGCAGGTGCATTGCCCATAGTTTGTATCCGTCCCCGTTGATGTGTTTTTCGTCAAGCGCGCCGTTTTCACCCACGAAATACCTGTCGAGCGGTTTTCCCTGTTCGTCAACCATCTTATTCCAGATGTTCAGGAAATAGAGCTTGTTGTGGGTAGGGCTGTTCTTAATCCACCAATGAATTGCAGTACTTGCTTGGACGGCTTTGTCACTGACATCGGGCGTAAAAAGCCAGGGTGATGGTTTGATGGAGACGTAAGTGATGGGGATACTCGCCAGTCCTTCCACGCGGCGTACTTGCGTCACGAACTTCTTGAAATCGCTGAGTACTTGTGCTGGCGTCCTTCCAATTTTAATGTCATTCTCCCCGGCATAGAAAACAATCGCCCGTGGCTTATAGGGGGTGACAAGACGAGGAATGTGGTCAGTCGTTTCCGAGATGATCGATCCGGCGAGCGCCCGTGCATTGGTTCCAACGGCTGCAAACTCGGGGAAATCTTTTTCGAGTTCCGTTTTATCCTGGCCATCGTGTCTTACATCCCATCTTGCAAAGGTGGACGAACCTAGGGGTCAGCTCACGAAACGGATTATAAAGCACGTTAACGGTTTAAAGCACGCTTGATTTCGCTCGAATGAGTGGATTGCACGAACGTGTCAGGTTGAAATCTAAGGCTTGGCTGGCA
>SDZD01000194.1 GCA_004172935.1 bacterium | reverse complement strand
GCCGTTCGGAATCGGCGCCGCGATGGCGAATACGGTTAGTCACAGCGGACTCGACGTTCTCTATAATCTCGGAAAACTGGTGCTCACGCTTTACGGAGCTCTCGCGGCTTTCATTCTCTGCGTGTTTGTCCCAATGATCTGGTTCGCGAGAATCCCTTTGAGAAAATTCGTGAAAGCAGTTCGTGAGCCCGCGATCATTGCGTTCACGACAACTTCTTCAGACGCGGCATTACCAGACGCTCTTCAGAACATGGTGAAGTTCGGCGTTCCGAAAAGGATCGTGTCGTTCGTTCTGCCGCTCGGCTACTCGTTCAACCTCGATGGCTCCACTCTTTATCTAGCGCTGGCATCTGTGTTCTGTGCGCAAGCTGCAGGAATCGAGCTCTCGATTCAGCAGCAAATCATGATCATGTTGTCGCTGATGCTTTCGAGCAAAGGCGTTGCCGCTGTTCCACGTGCCTCGTTTGTTATTCTCTCAGCAACGTTGGTTACATTCGGAATTCCGCCAGAAGCTGCGCTCTTAATTCTTGGAGTCGATGAGCTGATGGACATGGCCCGCACCAGCGTGAACCTCGTAGGCAACTGTCTCGCGTCCGCCGTCATGGCCCGCTGGGAAGGCGTCCTCGATACCGAAAACCCCGAACCCATCTTCGAAGGCTAAAAGGTGCCCGTCGCCTTGAAGTTCAAAATGATGATGTCTCCGGTTGGAGACTTGAAACTCGTCGCTAGTGGCAACGGTGTAGTCGCAGTTCTTTGGGGCGCAGACGACGTTCGCGTGCGCTTCGATTCTCTAGAACACGACGCTAACTTCCCGCTTCTGTTGGAAACCGAAAAGCAATTATCCGAGTATTTCTCCGGAACCCGCACAAGCTTTGATCTTCCCTTAGACTTCCGCGGCACGGACTTTCAAAAGTCCGTATGGGCCGAGCTGCTGAAAATTCCATTCGGCGAAACAAGAACGTACGGTCAGATCGCCCACTCGCTCAATAATCCAAAATCCGTACGCGCAGTCGGCGCAGCGAACGGCAGAAATCCAATTTCCATCATCGCCCCCTGCCATCGAGTCATCGGCGCCAACGGCACCCTCACCGGCTTCGCTGGCGGCCTCCCCGCAAAACACCACCTTCTCCAACTCGAGAGTCGACGGGCACCTTTTAGAGGCTGATGGCCTGGAGGACGCTGTCGCATTTTTTGGGAAGTTGTTTGGGTGGGGTTTTTGAGAGGCCTTTGGTCCATTCGGTTTGCATGTCTTGCCATTCT
>SDZD01000193.1 GCA_004172935.1 bacterium | reverse complement strand
ATAAGCACATGACTAAAAAAATCATGTTTATGGTAGCTGCCGCTTTATGTTTAACCCTCACCGGCTGTAAAGAATCCGGCGACACCGACGAACCTTCCGATGGTTCAGGCGGCGGCGGCACCGTATCTCCAACTCCGGTACCATCGCCGGGCCCCGACAACTGCGCAACGTCTGGCCCTGTCAGTGGACACTGGTTTGCGACTCAAAGAGGAGTTTACGCAGACAGTATTTCGCCACGTACACTCTCTACTATGACCTTATATTTCGCCGGTGCGCACAACGGCAGCACCACCTTACGCGCCGACCTTTACGACTGTGGCTCAACCACTTCATCTGCCAATGCGTCAGCGACAGTAAATATTGTGAGCAGCTCTGATGTTCGCCCCGCAACTTTCAACTTCGGGACTGTGAATCTAACCAACTGTAACGCGACAGGAATGGGTACGTTTGCAATTAAGATCACCGCAACTTCTGGCGCAAACACTTCTGCAGAAACAAAGATCGGTATTATGTTAGGAGCGAACAACCTCTGTAACATGAAAGTTTCGAGCGATGTCCCTGGAACGACTGCTGCAGCGCCAACGCAAAACTCGACGCATCAGCCTTACGGTGGCTACAATAATTAATTCGCCAGCCTGAAATGACAGAACAATAAGCGCGGGCTACAACCCGCGCTTTTTTTATTTCACGAATGTCTTTCGCGATCTAGTTCCTGCGCAGGAACTCAGTTCTCCGCACGCTCCTCAGGAACTTGAAGAGTTAAACATGTACAAGTTCATGAGGACCGATCGACTACAACAAGTCGTCGGATAGAATAAAATTACTTCGAGGCACTGAGTGATCAGGCCGCTTCTTAAGATAGCGAACTCGTGTCGCGTAATGCGCGAGTGAGTTCAAGTGGATCATGGCTGCAGAAGATTTCGAGCTTCGTAGAATTAACTCCGGCGCCGGAGTTCACTGCGTCAGCTCCGCCCGCTGCGAGATGCGTCCCGTCTGTAACTAAAGAATCCCCACCCCTTCCGCTCGCCACGCCCACAAAGCCGGCGGCAGTTTCGTGTGCGCGAAGTTGCGCAAGCGCATCTTGCGTGGACATCGCCGCGGCGTAATCGTCATGCACAATCTTTTGGAAGGCGCGGAGGCCTGTAGGTGCGCGAGTCCCTGCGCGAAGTTCGTTGTGGTGGTAGTAAGCGTCGCCGGCATGGAGCAGAGTGCGCGATGAATCTGTGACGGCGACTCCGATGTGGCCTGGTGAGTGGCCGTGGA
>SDZD01000076.1 GCA_004172935.1 bacterium | reverse complement strand
GAAAAAAGCCCGCCCCCGTTGGTAGGTTTCAGGCCGATTCAGTTCGTTTGTTGCAGGGTAAGTAGCACGATTTCGATTGGCAACTCGAAATCGCGCTTAAATTCGGGCCAGAACTCGAAGGATTTGTCGGCGACCGAAAATGGTAGTGGACGCTCCCAGTTACCTGTCTTCTTGATGAGGTGCGGTTGCAACATGTCCCACACGTAAGCGGGAAGGCGCATCTGCTCCTGCCATTCACCGTTGATGAGATAATGCACTCGCACCCCGATTCCGGCACGCAAACGAACTTGCGTGGCCCCATCGCGCACGGCGTAAAGCAGAATGGTGTCAAGGATGCGGGCAGTCGGCTCTTCGTCTGCGGACGCGGGGGCAGAAGTCGCGGCGCACTCGTCCCATTTGAGCCAGCCAACCAAAGCGCCCAGGCAAGCCGCGCCAGCGCCCAGTAGCGTCATACGACGTTGGGGGGCATAGCCGGAAGCAAACAGCGACACGAATGCGCCCGCCAACAAACCAATGCGCGCTATGTCTCTGGCCTTTTCGATTTGCTCCAATTGTTTGGCTTCACGCTGGAGTAATTGGGCTTCGCGCTCCGCCCACCCGCTATCGGGGGCACAACTCTCACCAACAAGCGGCGTATAGCACGCCCAGCACATCACGGCCTCGCGGGGGCAGCTCTCGCCACATCGGGGGCACGCCCGATGCCCCTCAAACAATGAACCACAACCACCCGACATGGGTACGTGGCACGCCCCGCAAGCAGTGGCATCGGCGCGGTTTTCTTCGCCACAGCGCAGGCATATGAGAGAATCGGAAGTCACTCACCAGTTATACCCCACCGAACTTCACTTCTAACAAAGGCTTATAAACGGCAAGTAACCTCTAATTCTTACGCATCAGGGTTTGATAGCAATTCAGGCGTCCGATGCGGAAACCGTGCGCCGAAACCGCCGTGTAGAGGTGCCAGATGCGCCAAATCGGTTCGCCATATTTTTCACGCAGGTCGGCGGGCATGGCTTCGAGGTTAGCCACCCAGGCGCCGCAGGTGCGAACATAGTGTTGGCGAATCGACTGCACGTTCAGCACTTCAAAGCCCGATTCTTCGCTGGCACGAATCGAAACGTGAATGGGCACGACTTCGCCATCAGGGAACACGTACTGCTTGATGAAACTGGGATAGCGCTTGCGGTCGTCATCGGTTTCGACAGTGGTGCCTTGATTGAGAAACAGGCCGCCTTTTTTCAAAAGTTTGCGCGCCTGAGTGAAGTAGGTGGGCAGCAACTCGCGCCCGACATGCTCGAACATTTCAATCGAGGCGATGGCATCGAAGGAGTCGGCTTCGGTCAGTTCGCGATAATCCTTCAACAGCACTTTGCAGGTGTCCGTTAGCCCCGCCTCTTTGATGCGACGAATGGCCTCTTCGGCTTGAATCTCCGACAGAGTGATGCCCGTGACATGAACACCGTAATTCTGCGCGGCATAGACCAGGAAACCACCCCAGCCGCAACCGACATCGAGCAATTTCTGGCCGGGCTGCAGTTTCAGCACACGGCAAATGCCATCGAACTTGCGAATCTGAGCGTCGGCCAAATCTTCGGTTTCCGACTCGAACACGGCGCACGAATAAGCCAGATTACGGTCGAGAAAGCCCGCGTAAAACTCGGTCGGCACGTTGTAGTGATAGGCGACGGCTTCTTTAGCACGCTCAATGGAGCCGCGCTTGCTGCGCAAGTTGGCGCGTTCGCGCCACTTCTTCGGGCGGGGCGGGTGAGGCTTGGGCAATTTGAAAAGCAACTGCGCCAACTCCAACTTCTTCTTCAACGGAATCGACGCCATGAACTGGCTCATCTCTTCGCCGAAATCGAACATGGCGTTCCAGTCGCCCTCCAGATCGCAAACATCGAGCAAATAGGTTTCGGCCAATGAAAGCGCGTCTTGCGTGGCGAACATGGCCCGCAAAGCGCCGGGGTGCTTAAGAACGATGGTGCAGGAGTGTGGCCTCGCATCGGGGAACAGAGTGCCGTCCCACAAACGAACGCCGACTTGCGATTTCACCAGCGGCGTCAGTTTTTCGAGCAACGCGAGGGTGACTTTCTTACAGCGCTCGGCCTGCCCAACAGAAACCTCGGACTGTGAAGGAAACGACGAGGGCGAGGGCGTGGATGTGGGCAGCGATGACATGTAACGAGTTTTAGACGCACGAGGCGCGCAAAAGCGGTGAAAAAGGTTACCGCGAATAGCGAATAAATGCTCACAGTCGGGTCAACCGCAACGCCAAGATATGCGTTAAGCCCCACCCAATCCCTGCCCCGAACTACTTCTTTTCAAGCGGAGCCTTGCGTTTAGTGGCTTTGAGCGACGAAAAGAACTGCTCCTTTTCTTCTTCGGTCACGCTTTCGCCACGCGCTATTTTTTCCTTAATCATCTCCATCATCTCGCGTTCGGCGTTTTGCGCGTGGTGCATCTCGACGCGCCGCACCCATCCGGTCACCACGTTGGCTTCGGGCACTTGTGCGGCTTCATCGCCCAGAAACAGCTCGGCTACCAATCCCTGCCCTTCCCGGCTCAACCCATCGGTGAACTGCGAGGGGTCGATGTCATCGCCAATCCACTCGCGCGCTGCCACCACGATTTCGGCGTGCAATTCACTCGTCCACTTGGCGAGCGGCAGCTTTTCCAGCACGAATTTACGCCAGGTCGGCTGGGTCAACAGCACCGCGAGCAAAGCGCGTTCGGCCTTCACCACTCCGATGGCGATACCCGAACTCATGGTGCGCGTCGCCGCTTCGCGCAGGTCGGTCGCCGCTTTCTCCTGCTCGTCTATTTTCTGCTGCTGGCGCGGCGACACAAAGCGCGGGCGCACCTTGCCAATTTCGGTTTCCACGCTCTGCGTCCCGATGCGCGCCTCATCCGCCACGTGCTGCAAACTGCCGCCAGAAGAGGAAGGCTGTGGGCTGAAAGCCCCCTGCCCCTGTGGCGAACGCGCCGCCCGCACCCTGTCTTGACGCCCTTGCCGGGTCTGGTCAGCATTGAGTTCAGAGCGCACCATCCCCTCCACACGCATACGCCGCTTCTCGCGCTCGGCATACGAAATACCGCGCTCCAGGCTGAGCAGCGAATCGACCAGAAAACTCACATAGCTGTCGCGTTCAATTTCGTCAGAAATATCATTAATGATCTCCGCCGCTTCGCGAAGCGCCACCGAACGCGCGTGCGGGTCGCTCAACTGGTGCGCGGCCATCACCGCTTCGAGCCGATATTTAGAAAGCGGAATCGAGCGGTCGAGTTCTTCCTGCATTCCCTCGCGCCCAACCGCCCGAATGAAAGTGTCGGGATCGTGCTTATCGGGGAACTGCACCACGCGCACGTTCAGCCCGGCGTCGGCGAACAGAGGCGCCGTACGTAGCGCCGCCTTCATACCCGCCGAGTCGCCATCGAAACATAGCCAAACCGCTTGCGGCGCCACACGCCGTAGAGCGCTGACATGGTTGGCCGTCAGCGCTGTTCCCAGCGTCGCGACGGTATGAGGGAACCCCGCTTCATGCAAAGCGATGGCGTCCATGTAGCCTTCCGAAATGAGGATGCCGCCGCGCTTCGCTACCTCGCCACGCGCCAAATGCCACGCGAACAGCACGTTCGACTTATGGAACAGCGGCGTTTCGGGCGAGTTGATGTACTTCGCATCGGGGTTGCCCGTTTGCCCGCCTTCGAGCGCGCGCCCACCAAACGCGATAACCCTGCCCGACTCATCCCAAATCGGGAACATCAGCCGATGCCGATAGCGATCCCACACGCGGCGCGTGGCTCCCTCAGAGAACATACCACCCAATTCGCCCTCGACCGACTTACGCTCGATGAACAACCCCGCTGAGATCCCCTCGTCGTCGCTGAACCCCTCGCGCCGCCTCAAATTCGAGCGCAAACTTTCCCACGCATCGGGAGCATAACCCAACCCAAACTTTTCAACGGTTTCGCGCGATAGCCCACGCTTGCGCGCATAGTCGCGCGCCACCAACCCCGAATTGCCCGCGAACTGCCCCGCAAAGAACTTCTGCGCACTGGCCGCAATCTTCAACAACCGCTCACGCTCCGACTGCTCGGCGCGCTGCTCCGGCGTCATATCGCGCCGCTCAGGCAACGCAATCCCAAAGCGCGAAGCCAAACTTTTGCGCGCCTCAGGAAACGTCATATTCTCCGAATCCATCAGGAAACGGAATACGTCACCGGATTTTCCGCAGTTATGCGTCGCACCCAATTTGGTCATGAACGAGTGCGCCCCCGGCACAGTCAAATCGACAACCGCGTGTTCTCCCTCGGTGGGGGTAATGTCGGTGATTCGCGACCAATAATACAACGTGCCGTCAATCGGGTGAAAGAAACCATTGACACCCGGACGAGTACGGGCATTCCAGAACCAACAAGCACGGTGCGCCTGTCCTTTAGGGTCGATATAGGCGCTCTGAGCCGATAGCGAAGCGAGCATCCGGCACTGAATCGAAAGCGCAAACAAGCCATAAGCCAACTCGCGCGATACGGTAACCGCGATGCCCTGTTTGCTGCCATCGCCACACAAATACCCCTGCAACAAGGCGCGTTGGATTTCGATGGGCCAGTTCAACGCTTCGGCGGGCAGTCGCTTGCTGCCCGCTCCTTTGCCGAACCAACGCTCAAACTGCCGCGCCAAATCGGTTTTGCTGCAAATGACCTCTCGTGTGGTATGCTGCGGGAAAAGATGCTGCGCGGCACTCAACCCAAAATGAATTTCCAAAACGCGCACCACTTCAAGCGCTAACTCTTTCTCGTCGTGGTGAAACGTCCAACGCACACTGCGCGGATTGGTCGAGCCTTCGGCAAGATACAACCCGAACAGAAACGCCGTCTCGGCGTTGACGGGCATCTCCTCGACGCGCGTAACACGCTTGCCGATAACATACGGCGCCAGACAGCTTTCATCGCGAAGCGGCCCCACTGTGCGCTCAGAATCAGGCACAACCGGAAACAGCCAGAAATCGCCGACGCGCAGTTCATCTGCCCGCGCCTCTTCGAGAGTTATTTCATCATGGCGCGTGGTTTCGGGGCGGCTCTTCCAACGCAAACGCCCGCGTTCTTCTGAACGGTATAAGAACCGCAATGCCCGCCAAGCCTGTTCCTCGCGCACCAGTAAGCAGCGGTGTTCGGGGGTCAACCGCAAAGGATCGCGCCGGAAGGAACTGGTCTTGACTTCTAGAAGTTGTCCGGTTTTATGCCACGCCGCTGCCACCTTGCTCCATCCGCCAACATGGTTCCAAACCTCATCGCCTTCTTTAACTTCGCCAATGGCCTTAAGACCTGCGCGAGTCCAAATGAGTTCGTTCGCATCAAGGCAGCCAAAACATTTATAGAAGCCTTTATCGCGCGAGACGTAAAAAGAGGGGGTCTTTTCGTCGTGAAAAGGACAACAGGCCTTCCAGCGATCATTTCCTGCTGGACGGAGTGCGACGTACTGCCCAACGATTTCGACTAGGTCGGCTCGTTTTTTGATTTCTTCGGTGACGGAATCGAGGGCCATGCGTCTAGTTTAAAAAGGCTCCCCGCCCCGTCAGCCGCCATATTTACATGCTCGTTGATAGATTCGACCGCCTCATCTCTTATTTGCGCATCTCGGTTACCGACCGATGCAATTTTCGCTGCGTCTACTGTATGCCCGCCGAGGGCATAGATGTCAGTCCGCGCCAAGAAATATTGTCGTTCGAGGAAATCGCCCGCGTCGCGTCGGTGGGGGCCGAATTGGGTCTTCGCAAAATTCGCCTGACGGGTGGCGAACCAACAGTGCGCCGCGATTTGCCAACCCTCGTCGCCATGCTGTCCTCCATTAAGGGCATCGAAGAAATCGCGATGACCACCAACGCGGCGTTGATGACCGACCTCGCGGCGCCATTAAAGCGAGCGGGCATGAGTCGCCTCAACATCTCGCTCGATACGCTCAACCGCGAAAAAGCTGCCCGCATAGCACGCCGCGACGAGTGGGAGCGCGTGCAAAGCGGCATCGAAGCCTCTTACCGCGAGGGCTTCGGCCTCAAATTCAACGCCGTCATCATGCGCGGCTGGAACGATGGGGAGTTGGGCGATTTGCTGGAATACGCCCATTCGTTCGGCGCCCCGATGCGTTTCATCGAATGGATGCCAATGGGCCTGACGGGACAAACCGACCGTAACCAGACAGTTCCCTGGCGAGAGATGCTCGAAAGCCTGCAAGGCCGCTTCGATTTAGTACAAGAATCGGGCGTCAGCGCCGACCCCGCCAAAATGTGGCGCTGTCAGAAAACCGGAGCGCGCGTCGGCTTCATCTCCTCGATGAGCGACCACTTCTGCTCGACCTGCAACCGCATGAGGCTCACTGCTCAGGGTGGACTACGCCCCTGTCTGCATCAAGACGCCGAAGTCGATGTGCGCTCCCTGTTGCGCAGCGGTGCTTCGGATGCCGAACTCATCGACGCCTTCCGCGAAGCCGCCGGCCTCAAATGGGCAGGGCACCGCATGAACGACATCATCCCCCTCTATTCCAGCAAAGACATGGTCGCCATCGGCGGCTGAGACTCAGGTAATACGCAGAAATATCAGGAGAGGCAAAAACCCCAGATTCTCCGGCGAGTATTCCTTCTCCCGCGAAGTGGGAGAGGGTGTCGCGGTGCCGGGTGAGGGCCGCGACAGCGGTTATAGCCAACCAACCTCACCCAACGAGCGACTATCCGAGTTCAATGAGTAGTCCCTCTCCATGCAATGGGGAGGTTAGGAGGGTCAAAACGAGAGGGTGCTACGCCCGCCCAAAAACCTCGCGGATTCCATGAGTGGCCCCCAGCCAGATTCCGTTGGCTGCGGTTTCCCGCCAATATTTCCCCCACTTTTCGCAACACAACCGCACACGCGCGAGTTCCAAAACATAACTTCCGCCGAAATTCCAGTTATGCCTTCTCGCTTGCGCCCCTGTTTTCTCCTCGCCGCTGTGGGCTTGTTGTCCCCACTCGCTCATTCCCAGACACCTGCGGAAAGTAAGAGCCGTCCCGTCATAGTGCCTGATGCGCGCGTGCTTCAACTCGACGATCTGGGACTCTATCAACTCAGCTACCAACGCCGCGACCAAGCCGAGCAGTTCTTCCCCGTGGGTTGGACGGGCTATTTTGACGATGTAACGGGCGTCGCTTGCCAACCAGCCGCCGAACAAAACGGGCGGCGCGCATGGCTGCTGCATCCGCCTTGGATGGGTGGCCCCACCGGGTTAGCACGACAGCGTTTCACCTTCGCCCTGCCCGCCGCCCAAAAAATCGAACTCAAGGGCGCCTTTGCGATGAGGTCGAACAACACTGAAGGCTCCGATGGCGTCACCTTTCGCGTCAAAGTCGGTGACGAAACGCTGGTTGATGAAAATCGCAAAGCCACGGACTGGCGCGACTTCTCATTCAATCTCACTCGTTTCGCAGGTAAGACAGTCACTATCACCTTCGAGTCGGACGCGGGGCCACAAAACAATTCCAGCTTCGACTTCGCCCTGTGGGGCGGACGCCAATTGGTGTTCGATGGCTTCAATCCACCAGTCGTTTCCCATCCAACCCCGGTGGCTCTGCCACTGGCGCAGTTGTCTACAGCACATAGCGAAGCGGTATCAGAAGGAGCTTTTACAGGGCAACAATCCTTTGAGCGTGCCGACGGAAAATTAAAGTGGGGATACACTGGCGCCGATGGAACATTCATGTACACATGGAGTCCGCCAACCAGCGATGCGGATTCACCTCTGGGCACTTTACAGCTGTCCGCTCGCATGAAAACTGCGAATGGGCAATTGGCCCCCCCGGTTGATCTATCTTTGGGCCTTGATGCCCACATCGAGTGGGCCAACAATATCCCATTCAAATTGAAGAGCAGTACCTTTAGCAACGGCAAAACCAAAGCTCCCCTGGCGCTCATTTCGCAGTACGAGGCCAATGGGCGTACAGTCAGGGTCATCTTTTCCCTCAGGCAGCGAGCGGGCAAAAGCGTCGTCTTTTACGTGCAGTGCGACGAACCAGTCATTCACTCGCTGTTTCTGGGCAGTTGGGGGCCAGTGATGCGGCGCCAAACAGTGCCAACGCCTTACTATACCTCGAACAGTAAGATCTATTTCCTCCAGAAAGAGAATCTGTTCGTCAACACCTTCAACGATTGGACGGCTTCTTCCGCGAGTACCATCCAAAACGGCCACGCCATCTACAATCCGTTAACCGATGGCACCTATAGGCCGCTTAGCGAACGAGTAGTTTTCTCCCCCGCATGGAATTTGGACGAGGTGTTCCCCAACATCCCCAATCCTCCCTCGCCCTATCTGAAAGAAGTCGGCGGCAAACTCGTTCTCGATGTCTGGTCGGGAAGCAGTTTCTTCGACATAGCCCACGTTCTGCCAAGTTACTACGCTCATGGCTTGCGTAACGTGATTATCTTGATTCACGTCTGGCAGCGGGACGGTTACGACAACGGCTTGCCAGCCCATTACCCGGCTCGTGCAAGTCAGGGTGGCGATGCGGGTATGGCCCAACTGGTGAAGACAGCAACGGGACTGGGCTATCGCATCGCTCTGCACGAGAACTATGTCGATTACTACACCAACTACGAGGGTTACAAAGAAAGCGACATCAGCCTGCGCTCCAACGGCGAAAAAGAAACCGCGTGGTACAACGAGGGCACTAAAATGCAGTCGTTCGCGATTCAGCCCAACGCGATACTGCCGCTGGCAAAATCGCAATCGCCCGAAATTCATCAGCGTTATGGCACCAACGCCAACTATCTCGATGTCCATTCGGCAGTCCCGCCCTGGTTCCACGTCGATTTTCGCGCGAGCAGTTTCAAAGCCGGACAGTACAACGTCGTCTTCGATACCCACAAAGCCCTGTGGGAGTTCGAGCGTCAAACCCACAAAGGCCCAACTTTCGGCGAAGGCAACAACCACTGGTTTTGGAGTGGCCTTCTCGATGGCGCCGAGGCACAGGTAGACGACGGCTGGAACGTGCCAACATTGGTCAACTTCGATTTGCTCAAAATTCACCCCCTGCAAAGCAACCACGGCATGGGCTACTACGAGCGTTGGTGGGACAAACCAACATGGAGCGGCTTACCGCCAATGCAGGTACTCGACCGCTACCGCGTGCAGACCCTCGCCTTCGGACATACACCCTTTCTGGGCGGCTCGACGTGGGATAATTTGCCCATCGCGTGGCTGGAACACAACTTAGTCACTCCCGTCACCGCGCGCTACGCAACGGCACGCCCAATCGAAATCACCTATCTCTCCAACGGCAAATGGCTCGACGACTCGGCCCTGATTCGCGCGGGCGCCACCTCGTCCGTCTTGCGCATACGCTACGATAACGGCCTCACTCTCGTTGCCAATAACTCAGCTAATCCCATTACTGTTGGAGGTATTGGAGGTGCTTCGCTGCCCGCCTATGGTTGGCGGGCCGAAGGTGCGGGAGTGATAGCCTACACGGCGCTACACGACGGCATTCCAGTCGATTTCGCGCAAACCGCGACCACAACCTTTGCCAACGCGCGTAACGCGCAAACGTGGAATCTGGGAGCCAAAGCACGCACCCGCGTCAGCATCACCGACTTCGCTCAAACCGCGCCACGCCGCTTCCGCGTCAACTATCGTTGGGCAGTCGGCGAAGGATTCGAGGACGAAAACACTGCCTTCGTTCACTTCACCAATGGCAACAGCGGCAGGTCGGATGGTATCGCGTTTCAGGACGACCACCGCCCCGCCACTCCTACCAATAAGTGGGCAATAGATAGCGTCGTCAACGACGGGCCGCGTGAAATCACCTTGCCCGCCGATTTGAAAGACGGCGACTACGAAATGGTGACGGGCCTGTACAACGATAAAGGACGACGCCAACTCGCGGGCGACACCGATGCCAATGGGCGCGTTCGTCTAGGCACTATTCGCGTCGCAAACGCGGGCCAACAAATCACTTTCATCCCACCCAAAGACGAAAGCCAACAACGCGAGAAGCTGTACGCCGCCAGCTTGAACACCGCAAACAAAGTCGTCGATTTCGGCACCATCCGCACCAACGGCAGCGTCATGGTGCGACGCGATGGCCCCGATTGGGTGCTCCAAACCATGCCACCCGCACAGGAAGCCATAGTCGAACTCGACAGCACTCGCTTCGGCTTCCCCAAAATCATCGAACGCAACACCCCAGGGACATCCGAAACCGCCCCCTCAAAGGTCGATGGAAAGTTCTGGAAACTAGCCCTCACAGGCGCCCAGGAATACCGCTGGAAAGCGGCCCCCTGAACCGTATGCGTGAATCATCATAAATTCGGACAACTGAAAACTAACCACTAGAAACTAAAAACTTTTTGTCACTTACAATGTTACATCGCTCTAGGGCATACTTTCCCTGTTAGTGTGTAATGGGGCATCATCAAAATGCCAAAACCCAAAGATTGATAAAAGTTTGATTAATCAATCTTTTGCCCACCATTCACGCTCAAAACTTCAAAAAAAGGCTCAAACAATCAATCTTTTAATTGATTAACAGCCCAAAAAGATTGATAAACGCCCCAAAATCTTTGATTTAGCGAGCTATTCAATCTCCGGCACATGGCGCTAGTTCTAATTGCGCTTTGTAGCTCCCATCCCCCCACCGAAGATTTTTCTTCTCATAACTCCCGTCGCCATCACTGGCGCGACTCTATATGAAAACCATTCACGTTTGGCCGCAGGAAGTCACCACTGCGGATGGCCTAGTCACCCACAGCGCCCGCATCGAAGACAAAGAGCCTTTCACCCTCTGGTTCAAAGCCCCCATTGAACACGCCGAACTCCTGACCACGCGGGCCGAATCCTTCGTCGCGGGAACTTTGCTACTTGCGATGATGCGCGGCGCCGACTTGCGCGTTCATGCCCCGCTCTCCCCATCATTCTTGCGTAATGTGGAAGAGTTACAGGCCATCTGGTCGTGTTGGGATACCCAATTCAGCCCCATCTCGATTAACCCAGATAGCGAAAGTGAAAGCACAGTCGAAGCCCCCAACCGCGCGATTTCCACATTTTCGGGTGGCGTCGATAGCTGCTTCACGGTATGGCGGCACACGCAAAATCTCTGTGGTCGGCGGGCGCTGCCGCTGCAAACCGCCATCATGATGCACGGCTCCGAAATCGACCTGCACCGCTCCGACATGTTCGAGCAAGCTCTCAAGCGCTCTGAAACAATGCTCTCAGCGGTCGATGTGAATTTGGTGCGTATGTCAACCAACTTCCGCTACGCCATGCCCTTCGACTACGTGAGCCGTTGGTTTGGCACCATGCTGGCCGCCACGCTGCTGCTGTTTCAGGAATCGCACACCACCGGACTCATCCCGGCCTCTTTTTCCTATCACGGTTTGGTGTTGCCCTATGCCTCCACCCCATTAAACGACCCGCTGTTCAGCACCAAGCGCTTCGTCATCGAGCATGACGGCGCTATCGGGTCGCGCGCCACCAAGATGAAAGAAATCATCCAATGGCCGGGAGTGCTGGAAAATCTGCGCGTCTGCAACCACCCCGAATACGCCCACATCAACTGCGGACGCTGCGAAAAATGCGTCCGCAACATCCTCACCCTACGCATCGTCGGTGTTCAAGACCCGCACTGCTTCCCCAACACCCTGTCCAACGCCGACATCGAGCGCATCCACATGAAGGACACCGACCTCGAAGCCATGAGCCGCGTAGTCAAAGCTGCCCGCGCGGCAGGAATAGAGGCTTCATGGACGACCTCAGTCGAAAAAAGCATCCATCTCAATGCCCGTCGCGCCCGTCAAAACGCGCTCCGCAGCCGCCTCAAGCAGCGGACCCCACGCCCGTTGTGGCAAGCTGCCAAATCCATGAAGCGCCGCCTCAGCGCCACAAGTTAGCCAACGAGAACGGTTTAAAGCAATCCGAGTTGAAGGCGGGCCGCTTCGCTCATCATGTTCATCGAGTAGATTGGATCCCACACGACTTCGACTTCGCAATCGGTGACTTCGGGGATGGCGGCGATTTTGTTTTCGATTTCGATGGGCAACGTGCCAGCTACCGGACAGGCCGGGCTGGTGAGAGTCATGCGAACGTAGACATCGCCCAGATGGTTGACCGCAATGTCGTAGATGAGGCCTAATTCATAGATATTGACGGGGATTTCAGGGTCGTAGATTTCGCGCAGCACGTCCTTGACTTTCTCGAACAGCACGGTTTCTTTTGGCCCTAGCCCCTTGTTAGACGGCGCATGGGTCGGCTCGTCCATCGGATGATCGTCGGTAGTTTGCATAGCAGTCTGTAAAAGGCTTTCGGCGGGAATGAAATTACTCATGAGAAGTTAGGCGTTTTGTGCGGCGAGAGTTTTAATACGGACGACCATGCCCGCCATTCCGTTGCGTCGCCCTATGCTCAGATGCTGATCAAGCCCCAGACGTTGCATCAGAGAATCAATATCAAAATCGAGAATCGTGCGCGGGTTCTGCCCATCGTACACAGTTGTAAGCAGCGCGATGAGGCCACGCACAATGGTCGAATCGGAATCGGCGCGAAAATGCAGCACATTTTCGCCGCCCTGCGGCTCGACATTAGCGACCAACCACACGTTCGATTGGCAGCCCACAACGCGGTTCTCTTCGGTTTTATCGGCCTCGGTGAGGGGCTTCATGCTGCGGCCCATGTCGATGAGGAAACGATAACGGTCTTCCCACGAATCGAACATTTCAAAAGCTTCCACCAATTCTTCGCCCTGTTCTTCGGGTGTCATTTGCATTCTGTCTTATAGTCTGGCATTCTTCTCCCGTCTCATGGAATTGCTACGCCTGGGGGCGCGTCCGGTATGGATGGCGCCCGAAATCACTCAGATTAATCGTTTATCTATGCGCGCCACGCTGGCGCCTTACCCCGATTCCGCATCGGCCTTGAAGAACGAACCCTCCCCTTGGGTCAAATCTCTTAACGGTCAATGGGATTTTCATCTGGCCGATTCTCCCGATGCCGTGCCCGAATCGTTCGTTTCACCCGGCTTTGAAGTTGGCGAAGGCTGGGCCAAAATCCCCGTGCCTTCCAACTGGACGCTGCAGGGTTACGACCGCCCTCACTACACCAACGTCCAGATGCCGTTCCCACAGGAGCCGCCGTTCGTCCCAGATGAGAACCCGACTGGCTGCTACCGCACCACTTTCGAAATCCCCGCCGAATGGAACGGGCGCCGCACCGTGTTGCACTTTGGCGGCGCCGAATCGGTGTTAGCGGTGTGGGTTAACGGAGTCGCTGTTGGCCTCGCCAAAGACACACGTTTGCCCAGCGAGTTCGATATTTCGCCGTTCGTGCGCGAAGGCGAAACCAACACGCTGGCGTGCGTATGCATCAAGTGGAGCGATTCTTCGTTCGTCGAAGACCAGGACCAGTGGTGGCTCGGCGGAATCTATCGCGATGTTTCGTTGATTTCGACCGAATCGGCCTTCATTCAGGACGTATTCGCCGTAGGCGGACAGGATGGCAAGCTGAAAGTGACTGCCAAAATCGGCTTTCAGGGCGACCGCGAGCGCGATTGGAAAATGAAAGCGCAGTTGTTCGACGCCAATGGGAACAGCGTTGTGGAGCTTATAGAGAAAACGCTTTCCACCAAGCGCGCTTATGTCTCCAACCGCTTCCAGGCCATCTGGGAACAACAGGTCGAGAACCCGCTGTTGTGGTCGAGCGAATCGCCCAACCTGTACACGCTGGTAGTCTCGCTGGTAAGTCCCGAGGGGCGCGAAGCCGAACACACCAGTTGCCGTATTGGTTTCCGCACCGTCGAATTGGGCGACCGTGAGCTGTTGCTAAACGGGCGTCCGGTGATGATGAAGGGTGTTAACCGCCACGAGTGGAACGACACCACGGGCAAAGTGCTGACAACCGAAGAAATGCGCCACGACATCGTGGTGATGAAACAGCATGGCTTCAATGCCATTCGCACCTCGCACTACCCTAACGACGAGCGATTCTATGATTTGTGCGACGAACTCGGCATGTGGGTCATCGACGAAGCCGACATCGAAACGCACGACTTCCTGAAGTTCTTGTGTCAGGATGCGCGCTACGCTTCGGCATTTCTAGAGCGTGGCCTTCGCATGGTCGAGCGCGATAAGAACCACCCCTGCATCTTCGCTTGGAGCCTTGGAAACGAGTCGGGCTATGGCCCCAACCACGATGCGATGGCGGGGTGGATTCGCCACTTCGACCCGTCGCGCATCGTGCATTACGAAGGAGTTGCGCATCCTTCCACGCATAGCTGGGCCGGACTCGATGACTGGGAAGGCAAGCTCTCAACCGACCTCATTTGCCCGATGTACGCCAGCGTGGACGACTGCGTGAAGTGGGCAAAGAACAATGACACCGATGACCGTCGCCCGCTGATTTTGTGCGAATATTCGCACGCGATGGGCAACTCAAACGGCAGCCTTTCCGACTACTGGAACGCCTTCGAAAGCTATCACGGCTTGCAAGGCGGCTTCATCTGGGAATGGGTCGATCATGGCATTCGCGTTGGAGCCAACGCGGGCAACCATCCCGAAGTGAACGCCGAAGGTGGACCGCACTGGCTGTATGGCGGCGACTTCGGCGATAAGCCCAACGACCTCAACTTCGTGTGCGACGGTTTGGTGTGGCCCGACCGCACACCTCACCCCGCGATGGAAGAGTGTCGCACGCTGTTCTCGCCCGTTTCGGTGGTTTGGAACGAGGGAGCAAGCCAACTGAACATCATCAGCAAGAGCGACTTCACCTCGCTCAACTGGCTACGCGGCAGTTGGGAATTGCAGCAGAACGGCAAAGCCATCGCGCAAGGTGAACTGGACGACCTCGCTATCGCCCCCGGCGAGGCCAAGGTATTCGACATCGAAGCAGCACTACCCACTGAGGGCACAGTAACGCTGAACGTCTCGTTCTTTGCGCGCGACAAAACGGCGTGGTGCGAAGCGGGCTTCCCCGTCGTGACTCACCAGGTCGTGCTGCGCGAAGCCGAGCTACCAAGCGTCGCTGAGGGCGGCGTAGCAGCCAGCGAAGGCAATGGCGAGTACCTGTTACAGGACGGCGACTTGAAGGTGGCTATCGGTGCGGGCGGTCTTCGCTCCATCGAGTTCAAAGGACGCGAGCTAGTGGCCGCTCCGCTGCAATTACAGGCATTCCGTGGGCCGACCGATAACGACGGCATCAAGGGATGGTCGGGGCAGGAAGACAAGCCTTTGGGCCGCTGGTTAGCGGCAGGACTCGACAAACTGGCGCTCCAGGCGGGCGAAGTTTCGAGCGAAGACGGACGCATCACGGTTTCGACTTTGGGAGTAACCGAACAGCATCCCGAAGCCATCGAGTTACGCCAAACCTTCTCGCTGGTCGGCGGCGCTTTACAGATAGAGAACCAGTTCCGCGTTCACGAGGGCTTGCCCGATTTGCCGCGCATCGGTGTCACCTTCGCGTTGGCCGAAGGCTTCGAGAAGCTGGATTGGTTGGCGAACGGGCCACACGAGAACTACAACGACCGCAAGGCTTCGGTGCGCTTTGGCAGCTACTCCTCAACGGTAGCCGACGAATATGTGCCGTATGTCTTGCCACAGGAGCATGGCCATAAAACTGGCGTTCACACCTTGAGCGTTTCGGACGGCGACATCAGCGTCGAAATTTCGGCCCTCGAAACACCATTCGAAGCCGGAGTTTCGCACCTGACGCCCGCCGATCTGTTCGCGGCAACACACACCTTCGATTTGAAGATGCGCCCCGAAACGTGGGTCAGCCTTGATGCCGCTCACCGAGGCATGGGCACCGCCTCGTGCGGCCCCGACACGCTGGAAGAGTACCGCGTGCCACCCGGCGAGTACAAGTTGAACTTCCTGATTAAAGTCAGCTAGCACAAAATCAAGCGCCCCCGATTACGTAATCGGGGGCGCTTGATTTGGGGTTTATGCAAACGAACTAGCCGTCCGAAGGCTCGATTGTGATGTCATAGGTAACGGGGTTTTCGTCACCAGCGCCCTCGTTGACGACACGGAAAAGCAGCGTGGTAGGCTTGGCCAAAGTGACGATTTCCTCTTTGCGGTCGTCGTTTTCGACTCCAACGATTGAAATGCTGCCCATATAATCAACGCCGCGCGCATTGAGCGAAACCATGGAGACAAAGCACTTGCCCGCCTCGGAATGGGCACCAAGCGATATGCTCCATTTACCTGCTGGGATGGTGGCGCGCAGGTAATCGAACTCGCGGTGATTGAGCGGTCCACCAGTGCCATTATTGGGGCCGATTTTAGCCGTCATAACCTTCGAGCCAAAGCTGAATAGCAAGAACTTCATCGGCTGGAGTGGAACAACGGTCAGCCAGAAATTGTTGGCTCCCTCCGCATCGTTTTTGATGCGAAAACGGACTCCGGTTGGCTTGGCGAAGGAGAACTGTTGGCCCGCTCGCGATGTTCTCTCGTGGCTATTCCAGTAGATCAAGTTGCTACCGAACTGAGGGAACTGCGCCCCATTGCGCTTGAGCAAAATGAGCGTAGCATCAATTTTGGAAACGCTGTCCCCTTCTTTCAAACCCTGCGCATCGACATAAACGTAGAACTGGCCTTTGGGCAAATCGAAGTTGAAATCCTGCGATTTCTTCGAGCCAATGGAAACCGCCAGGGTTTGCCCAACTTTTCCCACTTTGGGAGTTTTGGTGGCGGCAGGCAAAGAGGCTACCGGGGTCCTGCCTTGAGCCTGTGCCGAAACGAGGCCGCCAAACAGCGCGAACGCCGTCAAAAACGAGAGGTGTTTCATGATGTGAAAGCTGCGAATTGAGCAACAAAACAAAAGCGATTCCTCCCGACGCTGGCTCATGAGGGCACCACAATGGGCGCCCAAATGAGGGACCAGCCAACGCAAGAGAGAATCGCTTTATGACTTGGAAATGCCGATTCGTATCGTATTTTATGCCATCAATGTCGCTATTTTGAAACAGAGCCTCATCAAATACAGATAGTCGCCCCTTGAGTGGTTTTATGGCTGGCGCAGCGAGACGGGCGGATGACCATCCTTGCGCATCTTCAAATTCAGCATTTCAACACCGAAGGAGAAGGCCATCGCAAAGTAGATGAAGCCCTTGGGAATGTGGATTTGCAAACCTTCGGCGATGAGCGTCACGCCAATGAGGAGCAGGAAGGAAAGCGCCAGAATTTTGAGAGTCGGGTGTTTCTCGACGAAGTTAGAGATTGGCCCCGCCGCGAATAACATGACGCCCACAGCGGCGACAACCGCCATAATCATGATGGCGATGTTATCGACCATACCAACCGCCGTGATAACCGAATCGAGCGAGAAGACGATGTCGAGAACCAGAATCTGTGCGATGATGGCGCCAAACGAAGCGCCACCGCCATCTTTTTGAGCGCTGCCCTCTTCGCCTTCAAGTTTGTGATGGATTTCGTGGACGCTTTTGAAGAGCAGAAACAAGCCCCCCAGAAGCAGGATTAAATCGCGGCCCGAAATGCCGCCCGGTGTGCCGATTACTTCACCGTGCCCACCCGCAGGAACAGCGCCGTGCGCTCCACCAGCGGCTGCGGGCTGAATGAGGGTATCGAGGAACGGAATCGTGAACAGCGGGTTAGTGAGTCCCATCACCCACGACAACGAGAAGAGCAGGATAATGCGCGTGACGAGCGCCAGAGCTAAACCCATCGAACGCGCTTTGGCGCGCTCGGCTTCGGGTAGTTTTCCCGATAGAATCGAGATGAAAATGATGTTGTCGATACCCAGCACGACTTCCAACAAAAACAGGGTTGCGAAAGCAATCCAGGTTTGCGGAGCTGAGAGAAATTCCAGAGATGGCATGGCTGCGCGCCATTGCTCAATTTAGAGTCCAAGCCTCCCTAAAATTCCTGAAATAAGCGAATTCTAACCTCTGCCCTTCGAAATCATCTACAGCATCAGACGGCTCAAGTCGTCGTCAGAGACGAGGTGAGAAAGACGGGCGCGTACAGCGAGGGAGTCAATTTTGACGACGCCCTTCGCGGTATCGGGCGCCTCGAAGGCGATGTCGCCCAGAACCTGTTCGAGCAGGGTGTGTAGGCGGCGCGCGCCGATGTTCTCGCCGTCGGTGTTGACCTGCGCGGCCAGGCGGGCGATTTCGTTGGTAGCGTCGTCGCCCCATTGCAAATCGACTCCATCGGCTTTGAGCAGGGCAACGTATTGGCGTAAAAGCGAATCTTGCGGCTCGGTGAGAATACGCTTCAAATCGTTCTCGCCGAGGGCTTCTAACTCGACACGCACAGGAAAGCGGCCCTGTAATTCGGGGATTAGGTCCGAAGGCTTGGAAAGCGAAAAGGCACCTGCCGCAATGAAGAGGACGTGGTCGGTTTTGACCGGGCCGTATTTGGTGTTGACGGTCGAGCCTTCGACCAACGGCAATAAATCGCGCTGCACGCCTTCGCGCGAAACGTTGGGATTGCCGCCTTCGCTGCGTCCGGCGATTTTGTCGATTTCGTCCAAAAACACGATACCGCGATTTTGGGCGAGTTCGATGGCTTCACTGGCGATGGCGTCGCGGTCGAGGAGTTTGTCGCCTTCTTGCGCTTCCAGAATGGCACGCGCGTCGCTGACTTTGACGCGGCGCTTTTTGCGGGCACCGCCCATCATCGGGCCGAGAGCGTTTTGCATTTCCATGCTCATCTCCTCGAAACCGGGGCCGAACATGAAGCCGTTCTGAGGGCGGCGCTCTTCGACTTCAAGTTCGACTTCGGCGCTTTCGAGGTCGCCAGCATCAAGTTTCTGCGACATTCTATCGCGCAAACGCTGCGAGCTTTCGCGGGCGGAGCGCTCGGTTTCGGTAGGCGAATTTTGGCCGAACAGGTTAGGGAAACCAGCCGCGAAGGGGTTGGGAGTTTGCGCCGAGGGCATGGGCGCCAGCAAATCGAGCAAGCGGTCGCGCGCGTTCTGGGCGGCGCGTGGTTTGAGATCGTCAAGCTTTGCGCGCTCGACCATGCGGATGGCGACTTCGACCAAATCGCGGGCGATAGCATCGACATCGCGGCCCACGTAACCAACTTCGGTGAATTTGGTGGCCTCGATTTTCAGTAGCGGTGCGCCCGCGACTTGAGCCAAACGGCGGGCGATTTCGGTTTTGCCAACGCCCGTCGGGCCGATCATCAGAATGTTTTTGGGCGCGATGGCGGCCTGTTCTTCAGGGGAGAGTTGTTCGCGACGCCAGCGGTTGCGTAGCGCAACCGCGACGGCTCGCTTGGCGGCGCCTTGCCCGACGATGTGCTTGTCGAGTTCGGCGACAACCTGACGTGGCGTTAAATCAAATAAGTTCATGCTTTGAGTGTGGAGAGAGAGGGGAGACGACGGCGGGAGGAAGTTAACACAAACGTTTTCTATTGTCGGCGAATGTTGCTTTTAGAGCAGCATTTCGTCGATTTCCGCACGGGTGGGCATCGCCTGTTGGGCGCCGCGTTTGGTGCAGGTAAGAGCAGCAGCGGCGTTAGCGAAGCTGGTGGCCTCTTCGAGCGATTTGCCTTCGGTGAGGGCACAGGCAAGAGCACCTACGAAGGTATCACCTGCGGAAGTGGTGTCGATGGCGTTGACGCGGAAACCGCGTACTTTGGTGGCACCGTCACCGCCAGTGATAATGGCGCCGTCTTTACCTAATGTGGTGATGACGTGGCCAACGCCCGCGTCGATGAGCGGCTTGCAAGCGGCGGCGGCAGTCGAGGTGTCAACTTCTTTGGCGCCCGTCAAAATCGCGACTTCGACTTCGTTAGCAATGATGATGTCAACATTTTCCAGAAGAGCGGGCGGCAGGGTGCGAACAGGAGCCGGGTTGAGAATGACGGTCATGCCGACTTCTTTGGCGATTTCGGCAGCGTGAACGACGGTTTCGAGCGGAACTTCCAACTGCAAAATCATCACTTTGGAGCCGAGAAACATTTCTTTGGCAGCTTCAACGTCAGCAATAGTGAGTTTCTGGTTGGCGCCGGGGGCGACAACGATCATATTTTCGCCCTCGTCATCGACGAAAATCAGGGCTGTCCCTGAAGGGGTGGTGGTGTCACGAATGACGTGGGTATGGCCTAAGCCGACCTTTTCATAAGATTCGATAAAGCGCGGCACGAACATACCGTTGCCCACACGCGCTACCAGTTCGGTTCGAGCGCCACATTTGGCGGCAGCGACGGCCTGGTTTGCTCCCTTGCCGCCGGGATTAGTGACGAAGGCATCGCCTAGAATCGTTTGGCCAGGAATGGGAAGGTGCTTGCAGCGCACCGTCATATCCATATTAGCCGACCCCACAACAACAACATCACACGAATTAGAAGACATAAAAACCAAGGCGCGTGCCGCACGCACCCTTTTCGTTTAGCAAAGCCAAAGCCTTAGCGCTTTGCCTGTTTTCAAAAAGGAGTGCCCGGCACCTTTCGACCATCGCAAAATTCGATTTTACCCGTTTGAGCGCCCTTCGCGGGCGCCGATTTCGGTTCATTGCCCAATTTCTTGGGGCAACATTGTTAATTGGCCCGTAACCTGAGCGTGATACACCAATAAGTATGGAAGTCACGATTGCCCGCGATACGCTCGCTTCGGGCCAGAAAGCCCTCGACATAAATCTTTCCAACCAAAAATATGGCACTTTCGCAGAAATTGGTGCCGGACAAGAGGTTGTACGATGGTTTTTTCGCGTTGGAGCCGCCGCGAACACCATCGCGAAATCTATTTCGGCCTACGACATGACCATTTCGGACGCGATTTACGGCGAATGCAATCGCTATGTGTCGCGTGACCGATTGGAGAAGATGTTGTCCTATGAGTACGACCTGTTGGTCGAGCGATTGGGCGGCAAACGGGGCGACCAGACCGAATTTTTCGCCTTTGCCGACACGGTGACGACCCGCAACTTCAAGGGCACCAACGAATGTCATGGCTGGATGGGCCTGATGTTCCAGACCGAGCCGCACGGCGACCCAAATATCATTCTGGTTCACGTGCGTATGTTGGATACCGACCGCGTGGCTCAACAGGAAGCGCTCGGCATTTTCGGCATCAACCTGTGCTACGCCTGCTTCTTCCACTGGCAGAACGTGGACGTATTCTTGAAATCGCTGCTCGACAACCTATCGACCGACCGTATCGAAGTGGACATGATTCACTTCTCTGGCCCCGATTTCAGAGACCATGACCACCGTTTGACCGCCGTTAAATTAGTGAAAATTGGCCTCACCGATGCCGCGATGTTCCGCCCGGACGGCGAGGTTTTGCAGCCGTCGGAAGTTTTGTACAAACGTCCGGTTGTGGTGGAGCGCGGAAGTTTTCGCCCTGTCACGCACGTCAACATGGATTTGATGGAGTGCGCCCGCGCTCAGTTCATGGGCGACTGGGGCGAAGAAGCCGATAACCCCATCGTGCTGTTCGAGATCACGCTGCGTCAGTTGGCGATAAAAGAGGGCGGCGAGATGGAAGAGGAAGAAGTGGACTGGGATGACTTTCTGGCGCGCTGCGAACTGCTGGCTTCGACGGGCGCCACGGTTCTCATTTCTGATTACATCGAATATTATCGTCTGGCGCAGTATTTAGGCCGCTACACCAAAAAGCGTATTTCGCTGGCTCTGGGTATTCCTTCGTTGCGCGATTTGTTCGACGAAAAATATTACGATCACCTCGAAGGCGGCATTCTGGAGTCGTTTGGGCGCCTGTTCAAAAACGATTTGCGACTTTACGTTTATCCGTTACTGGAAGACAAATTCCACCTGGTAACGACGCAGCGCTTGCGCGTGGCTCCGCACCTGCAAAACCTGTATGCCCATCTGGTGGAACGCGGCTCGATTCAGCCCATCGACTTTTATGACCGCGACTATCTGGGCATCTTCTCACGCGACGTGTTGCGCCGCATCGCCGAGAGCGACTCCACATGGGAAACAATGGTGCCAGACAAAGTGCGCGACATGATCAAAGAGCGCGGTTACTTTGGCTATCGTGACCCGAATGCGCCCGTTCCTGAGCTTCAGGAAGGTAACGGCGAGGCACAGGGCGCCGTCGAACTTTCGGCAGAGTCAGCAGAAACTCTGGTCGAAAGCACAACGACGAATTAAACCCTCTACATTGGAGTAAAAGACGCGCCAAGGCACATCTCAACAAAGGGGCTACTTAGATGTGTTGCTAAGTAGCCCTAAAAGAATATGCATTTATCTAACCTCCCCCTTTTTGATGAATTGAAAGACACGCAGACGGTTTTGCTCGCGGGTGCGGGCGGCGGGTATGACGTGTTTTGTGGTTTGCCGTTATTTCATGCGCTGCGGGCGCAGGGGAAGACGGTTTATCTGGCGAATTTGTCGTTTTCTTATTTGTCGAGCGCCAATGAGAAATGGCACGCGCCTCACATGCTGGAAGTGACGCCGGAGACAATTGCGCATGAGTCGTATTTCCCAGAACTACATCTGGTGAGGTGGCTGCGGGGGCAGGGAATCGAAACTTCGATTTTTTGCTTTCCGAACGAGGGAGTGGCTTCGCTGCGAGGCAACTATCAGGCGCTTTGCGAGATGTTGAAGCCGGATGCTCTGGTGCTGGTGGATGGAGGCACCGATTCGCTTATGCGCGGCGATGAGACGGGGTTGGGGACGCCCCATGAAGATTGCGCTTCGCTGTACGCGGCGCAGGAAGTGGAAATCGCGACGAAGTTATTGGTTTGCGTGGGTTTTGGGGTAGATGCGTTTCACGGGGTTTGTCATGCGCAGTTTTTGGAGGCGGTAGCCGATGTTTCGCGCAAGGGCGGATTCTTAGGGGTTTGTTCGTTGCTGCCCGATATGCCGGAAGTGGAGTTTTATCGGGAGGCTTGCCAGCATGTGTTTTCGAGGATGCAGCGGATGCCTTCCATCGTTTCGAGTTCGATTCTGGATGCGATTGAGGGACATTTTGGCGACTACCACTCAACGGCACGCACCAATGGCTCGAAGCTGTTCATCAACCCATTGATGGCGATGCTATGGACTTTTCGCGTGGAGGATGTCGCGCGACGCTTGCTGTATCCGGCTGAGATTCGCGAAACGCAAAGCTGGGACGAGACGGCCGAAGTTATCGCGCGCTTTCGCTCTACCATCGCGAAGAAGCCGTTTGAGACTCTGCCGATGTAAAGAAGACCTTCCATTCTATCAAGATGAGTGAGCGTTTTCGGCCTTCGTTTGCGGTGTGTGCTTTTGGCGGCGCGTTTGGGTTGCCGTTTTTACAAGCCATTATTTGGTGCGCGGGGTGTTGGCTGAACAGCGATTTATATGCTCAATTCGACGATGGGGCTAACGACGGATCAGGATTAACACTGGCTCTTTTCGTGGGTAGCATTGGGCAAGCATTCGTGGGACTGCTTATGGGGAGCCTGACAGCTTTGGCGGCGAGTTCGTCGTGGCCGTGGCGCCGGGTACTGTTGCTGCTGCTGGGCATTGGGGGGAGTTGCCTGTTTAGCTTTTGGCTATGGCGTCATTGGAGTTTTGAGGGCAACCATTGCGGTCCCGATGGATGCGATGCGAGTTCGGTGTTTGCGTTCGATTTCGTGACTATCGTGCCGCTGATGCTTCCGCTGCTTTGGTGTTTGGGAGTGGTGTTGGTGGGAGCAACGATACGGCGGGGGGATAAGTTGTTGGCCGATTAGCGTTTGGGCTTTTTGATGAGCCAGACCAAGAGCGCGACAGCGGCAACAGCACATAACACGGCGCCGAAGAGGACTCCCCAAATCCACATGGTATCGGAACGGGCCAGTCCACCGGGCGAAGACATGGCAAAGAGGGCGACACAGGCTCCGAAGGCTCCCATGCACAAACCAGCTAAACCGAGAAAGGCGGCGCCCAAAGCGGCGATGACTGTGAGCCAAACGGGGCGCTCCTGAAGCGACATGCCGCAATTAGGACAATAAGGCGGCTTCGGTGCGGGCAAGGGTATGCGGCAACGAGGACAGAACTGGGGTGCGGGGCCGGGTTGAGCGATTGGGGCCATATGCGTAATTTTTGCAAAAGCGACGCCCCGGTGCTTTGGGTGCGCCCTTATTGAGAATTGAAATCGAGTGGTTAGTTTTTAGTCGTTAGTGGTTAGTTTTGAGTTGTGAACGCGAAGGTTTGAGCGTGGATTCATAGGGTTTCCTTTAAATAACGAGATTTATTTTGAGAATTGATTTTTGGGAGCAATCAATCATTCCAGATTGATTAAACGGTGCTTTTGTATAAGTTTAGCCACTTAAAAATAGGGAAGATTGATTAATCAATTTTTATTCAATCTTTTCGGGGCTTATTGAGAAATTCACCACGAAAACACTTCCAAGATAGGAGTGGATATTTGGCATTGGTGTTTTTTAACCGCCGATGAACGCTGATGAGGCGCCAATTTTAGGCGGATGTGGGTGGGGGCGATTCCGCATCGGTGAAGAGCGGTTGGGAATGAAAAAGAGGTTACACACCCGTTTTCATTATTCTCATTGTACCCGATTTTATGGATTTTTACAAGTGTGAGGGGAGAGCCGCTCGCGGACATGGCAGGCCACGTAAATGCGACTCTTTTTGAGTGTGTCATTCAATTTTGTCGAAGTGATGGCCTTGCAGCGTCGTCATCCTGAGCCTGCGAAGGATCTCGCATCAATGCTCTATTTTCTGAGTTGCGAGTATGGATCCTTCGCAGGCTCAGGATGACGCAATTCCTGCTTTCTGCTCCCGATTCGGGCCGAAAAAAGCGCGCTTATATACCAAAGAGAGTCGCACATTACGTGGGGTTATGTGGGTTGAGGGGCAGTGGGGAGG
>SDZD01000075.1 GCA_004172935.1 bacterium | reverse complement strand
TTACCATTGCGTGTCTTACCGTGACGGATCACATCGTCACCACCACAATGCACGCACACGACCACCTTCGTTAACATCAAACCAAGTTCAACAAAAACTCACCTCTCTTTGCCACTACCCAATCTTGCAGAGTTAGGGACATATAGAGGAATTATGATTCTACCCCTAGAGACGTGCCTTGGCGCGGCTTACTCTCAACGTTTGGCTGTTAGCTTTGCTGGTCAGGGTAATTTGATGGGCTTCATTTTTATACTTGGGGAGGACAATCATGGTGTTTTATGCATCCCATTTGGTAGATAGTTACATCCAAGGCAGAGCCAGAAACTTGAACTTTACCGCTGACGGAAACCATTTGGTGGTTGAGAGTATGGATTCAGTTGGTCAAACCCCCTCTATTGGGATGATCTACCTTTTAGACGTGTCCACTTTGGAGATAGCAACTTCATACTCCACACAGGATGACCTGTTATATGGAGGATTTGCTGTTGATCCGATGGGGAGTCGCATAGCTACATTTGGGTGCGGGGGAGCGGTTATCCGAGATGTCCGCAGTGGCGAACCTTATGTAGCAACGGAGCGTATGGGTTTCGACCATGCTTGTTACTCGCCAGATGGAAAGAAACTCATTCTCTCCAGAGACGGAAATTCGTTGTTCACCCTGGATACCTTAACTGGGAGTCTTATGGAAGGAATTGAGCACGATTTGTTAACAACGTCAATTTGCCCCGTCGCAGATGATGTATATCTGATAACGGCTGTGGATCAAGGAGGAGCGGGAATGTGGTTCTTTACGCTTGATGATAAAGGTATCATGAGAGATGCGCCAGAAGACTTCGGACAAGTTGTTTTCCCCGGAGATTCTCTGTTCGCGACCTTTAGCACCTACACCCAAAAGATATGCGCCGTTGATAACTTGATCAATATTTTCAGTTACCCCGGTGCTCATTGGCAGGCCAGCTTCAATAGCCGAGGAGAATTCGTGTACCCCGAAGAACACGTCGAGCCTAGATGGTGTGAAGGTTACTGGTCGAATCCTGTGTTCTTGGGCGAATCGGGCATCTTGGCGGTTAAGTCACCACACGGTTTATTGTTCCTGGATCTTAACTCTAATCAGCTTCTGGACATCCAAGAAGAGCAAAGTCTCAGGATGATGCTGGCTTATCATGACGGAAACAAGCTGCTGGCCTCAGTTGGAAGTGATGGGAAGTGCATTGTGAGACAAATTTCTATCACTAGATGATGCGCCTCGTGGCATAAATATGAGGCAGCTTTGAGAGAGGGGAGTGCCCCAATGAGAATGCTGATTAATCTCTCCTACCTCTTCGCGCGGAATTTGTAGGTGCCCGATTGGGCTTGTAGCATGGTTCGGTCGCCTTGTTGGGTGATGAATTTCACGCCTCCGGCCTGGGGGCAGGGTTTGCCGGATTCCTCGATTTTGTTGATGCCCGAAGAGGGTAGCGACAGTGTGGCGGTGGAGCCGGGGGGGATGGTTACGTCGAGGGTGAATTCATCGGGCATCTGTTTCCAGTCGATGGCGATGGGGCCGCGCACTGAGTTGTAGGTGGCGGTGCAGGAGTTCACTTCGGGAACTGGATGAGGAGCGATGGTGAAATGTTTGTAGCCGGGGCTGTTTTCGTCGGGGCTTAGGCCCGCTGTGTAGCGCCACAGCCATTCGCCCACCGAGCTGTAAGTCCAGTGGTTGAGGGAGAGGTTGCGCGTGTTGGCGTCGAACGATTCCCAGTAGGTGGTGCCGCCCGATTTGAGCATGTAGCCCCACGACGGCTGCTCCTGCGAGTTCATCATTTTGGCGGCGATGTTGTGCTGGCCGTTTTCCGACAGCGACAGCATCAGTTCGATGCTGCTCCAGAATCCGGTCGTCAGGTGGCCGTTATTCTTCTCGATGAGTTGGGTGAGGCGGCTAACTGCTTTGGGGCGTATCGCTTCGTCCAGCAACTCGAAGTGCAGCGCGAGGGCATAGCTGCCTTGCACGTCGTCGCTGGCGCCTTTGGTTTCGGTGATAACGCCGTCGGCGCCCACGAAGTTGCTTGCGAAGGCGGTTTTGATGTTGTTGAACAGTTGGCGATATTTGGCTTCGTCGGCGGTGTAGCCCAACACTCCAGCCATGCGTGCCAGCAAATCGGCGTCGTGGGCGTAGAACGCCGTCGAGCCGATGACGCGCGGAGTTTGAGGCCCAGCGCTGAGCCAGTCGCCCCAATCCTGCCCGCGATTATGGCGCCAGATGAAGTCGGGGTTATGCGAATTGATGAACTCGACCCAACTGCGCGCCGCCGCATAATGTTCGCGCAGCAGTCGCTTGTTGCCGTAGTTGACGTACATCTGCCACGGCAGCGATACGCCCAGGTCGGCCCAAC
Source organism: bacterium (assembly GCA_004172935.1). Classification (GTDB taxonomy): domain Bacteria; phylum Armatimonadota; class Abditibacteriia; order Abditibacteriales; family Abditibacteriaceae; genus Abditibacterium. The sequence continues at coordinate 22,623 of SDZD01000075.1, read as the reverse complement.
CGGGCGAGCCGACACAGATGGTGGTGTTTTCGAGGTGGGCTTTGGGCGCGATGTCGGTGAACTGCCCTGCCGCTGTCTGTTCGTCGCGCATGTCCTGCGCGTACTTTTCCAGAAAGGCCGACGAGTCCATGTTGAACATCAGCGCTTGCACGCATGGCCTCAAATCGCCCGTCCAGCCCAATCGCTCCGACCTCGCGGCGCAGCCGTTCGGTACGTCGAACATCAGGTTGCGCTGCGTCCACTTTGCCGTCTCCATCAACTGGTTATACAGCGGATTCGAGCAGTGGAACTCCCCGGTTTCGGGGATGTTGTTGTGCATACTGATGGCAGCGATGGTGCCCGCCTTCGGCTCTTCGCTTAGCCCTGTCACCTGCGCGTAGCGGAAGCCGTGATAGGTGAAACGCGGCTCCAAAGTGACGCTCTGGTCGCTATTCAGGATGTAGTCGTCCTGTTGCGCCGTGCCCCACAGGTTGCTGGTGTCGATGTCGCCATCGGGCTTGAGCAGTTCGGCATGGCGAACGCGGATGTGCGCGCCCGCTTTGCCCTTTAGTTGCAGCTTGCACCAACCGGCGATTTCCTGTCCGAAGTCGAAGACGTAAGTGTCGGCGCCAATCTTTTTGGTGGCGGCGGGCTTCAATTCGCGGATGGCCTCGGTGGGTTGAACCCGCTGCCACACCAGTTGTGTCGCATCGAGCGGCGTGGCGTAAGCCGCCGACCAGGCCGCATCGTCGTAGTTGGCTTTGTTCCAGCCCGTCAGTTCGCGGCGCTGGTCGATGGCTTCGCCGTCCAGCAAATCCGACCACAGTAGCGGGCCGTTCAGCGTTGATTTCCAGCTTTTGTCGGTCGCGATGGTGACGCGCTGGCCATCCGCCAACTCGACTTCCAACTGCGCCAACAGCAGCGGATAGTGGCCGTAGATGTTGCGATGCTCGAACAGGTTCATGTGTCCGGCATACCAGCCGTAGCCCAGCATGGCGCCCAGCGCGTTGGCTCCGGGCTTCAGCATCGCCGTGACATCGTAGCATTGATAGGAGATTCGCTTGTTGAAATCGGTGAAGCCGGGAAGCAAAAACTGGTTGCTGACTTTGGCGCCGTTGATGTCGAACTGGTAGAAGCCGCGCGCGCTGACATATAAGGTGGCGCTCTTGATATTTTTATCGAGCTTGAACTCGCGGCGCACAGTCGGTACACGCGAAACCCTTTGACGAGCGGCCACATCGTCCAACTCCTTAACCGCGACACCCAGCGCGGCTGGGTCGGCGGAAATCTGCGTGCTATTGGGCACTGGGAGCAGGTACTTCTTCGACCACTGCGCCGATTCGGTCGAGTCGGAGCAGGACACCGTGGCCTCTTGCCCGATGAACTTGTCCTTATAATAGGGGTTGAAACCACTGAGCGCCAAGCCGTAAAGGTTGACATCCCACTGCCCCAATTTGTTGACCACGAGGCGCACGTAACGGGCGTTGACGCTATCGAAGCGGCTGACGTTGCTGGCGATGCGCGGATTGAGGACATCGGCGTTCGAATGATCGACGACTGTTTTCGCATCTTTAAAATCCGCATCGGTCGCGACTTCGACCTTGTAGCGCAGCGGATACATCTCGCTTTCGAAGTCGGCGTTCCAGTCGTTGGGGCGAGCAGGGCGCACCTCGATCATATCGAGCGGCTGTTCTTTGCCCAAATCGAGGACTACCCACTTGATTTGGTTCTGGTTGTTGGTGGTTTCGCTGCGATAGCAGTTGATGGGGGTGCGCGGGAAATTGGCGCTGTTGGCTAGAACCGGGTCGGTTATCCACTGCGCTTTCCAATCGCTGTCGCCCAGCAGCCCCATGCTCCACTGCGCGGAGGGAGTCCACTCGCAGGCTTTGTCTTTGCCGTCCCATACCCGCACCTTCCAGTAGCACTTCTGGCGCGACACCAATTTGCGCCCCTGATAGGCGATGGTGCTTTCGGGAGAGATTTGTTTGCCGCTGTTCCACAGGTCGCCTTTGTTTTGCGCCAGTAGGGCGGCGCTGGAGGCCACGATAATTTGATAGGCGCTTTGACCATCGCCGCGCACATCTGAGGCGAGCGTCCACGACAGGCGCGGGTAAACAACGTCCAGTCCATGCGGATTGACGCGCGACTCGCAATAAGTGGATTTGATTTGCATCGCTTGTTTAGCAGCCAGTGCCGAAGGTCGAGGGGCGGCTACAGCAGTGCCAACAGGCCCAGCGAAGGCGGCAATGAGAGCAGAGTTGAGAATCCATATTTTGCGTGTCATCAGGAAAAACGGCGTTTGTTGAACCGCGCGAATCCAACTCATTTTCATCTAATCGCCTATCGCCTCGTTATGCCGAATGATACCGCAATATAGCACGATTCGCACTTTTTCCCGCGCGTCTCCTTGCTGTGTCAATACCCACAGTGCCATAAATAGGATTTATAACCGATTCTCGCTGAATATCCGCGAAAAGTATGAAAATAGACGCGAATATGATGAGAACTTCGGAAGCTCTTTGGTTACATTGAGTGTGATGCTTTCGTCTCATCCTTCTCTTGTTAAAAATAAATCGGCATTCACCCTTATCGAGTTGCTGGTTGTTATCGCTATTATCGCTATCCTCGCCGCGATTCTGTTTCCAGTTTTTGCCCGCGCCCGCGAGAATGCCCGTCGCTCCTCCTGCATGAGCAACATGAAACAGTTGGGGTTGGGCATTATGCAATACACCCAGGACTACGACGAAAGATACGAATATGGCTCGGCTCCAGTCGCGAACACCGCGTTCCGAGGCATCGGTTGGGCCGGACAAACCGCTCCTTACCTGAAGAGCCGCCAGATTTTCAACTGTCCCAGCGACACCAACACTGGCGGCGGCAACGTTGCCACCAGCGGAACTCCGGTTTCGTATGCCTTCAACACATGGTTGGGTGGCGTCAACATGGCTGCTGTCACCGATGTCGCTCGAAATGTCATGTTGAGCGAAATGAGCACCAAAGTCAACGTCAATCTGGCCGACGCCAACGAGGGTGTCGATTTCAAATCGCCCGTCGATCTGGGCGATAACCTTGTGACGACGGGAGGACCTCCCGGCTATTCGCAAGAGTGTTGCGGCAACAATGGTTCAGCGATGGTTCATGCCACCGGAAAGTATCTTGATGTCACCAGTGGCGAAAACTCGGACGCGACCCGCAACAAACCCCGCCACTTCGACGGCGCCAACTACCTGATGGCCGATGGTCACGTCAAATGGTATCGTGGCACCGCCGTCACCGAAAGAGCCGCCAACAACGCCAACGGTGCCGTCAGCATGTTCCGCCCGTAAAGAGTAGGGGGGTATACGAACGCTGATCTCCTGACAAGTTAATAAACACGCCGTATCAATTCAGCGCTTTGTGCCCATTGTAGGGGCGAACCTCGTGTTCGCCCTCCATCAATTCACCGTCACTAACGCACAAGGCAATCAATGTTCAGCGGCAAGGAATGAAAAGTCTCATTTAAAACCACTAATGATATTGGCTGGTCATTATCTATAATGTAGGGGCATGTTTCCGCACGAGTCGCCACATAAACCCCACAGCAAAGGCGCACTGGCGATGTTTGGCGAGGCGCTTACCGGGTCTTCTCGCGACCTCACCACCGAGCCGCTTGGCTCGGCGTTATTCTTACTGGCAGTCCCGATGATTCTGGAGCTGCTGATGGAAAGCATCTTCAGCGTGGTGGACATCTTCTTCGTCGCCAAATTGGGGGCCGATGCCGTGGCGGTCGTTGGCCTCACCGAATCGTTGCTGTCGATTGTGTTTGCGCTGGCTATCGGGCTTAGCGTCGGGGCGACTGCCATCGTTTCCCGCCGCATCGGTGCAGGCGACAGGGAAGGAGCCGTGAAGGGAGCGGTTCACACGCTCTATCTGGGAGTCGCAGTTTCAGTGTTTCTGAGCGTGATTGGAATCGCCTTCGCGCCGCAGCTGTTGCACGCATTAGGGGCACAGCCACAAGTCGTTGCGCTCGGCACCCCATTCGCGCGTATCATGTTGGGCAGTAACGCCGCGATTCTCTTTCTCTTCCTGCTCAGCGCGATTTTTCGCGGCGCGGGCGACTCTTCGGTGGCGATGCATGTGCTTTTCTGGGCCAACTTGCTCAACATCGTTCTGGCGCCCTGCTTTATATATGGGGCCGATGTTTTCTCGACTCTGGGCTTCCATCCGCCCTCATGGTTGCTGCAAGCATGGCCGATTCCGAAGTTGGGAGTGACTGGCGCCGCAGTCGGCACCACCATTGGTCGCGGCGTCGGCGTGCTGCTGGCTGCTTCCTATTTGATGCGCCCCGGCGGGCGCATCACCATCCGGCGTGAACACTGGAAATTGGATGCGTTGATGGCGAAGAGCCTCATCGCCATCGCTGTTCCTGCCATCCTTCAATTCACCATCAGCACGCTCAGTTGGAGTGCCCTTGTTCGAGTGGTCGCCGATTTCGGTTCGGAAGCGATTGCTGGTTATGTCATCGGACAGCGACTCATCGTTTTTATGTTGCTCCCCGCTCTGGGCCTCAGTAATGCCGCCGCGACTCTGGTCGGCCAAAATCTGGGAGCCGACCAACCGGGACGCGCCGAAGCCGCCGTGTGGCGAACCTCTCTCATCAACGCCCTGATTCTGGGCGTCATAGGCGGGCTTCTGCTTTGTTTCTCGCGTCCACTGGTCGGCTGCTTCACCGTCGATCCCACCGTGCTGTCCTATGGTGCCAGCGCGCTTCACATCGCCTCTTTCGGCTTCGTGTTCTACGGCTTCGGCACCGTTATGGAAGCCGCATTCAATGGCGCGGGCGACACATGGACGCCGACGTACCTCAATTTTCTCGTCTTCTGGGTACTCGAAATACCTCTGGCCTACTTGCTCGCCTACCGATTCGAACTCGGCCCCAACGGCGTCTTCTGGGCCATCATGGTCGCGTTCTCGATGATGGCCCTGTGTAGCACAGCCGTATTCAAACGCGGCAAATGGAAGCAAAAAGCCTTATAACGAATAAGCGCATCCAGCGCGCGTCGCGCCCCTTAATGTTCCCTTCCCTCTCATCCTTGCGTTGTGATTGTCCCTGTAGGGGCGAACCTCGTGTTCGCCCTCAATCAGTTCCCGCCATTAACAGATTGAATTATCAACGTTCGAGCAAAGAGGGACCAAAAGCATAGTCGTGCGGGCTTCTGAAATTTATTCTCTCATGCGTTAGTAGTGGGGAACTGTTTGAGGGCGAACACAAGGTTCGCCCCTACAGGGATACAGCCCCAATAACTGTTTGAGGGCGAACACGAAGTTCGCCCCTACAGGGACACAGAGCGCAATTTAGAAAGTTCAGTAGCTCTGCGGGCCGCCAATCTGAGCTATTGGCCCCCCCAGGAAAACACACAACCCGCTCCCCAATTCAGGGAGCGGGTTGTGTGTGCTTTCCAGCAGTTCGGTTTAAGGAGCGCGGAAGACGGCGATTTCGGATAATCCGGCGTGTTCGGAAGAGGGAGTCATTTCGAGGGCTTTCCACTCGACCCACTCGATGGTTTTGGCCGGGAAGCGGACTTCGGCGGGCAAGTCGCCATCGTTGGGAAGCGGGCCGACCTGGATGGTGGTGCCATCGCTGAAGGTCAACTGCGAGCGCAAGAGGTTGTCGTTGGTGTTGGGACGGTCGTAGAGCGCGATGCGGTTGATGCTTTGCGGCGTTTTCCACGTGAGGCGAATGGTGGCGCCTTCCTTCTGGTTGGCCGACCATTCGGCGCCCCGGTCGTTGGGATAACCGCCGAGAACCTTGTCGGTGGCTCCGGCGAAACCGTAGCCGCCTTCGAGGCCCGACACCGTGACGGTCGCCTGTGGGGCGATGTCGTCGGGGCCGAAGATTTCGGGCAGGTTCAGCCTCTCTCCGTCGATGGAGAAGCTGGCTTTGGAGCGCGAAATGGTTTCGACTCGTGGCGCGTCATCGACAATGCCTTCGGGCGCGAACACCACGTCGCGCACATCGCCAGTGGCCATCACTGGCGACTGGTTGAGCGAAACGATGCCAACGCCCACTACTGCGAGGGCTTCGGTGCGCTCGGCGGTGGTGAGTTGGCTCGACAGCGCGCTTTTCACCAGAGAGCGCAGCGGTTGGGGCGCGAAATCGCGTCCAGTCAGGCCGCCCATGCGGCGTGCGGCGGCGACCTGACGCAATTTCTCGAAGTCGGCATCGGCGACAGTCACCGTTACGGTGGTGGCGCGAGTGATGGCGCGCGCAGGAACCGTGATGGTATTGGTTGCGGTGGCGGCATCGTAGCTAACGCTCAATGCTTTGCCGTCGAGAGTAGCCGATGTGGCGCGTTGGGTGCCGCCGAGTTCGATCTGGTAGGCGCGCTGTGCGAGCTGGCCCTTGAATTTGCCAGTGGTGGCTCCAACCGTAACTTGCACCTGATTGCCGCGACGGGTGTAGGAGAGTGGCGTGGTGGCCAAAGCTCCGGTTTTGTAGCTGTTCGAGTCGCCGTCGTCTTCGTACAGGCTGGTGCGTCCGGTTTGGCCTTCGGCGCCGGGATAGACGCGCAAGCGCAAAGTCGAAAGCGCGGCGGTGGTCATGCGCGGTGTGTAAGGCTGCATCGGGACGGGAACGCCGCCACGAGCGAACAGCGGCATCTCGTTGATGTCGGCAGCGACTAGCGCCTGCGAATCGCCCTGATATTTTTCGCCCGTCATCACGTTGAACCAGTCGCTATCGGCGGGGAACCATACCGCTTGATGGGCGATGCGTTGCGGCCCGACACCCGGCATGGCGATGGGCGCGACCAACAGGTTATCGCCGAACAGGTATTGTTGGGCGTTGTGGTACGAGGCTTCCTGAGTCGGATAGTCGATATACATCGGGCGCGTCAGCGGCACCGATTCGCGGGTGCTTTGCGCCACGCTGCTGTAGATGTAAGGGAACAGCTGCGAGCGCAAATGGAAACTGATTCGCATCGAGTCTTCGGCCCACTTCGGATAGGTCCAGGGGCGACGGTCGGTGGCTATATCGCGTGTCGAGTGTGGGCGAAGCGCCGCCGAAAGAGCGCCGAACTGGCTCCAACGGGTGTAGGATTCTTCGTTGCGTCCGCCCTGATGTCCGCCGATGTCGTGCGACCAGAAGAAGCAGCCGACGTTGCCCGCTGTCGAGGTGTAAGGCACTTCGAAGGCCAGCATACGCCAGCCCGAATCGGCGTCGCCAGAGAAGTGGATGGGGTGGCGATGGTCGCCCCAGCCCGCCCAACGCGACAGCGAAATGCCGCGACGATTATCGCGCGTGGTGTCGCGGAACAGTAGTTCGTTCAGCCACCACAGGTTGCTTATTTCGGGAATCGAGCGGGTGTTGGGGTACTGCTGCCAGTCGAGCCACCAGAAATCGACGCCATCTTTATGAAGCGGCTCTAGAATGTTCGTCGATAGCGCGTCCATGTACTTCTGGCTTCCGGCGTCGAAGGGGATGGTTTTGCCATCGGCGGGCTGGCCCATTTCCTTCATGAAGGCGTTGTAGCCATCTTCCTGTGGCCCGACGCCATCGGCAGGGTGCAGGTTGAGCGTGGTCTGCAAGCCCTCGGCGTGCAGGTCCGACATCAGCTTGGCGGCGTCGGGAAGTAACTTGCGGTTCCAGCTCCAGCCCGTCCAGCCGTCGCGGTGCCAGTCCATGTCCAGCACCATGTTATCGACCGGAAAGTCGTGCTGCTTGTACTCTTTGACGATGTTGCGGAAATCGTCGGACGAGTAAGCCCAGTAGCGCGAGTAGTAGACGCCCAGCGCGTTTTTGCGCGGCAACGGGATGTCGCCGCCAACGGTGGTCAGCGACTTGAGCGCGGCGCGGTAGTTGGTGCCGTAGCCGAACAGATACCAGTCTTTGCCCGCTGTTTTGGGGCGAGCGGCCACCCAGTCGCCGACGAGCAGGGGAGCGGTCGAGTCGTCGAGCAAATACCAACCATCACGCGAAACCACGCCCTGTCCCAGATCGACGGGGCCACCGACACCATCGAGCGTGCGGGTGGTGCCGCCAAGGTTGCCGCGATTGCGGGCGCCTGGTGTCCAACGAATGCCATTGGTGTTGCCGTTTTTGATGCTGGCCGACAGGTTGGAAGCCGAAAGAGGCTTGCCATCGGGCGAATAGCTGAGGCGAATGGAGCCTGTATCAATGACGGTGGCGTTGCCGCTTTTTTCGAGTTTGAAGCCATCGAAACGGGCCTTGCGATTGGCGGCGAACAGCGAAGGGGTGTCGATGAATTTGCCGTCGCCCGCGTACTCGATGCGAATGCAGTTGGGCGTCAGCACCGAAAAACGGGCCTGCCCGATGACAACCGGATTCTGCGCGGCCTGAGCCAGTCCACAAGACCCCAGAAGCACAACGGCGCTAGTGGCCTGGAGAAAAATTTTGCGTGATGGGATGGTATGAATCATAAATACAGGCATGACGGGTGCGCCCTGCCTCTCTCGCCTAAACAAATTTGCGCGACTTGCTTTGACAGTAAAAATGCCCTCAAGTCGCAGAGGGCATTTCTCGAAAAGGCGGTATAAGTAGGAGTTGCGCCGAATCTCGTGGGGACACGGTCTGCTATGTCTGCGAGAGGGGGCTGCGCGAGTGAAATCGCATAACTACCGAGGCGATTCACCTACGCAACTCCAATTTATACCGCTGCTTGCCTTTAGTTCATGCTGGCCTGTTGCTGGCCCAGTCTGTTCAGCAGCGCCGTGGAAGCTGGGCCGATAACGCCCGTGCCGGAAACCGTGGTGTTATCGACGTTCCACATGTTGACGGGCGTGCCCGTCGCGGTGGGTTTCATTGATTTGACGTGTCCATCGGCGAACAGGAAGTTGGTCATGCCGAGGTGATTCTGGAATGAAACATCGGCCAGAGCATAAAATTCGGGGTCGCCGCGATCAAAATGTTCGCCGACCAGAATGAGCTGAGCGGGCGACTGGATGCGCGCGATGGCGATGCCACCTGCGTTGCCGTTATCGTAGCGGTTCATCGGGCGCACGCCTCCGAAATCCGCCAGATCGGTTGCGATGGTTTGCCCTGTACCGTTGCACACATAGGAGCGCGGGTAGGTATCATTGACCGCAGTGGGTGTGTCCTTCGTCCAGTTCAGAAAGTTGCTGCTGGTGTTCGAAGGGCATTTGAAGATTTGAAGGCTCTTCACATAAGGCTGGATGACGACATGCCAGGGGCGATTGTTATCGACGCGGGTGCCGAGCAAGAAGTTGTCGGTTCTGGCCGAGGGAAAACGCTCGTCGTAGTCCTGTGTGTACTGCATGATGCCCAAACCGATTTGCTTGAGGTTGCTGATGCACGAGGCTTTACGGGCGTTTTCGCGGGCACGGGCGAAGACGGGGAACAAAATGGCGGCCAAAATCGCGATGATAGCGATAACAACGAGCAATTCTATGAGTGTGAATGCTTTTGGTTTATGAGTAGGATTGGCTTTGTGAATGGGATACATGATTTTTGGAAGTGGCGTAACGGAGTAAAAGAGGCAACACGGTTGGCGGAAAAGCGGCTCAATCGTCTTCGATGCTGAGCGCCGAAACGACGCCTGCCGCGTTGGTTTTCAGGGCTTGTGCCAGTCGCTGCGATTTGACGTGACCATCGACGAACAGGAAGTTGGCTGTGTCGAGGTGGCGCTCGATGATGCGTCCGATGCGCTGCGGCGAACCTGTTGGAGCGGGCAGAGCTGCCGTATTGCCCCACGGCATGTCGCAGGCGTAGTTGTAGTCGTCGCTAATCGAGTCGGCGACCCACAGCGTTCCCGCAGGGCTACCCAGGCTGGCGAGCGAAACGATGTTGCCTTGCAACTGGTCGCTTACTGGTGGGTTGGGCGCTCCGCCCTGACCATAAGCATCGTTCATGCAGTACGAACCGAACTCGCGGCTAGTGTTGCCCACAGGCAGGCTGTTGCCGAAGCGGTATTTGGCGCCAGTTGAACTGGGGCAGATGAACAACTGTTCGCTCTTGATGTAGGGCTGCAAGGTGTCCATCCATTTGAAGTGGTTGGGATCGGAGGCGATGTCGTAGTAGTTGTCGTTGCCCCAACGAAGCACTGGCAATTTCTCGTCGTAATCCTGCGAATATTGAAGCAAGCCAAGCCCAATTTGCTTGAGGTTGGATTGGCAGGACGAGCGGCGCGCGTTTTCGCGGGCGCGGGCAAAAACCGGAAACAAGATCGCCGCCAGAATCGCGATGATAGCGATAACTACCAACAATTCTATAAGCGTGAATCCCTTTGTGCGAAAAGCGCGTGTGCTGGAAAAATGAGTCTTCATGGTGTTTTTATGATTGAAACATGTACAGACAATAAAAAATGTTTGTACTGTTGTGGAAGATGTTCGTAAAAGCCAGTCGGCCAGTGGTTCTAGTCCGAGAGGTTGCGTACTGATGCTCGCGAGATGAGCTTGACGGGAGCCAATTTGTAACAGTCGCGGGCCTCACCTCCGTTCTTTAGTTCTATCCAGGCTTCCATCGCCAACCGCCCAATGTCGATGAACGAATGGCCAAGGGTTGTCAGACCGCGTGGCCCAGCATGGGGGTTATCGTCGATGCCCACGAGCGAGATGTCGTCGGGAACTTTCAAACCCTGTTCTTCCAACAGCCTCCAAAGCCACAGGGCTTCGGCGTCGTTGTAGCAAACAACTGCTGTGACACCCAATTTCGCGACTGATGCCATCGCCTTTGTGTCGAGAGCGTGGCGTGGCCCCGACCCCGGCACCAGAAACTGTTCGCTGGTATCCAGATCGTGTTCCTGCATGACCTGAAGCCACGCCGCGCGCCGCTTGGCTTCATCGAAGTTGTCGGGCGGCCCGCATAGATAAGCGATGCGCCGATGACCGTTCTCGATAAGGTGCTGAACAGCTGTTCGCACCGCGCCGACGTTATCAACACAAACCGCCGCCACACCATCGGGCGCTTCGGGACGGAAGCACGCGACGGAGGGGATATTGTATTCGGGCAACAGGTGAAGCGCTTTTTCCCACGGCCCTTGATACGACACCGCGAAAATGAACCCATCGCTACGCCTATCGAGGTAGCGGGTTTTTTCCTGCTTGCCGTATTGCTGCGACTCTTTGCCGACCGAAGTCAACACGTCGTAACCATACTCGCGCGCCACCGAAACAACGCCTTGATAGGTCAGCATGTGCAAATCATGCTTCTCCATCTCACGGTGTTCGGGCACCAGAGTCACGATGCCAGTGTCCAACGGTCGATTCTGCGAAGTCGGTGGTTTGACCGGCGTGTAACTCAGGCGCCGCGCGACCTGAATCACCCGTTCGCGAGTCTCATCCGTAGTCCGCCCCTCGATGCCGCGCAAAACCAGCGAAACAGTGGCGATAGATACCCCTGCCTCCTCGGCGACATTACGAATGGTAGACCTCATTTCTGGCCGTAAACCCTCTTGTTAACAGTTAACAAGCGTTGTGAGTCGCAGTATACCCACCTAGATTCGGTTTTAAACATCCTGTGCGAAGTTTTTGAAACGGACCAATAAACGCCCATTTTAGCTCCTAATCTCGCCCCCATCTCGCAGGTTTGGCGCCACTTATCCTTTGCCGAATCCTCCCACTTACGGTGGCGAATACTATGCCCGTTAACAAGTTCGTGAACGCTAAAAACAATGATTGACAATGAATTGAAAGTGCGGGTTAGGCTCGCTGCTCAAGTCGCGCTTTGGAGACAGGTGCCGCCCATATTGAGAGCGGTTTCGGTGGATGTTGATGAGCAGAAGGTGTATTTTCGCTGCATCTGCGATGGCGTGCCGTCCGAAAGCGAACAGGAACTGCTTTCCTGTGCAGCCTCAGAACTTATCGCCGATTTCTCTGCTCCGTATACGATTGAAGAGGAGTATCTTCAGGTCGAATTTCCGAATCCGATGAGCCATTTGAAATTTCTGGTGTTTTTGAGGTATGAAAACCCAACCGTACTCCAACCATAAGGCGGTATAAAACCTGCGATGAACCATTTGAACTTTGATTCTCTTTGTTCGTGACAGGGAATTAATAGAGGGCGAACACAAGGTTCGCCCCTACAGAAGTTACAGGCAACTGAGGTTGCATAATCTCCCGCTGACAGGTGAGGAAGCAAAGTTCATACATACCCAGTAACTAACCACTAACGACTAAAAACTAGCCACCAATCTCAAAAGTCGAAACCACGCTGCGGTGGTCGGAGGGGTAGGGGGTTACTACGATGTCGGCGTATGGGGCTGCTTCGCCGACGATGGCCGAGGCGCGCACTTTCACGCCTTTGCCGCCGAAGAAGACGAAGTCGAGGCGGTCGTGATGGTCTTTGGGGTCATCGGCGTTGGTGGTTGGAGTCCAGGTCAGGCCGGGGCGTTTCACTTCATCGCGATTGAGCGAACGGTACGAATCGGTCAGTCCCGCCGTAACCAACGCTTTGGTGCTGGGCCACTCGACTTTGATGGGATGCAACTTGGCTTTGGCGGCGCCTTCCGTCCAATCCTGATGCGAAGGCTCGTTGAAGTCGCCCGTCACGAACAGCGGCAAGCCGGTCTTTAACGCGGGTTGCAACTCTTCCAACATCCGTGTCACCTGTCCGCCGCGTGTATCCTGAGCCGCTTTGATGGCTTCGGCTTCGGTTTTGAGGAACGTGCCGTTCATATAAGGAATGCTCAGTAGCTGATATGGCTGGTAGGGCGCGAACATCAGGTGCGCGTTGAACATCCAGTAGCTGTTGCCGCTCGCCGTTTGCAGCAACACCCCCCACTTACGCGGCGTGGTAGCGATGATTTTGTGCTTGGTGATGATGGCTGTGCTGCCACCCTGATCGAGATGATTCCACCCCAACAGCTGGGCCAACTTCGCGGAGTTATCGGGCTTTGGGTCGGTTGGGCCAAACCCTGTCGTCTCCTGCAAACCGACAACATCGGCGTTCGCGGCTTTGATGACCGCCACCGACTGGCTCAGCGGCTGTTTACCTCCATCGCCACCATGATACAAATTGAACGACATCACCTTCAAAGGCTCGGCTTGAGCGACCATAGGCATTAATAATGAAGCGGCAACCACCGCGAAACCGACAAAGTATTTCATAGCTGATTCTTCAGAGCTGGGGGAGGAGCCTAACATAAAAAATAATCCGCCCCAACACGAAGCGCACTGTGTTGTTCTATTCAGCGGTCCCTCTCTAGCGAAACTGGGCAGGTTAGGAGTAACCAAAAACGAGCGACCCTATCAGTTCGGTGGTAGGGAAACGGCCTGCCGTGTCCGTGTGACGAGAGAACGCATTGATGCTACCCATTTGGCGCCGACATTATCTCTGCAAAAAGCCAAAACCTGTCGTCAGGCCAACTCCTCCCCTCACCAGACCAACTCCTCTTCTCTAGAAGAACGCATCCAACCCAATGACGACATCGTTACAATTAGCCCCGATGACATGGCCTATGAAAGATATAAGGGCAAGTACAGCAAACGCAAAAACGATCCCGACATCGTTGTACCCACTGCCTAAACAGTAGTGGTTTAGGCTGAGATACGCTAAATCGCCGCCATCTTTATGTTGATGTCTAATCGGTTTTTGTGGTATCTATTTCAATATTCATGCAGACGACGTGGGACGAGTACAAAATCTAGTTTGAGTGGGATGGCAGTTGGCGCGACATTTATGTCCTCGATACCTCCGTGGCCGATTGGCAACTTCTCCTCGATTCTCTGAAATCTAGTGCCTACGAGTACGCCTACTTCGTAGATGGTGAGGAAGCCGCGCTTCTCCCATCCCTCCCGGTTGTCTTCAAGAAAGACGTTGGATGTCGGTTGGCAGTGACCATTGATTCCATCCTGTTGAACTGCCATTTCTTTCACCCTTCTGAAATCGAGTTCGACATCGACCCTCGCGAAATAAAAAAGCAACACGATGCCGAGCAAATCTTTGGTTTTATGAAGTACATCGGGTGCCTGCTCAACAAAGAGGTCATCTTGACTCCCGAAAACGATCAAGCCGTACTTCTATTCCGCTTCGCCCCAGACGTTGGTGAAGTGCAATACATCCCACCGCCGTCAAGCCAATGATATGAAAACGCTCCCCGCAAAACAAATGGCTTGGATGACACTTCCAGTTGTCGCATTGTTCGCCTTTCCACTCATCTCTCGATGGATGGAAAAACCACCTGCAATCGACACAATTGAACTCAGAGAAATTACAGACGAGGAAAGATTAACTTTGGACGACCAATCGTTTGATACTCATATACATGTGGTCGTAGAGCATCCAAAAGTGTTGCTGAATTATTTTCAGGGGAGCGATGTGCCGAAAATGGAACTTATCGGACCCAAATTTTTCGACCAGACAGGAAAACGTATATCTGTGAAAATGGGCGATTGGGGCATCGACGATGGGGCGTTTTGTGATTTTGATTTGTTCCCCCTGCCTAAAGGTGTCAAAAAAGTAAGCTTCAAAATGAAGATCAAAGTGGACGACAAATGGACATTACCTGTTTCGGTCATTGCATATGAAGAGCCACGTTGAACATAAGTCCATATACCCCAATTTAACCGAAAAGCTACAAGCTTTAGCCCCTACAGAGGTTGTATTTCTATGAACTACTGACCCAGACCCATAACCTGACCGTTTCAGTACGCGCCGTCTGTTTCGATGAGGGCATAGGCGATGCCGTAAAGACCGGGCAATTCAAAGCTATAAATGAGGTCGCTACTTCCACCCAATGTGTGGCTACAACTGGCGCCGGCGAAGGCGGTGGGACCGACTCCGTCAGGGGCATCCTCGTTAGCTGCGGTTTTATACCGCCTCAAGGTTGCCCATTCGGCCTTTGAGGCTGGCAATGCTTGCTACCAATTCGAGTGCATCGACAGGTTTGGCGACGTGCATCTGAAAGCCCGCCATCAGTGCTTCTACTCGGTCTTTGTGGCTCGCATAAGCGGTTAAAGCAATGGCGGGCAAAAAGCCTCCATTTTCTGCTTCCAGAGTGCGCACGCGGCGAATCAGGCTATAACCATCCTCGCCGGGCATTCCAACGTCGCTGACCATCACATCGAACGGTTGGGCCGCCGCAAGGCTTTGTTGTATGTGGGCGAAGGCGGTGCGCGCATCGCCCGCTACTTCCACACTGGCGCCGCGTTGAGTGAGCACCACGCGCAGCAGTATTTGGGTGTCGGCTTCATCATCGGCCACCAATATTCGCAAACCCGATAGGGGAGGCAACTTGACATCACGCGCCGCCATCAATCCAGAATCAATCGCAATTGGCGCATTGGCTTTTTCCGCCGCTTCAGGTCGCATCGCCACGAGTGGAAAGCAGAGGCTAAAAGTTGAACCCTCTCCTTCGCCGAGGCTCTCGGCCCGCACAGTGCCACCATGCGCTTCGGTGAGGTGGCGCACCAACGCCAAACCAATGCCCAGCCCCCCATGAGCGCGCGTCGAACTCGCATCGGCTTGCCGGAATCGCTCGAATACATACGGCAGGAACTCAGGCGCCATGCCCTGGCCGTTGTCGCTAACTCGCACTTCGACCGACGAGTCGATGCGTTCGACCGTGACACGAATGCGCCCGCCTCTGGGAGTGAATTTGATGGCGTTGGACAATAGGTTCCACAGCACCTGGCCCAGACGGTCAGGGTCTCCCGAAATCAGTCCGACCGAATAGTCGATGTCAGTCCCCAGGCGAATGCCCTTGGTCTGCGCCGAAGGCATCACATTACTCACGGCTTCATTCACCAGTTGCGACAACTCGACGGGGTGTAGTTCCAGACGCATTTTCCCCGTGAGAATGCGTGATACATCCAGCAAATCTTCGATGAGTTGCGCCTGTGCGCGCGCGTTGCGCTCTATGGTTTCCAGGCCCTGTTGTTGAGTTTCACGGTCCATCTCGTGTAAACGCAGAATGTTCGCCCAGCCCAAAATGGCATTCAAAGGTGTGCGCAACTCGTGGGAAAGCGTCCCCAGAAACTGGTCTTTGATGCGGTTGGCTTGCTCGGCCTGTTGGTGGGCTTGCAAAACGGCTTCTTCTGATTCGCGCCGCTGGGTGATGTCCAACACCACACCTGGCAACCGCACTGGGTTGCCTTGCCCATCCTTCTCGACCTTGCCTCGCGCCGATAACCACTTCACCGTGCCATCGGACTGTATCACCCGGTATTCCACTTCGTATGGTTCGCCGCTTTCCATGGCGTAGGTGAAGTGTTCGTTTACCTTTTCCTTATCATCGGGGTGAATCTGCTCGATGTACTTTTGAAATGGGCCGCCGTTGGCCTCATCTGGCGAGATGCTAAAGAAGCGCAGTAGATTCACATCGGGATACATGATGTTGTTGACAATATCAAAGTCCCAGGTGGCGACACTACCCGCAGTCAAGATGTTTTGTAAACGTGCCCTGGCATCGCGTAGCTCGTCCTCGGCCAGTTTGCGTGCCGTATCATCTCTGGCGATTTTGGCGAACCCTCGTAAATTGCCCAGCGCATCGTGAATCGAGGTCGTCACCCCATTGGCCCAGAAGCGACTTTCGTCTTTGCGTTGGTGCCAGCGCATATCTTCGGCCCGCCCAGTCGTTTCGGCTTTTTGCAGTTCGCGCTCAGGCACTCCACTCTTTTGATCTTCCTGCACAAACAGGCAGCGAAACGGTTGCCCGATAACCTCGTCGGCTTCATAGCCGAACAATAATCGCGCCCCTTCGTTCCACGACACGATCTGCCCTTGCGGGTCAATAAATAAAATCGCGAAATCCCGTATTTGGGCGGCCAGAGTTGTGTACGGCTGTTTGCCAAACAGAGAGTCCAATAAGGTAGAGGGTTGCATGGAGAGCGCACGTGCCTTACAGAGTAGGTAAGTCCAAAAGATTCGCCAAAGCCGAGTAGGGGATATTAACCCCTACCCACAAATATTACACTCAAGGAAGTAACCACACATTGCAATCATAAAGCCAATTCAAGTGGCACAGTTGTGCCTGTCCCTACAAGCGAGGCGGCTTAGCGATGGGAATATCGCGCGGCGAACTTTGACGTGGCGCTGCCGGACTTGCCGGACGCGAAGCACCCTTGGCGGCAATTGCCATCTGGATAGTTTTCTGGTCGATGGCCGCGACCTGACTGCCGAGCCGTTTCAAGTAGCTCACGTGTTGCAGCAGCAACTTCTCGGTGGGCGCCGTGAAGACCGTGAACCGACCGGCATTGCTCCCCACTGGGTAGCCGACATAAAACAGGCTTTCGCGCGCCCCATCATTCGACAGGAAGTTGCGCGCCTCGCAATACACCGCTCCATCGGGCGGTAACACCTTGCGGCCCAGTAACTTTCCCCGCCGCGAACTATCAAGCGCCACCTGCGCATTGAACCAGGCCGCAGGACTCGTGCTGCGCGCCATCAAATTTTTGACGGTGTAAGTGCCAGCCGTCTGCTGCGCTAAAAACACGGTATCGCTTCCCTTAACCACCTTGCGCCAACCAGCCGGAGCCGGAAGGTTCTGCTGCGCTTGCACTGGCGCACTACCCAGGGCGAGAGTGAGTCCGAGGGCTGTTCCCCACACCAAACCCGCCGTTCGCACATTGAGTTTTTTGAGGTTATACATGCGATACCCTAGGGCAGATAACAAGCCAACTGCCAATGACACCCATTTCGAGAGCAACCCCCCACCCCGGACTGCCATCAAATCCGACTTGATGAGAAAAGCTTTTCCGAGGACAATTAACACAGGTCGCCCATCTTACGAACATGGCAAACACCCCCACACAAAAGCGCCGCCGCACCAGAAAAAAGGCGCAAGCACGCCGCCGCGAGGCGAACGCGACAGTCACCAATCAAGCGCGCCATTCCAACACCCGACTCGAAAAAGAGGACTGTTTCATCATCGCTTCAATCGTCGTCATCACCTTCCTGTGGGAGATAATTCGCGGCCTCTTCTGGCGCTACGCCTAAACCTCTTAATCTCAAAGCAGAGCTATAAAACGGTTACTTCTTGTTTCGAACCGCGTCGGGAGAAGGCATGGTTGACTTCATAAGCCGATTTTTAATCGCGACTGTCTTGTGTTCTCCCATTCTGTTTCTGAGCGCGCGCTGTGCGTTCTTTCCACAGCAGGCGCAGGATGAACATATCAAAGGTTATGAAGACCTCTATAGTCGCTTCCCTTTCTTGAAATGGCTCGACCCATTTCGCAATATGCGATACGACCCCTCAATGGTTATTTGGAATAGAATCGGTGGTTTCATGGGACTCGGAATGGGCATCCTTATATTCACAAGCATTCTATTTGGATTTTGAAAGATACGCCCCATTAAACCAACAATCGCTCGCTTTCCTCATCCAACCAAACTTGCGGCCACAACTCACGCGGCGTCGAAAGCCGCAGTTCCAGCTTCTCATGGGCGGTTAATGGAAGCTGGCTGAAGATGGCCTCGTCATCAAACCCCAATCGGTACAGGCCACGCGCCATGATCAAGTCAGATTCCCCTTCGCTGAGATTTATCGCCCAGCTTATGGGCTGTCCCGGTAATGCGAGATTTGTTTGATTAAAGAGAGCGCATCCTCCTAGCGACAGCGAACTACACTTTCCCAGATTATCGATTCTGATACTCAACTCCTGTCCGTCTGATGTCGTGGCTTTGTAGAAATTGTTTGCGATCACCTGCCGCACTTTCGTGCATTTCGTCACTCCAAACGCCGCCACAATTCTAGCCAGCTCCTTTTCGATATATTCGTTCAACCGGAGATTCCATTCTCGAATTTCCTCCGCAGTAATGCCATCCAGCCACTCCAGTTTTTCGTGAACACTGGCTTCAATATCGCAACCGGAAAGCCAACAACTGCGCCGAAAAAACGGCATCCATGCGCGGGCAAAAGGCTCGAAGAACTCATTTTCTCGGTCGCTTTGTTTCCATCCGATTCCCATCACTTCTGGCTCATTGGAATTCCAGTACAAGCGCCCCACCAATCCACTATTGTCCCTTTGCACCAGGGCGACCCGCGTAAGCCCACCAGCGTGATACCGACTATAACTCAACATCACCCCTTCCTCTAATGGCGCTTCCAACCCAAAACGCAGGTAATTCTCCTGATTCACGATGCTCTTGATTTGCCATATCCGTATTAGCTTCGCCGTCAGCGCCTCAATTGCCTTCTGGGTCATAACAACTCTTGAGTTTGAGACTGCATCTACACGCACGCGAACTCCTTGCGAAAACTTTCATTATCAAGGTTCACCGCCCTTACGGCCCACCAATGCGTGCGACACCAAAGCGCCCTTTCCTCGCTCCAATCTATAAATATGCGCTTTGCGTCTCTTCTCCTGTGTGGCCTTTCGCTCATCCTGAGCGCTTCCTCCCACGCCCAAGTCCTCCCACTTCCCACTGCCACGCCAGCGCCCACTCTTTCCCCACGAGAGGCCTATAAACAGCTGGCGCGCTTTTACGAGACCTCCCCCTCCGTGAAAATCCCCCAACCCCAAGGAACCAAACTGGCTATCTTTATCTCTGGTATCCCGATACCTAAAGATCAAGATTCTTGGTACAAAGGTGTGTCTCTCTTACCCGACGGTCAACTGCTTATCGCCAGTCTGGGCACCATCCACATGTTCGACTCGAAACAAGCCTTCGCCAGCATCGAAAAATTCGAAAACTCACTGCCACGCCTTTGACACCGCACATTTCGTAAGGAAAAATGAAAAAGAAATTCTCCACCTCTGAAAAAATGCTCGTCGCCCTGCCACTCATTGTTTTCTGTGGTTTAGGCCCAATCGTGCTTCGGGCCGAGAAACTGTCCCCGACACTGCAAGGCCTAGCTGGCCCCGGCGCTCAGGACTGTAGTTGCTCGACCATACCAGCGGGAAACAACAGGAAAAGAGCCATGAAAGATTGTGCGGCCAATGCCTTCATCGCCAAGCGACCCTTTTGGATGTCCGATTCGCAAGAGGCCACTGGTAGTGAAGCCAACGGATGGGCATTGGCTCGTGACGGGCGTTTTTTCGCTGTGAGACAAACGCGCCTAGGGTGGCTAAACCTCCCCCAATTAGACATCGCCAGAGTGGATGGTGTTGGATTCAGAGCACTCGCTCCCGGCCAACCGCGCGAAATTTTCTACAAGAAAAAGGTCTTTCTCGAATGATTTTTCTCTCCTGAGATGTGACCGGGGTGAGGTGCGCGATAAGCGAAACGCCCCTGAAAACTCACTGATGGCGCGCCCCATGAGGTGGCTGATATTTGATACACAAAGCATATGAGTTACCCGAAGCGCGCCCCCAACCTTCGTATCATCACGGTGCAAGACATGAAGTTTCGCTGGTGTTTCTCTCAAAAAGAGCGTAACAGCACTTTAGCGTGCTATGGGGAAACTTCCTACCGTAACCCTCTGATCGTTACTTGCCTGGAGTATCAGGACTCATGGACATTGTTCTCGCTCGACAAAACGAAGCAGGTCACAACCATCGGGCCAAAATTCGTGAGCGAAGTCATTGGCTGGGCCTTAGCCAATGGCTGGGTTCCAACCGCCAGCGGCCCACCCATGCAGGTCGATTACGAGGCGGGCAACTTTTCCCTTCACCCCAATGGCTTACTCGAAAACACCATAACATCGGTCTAATAGTTCGCGGCTTCCTTATCCTGCCACTGATTAGGCCAAAACTCGCGCGGCGTCGAAAGCCGCAGTTCGAGCTTCTCATGGGCGGTTAATGAAAGTTGGCTGAGAATGGCCTCGTTATCAAACCCTAATCGGTACAGGCCGCGCCCCATAACTTCGTTATGAACTGGGACATTGGCCAAAGTGCAAAGCCACTGATCCATATGCCAACTAACGCGGCATCCATTAGAATAGGTCTCGCTGTCGCTAATAAGAATGAATATCCACACTCCATCCTCTCGAATGCGGACATAGTGGCACAGGTTGCTAGTCTCGTTCTGGTGCTCGAAACCAAACCCATGATGTTCTATCGAAATTGCCCAATTTTCTACTCCAAATGCCGCCGCCACACGGCGCGCCTCTCGCTTAATATCCTCGCTCAAACTTTCAAATTCCATTGTTCAATTTCCTCGTGGCTCAGTCCTCGCACCCACTCGGCTTTCTCGTGTGCCGTGGCCTCAATGGGAACGCCCGACAGCCAGCAGTTGCGCCGAAAAGTGGGCAGATGCTGTTCCACTAATTGGCGGGTTTCCTCTGTGGGCGCATCTGTTCCTTGATTAAGTTCCACCTCTTCCCCGAACCAGAGACAATCGCCTCCGCAATCCTGCAACGTGTCTATCGAGGAAGGAAGAAAGAGGAGAATGTGAAAAAACGGTGCAGATAAAGTGATATGGGCACGCAGACGAATATCCCTCTCGACATCGAGCTGCGATTCATAAGCAATGCCCGGATGCAATTCACTTTCAACCACCCAGTCGTAGACAGACCACGTGACGCTTTCGGGATGCCACACCCGCGTCAGTCGTGCCGCCAACACCTCCACTTCCTGTTCAGTCATTGTGTTTGTGTGTTTTGCTCGTCCTGCCACAACTCGCGCGGCATCGAAAGCCGCAGTTCGAGCTTCTCATGGGCGCTCAAGGTTGCGCCCAGTTCCTGCAACGCCTCTTCATCTTCAATGCCTAAGCGATAGAGGCCGCGCGCCATGCCTTGCCTCAAATCGGGCTTCGCATAGGAGAGCGAGTCAAATTCATCTCCCTTTCTCGTGATGAGGCAAAATTCCACGTCACGGTCCAAACTCAGCTTGACCAACGCCCCGGTTTCCTTGTCGAGTCGCCAATGAAGCCATGTATCGGGGGCGCCTCCCCAGACACTTTTGAAGAGGATTGACGACGCCTCATCATTATCCCGCTCTGGTAATCTTCTTTCATACGCTTGAAAAGACGTTAACTCGTAAGCGGTCGCAATCCGCTGCGCCTCCTTTTTTACCTCTGCGCTCAACTCTTCAAATTCCAGGTCTATAAATTGTTGCTCCCATGCGCGCACCATCAGAATGTGCTGCGTTTCGTGGATGGCGGCCATTGAGTCACGAAACTTCTTGCTGTACCGGGTTAAATCGGAGCAGGGAAGGCCCTCGGTGAATTGTTCCCACAGCGGCATGAAGCGTTCCGCATGGTTCGCCCTGCGCTTCTCATCTATATAAAGCAGCGCCGCCATTGCATCCCCCTGATCGTAACCGAGGTCGGGGCGCCGCAGATAATAATCTAGATAAGCCGAAAGCGTTTCAACCGCTGCGTTATTGCCCGCCGAGGCTAACGTGAGACTGTACTCTCGGCCCACATAACAAACATCACTCCTGAGAAACAGCGCCGATAACTCTTCCTGCAACTCGAAAAACCGCCGCACCGCCACCAGCCGCGCGCCAATCATACGAGGTCGCCAGTTGAATTCGGCTAACAGCGAATGCGCGATCTCCGGCGTCGACTCCGCGCACAGATTATCAAAATCAGCGTTCCCATCCATCTTCCACATATAGAACGGAATCACCCATTTTTCTAGCATCCCCCGCGACAACTCGACCTCGTTTCGAGGCATGGGAAGCTCTGTAAACGGACTCTTATGCCGAACCGTCGCGCCCGCGACATGAAGGCGCACCGACTCCTGTTGGTAGTGGCAAAGAGAGGTGAGTTTTTGTTGAACTTGGTTTGATGTTAACGAAGGTGGTCGTGTGCGTGCATTGTGGTGGTGACGATGTGATCCGTCACGGTAAGACACGCAATGGTAA
>SDZD01000074.1 GCA_004172935.1 bacterium | reverse complement strand
CCCGAAACATTCCCCGGCTTCGCCCATGCCCCCAACCCCCGCTTCCACTGTTTGGCCGCCTCGCTTGTTTCTTCCTTCAAGCCTTGCAGCACACGCACCACAAACCCTTCGAAACGCATTCGCAGCGGCGAAGGCGCCTCATTCCATCGGCTCTGCGCCACGCTACGTGGCAAGGGCCGCGAAGCCGTCCTCGTCCAATCCGCGCTCATCAAAGCTCCTAATTGCCCGCTATCCACTCTCTGTACCTGCGCCAGCGGCGCCTCCCATTCCTCGCGAGTCTGATGCAGCGAAGGCCGTCGCTCCAACGAGCGTCCCAACGCCTCCAATGCCTCCCCCCACAACTCCAACCAATCCAGCGTCTCCGCCGCCGAGGGCATCCCTCGCTCCACTAATGCGCCGCGCCGCGTCCCCTGTAAGCTCGCATTCCACAGCAAAGGCGGAAACCGCGCCGCCAATTCGCGCCAAAGCCCCGCAAAAAACGTGATATGATTTTCAAAACTCGGAAATTTCGGCGATAGCACCTCCACCTCAAACGGTGCCTCCGTCGCCTTCCCTTCTGCATTCAGCGGAATCAGCCGCGCATTCCCCACGCTATTCTCCCACCGCACCTTCCAGATGCCGGCTGCCAACTTCTGAACCGATGCCCCATCCACCCGCAACTTCTCCGCGCGCGGAAATTGAAAGTGATAATCCGTCCACTCGAATAGCCCCATCTCAGCCGGAGCCACCAAATGCGCCAACTCAGCCGGAACAGGTAAAAATCGCGCAGTCTCAGGAAATAGAAAGGGGGCCAACAAAGCAGAGATTAAGACGCCCGAAATTAATAACGGTGCGGCGAACTCGCCCGAAAAACCAATCCATGTTTCTCTGGATAAAACCCCTTCGGGAAAATCGTCTTCTCATCATAAACCGCCCCCGTCCAAATAGCTCCTCGCACATCCGCCTCCGAAAAGTCGGCTCCCTGCAATGAGGTCGCGCCGCCGAGGTTATCCAATCCTAAATCGGCCTGACACAGCATGGCTCCACGGAAATTGCACTCCTTCAAATCTGCTCCTTGAAGTTGAGCTTCGCTAAGATTGGCTTGGCAAAAAGAAGACATGAATAAGTCAGAATAATAAAGATCCGTGCGCAGGAAACTCGCGCCATCAAAGCAGGCGCTATAAGCGAAGAGGCCCTGCATGTTGGCATCATCGAAAATCGCATTGCGTGCATCCGCATCCTCTAAATTCGCACTGCTCATGCCCGCGCGAGAAAAGTCACATCCGACGATTTTTTGCTCTCTCAAGTTAACGCCATGTAGTTCCAATCCGCGAAAATCAGCTCCTTCAAGCTCCCCTTCTCGCTCGTGAATAACCCGCCCTTTCGAAGTTTTTAAAATTATCATTTGTTGAGAGTTACACATTCCATAGAGATGTGCCTCGGCGTGCCTTGCACTAATAAATCCCCACAACTCCCACAAAAATTGCGGCCCTAACTAGTGCTATCTGTCGACGAAGGTCGACTGTTTCGTTGGCTGCGGTTTCATACCGCTCAAAACACAAAAAACCGCCCGCTTTCGCGGACGGTTTTTTAGTAGCTGTTGATTTACAAGCCGAGGGCTTTGCGAATCTCTGGGAGCGTTCCGGCATTGCCCAATTTCACGTTCTTGTGAGCGATGAATTTGGCGTACTCGGCCATGAAGATTTTGCCTGCAGGACGCAGGTCGAAATCTTCAGGCTTGTCCAGGAAGAACTCGCGGTGAACACGTGTCCACACCAAACGGCCATCGGTGTCAACGTTGACTTTGGTGACGCCCAATTTGGCGGCGGGCAAATACTGGTCTTCGTCAACGCCCTTGGCGCCTTCTTTCAATTTGCCGCCAGCAGCGTTGATACGCTTGACCTCATCCTGAGGCACCGACGACGAGCCGTGCATAACCAATGGGAAGCCGGGAACGCGGTCGGCGATGGCTTTGATGCGGTCATAGTGCAAGCCCTGTCCGCCTGAGAACTTGTAGGCGCCGTGCGAGGTGCCGATAGCAACTGCGAGGCTGTCGCAGCCCGACTGTTTGATGAACTCTTCGGCTTCATCGGGGTCGGTCAGGTTGGCGTTCTTCTCATCGACCTGAATGTCCTCTTCCACGCCGCCCAATTGGCCGATTTCGGCTTCGACCGAAATGCCTTTGGCGTGTGCGCGCTCGACAACGCGCTTGGTGATGGCCACGTTCTCTTCGAACGGGTCATGCGAAGCGTCGATCATGACCGACGAGTAGAAACCGGAGTCGATACAGTCGTAGCAGGTCTGCTCATCGCCGTGGTCGAGGTGAACCGCGAAAATCGCTTCGGGGAACACTTTGTCTGCCGAGCGAATGATGCCTTCCAGCATCTCTTTGTTGGTGTAGGCACGCGCGCCTTTGGAGAGCTGGATGATAAAGGGAGACTGCGAATCAATGCAGCCCTGAAACAAACCCATCGTTTGTTCGAGGTTGTTGATGTTGTACGCGCCGATGGCGTATTTGCCATAAGCCTGCTTGAACAGCTCTTTTGTTGTAACGATCATCTTCTTGGTTGGTCCTTTCAGCACAAAGCCGAATTTGCCGCGAGTTTAACAGAGGATCTTTCGCGCCTTAACCAAAACACCCCCATTTTGGCCTGTGAAACACCAATAAATCCTCAAACATAACTAAGCAGGCAAAGAAACGTGCCCTTACTACCTCTGAAATCGCACACTCCCCCGCAACGCTCTGCCAGTTGCTTTTGCATCACAAATGCGTTCAACTTGAACGCAAATGAATCCTCCTCCTATCTCGGACCCCCGCTATAACCCAAACACCGTGCCCCCAATGTCCTCATCTCCGATGCAAGGCGATGGCACAGGCGGCGTTATTCCTTTCAAAAACCCCAGCGCTTTGGCCTCCTATTACATCGGTCTCTTCTCGCTATTACCCATTCTCAGCTACGTCATGGGGCCAGCTGCCATTGTTTTGGGCATCAAAGGACTCAAATACGCCAAAACCCACCCCATCGTCAAAGGACAGGTTCACGCCTGGGTAGGTATCGTGTGCGGCGGATTATGGACGCTCGTCTATTACGGCTTCACCTTCATGATGATTCTCTCGTTGCTAATGAGATAACAAAAGTGCGGCGAACGCCAGAGGGTAAACCAAGAAGGGCCAATACGCCAAATTCTAACAATTCGGCGGCTTCATAACCCCACTTCATAACCTCCGCCAGAATAACTCCAACTGCGCCAAAGCAGCTTATCTAAACTCGCGCGCGTGGCCATCAATTTGTCCAACCCCGTCCTCACCCGCGAACTGCGCGCCTCCCTCCGTAACGCGCGTGCCTTCGCGTTGCTGGCACTTTATGTTGCGCTACTCGGAGCGTTCGTCACCGCGAACTTTCCCGCCGACCAATCCGTCGATTTGCAACACGACGGGGGGCGCCGCGCCAACGATCTTTTCCAGACCATCTTCTGGGGCCAGATTGTTTTGATTCTGGTTATTATCCCGGCCCTCGCTACCGGAGCGCTCGCACAGGAACGCGAACGCCAAACCCTGCAACCCCTGCTCCTCACACCGCTGTCGCCTCTGCAAATCGTCTGGGGAAAAGCGGGTGGCGTGCTCTCTCTGGTCGGTTTGCTTCTTGTTGCCACCATCCCCCTCACTTCGCTTTGCTTCTTGCTCGGCGGCGTTGATACCGGACTCATCATCGGTTCCTACGCCGTTATTTTTGGCCTCGCTGCCTTCACGACTGGCTTTGGCCTCTACTGTTCGGCCCGTTGGCACGGCGCAACCCGCGCCATGTTGATGTGCTACCTGCTGCTTCCCATCGCGGTTATTCTGGTCGTTACTCTGGCGCCTTTCGGCGTCATCATCTGCGGCTTTTTCGTCATCATCGGCCTCTTCTACGCCATCATGCAGGGCTGGAAGCGCGGTGAACAATCCAAAGCCGCCCGCGCCCTGGGCGAACTGTACGGCCCTCTCGTCTACATCGTCGCGCCGCTCCTCATCGTCGCCCTGCTTTTCTTCATGGTCAAGCAAGCGACCATCGGCTACATCGTTGTCTGCGTCGCGTTCGTACTTTCCTATTTCTTGCTGGTCGCCCACTGGGGCTTGCTCCAAACCGCGCGCGAACTCATGAACCGCGCCGATAACGAGCCTAACATGCGCCAGCGCGTCGAAGATTTGCAAACCGAGTGGCAGCAAATCGCCGCCCCCACTGCTCAGGCGCCCTCTGCCCCCACCATCGCCAAACAACCGGCCTCTTCGTTTGCGGCAGGTGTTGTCAGTCCCACTGTCGCCCCAGAAAAAGTTACTGCTGAACCCCTTATTACCGAAGAGGGTGGGGCAGGGCAATGGGCCGCACTTCCCGGTCAGTTGCAAACCGGCGAGTCGCCAACGTTGCCGCCGCGCGCGACACCTGTCTCCTCTCGCCCTGTCAAGGCCACCTATGGCGTTACCCCATTTCTGTCCGACAATATGAATCCCATCTACGCCCGCGAAATGCGGTCGGGATTGCTCGGTAAGTGGCGTTACCTCATCACCTTCGGCTATGGCATTACCATCCTTAGCGAAGTTGCCCTGCTCGTTTATCTGTTGTGGGGTTTCATCGACCCATCCACCCTCGTCACCGATTTTGAGCCGATTTTCGTCTGGTGTGGGCGCATCCATCTCGGACTTCTGATGATTTTCGCCGCATGGTTCGGTGCCCGCGCCATCGCTCCCGAACGCGAAGGCCAAACCCTCGAACAACTGTTCACCATCCCGCTCGCCCCCTCCCAAATCATTGGCGGCAAGATGATGGCTGTCCTCACCTTTTCGCTCTACATCTGGTTGTTGGCTCTGCCATCCTCCTTGCTGGTTGCGCTTTTGGGTTTGGTGCGTCCCTCAACAGCTCTATGGTTCCCCGTCGCCGAGGCTGTGCTGGGCGCCTTCGCCGCCAGTTGGGGTGTTCTCTGCTCTTTCAACTCGCCTAACGTGCGCCGCGCTTTGGCAACCAGTCTGGGCGGCGCGGCGGCGGCGCTCACAGCGCACGCGCTCATTTTTCCGATATTCGATCTCTTCAAAACTCTGCGCTTTGTCTCCGATTACTCTATCGCTAAAGCCATCGTCGCGGTTTTGCCCCTTCCCCTGCTGTTCCCGCGTGAAGGCGATTGGATTACTGCCATCTATTCGAATACCACTTCTGGCACGCCGTCCTACATTACGTCGTCGATGCAGCCCTGGGTATTGCCCACTTATGCTATCGTCGCCATTTTGGTTTATGCGCTCGTTGCAGCCGGATTTTTTGGCCTCACGGCCCGCAATTTCCAAAAACTAGCCCGCAGCGAACCCACCCGCAGTTAATAACCTGTTAATTATGGGGGTTTTGCATGTTGGAGGTTGGTGTACTTGAGGAAAACTGAGTTCCCAATGTCGCGTTCGCTTGCTCATGGGCCTCGTCAGTCGCGTGTCACATGGGGCATGGCGCAGGGCCTACTTATCGCGCTGAGCCTGTTGCTTTTATTGCGACCTGGTTTTTTGGGTGGAGCTGTCAATTCGCTCGAATGGGACACGCTCGATTGGTGGTTCTTTCTTCGTGCCCCACGTCCTGCCCACTCCGTTGTCATCTTGGCCATAGACAGGGCGACAGTAGCCCGTTGGGATGGTCGCGCTTTCGATGCCCACGATGTCGCCTACACCCTGCGTGCCCTTAAAAATCGCGGCGCCTCCGCAGTCGCGCTCGATTTTCCCACCCTTTGTCAGTTGCCTCTGAGCAAAAACGGGCGTGACGAACTGTTGGCCGCGATGCGATATAACGGCGCGGTAACGCTTCCTCTCGAACTGCAACGCAATGCCGCTAGTCCGATAGTGCCGCCCTCTACTGCCCTCGAACGCTTTGCGTTCGAGCCTGAAGAGCGCGGCCCTGATGCCCCGCGTCCTCTGACAAACGTTCAATCCGTCACCGCCCCGCCCGACGAGTTGCTTGCGGCGGCGGCGGGTGCCGGGCACACATCATATGAATTTGACCGTTTTGGTCGCGCCCGTTTGCTCCCCGTCGATGCCCAGTTAGGCGAGCGTTTGTTGCCGCCCTTTTCCGTCGCGACAGCCATTGCTTCGGGGGTGCTACCTCCTCCGCCTCAAGAACCCCTTTTGCTCAACTTCTCGCAGGGCATAGGCGGCGACGAAAACGACGCTTTCAAAATCGTTTCCTTGGCCGACGCCCTGAAAAATCCCTCCCTGTTCGACACTTTCAAAGGCCGAGTGGCACTTGTCGGGGTGACAGCGCGCGGCATGGCCTCGCGTTATCCCACTCCAAGTGGCCACCGCGTCCCTGAATGCGTCCTCTCGGCGGTCGCACTCGATAACCTGCTCACCGATACCCCTCTGCGCCGTGCTCCTTTGGCCTGGCACCTGTTCCTCACTGTTCTGCCCACGCTCGTTGTCGGCGGCTTGTCGGCCTCGTGGCGCCCCGCCTGGAGCGCGGCTCTTGCCCTTCTCTGCGCCAGTGTTGTGGCCCTCATTTCGGTTGGGATGTTCACCAACAACATCTGGCTCGACGCCAGCGTGCCATGGTTCGCTATCTGCCTCACTGCTCTTGTGGGGGTCATCGGACGTGCCCGCCGCCAAGAACGCGACTCCATCTCCATCAACTCCACCGTCGAAGCACTTACGCAAGTTGCCGACTTGGTGGCAGTGGGCCGCAACCAGTCAGACCTATTGGAGCGCGTATTGGCCTTTGCCGCCAAAACCCTTGGTGCGAGTGGGGCTTCGGCGCTCCTGCTCGAAGACAACGGCACTCATCTCAAGTTCGTCGCTGCCATCGGCCCCCGCTCCGCTCCCCTCATCGGTCAAAAGGTCGCGCTCGGCGAAGGTGTCGTCGGTCAGGTCGCCCAGAGCGGCGAGGCTTACATCGCCAATGATATTCGTGATCAAGCCCATCCGGGCCGTTTCGATCTGCTCACTGGCCTCGAAACCCGCTCCATTCTCGCCGTCCCTGTCCGTATGCGCGGAGATGTCGTCGGCGCGCTCGAAGTCATAAATCGTGAAGGTGAAATCCCTTTCGCTCAGGCCGATTTGGAATTGCTGCAAGCCATCGCCAATCAGGCTGCCACTGCCCTCGATAACGTACGCCTCTACAACCGCCTTGCGCTTCGCATCGAACAAAGTCAGGGCGCGCTTGCCATCGCCAACCGCGAACTCGAAACCGACAAGACCCTCATGCAAACGGTGTTGCAATCCATGACCGATGGGGTAGTCGTCACCGATGAGGTGGGCCGTATCCAACTCGTCAACGCCGCTGCCATACAGTTGCTCCCCGAATTGGGCCGCGATCAGGTCATTGGCATCCCGCTCGGCTTCAAACTGCCCGACTTCCCTCTGGCCGCCATCTCTTCGCTCTCCGCGAAAGAGCGCGACCCCGACGAAACCGTGCTGCTCTTTCGCGGCTCTATAGACGCCCCCATCGCCGTCGAGGGCCACATCGCCCCTCTGCGTGGCAGCGAAGGCGAATTAGCGGGCCTTGTCGCCGTTTTCGCTGATGTTACCCAGCGCCGCCGTATCGAACAGGCGAAAAGCGATTTCGTTTCCTTCGTCGCCCACGAAATGCGTTCCCCGCTTACCAGCATCTCCGGCTTTTCCAGCATGTTGTCGCGCGACGAAAGCGGCGGCACCAGCACGCTTCCTTCCGCCACCCGCTCCCGTTTTTTGGGTCTCATCCGCAGCGAAAGTGATCGCTTAACTCGCCTGATTAATACCCTGCTTGATGCCGCCAAACTCGAAGCGGGTAGCACCATCGAGGTGAACCGCGATACCACCGAACTCATCCCCATCATCGAACTTTCCCTCGAAACCCAGCGCGCTTATTCTCGCCGCCATACCCTGAAAACCGAAATAATCACTCCATTGCCCGCAGTCTTCGCCGATGCCGACAAAGTTCAGCAGATCCTCATCAACCTGCTCTCCAACGCCCAAAAATACTCCCCCGCAGGTGAAGTCACACTCGGCGCCCACGTCCAATCCGGTTTTGTCGTACTCTGGGTCCGCGATCAAGGCCCCGGCATACCCCAAAAACAACAACAGATGCTTTTTTCCCGCTTTAGCCGCGCCCCCCAATCGGCCCAGGGCGTAGGTGCTGGCGCCAAACCCACCGGAACCGGTCTTGGCCTATTCCTCACCAAGCATCTTGTCGAAGCCCACGGTGGCAAAATCTGGGTTGAAAGCGAACCTGGCCACGGTGCTACCTTCCTCTTCACCCTCCCCATCGACTCAAAGACTTCATGAAAATAAACAAAAAACTCCCCGCTCGATTGAGCGGGGAGTTTTTTTATGACTTTCTGGTTCGTTCTAGCGGCGGGCGCCGACGAAGATGTTCCAGTTGCGGCCTTCGAACAGGTTCGAAACCATCACGCGACGGCCTGAACCGGAAGCGTGAACGAACAAGCCGTTGCCCATGTACAAACCGGTGTGGTCGATGCGTGTGCCCGAAGCCGAGAAGTACAGGCGGTCGCCAGCTTGCAAGTCGGCCGTCGCGATGGCTTTGCCAACGCGGGCTTGCGTGGCTGCTGTGCGGGGCAGGCTGATGCCGCACGCCGCGAAGGAGTGTTGCACGAGCGATGAGCAATCAATGCCGCGACGTGTCGTGCCGCCGTAGCGATACGGGGTGCCGAGCCAACGAAGCGCCTGAGCAACTGTTCCGCTCTGGGAGGCATAACGAGTGTTAGCTCCCGAAACCGCGCCGCCAGGGCCAGGAGTCGTCACGATTTGCGACGAAACATCCAGCGTCTGATCGGTCATTTGCAGGTACTTGGTAGGAACCCAGCCTGTCGAACGGTCGCTCATCAAAACTGCCGACCATGCGCCGCTCTGGCGCAAAACCGCGAGGCGTGTGCCCTGTGCGCAGGAATACAGCGTGGCTGCCGAATCCTCTGGCAAGCGACGGATGCGGGCACCGGGGCCGGAAATCTGACCGACACGCGCCATCGAACCCGAAGGACGAACTGGTTGAGTGGTGATGTCCGTAGGGGCGCCGTTCACTTTAGGAGCGGTAGCGACTTCGTCCTGACCCAGAACGCGCACTTCGCCTCCCAATGCCGAGCGGGCCATCTGCCCATAACCGCCGCGCGAAGCGAGTCCGCCGCGTCGTGTGTCCACAACCGAAGTCGAGCCGAAAATAGGCGCCTTCTGTGGAATCTCGCGTACCGTCGAAACGGGGGCGCCGCTGCCCAGATCAAATTCGCCCGAAGCATATACGCCGCCGCCCAGATTGCGTGGTTCGCCCTGAGGCGCTGCATTTGTGCTGGGAGGTGTTGTTTGTGCCGATGCCGTGTAGGTAGGCACGATGGATGGGCGTCCCACCGGAGCGTTTGTCGCGACACGTGGTGCGTAAACCGGAGGAGCCTGATAATTCAACTGGCCCAACGGAACGACAACTTTTTGTCCGGCTACTGGAAAGGCTGCGTCGCCGTTGCGCTGGCGCAAAGCCTCTGTCGAGACTTCGTTGCCGGCTGCACGAAAACGATTTGCAATCGAATCCCAGGTGTCGCCGTCACGCGCTGTATCCATCACTGCACGTGCCATCGAACCGCTTCCGCGTGGTGCGGAACGAGTCACTGGAGCTTGAACGACGGGTGCTGTAACAGGAGCCGACAACGGCACTTGACCGCTGCTCACACCGGGAACACGCAATAACATCGAGCCAAGAGGTGTGTTGTCGCTGCCAGATAAGCCGTTCGCCTGACGAAGCGCATCGGTCGAAACGTGATAGCGGGACGCAATAGACGTAATCGTCTCACCGTCCGCGACGGGATGGTACACGTCGGCCTGAGCGCCGAGCGAGAACAACAAAATGCCACCCGTCAATAGGAGGCTGGATGATACGGGTTTGTGCGCCCGTGACCGCGAAGAGAAAGCCATAATGTGCGAAATACGACCGCCGAGCAGAACTCTCGAACCAACGGCAACCGCCCCAAAGATATTCCTAGAACCTTTCTTTTGGACTTACCGGGAAAAAGCGTTGGGTCAAAACGCCGCGACTATTTTAACCAAACTTTTAACTCTCATGTGCGTCGGCGTACGTTTTGCCGGGTAAAAAGTCCAAATTTTCTTTCTTATTCCATCATTAAGCGACGTTTTCGCCTTTTATACCCCTCTTGGGCCAATTTAGTTCTTAATCTTCTGCACTTGTCCAGACTTAGTAACAAAACTCCCCAATTCATCAAAGCACGTCGATTTTAAAGTGGTTTTCGCAAGAGTTGTCCGGCCAGCAGAACTTTCCCAACTGCCCATGTCACTCCCATTTTGCAAGCAATCTGTACCACGATTTCCCAGATAACCCCCACTAAACTCACGAAATCGGCCCGTTTAAAACTAATTGCTACTAATTAAAAAAGTTCTCAGGAAGTCATGCAAAAGGAGCCTCACCTTCCCCCAATCGCCTCCCCGTATGGCGCGGGCATCATCCCAACCGAACTGACGGACGGAATCGAAATCATCATTCAGGTCGATCTGTCATTCGAAAGCGCCCTCCGCTCGGCCCTTGTCTACTATCTGTTACCAAGTAACTTGGGCTTTGCTTTCATCGTTTGCATTACCATCACGGTCATTTCGCAAATAAACAACCTTCTGGTATTTCGGCTTCTCAGCCCACTCCTCTCTCCACTCGCATTATTGATTTCGTGTTTTGCCGCCTGTTCCTTTGTGAGCATCGCTGCTTCTACCTTCCGACAACTGGTATTCGACCGTCGCTTCGAGGTTGAAGTCGAAAAAACCGGCATCCACATCAACTACCTTGATTCAAATCTCAACTACTCCGACCACGAATTTCTCCTGCCCTGGAATCGTATCGCTTGGGTTCTTCATGTCGATGGTAATGTATGCCTCATCGCCCATCCTGTAGGTTCACTCCCCATATGTTACCTCCTTCCCCGCGAATCCTTCGGTTCCTCCACTCAATCCCAAACCTTCGCTACATCTCTCCACCAACTACGCCGCGCCAGCATACAGTCCAATGCCTGAAGAAAAATTACCCCCACCCATCGCTTCACCGCACGGCTCCGGCCAGCGGCACCAGCAAACACAAAAAACTGATACCGAAACGATAGTTATTCCCGTCTCGGTGGCAACCAGCTTTCGTTCTTTTTGCGCTGATTGTTTGCATCCCGCTAACATCCTAATTATTTTTGTGGTCATGGTTGTTCTCGCTGTGCTTCCCAACCCAATACGGAATTTTTATCGTCCTCTTTCATTGGCCCAGTTATTCTTCATCGGTATTGGACTTCATTTTTTGGTCGCGAGTATGCTACCTATCTCCACTCTATTATTTGGACTACATACTGAAATCGAAGTCCGCCCAGTTGGTATTTACATTCGCAATCCTCGTTGGAATATTTTGTGGTCGTGGAGAAAAATCAAGCGGATTCTCCATTTCAACAACGACATCTGGTTAATCACCCTGACTAGCATTTATCTCATTCCCTGCGACTCTTTCGATTCGCCCGCCCACTCCAAAAAATTCACCCAAGCCATTCGCCAACTATGGCAAACCAGAGGCGCCTCATAGGACACAACTTTCGGCTACATAAATGAGGAATAATCCATATGACCCCTCATCATGTTCCTCCCATCGCTTCCCCGCATGGGCGTGGCATTATCCCGCCCGCTCCTCAGCCCGAAGCCAAATCCATTCGCGTCGCGATTAACTTCTCATTAAAGGCGCTTTGCCGCTACATCATATTGGAATCCCTGACACCTTTGGGCTTCATCCTCGTAGTCGCATTCCCTTTGCTCGTCAGCTTGGCAACAACCCCCACTTTAGCCCGCATGACATTTTTAGCTACGGGGGCGCTCACTGGCATCCTCGAATTTCTCGTGGCTTTTGCTACGGTTTTTCTCATCATCGACGCAGCCATCTTCGGAGCCGGACTCCCCCTCGGTCTTCTCATTCGAATCTGCTCCAAGCGCCGCTTCCAAATCCATATTTCCGAAGCCGGGGTTTCCAAGTACTACCCCTCGCGTAGCATCTTCTTCCCTTGGAAAAAAGTCATCTGGGTAATAGAACGTAACGGTGACCTTTGGCTTTCCTCTTTTCTGGACGGATGTTTCATCCCCCGCGAATCCTTCGCTTCACGCGAACAATCCCACGAACTAGCCAACATCATC
This sequence comes from bacterium, assembly GCA_004172935.1. GTDB lineage: Bacteria > Armatimonadota > Abditibacteriia > Abditibacteriales > Abditibacteriaceae > Abditibacterium. The sequence continues at coordinate 12,884 of SDZD01000074.1, read as the reverse complement.
CGCGAACTAAAAACCTCGCGCGGCGCTACGTGGCGACCCGAATGGAATGGGCGTACCTTCGGTTATTCGATGAGCGAAACTAAAAACTAATCACTAACGACTAAAAACTCCTACTTCAGCATCCCCTTGTAGACCCCCGGCACCGAACCCTCGATAACCGTCGCCCCGCACAGCCGCGCGTAAAAATCTACTGGACCTGCCGCTCCGATAATCGCGTATCCATATCCCACATGCTTCATCGCGTGTAGCGCCATCAGCAGTAATGCCGCTCCAATGCCCTTGCCCCGCTCGGAGGCATCCACGCCTGTTGGCCCAAAAAAGCCTCGGCACGTTGCATCGTAACACGAAAATCCGACGCATTTACCCTCTTGAGTCGCCACAAAAACCCCGTGTGGGGTCTGAGCGTAAGCGACCTCGATTTCGCTCACCCATCCTTCGTTGAAATGGGTGCGTGCGAAGTCACAAATCACATGTTTTTCCGGTGCAATCGCGCGCCGCACATCCACGCCATGCGCGGCGACCTTTTCCAGATACGGTTCAATCGACGGCAATTCGTATAGCTTCACCAACAAATCGGGCATCTCCCAAGCTTACCCTCTTCGAACTGAGAAGGCAGTTTTCGTTAAGTTGCACCAAAACCACTTGCTGTCACTTGTAAAATAACCCTGTTCCCAGAAGGAAAACTTATGGCACGACCAGTTACCTTGTTCACCGGCCAGTGGGCCGACCTGCCGCTCACCGAACTTGCGCCCCTCGCGAAACAGATGGGCTTTGACGGACTCGAACTCGCCTGTTGGGGCGACCACCTCGACGTTCAAAAAGCCGCCACCGACCTCGACTACTGCGCAGCGCAACGCAAAATCCTGAGCGATAACGGCCTCGAATTATTCGCCATTTCCAACCACCTCGTTGGTCAGGCCGTGTCGGACATCGTGGACGAGCGCCACAAGTCCATCTTGCCACCACACGTTTGGGGCGATGGCGACCCCAAAGGCGTCAACCAGCGCGCAGCCGAGGAAATGAAGACCACCGCCATCGCCGCCAAAAACCTTGGCGTCAAGGTTGTCAACGGCTTCACAGGCAGCCCCATCTGGGCCTACCTGTACTCATTCCCACCCGTCGCGCCCGATACCATCGACAAAGGTTTCGAATCCTTCGCCGCCGATTGGAATCCTATCCTCGATGTCTTCGATGAAAATGGTATCGTGTTCGCCCTCGAAGTCCACCCCACCGAAATCGCTTTCGACATCGTCACCGCCAAGCGTGCCCTCGAAGCTCTCGGTAACCGCAAAACTTTCGGCTTCAACTACGACCCCTCCCACCTCGGCTATCAGGGCGTCGATTATGTTCGCTTCATCTATGAGTTCTCCGACCGCATCTACCACGTCCATATGAAAGACGTTCACTGGTCGCCAGTCCTTAAAGAAAGCGGCGTCTTCGGAGGCCACCTCAACTTTGGCGATCACCGTCGCTACTGGAACTTCCGTTCCCTGGGCCACGGCTCCATCAACTTCGAGGAAATCATCCGCGCTCTCAACGACATCGGCTACGAAGGCCCCCTCTCCAACGAGTGGGAGGACTCCGGCATGGACCGAGTCCACGGCGCCACCGAAGCCGCCGCCTTCATCAAAAAAGCCGACTTCAAACCATCCGACCGAGCCTTCGACGCCGCCTTCGACAAAGAAGAACAGCCCGAAGCCTAATCTCACAAAAATAGAAAAGGGCCGGACGCTAAGCGTCCGGCCCTTTTTATCTCGATAGTCCCAATTCTCAATTCATCTTCTCGATTTTCACGAAAATCGTGTAATCGCCTTGGAAACGCTCCGAGTCCTTGTAGCGAATCGAAATCACACCGGGGCCATGTCCAAAATCTGTTGTCGCCAGCCAATCCGCTGTTTCTGGCGTGAGGATAATTCCGTAAGGAGCGAAAGGGTTCTCGCGGTCACTGGTCGCGCCCCCGATTCCAATCGGGCGGTCGTGCGGGTCGCCGAAATAATCTCCGTTGACGCTCACCGTTCGCCCAATTGCCCATGCCGCTTTCATCGGAAACACCGCCCTTTCGCGCAACTCATCGGTATTTGCGCCGCCCGCCATCATTCCCCGCACATTGCTATTCACATCCAGAAAAAAGGCTGGAATTTTTAGAAAGCCCAGAGGATTATTTGGGTCTTCCAGAAAGCGCCCAAAGCCCGTCAAGAAGTCGGCTGGCCCATCCCACTCCCAAATGGTTGGCAGCACCACGATGCGCTCTTCTGGCTTCGAGTAATCCAGCTCACCCTCCCAAATCTTGAACGGCAAACGGTCTTCGCGTGGTTCACCAGTCCAACGATAAGGAACGCGCGGAAAGCTATCTCCTGTTCTGAGTCCGCCCGCTCCCCCTCCCACAAAAACGTTCGGATCAGCGCTGCCCGCCGCGATACGATGCCAACCTTCGCCTTCGGGGTCGCCGTAAATGGCCGACTTCAACAAACCTGAATCCGCCAGAATACGCGGATTCAACGGGTTTTCCGTCAGCTGTAACTTCACCCACTGCGCGCCAATAAACACCTCGTCACGCTTGCCATCGCGCTCCAAAATATCGTCCCACGATTCACGGTTGCAGGTAAATCCAGTCACAAATACCCGCAATTTCGGGTTCTTCTTCTGCAGCGCGGGCAAGTTCAATAACCCGCCAGGAACTTTGTTTATCTTTCCCCCAATACCGACTTTGGGCGTATTACGAAACGGCGGGTCGCCCTTAGGCGGCTCGATTCCTCTGTACAGCACAATGGCTCCCTTCTTTAATGGCGCTAAATTTTGGTTGAAAAAGCACCAGTTCTGTCCATCGTAGAACAGCCCCGCTGTCGCATTCGCCAGTGGCGAACGCGGCGTCATTTCAAGCGGCGTTGCCAGCAAAAACCTGTTGCGCTCATTTTGGCCGACTTGAGAAATGTGGCTATTGTGTGCAATTGGTGTCAGGTCAACCTGCTCGAATCCATCGCCGAACACAACGTTAAATTGGGCACCTTCGGGCATAGCCGCCCCATCGAGATTGAAAATTTCCACCTTCTTCGGCATGTCCCAATTCCAACGGACCCCGACTGGGTGCGGATTTTTAACTCCCCCTTCACTAAAGACTGCGGTGATGAGTGGAGGTTTGCCCGTGCATTTGTTCGCGTCGAGTGTTGTCGAACTGCCTTGAGTGTTGCCCGCTGTTGCCGTATGCACCCAGGCGTTATCGAGTGCTCCAAACGACTCGATATTGTATGCGCTGCCAATCGGCAAAATCGAGCCGTCAAGTGTCGCCAAGTACCAACCGCCGTCTTTATAAGTAACACCCAGCGGTGCAGTGACGTAGCGCTTCGTTCCTTCCGACCAGTTCGGTGTGACGATGAGAACTGCGCGCGCCAGATTCGTAGTTCCAGACAACCGACTTGACGTGCCATTATCCGCCACCTTGTCGGCAGTCGCGACAATCATGTCAGCGGCAATAACAGGAGCTGCGTGTAAACCAATCAAACACAGCATCGAAACCACGCAGGGGCGAAGCAAAGAAAACATGGGCATTGCGTCCTTGAATACGCGCAGTCTTCCATAAATGTTTTTCTTAAATGATATTTTTTTGTAGCGATGCCGGAAGTTCTTTCACTCACCCAATAGCTAAACCATTCCACGCCCCATTCTTTCTCTTCTGCAGTCAAAAGAATCCAAAAAATCCTCTCATAATTTGCGTTTGCCACCGAGTCAATTCGTTTAACTGCGCGCGTCATGAGTTCTTTCAAACAAGCCGTCGCCCGCTGGGCTTTTGGCTCGGTGCCCATCGAATCGTTCAAAGACGTTTACGACCTCGGAGTCACTGGCGTCGAAATGCCGCCCGAAAAAGAGTTCGACCAACTCCGCGACATGGGTTTCACCATCGTTTCTGTTGGCGGACACCAGTCGCTCACCGATGGCCTCAACAAGCGCGAAAACCACACCCGCATCCAGGATGAAATCGGTAAATCCCTCGAAATGGCGAAAAAATACTCCATTCCGAACCTGATCGTCTTTTCGGGCAACCGTAACGGCAAATCCGAACAGGAAGGCGCCCAGAACACCATCGAAGGACTCGACCTCGTCAAAGGCATGGCCGAAGCAGCAGGTGTAACCCTCGTTCTGGAACTGCTCAACTCGAAAGTCGATCACGCCGATTATCAGTGCGACCACACGACTTGGGGCGTTCAAGTCGTCAGCACCGTCAATTCCCCACGAGTTAAGTTGCTCTACGACATCTACCACATGCAAATCATGGAAGGCGACCTCATTCGCACCATCCGCGCCAACATCGAGCATATCGGCCATTTCCACACAGCGGGCAACCCCGGTCGTAACGACCTCGACGAAACCCAGGAAATCTACTACCCACCCATTGCCCGCACAATCGAAGAACTCGGTTACACCGGCTGGGTAGGCCACGAATACAGCCCCAAAAAACCAGCTCTCGAATCCCTCAAGCAAGCCTTCGATACCTTCAGCGTCTAAAAAACCAGAAAGTGGGCGAGCCATTTGGCTCGCCCACTTTCTGGTGATTAATCTACGGTACTCTGCGGCGATTTTATATCTCTCAGGCCCAATGCATTAGGCGTTTTTGCCGCCTCCACTCCCGCAAAATATTCTCGCACTTTCGCCTCCGCTGCGGGCCATTTCAGCCAGTCAAGCCGAGCCAGTTGATAAAGTAGCGGCCACCACAGCGCCGCGCGCACGAACCACCCTGTAAGCGTGTAATGCCAACCCAAATAAGTCCATACGGGAGCATAGGCCAGAAAAAACACCCCTGTTACCGCCAGCGAAGGTGTCTGGCGCCGATATTTCCATATCGCGCTCAGTCCCCACAGCGAAAATAGCATCTGAGCCAGGTCGATGAAATGCCCCCAGTGAGTCCTCGGCTCGAACAAATACCAGAATCCTTCGGCGAGTCCATAAAACACTTGACCCAGCCACAGCACAACTGCCATAACCCCCAACGGATACACCACACGCACAGTTGGGCTGATCATCGCGCTCTTCCACCGTATCGAAGCACCCACCGAAACTAATAGCCACAGCGCGACCGTCGGTAAGAACCAGTCGCCCGATAGAACATATTTATAGTAGCTGGGAAACCAGTACAAAAATGGCCGTTGTTCAAAATGAACCAGCGTAACTGGCGGGGGATTGTAAGCGTGCGGCAAAACATGCGCTCGAAACGCCCACATGCAAGCCAGAAATCCAAGCATCGCCCCCACCCATAGCAGCGCCGTGCGAATGTCAACGGACCTATCATAGGTGAATAGCGCCGCGCAAAACGCCATCGCCGGAAAGATATAAACGAATTCTTTGAACAGCACTCCTGCCACAAACAGCGCCAGTGCCAACCCTAAATCGCTTCGTTTTCCCGATCTCAGCCATCGCGTCCACCACAGCAACGCCCCCAGCAACGCCGAAATCATCGCCAAATCGTGATGCACCGCGAACCAGGTCAGCCAAGACGGCGTAGCCACCCCACCCATCAACCAGAAGCGTGCTGCGGGCGCTAATAGCGCCGCTATCAACATCGAACCTCTGGAACGGGTAAATTCGCGCGCCAACCCCACACACTGCCACGAAATTAGCCCGACCAGACAAACGCCGAAACGAGACACCCACTCGAACCCGAACTTCTCTCCGGCGAAGCATTCGAGCCACAGCAAAACAGAAGAGAGAGGCCTATAAGCCTCTACGCCCTGCTGAATCCAAGCCCCATGCCACCATTTCCACCCATCAATCAATAAATTGGGAGTCGCCTTATAGCCCTGCAAAATCTGCGGCACATCATTGATCTGCCACAAATTTTCCGCTCTGGCCCACGGCCCGAAGTTATGGTTCCAGTGCCACGCCCCCGCAACCACCAACACGAACAAAAACCAGAGATAAAAGCGGTCGAAACGAGAGGATGTCACAGCAAAAATAGGCGGGAGCCACTAACAGGAAAGTGTGCCCACATCCCCACAGAGAAGGGCAAAGCCTCTATTAAGGAAGCCTGACATTTTCCGTAGAGGTGAAAATGGTGTTAGCTCTCTAACGGTTCCCCGCCCCATAATAGATTCGGCGAGATACCCCCGTAGAGACGTGCCTCGGCGCGTCTTCGATATTTAGCGCGCGAAGCGCACCTGCTGTGTCCATGAAGATCGGGGACCCGACAACGTCAGGGTGTGGTGCCCGAAGGTCGAGAAGCGCGGGTTGCACTCCTGCGCGCAAAACAAAAATGGCGCCCCCATTACTAGGGGCGCCATTTTGTAAGTCAATCGGTTCTTATGCCTCGACGCCAATGCTCAAGATTTCAAACTGAACCTGCGGGTTGATATTCACCACATCGCCCACTTTTTTGCCCAGCAGAGCTTGTCCGATAGGCGAAAGCTCGCTTGCGCCGCCTTCGGTGAACTCCATCTCTTCCGAGCCGACGATGGTGTAAACGCGCTCCATGCCGTTGGTGAGGTTCTTGATCTTGACGGGAATGCCCAGAACGACATCTTCAAATGAGCCGCTTTCGACGATGACCGCATCTTCCAGGCGTGTCTCCAAACCCGAAATGCGTCCTTCGAGAATTCCCAGCGCTTGACGAGCCGCATGATAGCCCGCGTTTTCTTTTAAGTCGCCCAATTCGCGGGCTTCTTTGACCTCTTCGCGGAGCGCGATGCGATCCAGCTTGAGTTGTTCGAGTTCGGTCTTAAGGCGTTCATAGCCATCGCGCGTGAACTGCGCCTGAAATCCTGACATAGTAATGCTCCCAGAAACACAAAAAGGCGGCGCTTAGGCGCTCGCCTTAGACCCAGAGAAAATCTCTTGAGGACCACAGTTTAAAATTCTATGCCCCATCAATACAACATCACTTCTTAAGCACGCCTTGAACTGTTATCTGCAATCAAAGAAGATTAAGCCGTACTTTATGGCATGCCGGAGGGTTTTCGGCCTTCAATTTGCCAAAGAGGTGCGCTGTCGTTCTACGAGTTGCGTTTCGGCGCACTCATCGTGAAAGAAAACCCTATGAATGGGAGGAATTTTTCAATGCGCAAAACTATCATCGCTCTGGCTTTGGCCGCCGCTACCGTCGCGGCCGCAACCGCTCCTGCCGCTCAGGCACAAGATTACCCAAAGGTGTCTGGATTGACAGCGTTCACAGCTGAATGCAACTACATGTCCAAACCAGGTTACCTGCGTTACCGCTACTTCGTTGAATCCAAAGGTGAGTACATCTCCTACGAAACAGCGGCTCGTATCGTTGCCGAACAGGGCGGCTAATTCTGCTCTAAAAAAACCGCGTCCGCAAGGGCGCGGTTTTTTTTCGTCTCCTCGCTTCCCTCGATTTGAACTCCCCTTTCTTTCCTTACGTCTCGTTATCACTGCTTTTCTTTACGCGACAAAGGCGACTTGGAAAGCGGCTTGCTGTCTTTTAATGGTTTGTCGCTCCTTACTTGGCGCGCGAAAGGTTCTTGTGTTGTACCCCGATCATCGCATTCTTCGTTGCCGCACCATCGCGGTTTTGAGTGGCGCCCTTCTGGTCGCCGCCAATGCCCAGGCCCAAACGCCCGTCCAAAAATTGCCCGCCGCCCCGGCTGTTGCCCCGGCCCCGGCAGTTCCAACCACACCGGAAGTTCCGGTTCTGACGCCACCTACCACACCGGCCCCAGTTCCCTCAGCTCCGCGTGTTGCCGCGCCTCCAGTCGCCGCACCACTGGCTGTACCAGCCCCCGCTGTTCCGCCGCTGACGCCGCCTACTACTCTAGCAGTGCCGGGCACTCTTGCCCCCGCGCCTATTCCCGCTCCGGTTCCTGACACTGCGGCGGCAGTAGTTGCACCCGCTCCTGCCCCTGCTGATGCGCTTCCAGTCGACCCGAACGCCATCGTGATCAATATCAACGGGCGCAATGTGGCTTCTAATCCGGCGCCCCAACTCATCAGCGGTTCGGTCTATGTCCCGTTGCGCGGCGTACTGGAGTCTTTGGGCGCCGAGGTCAACTATCTGCCCGCCCAGAGCCGTATTGACATCGTTCAAAACGGCAAGACCTATTCGTTGCGTCCCGGCCAACCCGGCGCCGTTGCCGATGGCACTCTCGTCGATTTAGCGCCCTCCAAAACCATTGATGGCCGCGCCTTCGTGCCACTGCGGGCGCTTGCCCAGCTCTTCGGTTACGGTGTGGCCTGGCAAAACGCTATTCGCACCGTCGCCATCACCAGCAAGGATGGCCTCGCCATCGGACCCACCAATCACCGCGAAGCTCTCGCCAAAGCGGGCAATCTTGGCGTAATGGTCGATTTCGCATCTTTCCCTCCCGAAGAAACCGAAACCTTGCTCGATCAGGTCAAAGCCTCCGGTGCCACCCTCATCAAATTTCGCTTTGATTGGGGCACTCTCGAACCCGAAAAAGGCGCCACTTTCAATTGGCCCGCCTACGACCAACTCGTCAAATCCGCTCGCGAACGTGGTCTCACTATCGTCGGTATTCTTGGCGATACCGCGCCCTGGGCTTCGGTCAACATAACGGGAGATGCCCGCGTTAAGCGCCTGTCGCCGCCCCGCACCGATGCCTATCCTTCGTGGAGCAACTACGTGACGCGCGTAGTGGGCCGCTACAAAAACGATGTTCAGGCGTGGCAGGTCTGGGAAAACCCCGATGCCGCCAACTTCTACTCGGTTGCCCGCACCTACCGCCTTCTCTCCACGATGGCCGTAGATGCCGCCCGCAAGTCCGACAAGACCGCCATCATCCACCTTGCTGAACCGGGCGCCGTCAACCTGACCTTCCTCAACGATCTCAATACGAACGGCGTGACGCCAAAAATCGACGGTGTTTCGGTCTATCCCGTCTCTGGTTATCAGCCGGGAACCCTCGAAACGCCCGAAGCCTTTTTGCGCCCCTACAGCGTGTTGCGCAGCACCATCGCGCCGCGCGATGGCAAAACCCGCGATTACTGGATTGGCGGCGTCTCCTTTCCTGTCGTAGACGGTCAAAACCAACCTGAATTCTCTGAACAGGCCCAGGCCGACTTCGCTGTGCGTTCTTTGGCTCTTGGTTTGGCTGCCAGCGAACAGAAAGCTTTCTACAACGTTCTCCGCGACGCCCCTGGCTCCACCAACGGGCGTGGCCTCATCCGCGCCGATGGCACGCCCCGCGCCGCTCTGGGCGGTGTCGCCGCTCTGTCTCAGGCTGTCGGCAAACTTCCATTCGCGGGCGCTCTTCAATCCGACAATAACGCGGTGGTCTTGCTCTTCGATAACAAGCGCGAGGGTGCCATCGTCGCTTGGTCGCCAAATGGCAAAGGTATGTTGCAGCTCTCGTCGCTCGCCATGCCCGCCGCTTCGCCTGACTCCATCTCAATTGCGACTCGTCCCGACTCGATGCTGATCGACTCTACAGGCAAAAGCGTCACTGCACCCGATGGCGCCATTCCGCTCACTGGTAGCCCCGTCATCATCACCCGCGTCGCTGGCGAAACCGCTAAAGCTGCTCAGGCCACAACCATCTCGCTGCGTTTGCAAAACCCTGCGCGTTTTGTTGGAGCTACAACCGCAACTGCCGACCTTGGCAAAGGTGGCGAGGAAGCGGGCCTCTATTTCCGCAAGTACAAAAACTTCGGCGGCGAAGCTCAGGATGTGAGAACTTTCAGTGGCAAGAGTGGTTTGACTGTAACGCCTGCCACATCAGTCCTCGACCCAAGCACGGCTAAACCGTTTATTCATGTGGATGTCGATGATGACTTTATCTACAATGCTCCTGGTGTCCCCATCACGGTTTCAGTCGAAGTCAAGCGTCCTCCTCTACCAGACCCAACCAGCATCTTTACTGCTACTGCGGGCTTCCGTATCGAATACGATGGAGCGGGTGGCCCCAAATCCACCAAGTGGGAAGTCGTCGAGCCGGGCGAGGGCTGGACAACAATGACCTTTGAGCTACCAGATGCCCAATTCGCCAATGCGGGCGGCTACGATTTGCTCATCAATGCCGGTGGTTCTAAGGCACCAATCACCATTGGACAAATTTCTATAACGAGAAATGCGCCTACAGCTATAGCACAAACCCCATAAATCGAGCAAAAAAAACGAAACATAACTCCGGTGCGAGTGTCCATTGGGGACGTGCGCCGGAGTTTTTTCGGTTTTTTAGCCCATGACTCATTGGGTTTGGCATCGAATATGCATCGCTGCGCGCCGCTAAACCATTAAATATCGCCCCGAAAACTTGCTTCTTGAGTCGCTTTACAAGAATGCGTTGGGGGAGTAAAATGGGAACGCCTTTGTTTTCCAATTCTTACCGCTTCTTGGCGGGTAGAGGAAAACTGTAAGCTGGAAACGCCCAGAGATGCAGAGTGCGGCGAAAAACGAAGACAACTGAAGAGCAGGGCAGGGATGCCGGAGGGAACATGGATACTCCGTCAGTAACTCCCCCTAACTTCACTTGAAATCGCCATTCGCACAAGCAACGCTTCTTTGTTCGTTGTTTTTGTCAGGTTTTTTAACCATAATGAAGCGATTCACCAAATTGACGGCTCTCCTTGCCGTCGCAGCGGCTGCCCCCGCTATCGTGGCCCCCACGCTCGTAACGTCGGCCCACGCACAGGACATGACCGGCTCGAAAGAGTTCGCCGACGTTCCCTTGGGCCACTGGGCTTACCCAGCCCTCCAGAAATTGGCTGCCGCCGGTATCGTTGAAGGTTACCCACCAACGGGCAACTTCATCGGCCAGCGCCCAATGACCCGCTACGAGTTTGCGGTTGCTATCGCCCGTATCCTCGACCGTATCCCCGGCGGCGGAACCACTACCAACACCACCGTTGAGAACCCATACAACGACAAAGAGTTGCGTGACCGTATTGCCGCACTTGAAGCAAAACCCGGTCCCGACATCACCAAGGCTCAGGTTCAGGACCTCATCGACTCCTTGCGTCGTGAGTTCAACGACGAGCTGGCTCGTCTTGGCGGTCAGGTCAAGGGTCTCGACGACCGTTTGGCCATCGTTGAAGCCAAAATTGCGGCTCCACCCCGCATGACCATCGCTGCTTCGTTCTTGCACCGTCGCGGCTATGCCAACTACATCGACAATGCCAACCAGGGTCGTCGCTTCTTGCGCCCTGACCTCGCTCCTGGCACTGTTGGTATCAACTCCACCGCCAACGGCGTTGGTGGCGGCAACCCGTTCATCTCGAACAACTCCGGCCCCGGCGGCGACCCGTTCGACGTTCGCGTTAACAACCGCACCTTCTCCTACACCGATTTCGAAGTCCGCTTGACGGACCGCGTTTCGGACCGTTTGAGCGTCAATGCGGCTCTCCGTTCGCTCGGCTCCAACTACGAAGATCCCTGGGCTGGCGACACCAATGGTGGCGTCTATGTTCGTGAAGCCAACATCACGGCTAACCTGAACAACTTCCGCTTCTTGGGTCTTCGCAACGCCAGCGCCACCTTCGGTCGCCAGCGCACCAAAATCGGCCAGGGCTTGATCTATGACAACGATCTGTCCCCAACCGATCAGCTGCGTTATGACGCCAACCTCGGCCCATTCTCGTTGATGGCGTTCTTCGGTTCGCAGACCAACGTTGGAATCGGCTCTGGCTTCGGCGGCGGCAACGGCAACGATCCTTACGGCAACACCGGCGCCAACTTCTTCTTGAACCCAGGCTCCACCGGCAACTTGGCCACCGACGTTGCTAACCAGCGCCTCATCGGTTTCTCCAACACCGGCGCTTCCCCTGCAGACGACACCGAATCCGGTTTGCGCGCTGCGACCAACCTGTTCCGCATTTCGGGCCAGCCAGTTCAACTCGGCTACACCCGCTTGTTGGACGGCTACCGTCGTCAGGGTGCTGAGAGCGTCGACTTGACCTTGCCGCTCTTCAACCGCACCATCGGTATCGAAGTTGTGCGTTCGCTCCGTACCGCTGATGGTACCGACACATCGGGTCTCAGCCGCCCCATCGCCGGTATCGCCACTGCGAACATCCTGCGCACCAAAATCCTCGACCTGAACGCTTCGTACGGTCAGGCTGACGACAACTTCGAGTTCCTCGCAGCTTCGTCCGCCAACCCCTACGCTCGCTCCTACGGCGAGGCGTTGTTCGACCGTCCCATCTTCTTGGGCGCTCCAATGATCAACGGCACCGGAATCGCGGGTATCCCCGCCTTCTTGACCGCCAAGCGCGGCTTCGACATCAGCGGTACCGTCCGCCTGCCGATTTCGTTCTTGCGTCGTGTGCCTCTTGACTTCCGTTACTACAAAGCCGATTCGGGCCGCTTCGTTGCTCCCGTTGGCTCCGGTCTCGGCGTCGACAACGATGGTCTCTCCCGCGTCAAGTTGGGCGAGGTCTACACCGTTGGAACCACCTTCAACTTGACTCCAGGTGCAGACCTCGAAGTTAAGGGCGGCTGGTACAACCCAACCGGTGTTGCTTCCACCGTTCGTTACGTCCGCGTTGGCGTTAACGTCGGCTTCTAAACAAAGCAAAACCTTCCAAAACCCCGCCACTCCAAAAAGTGGCGGGGTTTTGTTTTGCCTCCCCACAGCCTCACCTAAATGAAAGTCCACCTGACCCTGACACCCCTATCGAACTTTCACTCTCTATTCGTTAGTGGCAAATCAAAATAATTTAATTGCCCGTGTCCCATTGTAGGGGCGAACCTTGTGTTCGCCCTCAATCAGTTCCCCATTACTCATAATCCCCGCAATAAGCCCCATAGGTGCCTACTCCCCAATCGTTTTCCTGCACTAAAACAACGGCTTACGACAACACACCCACTCCCCAATTGCCTTAATATCCCCTCCATAGGTGCTATTCTGTGCCTGTCTTCATAAACTGCCTCAAATGGACGCCAACGTTTCTCCAACTCCTGAACCGGTTTTCCCTGTCACCGCCAC
>SDZD01000192.1 GCA_004172935.1 bacterium | reverse complement strand
CGTTTTCAGGGGAGGAAACGAATTCCCGCAGCCATGCCATGTTCCCATGTTCCACAGCTTTCAAGCAGCTGTCGAGTTGTGGATCAGGCATGGTGAAGGCAAGTGGACGAACTGTGACATGCATGAGAGCGCCGCGGGAGGCGCGTGGGAAGGCGGGGCACAAGGAGCAGGGCGCAGGGAAACAAAAAACAAATGGCGCCTACCCCCGGCACCCGCCACACTTCCTGATGTTCACATCAACGGCAACTGTGTATTGTGCAGCAGCTTCCTGTTCAACTGGTCAGACTGGCAACGAGATGCGCAGATCCGCAGGGTCTCGTTGCTCAGGCTCCCAGATGTGCTTTCCGGTGACGAGTCAGCAGGGCGGAAAATGGCAGACAACGCCAGTGCATGCATGCATGCGCGTGCGTGCAGGAGGCAGCGGCCGAAATGCGTGGAGTGCGGCGGGACGTGATGGCGTGGAAAGCGGGCATGATGCAACATGCGCCCAGACTTGCTGTGCTGCTGTGGTTGCGCTGCCTGCCACGGTGTGCATGTGCCACACCCACTCCCGCACACAGTGCAGCCATTGTGGGAGCACACGTGAGTGCGTACTGTGGTGGAATGCAGCAGGCAGAGGGCACATGCGGTGTGCGCACATGTGCGTGAGTGTGTACGTACGTGAGGGGCGCCAACAAGCAGCCGGCCGCCATGTGTCGCACTCCTGTCCGGGGCATGTATGCCTGCCGGTCCACTGCATTCAGAGCATTCACATGTATGGGTAGGAGTGTGACAGTGTGTGCGTGTGGGCGTGTGGGCGGGCAGTGGAGCAGGTGGTGTGCATGTGTGTGGGTGTGTGTGTAGATGTGCTGTGCAGCCATGACACCATGACACCCAGCTCGCACGTCTGTTCGAGCAGCCCTGCTGTGTGCCTGCCCCCACACGCCCATGCGCACACACGTAGCTGGTGACTGTATCTGTCGATCGCGCGGGTGTGGTGCTGTGCATCCCGTGTGTGCTGTGTGTCTGTGGCTATGCGGTGTGTGTGAGCGTGGACGTGTGCGCACAGAAGGTAGGGCACAAGTATGCAGGCCTGCCACAGCACAGCCACGTGTCCAACGTCGCAGCACACATGCGCAACGTAACAGCACAGCTATGGGTACATGGTTGGCACAGTGCGCTGGTGCTGATGAGCACCTGGTGTGGTGCTGTACATGTACTTGTGTGTGGGTACGGACTTGAGCGCGCAACATGCTAGTCACAGATACGCAGGCCTACCACTGTGGAGCTACGCATCCCGCGCCCCAGCATACACGCG
>SDZD01000191.1 GCA_004172935.1 bacterium | reverse complement strand
GGCAGCTGGCAGCTGGCAGCTGGCAGGCGGTGTGCAGGCGCAGGCGCAGGGTTGCAACGCTGCGCGCAAGTGGGGTGGCTGCGTGGCGGTGCGTGCGCGCGCGCGCATGTCCGTCGCACACTTGCACAGTGCCGATCATGCACCCACAGGTGTAGTGTGGCTGGGAGCATGTGTGCTGCGACGTTGGGTACGTGGCGGCGCAGTGGCAGGTGTGCGTGTAGGTGGTGCGCACATGTACATCCACACACTCACACGCACATGTGCACACATTACACGGTGCCACAGAACCACCACCACGCAACGCACGTCACCTACCCATGGCTTGATCATTGATGTGCGCATGTATGCTGGTGTGCTGGCTGTTTGGCGGTACATTGACAGGCCTGCAAGCCTGTGGCCGACTTGCGGTGCGCGCATGTCCACGGATACACACATGTACATGCACAGCGCCACATCGAGTGATCATCAGCACCACCACACACTGTCAACCACATACCCACAGCTGTAGTGTGTCGTTGCACGTGTGTGCTGCGACGCGTGATGCGTGGCTGTGCTGTGGCAGGCCTGCATACTTGTGCCCGACCTTCTGTGCGCGCATGTCCACGCACACTCACACCGCACAGCCACAAGACACACGGCACACACAGGATGCACAGCACCACACCCGCGCAATCTACAGGTACAGTCATCAGCTACGTGTGCGCACATGGGCGTGGGGGGCAGGCACACAACGTGGCTGCTGTAACAGGAGTGCGAGCTGGGTGTCGCGGTGACATGGCTGCACAGCACATGTACACACACATGCACACCACCTGTTCCACTGCCCGCCCACACGCTCTCGCACACGCGCTGTCACACTCCTACGCATACATGTGGATATTCTGAATGCAGTGGACCGGCAGGCATACATGCCCCGGACAGGAGTGCGACACATGGCGGCCGGCTGCTTGTTGGCGCCCCTCACGTACGTACACACACACGCACATGTGCGCACACCGCATGTGCCCTCTGCGTGCTGCATTCCACCACAGTACGCACTCGCATGTGCACACACGATGGCTGCACTGTGTGCGGGAGTGGGTGTGGCACATGCACACCGCGGCCGGTTGCACAGCCGCAGCAGCACAGCAAGTCTGGGCGCTTGTTGCACCATGCCCGCATTCCACGTCATCACATCCTACCACGCCGCACTCTACGCATTTCGGCCCCTCAGGGCCCTGCCTCCTGCACGCACGCGCATGCATGCACTGGCGTTGTCTGCCATTTTCCGCCCTGCTGACTTGTCACCGGAAACCGGATCTGGGAGCCTGAGC
>SDZD01000190.1 GCA_004172935.1 bacterium | reverse complement strand
CTTATTTGTTTCGTCTCAAAGCATATCAGAAGGAAATTACACACGTAGCGAGAAAATGGCGCGACTGGACCGGCCTTCAGTCTGGCCTGCGTATGTCCTAATCACTCTTTCTTGTGCCGCTCTTGCGATTCAGTTCCGTTTCGGATCTAGACCTGGTGCGAGCGTGGGTCTTTCGCGTGGTTCTCGGTGCTGGAGTGGAACTGGGCCTTTGGGATCTTACTTTTCGAACGAGTAGAAAGCTATGTCTACGTGATTACCTTTTACGAGCATGCTTTTCTCGCGCACTTCTTTTAGGGAAAGCCCGACCTTTTCCATCACTCTTCGCGAACCGTGATTCTGCTCGATGCACATAGCCTGAAACTTCTTGAGTTCGGGAATCGTGTTGAACGCCCAATCGAAAACACACTTGGCGGCTTCAGTTGTAAGACCGGTTTTCCAGTGAGTCCTTGCGAGCGCATAGTCGAACTGCCCGGTTTCGGGACTCGGCATCGAGAAGCTCATCGAGCCGATTGTTTTCTTGGTTTCATTTAGTCGCATTGCCCAAACGTAGAAGAGGTTGCCCTTCGTATCGCTGGTCGATTGGCGAATCCAATCTAGGAACGCTTGCGAATCTTGCACCGATTCATGCGCGGGCCACGTTACCATCTCGGCGACCGCGGGATCCTTTGCGTAAGCGAAGACGTCCTCGAGATCGCTTTGTCGGAAGGGCTCGAGCGTGAGGCGCGGGGTGTGGAGTGTCGGCTGCATGTGGGTAGCGTAACGGGGATGATGAGTATTGGGTAGGGGGTGTTCGTGCGACGGGGTTGGCGTTTCGTGCGCGCGAAATTGAATGGGAATTTGCGTGCTTGGACTGTGCCTGTACCCGATCTCAGGAATGTTAATTCGTGTTGCGGTGGTCGCACGGTCGGCCACGATGGCCGAACGTTACTCGGTCTCATGGATGGATCTGCGTTGCACCTTCTCGATTCGATTGCTGTAGGTCACAGCGTTTCGCTGTGCGGGGCGGGGAGGTTGGCGAGAGTGAACGAAGCGTCTTTGACTCGTCAGCTGTGTAGGCGGAGATTTTGGGCCGCGAGATGTTTCGTGCGGTGGGGGGCAGCGTTTCGTGCGCGAAGTTTTTTTGTTTCGTGCCCGCGAAATGAAACGAGCAAACGAGCCGTGGCTAATCCCGAACCCGCTCCCGATTTCAAGAATGTTAATTCGTGTTCCGGTGATCGCACGGTCGGCCACGATGGCCGAACGTTACTCGGTCTCATGGATGGATCCACGTTGCGCCGGTACGATTCGATTGCTTTGGGTCACAGAGTTTCGCT